>JBCCTI010000082.1:0-30836 GCA_039198955.1 Bacteroidota bacterium | reverse complement strand
ATTTTTATTTAAACTAAATTTTGTTGAGTTACCAATTCCGTGGCTTGTTTTATTTACTACAATAGGATCATCATCAGCGACCAAACCTGCTTGTGTAGTAGATGTATTCAAATGAAATTGCTTAACTGTAAGTACATTTTGGATTTTATTTTTCCATAATGATGAGGTTAAACCTAATCCTGAAATGTGTCGGGTATAATTTGTTGGAAAGGTTAAGGGATCTATGTCGGTTCCAAAGATGATTTCAAGTGTATCCGAACCAATTCTATCTTTAGAAATTAAATTATGGTTGAACACCAATTGATGGTTTTCCGATAATTTGTAACCAGCATTAATTCGAGCAGTCCAAGTTTTAAAATTTAAATCTCTGTAATATCTTGAAAAAGGACTGCTTTCCCCACCTTGGTTTCTCAATGGAATTCGTTCCCCTAACCAATTCCATCGTGATTCCGGATCATCAACAAAAAGGGTGTTTTGGTTACTATATGCCCCAAAGACATCCGTTGAAAACTTCCCTTTGTTTAATTTATACCTTAATGACAAAACATTAGAGGTTTCAAAATCCATTACCTCTCCTAAAGCGGAGTTTGGATCCAATTGCAAACCATTTTGACGCTCTTTTTCCAAGTCAAAATGAGAGTACCCAAACACTAATAAGTCTCCATATTTAAAGTCTCGAAGGCCAACTTTTGTCTCGGCAAAATAAGTTTCAATTCCATCGTGAAACCGCTCCACTTCGGTATCAACCAAATTGGCCGTTTCTTCATCAGCAATTGGAACAGTTACTTTGTAATTATTATCAGAATATAAATAGTATGAGGCGAGAGAAACAAAAAGCTTACTATTAGGAATATCAAGATATCCGTTGACATTGATTTGATGGGTATTAAATGAACCTATGGTGTAAGCAAGGTCAAGGTTGTTACTAAAGTCCTTTCTGCTTGTTAGATTCAATGCGCCTCCCAAGGCATCAACTCCTAATTCGGCAGGTAAGACCCCTTTATATATCTCAATATTATCAAGCTGGTCGACAGGAACAAGATTCAAAGCAAAAGCCCTACCTAAATAATCCAACGGAATCCCATCTCTAAAAAACCGAATCGCATTTCCTT
The DNA here is from genome assembly GCA_039198955.1 of Bacteroidota bacterium. Classification (GTDB taxonomy): domain Bacteria; phylum Bacteroidota; class Bacteroidia; order Cytophagales; family Cyclobacteriaceae; genus Tunicatimonas. Next base: position 29,724 of record JBCCTI010000082.1, on the reverse strand, counting down.
GAAGTCCATTTATATTAATTATAGTTGCACTTCCAACTCCTCCAGCTTGACGTATCTTGACTCCAGGACTTTGGTTAATTACCTGTGGTAGACTAAGCGATTTTGTCTGTAGCTTTTTTATATCTATCACCTCCACTTTGATAGGCTCCTCCATTTTTAGCTGATTCAGAGTTTTTCCCTCGACGATGACTTCATCTAGTTCATTGGCCGCTTCAGTAAGGCTAATCTCCACATGAATAGTCTGACCATCGGGTATATTGACTTCCACTTCCTGCGGAGCGTATCCCATTGACGAGATCACTAGGGATTGGGTACCGGCCGCTACTGTGGGCCAGCTGAAGTAACCTGCTGTATCAGTCAGCACCCCTAGGTTGGTTCCCTTCAGACCTACCGTAGCGTAGGCGAGTGGTTTCCCCGTAGCATCGAGCACCTGGCCCTCAATATTTCCAGGTTTTCCTCGGGGCTTCCGATTCTCACTTCGAATATCAATGGTCTTTCCTACTACCTTCAGGTTAATAGCTTCGCTGCCCCAAACATCCCTTAACAGCTTTCGCAAGCTTTCGTTTTTATACACTTTGGTGATTCTCCGTTCGGTCGGTAGGTCGGAGTTGGCGTAATTAAAAAAGTAACCAGTCTCCTTCCGAAGCAGCCGCATCACTTCAGTAACGGATGCATCCTTGACGCTCAGGTTGATTTTCTGATCTAGAATACTGCTTTGACCAAGAGCGACTTGCCCGTAAATCAGGCAAGATACCATCAGTCCAAGCAGTCTTCCTACGCCATGAAGTTTGATAATACGCATGCTTAGTAGATCGTTACTTGCTTGCCCTCAATAGTGTATTCAAACTTGGCTACGAAACTCATTCGTTCCAGTAGGGTCGGTAAGGGTGGATTGTCGTACGCAAAAGTATAGCGGTTACCAAGTAGTTTGGTATTCCGAACCGTAATATCAATATCGTACCAGCGCTCTAGCACTAATACAATTTCTTCCAAAGAAGCATCTTCAAATACCAAGCGGTTATCTTTCCAGGCAGTGTAGTCAGCGGCGAATACTTCACTGACGCTAATCTTTTCGCCCGGTAGCAGCAGTGCCCGGTCGTTAACAGTAAGCAGCACCTTGTTTTGGGTATCTTCCTTCGACGAAAACTCAACTTTTCCGCTGGATACTACCACTTCGGTTTTCTCGGAATTGGGAAAAGTTCGTACATCAAAGGAGGTACCTAGCACCTGGGTTTTGGTATCTTCGGTATAGATGATAAAGGGCTTCTCCGGGTTGTGGGCTATATTAAAGTGGGCGTGGCCTGTCAAGTAGACAATTCGTTCACTACCTTCAAACTGCTGGGGGGCTCGGATCTCCGTTTCATAATTCATACGAATGGTAGAGCCATCGGAAAGGGTCACTGTTCTTTTTTCGCCACGTTGGGTACTGATAGGTTTATAGTCATCGAACGAGATAATTTCATGACTTCTTTCCAGCGTAGAGTTACCCAGAAAATAGTAGGCTGATATGCCCAGCGTGCATAGAATAATTGCCGCGGCGGCATAGCGCATCAGTCTTTTATACAGTGGGATATTTCGGACTTCCCTCGTCTGAGTAATCGTTGGGCGGAGTGCTTGCCAAATTTGCTGGCGTACCTGCTCATCATCCTTTTCGGGAGTAAGATCCACTTGATGTTCGGCACTGTTTAGCCAGGCTTCAACGGCTTTTTTTTCTTCGGGGCTACAAAGCCCTAAATGATACTTTTCGATTAATTCTTTAGTAACCACACTAATTGGCTTTTATGTCTTCAATTAGTACAGTTCCCTAACTAGGTAAGTACCCCTAGTGCGAATTCATCTTTTTGTATTCGGGAAGATTTTCTCTAAGGAAATTGAGGGATTTAGTCAGATGGTTTTCTACTGTTTTGGGGCTAATACAAAGCTTTGCGGCAATTTCTTTATTATTCAATCCTTTTTCGCGGCTGAGTACATATACTCGTTTTGCTTGATCAGGTAAAAGATTAACTAATGAAGTCACCCGCTGGGTAAGTACGTTCAAATTAACTTGATTTTCGGTATCGTTGCCCTCTTGCCGATGTTCAATAAATTCAGTTTTGAGTTTCTCTTTTCTTGAGGTTTTATTCCTTAAAAATTGAAAAGCTTTCAACTTAGCTGATTTGATCAAATAATGCTCAATTGATTTATCAATAACTAGCTTATTTCGGTTCTTCCACAGCGATTCAAAAATTTCTTGAACTAGCTCTTTCGAACTTTCAGGATCGTTGGTATAGCTTCTACACAGCCGATAAAGCGTTTTCCAGTGTAAATTATATACTATCTCAAAACCCGCCAGAGTTCTAAAGTCCGGATCATCTATCTTATGTTTTCTCTTACTTAGAAACATTACTCATTAAAGAAGGGAACCTACATTACGGGTCTGGATTGTAAGTATTTTAACTATTTAGACTACTTATAAACCACAAATGTAGGTTTCGGTTTAGAATTAACCAAACCGCAGTACTTTAGCGTCACCGTCCAGCGGCACTACGTATTTTCACTCTGATTATTGAAAATTTAGCTCAATGCCTTGCGGTAGGGCTGCTCGTTAGAAGACATCGTTTTCGCTGAAAAATCAGTAGCTTTCGCTACGGAGAAGTACGGGATCCGACTGCCCGCGAGTTTTCATCTCAATGATGATGAGTTCTCCTCCTAGTGCCCAATGAAATTACTCTTGCAATATCAGAATACCTTGCGAAACAACACCAGGAGTACTTATAGCTATTTGTACTTCGTCCGTGTTCCTATCAATTGTGTAGTAACCGTTAAATTCTGCATTGTTTACTGGAAAATAAATGAGGTTATCCCGAATAAACATGCCAGTAGTCTGGAGGGTAGCAGTAGTTACACCAGGTATCTCATCAATTAATCTGGGTTGAGTGGGGTTATTAACATCCGTTACAAATACCTTAAACTCTAGCTCCGCAGCATTGGAAAAATCAGGGGCTATGGGTTCGGACCAGTATTTTAGGTACATGTTGTTGCCATCAACGAGAGGTCCTGTAATCATAAACTAGAAGCCCCCAACAAATCTCATTGGTATTACAATTGCTCGCTAGTTAGCGAGTGTTTACGCCTGAGTTGAGGGAGTATCTTGATTAAATTTTTTACTACTGACTCAAAGTGAGTAGCCTCCTACCTTGTTGCAGTCAGGGTTATATGACTTAACTAAGCATAATCACTCAATGAAAGTCTGCTAGCAAAATTGCCTAATGCTGGATTTAAGTTGAGGGGACTGAGTTGCCTTAAGAGCTTTGAGGATAATCCGATATTGCATATGGGGATTTTCTAAGATCTCCCGCTGAAATCGTTCTATGTGTTGATTTTTAGTTTGTGGGGCTTTCATTCTTTAGAAAACGCGAATAGTAGGTAATTACATCACTAGCATTTTTAGTTGCGTTGTTTCTAGATGCTTATCCCTGGAGCCTGCAACATTGCTTTTCCGTTTGATCTTACCTGGAATCTATCATCTTTACTAGGCTTATCAGTGGCTTTTACTTTTAGCAACTTAATTGCTACAAATAAGGTAATTACCCCCATAAATAGCCAGGATATATCGACAATTGCAATCTCGGGAAAGTTACTCCACGCCACCCAGGGCCATAAGCCGGTAGAGAGGCCATTGGCAAGCGGGAGGCACAGAACGAGTGTACTTCCCAAAATCAGATAATTCTTGTTTTGCCGGGTGTAGCTATTCCAAAAGCAACCTACTACCGTTAAAAATAGCCAAGCAAAAAAGAATGTTTGATTAATGATCGCCACGCGATTCTCCAATACAAGCGGCACTAGCTTCTCAGCCAGATAAATGATAGCTACGGCAGGAAACATACTAAAGCAAATGGCTAAATAGATCTTCGTGACTCGGTGATGAAAAAGACGTTGCTCATAGGTATATCGCTTGTTATCTCTCGCGTAACGCCAGATCAGCACTCCAGCAATAATCATCAAGCACGTAAACATGGCTAGTAAGAAAAAAAGAAGACGGATAAGAAAGCCGCCAAATTCAGCATAGTGTAATCGTCTGATCCAGTCCTGTACGTGATTGTGATAAGGTTTATTGGTAGGATCTACCGAGTATTCTTTTAAAACTCTTCCATCCTTCATGCGCATGGTTATCCTACCTCTAGTACCTAGGTTTTTATCTTCTTGTGCTCGAAAAGTGATGATGGCATCTTCTTTTTGGTAGTTTTTGATGGTGGCATACTGCATTTCAATATCGGGATATTCCTCCTTCAATCGCATTAAGGACTCCGTAAATGTTAGGTTATCGCTATAAGCTGCTTCCGGGTTCAACTGCAATTGCTGCTCGGGGAAACGAACTTTATTGATCAATCCGGTATCACCATCATGCACTAGCAGAAGGCTAGGGGCAATGGCAAACAATAGGCCGAAAAACGCACCAGTAACCGCGTACATCACCTGAAAAGGCAGACCGATGACTCCAAACACGGTATGCATATTCGTCCAGATCATCTTCCATTTACCTTCGGTGACGAACGCATAAAACTTGGTAAGTAGGTTTTTCCAATGGATGATGACACCTGTCACAATTGCAAATAGAAAAAACAGTGCTACCGCACTAGAGAGAGTGCGGCCTAGTCTTGGAACAGGTATCTGATCAAAGTAGTGAAGATGATAAATGGTCTCGCTCGCAGTAGTTTTCAGTTTTACATCTTCGCTAATCTCATAGCTAAAAGTTTCAACATACGCCCTAAGCGTTCTAGAAGTACTATCCGTTTCGGAAACCTGGCTTACCATACGGAAATACGGCATGGACTTTTTAGGCAGCTCGAGAGAGACCCCTCGGTACCAATCGAGATCATAAATACTATCTACCAGGGTAATTGCCTTTTCATAGGAAAAATCCGGGTTGATCTTCTGCCTTAGGTAAGGATTTTCCCATGTAGCTAAATCATACCGGAACAGTGCCCAGGCACCGGCATAAAAGATGACAAACAAGGCAAAGCTGATTACAATACCGGAAACAGTATGGGTGTGAAAAAGCACATTGAATGTCTGCTTACCCGGTCCTTTTAACTTCATGAGCCTACAAATAAGCGATGAGAAAAAAGAGCAAACTCAACCCGACATACAAAGCCCAAACATGCCACGCTTTTTTTATAACATAGGCTAAAACCATAAAGCCGATCCAAACAAAAAACAAGGTGTACTGAGTGGACATAGTCACATCTAGAGGATCAGCTACATGCTTTCCAATGGCTGCGTGTAAGAAGCCTGTCACAAAAAGGCCCCCGAATATAGCCGCCATTAATTTGGAGAAGCGTTTCCATGGATTGCTGAGATACTTAGGATTAGCCGGCATAAAAGTCTTTTCCGTTAATTATGCGCTATTATTCGTGTATAAAAATGGATCTACTAAACATCCGATCCGGATATTTCACTGGCTACCTAATTTCCGATAAGTTAATAATCTCAAATATGTCTCCACTCTCTGGAGTAAGATTGAATATCTCTGTTGTACTCTGTGTATCTGGGTCATATTTATAGATCGTATTAGTGCCTGTTGTTCCAAAGTACAAATCCCCATCGATAATGGTTCTCGTATTCGTGAATGGTGATGTCAGTGGAATTCCGTCAATAACGCTTACTGTTTGTGCATTTAAGTCTATTCTGAGCCATGCTGCTGATGGTTCTGAAGCAAGTAAGGCAAGTATGGTATTGATTTGTTCCTGGGTTAAATTCTGGATTCCTCCTGCTTCACTTATGATTTGGACAACGCTGGCTGGAATCTCAACACTCCCTATTGCGTAGCCAATACCGTTCGCACCGTAGGTAAATCGATCTAGCAACTGGATAGGTAACTGACTTCCACCCGGCAATGCATCAATAGGTCTGAACTGATAACTAGTGTCAAAATCCGTACTGCCTGCTGGAATTTTTACAATAGAAGGTTTAATTACATTGGGAAAGGATTGATCACCAGAAGTTAAATGGTAAATATTTCCTTGCTCGTCGACTCCCGGATTATTGAAAACACGCGGGTTGATATGACCGGGCAAATAAATAGTTTTTTGATACGTACTGGTGGTTTGATCTACAACAAAATAGATCAACGAATCAAAAATAAGTTGCCCACTGGCGCGGGCTCGGTAAGGAAAAAACATATCATTCCCTCGAATAGTAATACCACCATAATTTTGAAAGTCAGCTCCCTCTAGAAATGGGGCAGCACTTAGATCAATCCCACCTATTATTTGCATGGTGCTTGGATTGAAAATAGTCATCTCTTCCAGATTGTTCCTATCAGCAAAGTATCCGGTATTCTCATTTTCCACTCGTACAGGGAACGCGTCACCTATTGTCGCTATATTTCCCACACTTTCTACTTGTTCTGCTTCATTTACTATGAACTTTTCAACACCCTCAGTTGAAGAAATACTGTTTAAATATAATTGGCCCCTGAACTGATCTCTAAAGGTAAACTCTTGAAAAGATTCACCAGCCGAAACATCAAATGTTCCCGTAGGTAACTCAGGAGTATAACGTACAAAACTATTTGTACTGGTTCTGGAAAATATTAGAAAACCCGATTCTAACCCTCGAAACTCAGGAACACCGTTGTTATCGTCATCGTTTGAGCAGCTTGTAAAAAATGAACCTATACCACCGATAAAAACTATTGTTAAGAGAATAATTTTTGAATTTTTCATTGTTTAGAAGTTATTAAGTGCATATCGAATTTTAAATCTGAAATTTCTTCCGGGCCGGGGTACACTGATGAAGTCGAAGACTTCCTCATCAAAAATATTGTTCACCTGCACTGAGAAGGATAGTCCTTTATCCCTTATTTGGTAAGTAATGCTAAAGTCATTGATGAATTGGGTGGGCACAAAGTTTTCATCTCTTCTTCTACCCCCGGTGAGGATAAAATTGAACTCATCAATATAGTTTACAAACCAGTTGAAGGTGAGCAGACGGTCTTCAGTAAACCAATCATCAGCCGTGTAGGCTACTGAAGAACTGATGAAGAAGTCGGGTCGGTTGGGAATGGGTAATCCCGAGGTGGGGTTTCCTTCGGATGAGTCAATAATCTGCTGCTTGGTAATGTTTAATTGACCCCTCCAGGATTTTCTGAATGTCCCGCCTAATGCTAATTCTACCCCGCTGGCCTGCGTTTCCCCTTGATTGATAAATTGGCCAAGCGTGAGTTCGTTGGCATCAAAGAATATTAGGTTATCGGTGTATTGTAAGAAAGAATTAAAATCAATGGACAGGCTACTCTGGTTATCGAGATATTTTGAATAAACTAATCCTATATTCCAATTATTGCTCTGCTCTGGCCGTAAAAAAGGGTTAGATCGTGCTCGAACGAAATCGCCTACCAATTCAAGAGGGGTGGGTATTCTTACTGCTTCTTCGTAGCTCGAGCGAATAAATAGATCATCGTTTACTACCCATTTGATACCTGCCCCGTATCCCCAGATATTATCCCCTCGTCTGATTACCTGAGAGGCACTGTTGTTTTCCGCGAACAGATCGTTCGCCTCAGATGTATAATGGTAATATTTACCAAAAAGGGTAGCAATAAGTGTCTCATTCAGCCACTTACTCTTATAAGCAATACCAGAAATATTCTTTTCCAGAATAGCTGGGATTTGGTTGGGATCATCGCCTACTATCAAGGGGTCTTCCCCTTCCAAACGTTGTCTTCCGTAGAAATTGGTGAACATCAGTTGATGATTAGGTAGAAGGTTAAATGATAGATTTAATCGCTGAGAAGTAGCTAATTGCTCAATATCTCGCGCGGTAGGGTTTGGAGTAACCTCCGAGCTGTTTTGGCTCCCCCTAAAGTTTTCAATCACTTCCCCTCGCCAGTTGTGAAAGTCAGCGGTAGAATCATTGGTTACCTGATTTAAAAAGTTGAAGGTACCTTGATAGGTGATATCGAGAAGCCCATCGAGCAACTCATTTTTTGAGTAGGAAAGTCGTTGAGCAATGCTATATTCTGTCTGATCAGCGTCCCCGGACGGCTGGTCGGTGACTCTTGCCCCGTGCTGCGTTTCATCATATCTCGATAGGTAGGCTACTCGATAACTTAGGTCATCCGCCCACTTTTGACCCCTTAAGCCCGTGTGTATTTCTGCATAGTACGACTGATGGGCATCATGGAAGCGTTCCGCACGGATGTTCTCTGTTCCGACGATTCGATTAAATTCACCTTCCTGATCCTTTCCAAATACGAAGTTGGTAACATCCATCTTGTAGTTGTTTTCGGAAAAGTTATAGAAGCTATTTAGGCCAACAAAAAAGCTGCTGTCCTTTACTAGATAAGTATTAAGTGTTGCCCGATGGGTGTTGAAAGATCCTACCTCGTACGAAACATCTAAGAGGTCATTGTAGACCTGTTTAGTCACGAAATTGATTCCCCCGGCCAGTGCATCGGTACCAATAGTGATGGGTGTCACTCCCTTATATACATCGATACGATCAATCAGATTTACCGGAATGTTATTGATAGAGCCACCATTGGCAATGTATTCAAACGGAATTCCATCAAAATAACCCCGGACGGCATTCCCAGTAGCACCGTTGAGCTGCACTTGGGTTCTGCTACCAAACCCACCCGATTGCCTTACCCGAATCCCTGGAAGGTCGTCCAAGACACGAGCGATCTCTATTACTTGGGATTGAATCGGTTTCAGATCGACCGAGGTAACCCGAATGGGTTGTAGCGATACTTCTTTGGCTACAGTCGCACCGGTCACTACGATTTCATCTAGCTCACTGGCCGATTCTTCTAGGGTGAAGTCCATCGCTAAGCTACCTTCGGCTGGCACAGTAACCGTCTGGGTGATCTTGGCAAAGCCAACGAAAGATACCTCCAGTTGGTGAGTATCCGCGGGAACGTGGTCGATCCGGTACTGCCCCTCAGCATTGGTGATGGCTCCTAGCTTGGTGTCAAGTAGCAAAACCGTAACCCCGGGCAGCGGCTCATTTTTCTCGTCGGCTACCCTACCCGTCAGGGTTCCAGTAGCCGGGGAAGTGTCTTCTCGAGCGTTGCTTTGGAAGTCTACCGTATTACCTTGTACCCGCAGCGTCAGGGCATTCTCGCCCCAAACATCCCGCAGTACGTCTTCTAACCTAGTTCCAGTATAACTCCGGGTGACTCTTCGGTTCTTAGGTAAATCGTTGGCGAAGTAATTGAACGTATAAGACGTTTTCTCACTAATGGTTTGCAGGGCTTGTGCCACTGATTGGTTTTCAATACGTAGTGTAATCTTCTCATCCAGGATCGTCTGCTGACCTAGTGCGGAAAAGGAGAGCACCGTAAATATTTCTATGGTCAGCAAAGATTTTCTCACATCACTACGCATCACCGGTATCAGTTGCTTTGATTAGTAAATAGTGACGAACTTATCTTCAATGGTGTACTCAAACTTCGCCATGAAGCTCATTCGCTCCATGAGTGTTTCGAGCGGGGGATTGTCGTAAGAAAATTTATAGATTCCCGCCAGCAGCGTCGGATCTTTGACAGTAATCTCTACATCATACCAGGGTTCCAATACTTTAATAATCTCATCTAATGACTCATCGTCGAATAAAAGTCGATTGTCTTTCCAAGCGGTCAGATTTTGAGCATTTACTTCGCTGACATTAATCTTCTGATCCGGCCGTAGTACTGCGCGACTGTTCACCGTGAGCCTAACCCTATTTTGCTCATCATCCTTCTGAGAGAACTCGACCTTTCCACTAGATACCACCACTTCGGTTCTCTCGGTATCAGGGTACGTTCGCACGTCAAATGAGGTGCCTAGAACCTGAGTTTTGGAGTAATCGGTATAAATGATGAAGGGGCAGTCAGGACTCCGAGCTATATCAAAGTGGGCGTGTCCGTTGAGAAATACCGTTCGGGCTGAATCAGCGAATTTCTTGGGTATCTTTAATTGGCTCTCGTAGTTGAGACGGATGGTAGAGCCATCAGGAAGGTTGATAGTTCTTTTTTGTCCTCTCTGGGTAGAAATTGTCCGGTACGAGATTTCCGAGGAGTCACTACTATTGTAAGTTTCGCCTACGAAATCACGGTAGAAGAAAATACTAACCGATAGCAATAGAATGACGGAGGCCGCAATCCTGATGAGCCTGCTGGAAAGTGATCGTTTACGGATTGAAACGGGGGGCTTTTCCGACTGCGTTTTATCCCGGATTTTTTGCCAGGTCGTTGCCAGGTACTTTTCCTCGTGAGGGCTTCCCGAGTCTTCACTATTCAGCCAATCCTCGACGAACTTCTGTTCTTCATCGGTACACAAACCACGGTAGTACTTTTCAAGAAGCTCTGGAGTGATCTTTTTCATACGGTCTAATTGATAAGATTTGATAGCAGTTGCTACCTATCTAATAAATCAGTACCGTAAAAGACTGCAAAGTCCTACTCGAGAAGAAAAAATTTTTTCTGACTTAAATAGCACGAACTGAGAGTTCCAGTTGATATACCTTAATTAGACACGCTAATCGATTGATTATCCGTATCCCTTCAGGTTGACTTTTAGGTAAGCCAGTGATTTTGTTAAGTGGTTTTTGACTGTTTTCTCCGAAATGAGCAGGTGTTGAGCAATTTCTTTATTGGTAAGTCCTTCTTGACGGCTTAACTTATATACTTCTCTTCGCTTATCTGGCATCCGCTCTACCAGTTGATCAATCTGCTTCGCAGTCTGGATAAATAAAACAGTGTCTTCGGTTGTATTTTCTTCTTTCTGCTGAGACTTCGAATATTCTTCCCGATGCCGCTCCTCTGTTTTTACATTCCGGTAGTAATTATAGTACTGCTGCTTGGCGCAGCGGTAAAGATAGTTTTCCAGATTGCCTTCAATCTTTAATGTACCTCTTCTTTCCCATATTGAACAAAATATATCCTGAACCATCTCAGCTGCTATCTCCTCATCTTTAACGAAAACCAGACAGATGCGAAATAGCTTTTTAGCGTGTTCCTGGTATATTTTCTCAAAATCTTGGACAGTCATAGGTACAGATCGGCATTTTGTACCTCAAATTTATTAGAACTATTCTAAAAAAGGAAATGGCGGTATCATAAGGAAGTAAAGAAATTTAAGATGCCCTATTTACTCCAACAACATTCCTTCAAAGTCCGTGATTTTCTTAGTCTCCTTGATGGCTACTTTTAATTCATCAGTAAGTGGTTGAAGTGGGTTTTTGGAAACAAGCAGCTCCCCATCAACTCCTAGTTTTACACGGAAATTAGCAGCGTATTCGTTTTCAGTATCGGGAAAATCGGTACGCTGGTGGGCTCCCCGGCTCTCCTTGCGTTCTTTGGCTCCCAACAGGGTAGCTTCCGCTGACATAATGGAGGCCTCCAGATCAAAGGCCAGCATCAGATCCTCGTAGCCCTCCGAGTCGGGTCGTACGTCTAGATCCTTCAAGGAAGTTTTCAGTTGGGTCAGTTTTTCTAAACCGGATTGCAAATTTTCTTCGCTGCGGACTACACCACAGTGCTCCCACATAATATTTCTAAGTTCGCGCTGCTTGGGACGAACCACCTCACTACCGTTCTTGATGAACGAGTCAATTTTGTCGTGGGCCTGCTGAACCACTTTACGGGATCGGTACTGTACATCTATATTGAGCGAACGCTCCGCTGCGTACTGACCAGCTCGCTTTCCGAAGATCAAGATCTCAGCCAGGGAGTTACCCCCTAAGCGATTAGCTCCGTGCAGACCCCCAGTCACTTCTCCGGCAGCGTATAGGCCTTCTATCCCAGTAGAATGGTCGTCGGGTTCAACCACCAATCCTCCCATGGAGTAATGAGCGGTGGGAGCGACCTCCATCGGGGTTTTAGAAATATCAATCATAAGCGTATCTAAAAACTGACGGTACATCCGGGGCAGCTTCTCAATAATAAATTCCTTCGGCTTATGGCTGATATCCAAGAATACCCCGCCATTTTCGGTACCTCTTCCTTCCATAATCTCAGTGTAATTAGCCATCGCCACCCGGTCTCGGGTAGATAGCTCCAGCCGTTCCGAATCGTAGTTTTTCATGTACCGCTCGCCCTTACCATTGATCAACCGGCCACCTTCGCCACGCACCGCTTCGGTGACTAGCGTGCCCGCTATTTGCTCGGGAATGACCATGCCCGTCGGGTGGAATTGTACTAATTCCATATCGGATAAGGTACAACCGGCTTTTAAACCCAAGTAGAACCCGTCACCGGTATTTTCATTGCGGCGCGACGAACTCTTTCGCCAAATGCGGGTATGTCCCCCGGCGGCTAGTATCACTGAGTCAGCCAGAAACACCGTACGTTCTCCGTTTTTGATGCTAAACGCCATTGCCCCAAAGCAAATGCCGTTATGAATCAACAGTTCGGTAACGTACTGGGAATCGTAAATCGGAATTTTCATTGACTCAGCTTTTCTCAAAAGAGCCATTAGAATAGATCGCCCGGTGTAGTCGCCCGAATAGCAGGTACGGCGGTAGGTATGCGCTCCGAAAAAGCGCTGATCAATTTCTCCGTTCTCTAATTTGGCAAAATTCGCTCCCCACTCATCTACTTCCCTTACTCGATCCGGGGCTTCTTTAGCCATCAATTCCACCATTCGAGGCTCCGATAAACCGTATCCCTCGATCATGGTATCGGCAAAGTGTTGTTGCCAGGTATCTTCCGGGTCTACGTTACCGAAAGCTGCGTTAATACCTCCGGCCGCCAGCACAGTATGCACATCTTCCTTGGTTCGCTTTCCGATAACGGTTACTTCCACTCCCGCCTGCTTGGCCTCAATGGCAGCTCGTAATCCGGCCCCCCCGCTACCAATAATCAATATATTTGATACACTAGTGTTATGCTTATTCGTTGTCATGTACAGATTTTTGATTTCTACTTAATCGTAAACAATACGATAAGAAATAATATCGGGATTTTTGTTGGTATTAAAAAAGGAAGGCAGCTATTCGCCTTCCTTAGTGATTAAATAATTGAGCTACTGAAATGGTTACTTATAAGTGACGATACGTCCCCAGACATCGTTAGTCCCCCAGATACCTTGACGGGTACACTCCAATTGCACAATCTGGCTGTGGTCGACGAAGACGTTCACCTCCGGGCCGTAGTTTTTGATATACCACTTAAACACCTGAGGGTCAGCGGCTTCGAACATCAAGTTTTCCAGTCCTACCTCATTGATGAAGGTCGCTGGAACATCTACCCGCCAGGGGTTGGCGTTCTCGGTAATCCCTTCCGACTCAATCATAATAATGTAGGCTCCGGCATCCAAGAATTTTCTGGCTTGCTTCACCGCGTAGCCCACGTCTTGTACGCCTTCGCTTTCTAACTCAGCTTTGGTGGTGTCGCCACCCGCTCCGAACTGAATGCCGATTTCAGGCTTAGCTTTCAATCCAGCTTTCTGCACATCCTCAATTACCCGGAGCCAGTCGTCGGTCGGAATAGAAATGAATCCGGTGGAGATTTCAATGATATCGAAGCCCATTTCCTTGCAATCATCAATGTACTTCTTTACCGCGTCTTTCCCTTTGGTGAGTACGTATTCAATAAAGCCTCCGGTGGAAACCAGCGTGCCGTACTGATGCGCCAAATCGTTGATTTCCCGAATCTTGTCGGGGTTCATAAAGGTAAACGACCCCCCAGCAAACTTGATACTGTCGACGTAGTTACCCGATGTTTCCAGAATGTCTTTGAAGTAATTCAGACCAAAATTGGAGTAATAGGCGGCCCGAATCTCGGTCAGTCCGGTTTTGCGGGGTTTGGAGCTACGCGCGTTTCGCTGTAGCCACTCAAAGGCGATGGGGTTTGTGATAAAATCGTTGTTCATTTTTCTTTTATTTATGGGATACAGAATTTACTTTACTTAGTGTATGCATTAGATCGCGTACGGTATAGTTCTCAAAGTCTTTCACTTTCGTGATAATTTCCGTACGCAGGCTTTCCTCGGTGAAGTTCCAGGATAGGTTGGCGAACTTCTCCTCGATAAAGTCCCAGGAGGCCGGGCGGGTATGGAACCCTTCGTAGTCTTTCTTCTCCTTAGCCAGCGAGCGGCCATCCTTAAAGTGAATGGTGATATCGCAAGCTTCCTCGTTGGGGAACCTGTCGGAGTACTCTTTCTTTTCGTTGACCTCTACTTTCTTGAGTAGGGTTTGGATATCGTCGCGGACAATCCGGTCGGGTAGATACTGCGCGGGTAGCACATTGCCATCGAGCAGGGCGGCCGACATCATATACGGTAAGCTGTGATCGGCTTCCTCCTTTACCCGGATGTTCTTTTTACCGCCTTCTTCTCCACCGCCAATGATATGGTAAGCAACATCGAAGGTATGGAGGACGATCTTCTCAATATTGGCGGGATCAAACTGATGCTCGTTACGTAGCTCAATCAGTCCTTCCAGGGTAGCCTGCGAGTGAATCTCAGCGTTGTACTTCTTGATGATGGTATTGCGCACCCGCTCCAGGTCTTCCTTCGACCAGTCGATTTCAAACTCTCCGGCGATGCTATCCTTAAATCCTTTGTTGCCTTCAAACACTTCTTCCGGCCCAGTGATGCCATGCATAGCCATAAAAGCGGAATGGGTGGATGTCCAACCCGTTGAGGGAAACGCCAGTCCTTTCCAATTAGAGAGATTGCCCGTACGGGTTACCCGCAGGGCATTGTAAGCAGTAGCCGCGATAGCGATAGCATTAGCGGTTTTTTCGGAACTCAGTCCTAGGGCGTAAGCCGCTCCGGCCGCGCAGCCGTAAGCTCCCTGCACAGTATGGTCAAATCCCTTATGACGTACCGGAGCTACGTCACTTAGTCGACACTGCACCTGATAGGCAATACCCAGAGCGGTGAGAAAACCCTTACCGCTAATGTCATTATATTCCCCGGCAGCCAACACTGAGCCGATATTATCCGAGGGGTGGCAGGTCTCTCCTTTGGCTAGGTAGCTATCGTTGTAGTCGAGGTAGCGCACTAGCGCCGAGTTGTAAAGCGCAGCTCGGTCGGGAGCGGTTTGACCACCGCCGATCAGGGTGGCTAGTGGCTTGCCACCAAAGTCTTCAGTTAAATTTTTGATTCGTCGAATCGGCGGGCCTTCTAAGGATCCAATCGCGCAACCGAGGGAGTCCAGCAAACGGATTTTCAGTTCTCGAACCGCCTCTCCTGATAGGTCTTCGTACTTTCGGAACGAAGTAAATTGGGCTAATTTCTGTACTTCTGTCATAGTATTTATTTTGGGTTCTGATGAGTAGCAAAGGTAGCTTTTCCTCATTCTGTCGTCAATCGTTACTGGCGATTCAAACGATAGCTTAAAGCTATTATAGTCGCATCAGACTCCTTACAATAGTGGTTCAGACTGTTTTAGAAGAAGTATCTTACTATTAAGTTTAAGTATTTGAGCCATCGTAAGAGCGGCTTATAAGAACCTGACGCGCATAAAGCTATTACATACTCACTTCCGCAGAGAGCCGTATATTCAGGGTGACGATGTGGCGAGGTTAGGCAAATGCCGAATCAGGAACCACTCGCAGTACTTCTTCAATTAATCGCTTGATAATACGATTTTTCTCGAAGCCCCGCGCCGAAATAAGGCTGACGTCCAATTCGGGTTGCAGATCCGAGAAGAGATAAATTTGTTGGCGCTGGGGGGCGGGGAAAAAAGAGGTAGCAATTTTGGGTAATAGCATGGCT
Organism: Bacteroidota bacterium; assembly: GCA_039198955.1. GTDB lineage: Bacteria > Bacteroidota > Bacteroidia > Cytophagales > Cyclobacteriaceae > Tunicatimonas. The sequence goes on along the minus strand of JBCCTI010000082.1, from coordinate 14,035 downwards.
CCGCCGTTATGGTTAATAATGTTTCGGATAGTCTCTAGATTACCCTTTGAATATTTTACCTTCTTGCCTCGAACGGGTACGATTTGTTGAAATACGTACCCCATTTGTCTTTGTAAAATCTCCTTGAGGTCCTCGTGAATCAGGATGTCGTTAAAATCGATAGCACTTACCTCAATCTTACCGTCGGAGGTAGTCGGCAGAGGGTGAGTAGTGTACAATAGTACCTCTTCCCGATACAGCCGATGCTCAAAATACTCGTGAGTGAGCGAGGGCGCAATCATGATGGCAGCATCGATCTCTTCTTCTTTTAGTAAGTCCTCAATCCGTCGGTCGCTCAATTCCAGAATATTTACTTCTAAGTCAGGATATTTTTGGGATAAAAAGTAAATAAACAATGGGGTAAGATAGGGAGCCAGAATCTCGGTAATAGCTAGGTTCATACTGCCTGACACCTCATTATCCCGCTTTTCGGCAATCCGGACAAATTCCTTCTGATGCGATAAAATATCCCGGGCCTTCCGAAGCAAATCGTGCCCCTTCAGCGTGGGAACTACTGGGTGGCGGGTACGATCAAAAATAATGATCTCATACTCCTGTTCCAGGCGCTGAATTTCCCGGCTCAAGGTAGATTGTGCTACTTCGCAAGCAATAGCTGCCCGGTGGAAATTTTGGAATTTCTCTACCGCTAGTATATAGTTCAACTGCTGGAAGTTCATGCGTAAAATAACTTACTAAGAAGGGAAATGGTTGCAAGTTTGAAAATTAGTTTTCATTTACATGGCTAACCATAAGCCAATGCCAGCTGCTAGTGCCGAGGCGGGAATACCGACCGCTAATCCACCTAGCCCTTCTTTGGTGTGATACCATAAATCATCAGCCCGTTCAATGCCTTCAATTTCCATGAACTTGGGTTTTAGTATCATGTAGATAAACCAGTCTATGAATAGCACATCTACTACAAAAATGGTGAACTGGATGAAAAAACTAGCTGCAAAGCAATCCCAATAATTTGCTTCGAGTTTTTCCACGAGCTGATAACTCAGCATGACCGGACCACCGAACATGAGCAGAATAGTTATACCAACAACAACGTACTGGTCAATACCTTTTGGATTCTTTTTCTTTCCTTTTGATAGATCAGCAGTCCATACGTGGGGTACGAAGTACCAAGACAACAGTATAATAACGCAAAATAGGGCTGAAATGATGGCTGCGTATTGCAATGTTAAGTATATCACATCAAATTTATTTAGCGTCCATCTAAGCGGTAGTACTGTAACGGCTCACGCAGATGTAAAGTAAGCTTAATGCACAACCTTTTTTCTTCGGAAGGCCATAGATATCCCGGCACTGATAGCTGCAAAACTCAACATCCACGGTTGTCCTTTCAGAAAGCCTATAAAGTGAAAACCCGCATTTACGTATTCCCTAATATATTCTTCTGCTCCCTCGATCATCATAAAATCGGGCTGAATCGTATCAAATATCAGAATATCTACTATGATCAAATCCACTAAATTCACAAAGTTGGCTAGTAAAAGAGCATGAAGGAAGAAATTCCAAAAAGAAGCATTTTCAGGTTGTTGGTTAAAGATTTTTTTGTTCATCAATACGGGAAATACGATAAATATTGCTACAGTCGACAGGAAGAAAATCCAGCCCATTGGGAGTACATCTGGCGGTACTTCCCCAATTTTTTCCTGTGCTTCCTTAGGAAGGTCACCGATCCACATTAAGGGTTCAATCAGGTAAGAAACCAGGATAACTATGGTAAACAACGCCCCTGCTATGAGACCGTAATTCAGAATGGCTTTCCAGGCAATAAAGGTGTTCTTCATATTTTCCATGAAGTTGCGTAAGTTTAAATTACTCTAAACAGTGTAAAAATATGAGTAATATTAGGCATCTCATGTTTGCGATGAGGAATAAAACCACTGAGAAAAGAAGCAAATGAAAACAATTATTACTGCCGACCAACTGGAGGAGATGTTCTACGAAAGCTATGAGGAAAAAGAACTTAACACCTCAGTATATGGCTTTACCGAGCGTAGGTTTACAGCCTCGCTTTCCACCGGAGCGGGTTCTTTTACTGACATTTCGTTTGATGAATTTAATGTTGGATACGGGGAAATTGACCTGGACCGTACAACGCGCCTACACTATCGGTCGGGAGTAGAAAGGGTTAGTATGACTTTTATTTTTTCAGGAGGGATGGTGATGCAGCACGATGGACTTTCATCTGAAATTGAAGTACAACCCCATACCCATAACCTCTTCTACTTACACGAAGAAGTTGGTCAGAAGGAATGGACTAGCTACGGTAATGGATCGCTAAAAGCGATGGAAATAAGTTTGACTTCCGACTTTTTTATGCGCCTATTTCCCGAGAGTGGCAGCTTTATGAAAGCGTTTGTGAAGGGAATAACTAATAAAAGATCTACTTGTCTCAGTGGTCATCAACCAGTAATTACTTCACAAATGCTGCATATCATCCACGATATTATGCATTGTAACAAGCCGAAGTCTCTCAAAAAGCTATTTATCGGCTCGAGAATTATGGAACTACTCACCCTCCAATTGGAGCAGGTGCATTGCGGTACAAGTAGTCAGGTGGTTTCTAAACAAAACCAGGAACGAATGTTTGAGGTGAAGAGCTTTTTAGAAACGCAATTAGAGCCTACCTTTTCCATTGGCTCGCTGGCCAAGGATTTTGCTACTAACGAGTTTACCCTAAAGAAAGAATTTAAACGATTGTTTGGAAAGAGTATTTTTGATTATTGGAATGCGGTGAGATTTGGGCACGCCAAGCAGCTACTGAAAGATGGTTACCCCGTTCAACAACTAGCCGATAAGATGGGGTACAGCAGTCCTCAGAATTTTTCTACCGCTTTCAAAAAGCGGTTTGGGGTAGTACCTAGTGCGTATAAAAGATAGCTATTCACCGTTTCTCTGCTACGATAGCCATTGCATTCAGGTGCGATTGATATTTCCGAAAGGTTTTCCGCATGGCTAGTATCCGCTGCCGCTCTTTCGGATGGGTTATCACATTAAACGCAATTTTAAAGGTTCGTAATAGGCCTTCATCGTCAACCATCCGCTGGGGTTCCAGCAGGTGCATGGGGTTGGTAGCCGTCTTGACGATGCGGAACCCCTCTTGTTCGAGTAACGATGACCATTCGGGTACGGTCAAGGGGCGGGCGTTTACCTTAATTACCTGAGCGAGTTCCCGCTGAATAGTGGCTTTGGTGGCATCGCCTAGGTCATCGGGCGAAAGGCCAAGTTCGTGGATACCGTAGCGTCCTCCACTCTTCAATACCCGGTGCGCCTCCCGAATAATTGCTGACTTTCGGTGATCGGCTTGCATGGTCAGCATCGCTTCGCCGTACACGATATCCGCCACTTCATCTTCCAGCGAAGAATCGGCCGCATTACCGATAATAATTTTTCGGTTTTCACCGTAGATGGTTTTACTCAGAATAGCCGCCGCTTCTTCGTTCAGCTCAATACCGATGTAGGACTTAGGTTGATTTTCCAAGGCTAGTGAAGCGGTAAAACCTAGGCCGGGAGCAAACTCCACAATATCATCGTCAGGGGTAATGTTCAGGTTGTGGATAAGCTTCATGGTGAGCTCCTTGCCGCCAGGTCGCAGCACCTTTTTGCCCATTTTGGCGAGTATCCAGTGCCCTTGTTCCCGGTTAATGGTTTGATTACTCATATTGTTGGTTATTGTTGATTGGCAGCATTGGGTAAATTGAGCCTACTCTCGAGCATATTCCCGGAAATCAACAGTACTATATTTAGTCAGATAAGCCTGTTCTAGATTGTTGAATTCGGTTACTGACATTCGCAACTGGGTAGAATCCGAAAATTCCTGAAAGAATATTTGCAGAAAAATACTGTCGGCTTGCCCCACCCATCGCCGTTCTCCAGCGTGATAACTAAGCCGGGTAAACGGTTGGTCATTGAAAACTACTAAACTATCGGATAATACCAGCGATTCAGTGGGAGCGGAATAGCTTCCCGCTACTGGTAAGCGGTCGGCTTCGTCCCGGGCCGAACGAGCGTATACATTCCAGCCATGGTCTTCAGTAGCATCCGGGGGTGGTAATTCAAACTCGATAGCTTCGACCAAGCCCTCCGAGCTGCATTTGCGCTTATACAGTGTCAGGGTAGTGTCCGTTAGGTCCCGGAAGAAAAGTACGTATACGATACTATCCTCATCCTCTCCAATCCATTTGTTGATCGACTGATCGTAAGATAGTTTCCGCATGGTGTAGTCGGTGGAGTACACACGTCCTCCCATAGAGTACGTAATACTGTCAGGATAGAAGGTGTGAACCGAGTGCTGGGTGCCACCCATTAATTGAAATTTCCAGTGGAAATCCCCAGTGAGATCAAACGGATCGGATACCAACTGCTCAGCAAATTTCCGGGTTTCTTCAGTAGTGTTTCTGTATGCACAGGAGGCCAGTGCTAGCCCCCCGAGTAGCACCACAATTATTCTTTTCATGGCACATCATTTCTGTTTATACTCATCAAAAATAAGCGCCGCCCCGCTAATTCTAAATGATATATATCAGGTTTTGAGGTAATTTTGCTCTCGCCGTATTTGCTTTGATGGGTTGGGTGAATTAGTCAGCGGAAGAAGGTACCCCCGAACGGGTCGGGGACAGGCCTTTGACTTTAGGGCGAACGTGCGCGGGTTTAGCGCGAGGGGCTCGCTTAGCTGCCGGACGATTAGCCGTCTTGACCGGACGCTTCTTCGCTTTCTTCTTGCGTCGTCCCCACCAAATGTAAAAGCCAGTAATGGGTAGACTAGCGGAGACCAGACTTGCCAGAAAAGCCAGTATCTTACCTGGTAAGCCCAGTATGCTGCCCACGTGAATATCGTAGTTGAGCGACCTTATTTTTTCTCCGTTCGTTTTATCCGAAAACGTACTGAGCTCCAATCGTTCTCCAGTAAACTGATCATACTGTGCGGTGACTCGCTCAGTTACCCCTGCTCCACGGATATAAACGTAGTAGGTAGCCGCTGCCTCCTGAGGGAAAGACAGATAATAACTTTTGGCCTCTGGGTAGTCCTTCCTTACATTTTGGTACACTTTGTCAAGGGGGTACTGAGCCGTAATTTGGGTGGTATCGGACGTTACTGCCGCCTTCTTCTCAATGGTTTTTCCACCGTTGGCTAGCCACTTTACGCCATCTTCAAACCAGTCGAAGGCCCATACCAATCCAGTAAGGGCGATAAGCAATGCTAGAATCATTGTATAAAAACCCGCGATATTGTGCAAATCGTAGTTCTTGCGCTTCCAGCGAGTGGTGGACTTCCAACGAAACCAGACCCGCTGCTTAGCAGCCGCTTTATTCCGGGGCCACCATAGCACTAGTCCAGTAATTAATGAAATAACGAAGATGATGACCGCAATACCTACAATAGGTTGACCAATATCATTGCGGAGGAATAGGCTCCAGTGTAGCCAAAGCACCAGATTAAAAAACTCAAAGGTGCGGTTCTCCAGCTTGCTAACGGTGCCAGTGTAGGGATCTAAGTAGAGATTAAAGTTGTAATCGATCTCATCCCAAAACCAGATTCCTTGGGGCTCATCGAGTGCCTTGTATCCGTTGAACTGAACCGTCCTCTCCGGGTCATTGTATATGGTCACCCCCCGAATTGATTGGGTCGGTTCTACTGCATCTTGAGCCACGGAGGCTAATTCACCCAAGGGCATACGAGCCGACTGTTCAGACTCTACAAACATGCGGTCTTGGTACACCAAAGGCCTAATCTCATCAATGAATACGTAGATACAGCCAGTGATCCCTAAAATCACCACTATTAGCCCGGAGGCTAATCCCAACCACAAGTGAATTTGGCCGATGAGTTTCTTAACGGTCATAATGTGAGATTTACGTCTTGGTTTTAATCCTGATTTGGTTTCATCTATCTTCCTACCTTAGATCAGTCTTAGAGCACTTTCTTAGATGATAGTATTACTATAACAAAAGGATCGTCAAATCGTTTGAAGAAATATCGTAAAAGTCATGTTCGATAGGTATCTTTCGTTTAGCAAAAACTCGTACTTACTATCAGTATACTTAGACATCTCGCTTATGAAGTCATTAGTTAGCATCCTACTTTTACTACTGTTTGTTCAATGCTCTGGCGATGATGATCCCCGACTGCTCAATCGTGACTACTTCGTAGGTTCGTGGCAAATCGACGATGGCCGCCCCATTCTCATTGGTACGGGAGATCAAGACAACCAAACTGAGGATGATCAACCCCGAGTTGACTTTCGCTTTGAGGCCGACGGACGCGTTTCGTTCGGCGTACAATTACAAGGTATAGAATTTTCGGGACGTTGGTCCTATGATGACCTAGACCGGGAATTATTGATTGAGCGAAGCGGGCTTGAGACATATATCATCTCGAACTATACTAACAACCAACCGATTTGAAGCAGTGTATTCGGAAGAAGAAAGATTGGTGTTTTTTGAACGGATTCAATAACCCTCCCTATTTTAGCTTTAAGTCCTAGGACTCAAACCCCAACTTCCCCCTAAGACTTTTACTTTGCTCCCTCTCAATAAGCTAACGGGATTTACCGAGGGTATCCTATCTGTCAAGCGAGGAAGCAACCTTAATTTTCGTGCTCTTGGTAGAGCCTTCGAATCTTCTTCCGTAAGGCATCGGTCTGCTTCATCGCTCTTAGCAAGATACGGTGGCCCCAGTCAAGCTAGGGGCAGGCTGACGGTCGGGCTCATCTCTTAGGCAACGGTTGAGCTCCCAGTAGTAGCGGTCGAGGTTCTGCTGGTTTTCGCTGGGTGGTTGCTTAGTAGGTTCTGGCTTGGTCGCAATGGGTTGTTTCATAGTAGCGGTTGCTGTGCAGTAGTTTAGTTGGAAGAAGACGGTATCCGAGGGCGAACGTGAGCGGGTTTGGGACGAGTGGCTATTTTTCTAGGAGGTTTTGCCTTTTTCTTTTTCCTACGCCCCCACCAGATGTAGAAACCCGTGACGGGGAGGCTGGCCGAAAACAGGCTGAGGAAAAAAGCAATGGTTTTACCTACCAAGCCACCAATAGCTCCGGTATGAATATCTAGATTGTAAGCCCAAACCTTGTCCTCATTGTTTTTATCTTTCCACTCTTCGATACCTAATAGCTCGCCAGTGTATAAATCAAAATTTATGTTTACATCTTTCCTTCTTTCATTATACTCATATACTACACGTGTATACACTGAGCCTGAGGAATCTTGAGGCAAAGTAATCAAATACCATTTTGCATCGGAGTGATAATCTATAAGATATTTGTGAATTATGTCAAGTGGATGAGCAGCGATATGATCTCCATTGTTAGATGTATAATTGACCCATTCTTTTTCTATTGTTTCTCCTCCATTTGCCAACCATGATACGCTCTTGCTGAACCAACTTAAAGCAATCATCATTCCTGTTAAGGCAATTATTAAAGCAAAAAACATACTGTAAAAGCCTACAATATTATGAAGATCATAATTTTTGCGCTTCCATTTAGTCGTTGACTTCCAACGAAACCAAGTATTAACTTTAAGTGCTTTCTTATTTTTAGGCCACCAAAGTACAATACCAGTAATCAGTAGAATTACAAATATCAATGTCGCCCAACCTACTATTGGTTTGCCAATTGATAAATCTAAGAATAAACAGTAATGAAGTGCAATTACAACATGAAAGAACTCAAAAGTTCGGTCTTCAGCTTTTATAATCTTACCTGAATAAGGATCAACGTAAAAATCAAGGTAATAATCAATGTGATCTGATAACCAAAAATGAGAACCCGTCTCGTGCTCCTTATATGCCGTGAATAAAATGCTGTAATCCTTAGCTGTACTTATTTTAATGAATTTTTCGTTCATCTCGTCAAATACGCTATTGAGGCCTTTAATTGTCTCGTAGCATGTACCTAAAGGTAAAGGAATGCCTTCTTCTTCTACTTTTAATTTATCTTTATAAAAGTGTGATTTCAATTCCTCTTCAAAGGTATAAATACTGCCAGTAATGCCTAACACAAACACGACTAGCCCGGACGCAAGTCCGAGCCAGAGATGTAGTTTTTCGATAATTTTTTTGAGAAAATTCAAAGTGATTTGCACTACAAGAAAGTCTGAATATTACATTTTCTAAAAGAGCTTGTCAATGTGCACAAATTGTCCTGCTTGAATACTTGATACTTCGGTAAAATCATCAACTAATGAACCTTGTACGAGAAGCTTTGACTCGTTTACTTCAAATGTATTTGGATCAAAATTAGTAGACACAAAATAGTCTGTTCCTGCTAAGGTAGCTCTGTAATTGACTGAACCAAACTCAGTTGAAAATGACTCAACCTCACCAGTGGTTAAGTCTACCGCTACTGTTTGAAATTCTGCGCCCCCAAAGACTTGGAATCTATCGTCATAAGCATCAGGCCATTGCCAAGTATCATCGGCATAAGTAAAAATGAATTTATTGTTAAATACTCCAGATGCCGCTCTAAAAAAAGTAATTGGTAATACCTCAGCTATATCAAATTCAAAAGTAGGATCGATATTACCACTTTGATCTATTCTTAAGAGGTTAAATGGTTTTGCCAACTGAGTTGTATCTACATTGAAGTAAGGTTCAATAAAACTATTTTCTCTAACAGGTGAAACGTATAAATCACCATTATCAGATCTTGCGAACTCGGGGCCAGTAGATAAAAGCCGATTGTCTCTTTTATACTCCAGAATTTTGGTCGCAGGGTCGAATACAGCGATCATAGCTCCATCGTAATTATCGAAATCGCAACATTGTCTTGGGGTTCCTATCCAAATTGGCATTACAATCTTTCCACCAGCTTCATACTTTACCACATCGGTGTAAGGACTATATTCAACGCCTAAGTCTGGTAATGTAGGAACATTTATGACTTCTGTAATTTCCATCGTTGAAGGATTCCATTCAACAACAAGTCCTTCAGTAAGCCTGGTTACGTAAGCTTGCGTTTCAGAAATGAAAATTGGAAATGCTTCGCCTGAGTATCCAGTACTACCAAAACTTAAAATACCTTCAACAGTAAGCTCCAAAGTACTCTTGTCAATGCTCCATTGAGTCATAGTAGCAGCATCACCATTCCAAGAATAAGGCTGGCCATTAAATGACGTTATAGAAGTATTGCCACCCAGTCCAATTTCAACTGCCTGAGAGATATCTATACTATTTGGTATGTTCTCATGAGTGCTCATATAGTATACTTGACCATTTGGTGTGTTTGTTCTGTAGCCCAGTAAAAAAGCTTGGCTTGCTTCCTCCGGTTCCACTGGCTCAGGAGTTACGGCATTGTCATCATCATCTCCGCAGGAGGTAATCACTATTGAGAGCATTCCTATTAGCAGTATAGCTAACCATGACCATTCTCTACTTGTTTTCAACTTACTTGTCATATTTATCATCGTTTTTAAAGTTAGAATTGTACCGTCGTTTTTAGAAAATATACTAGTCATTCAATTTAAGGGCAGAAAAACCACTTGCTAGGAGAATTCGATTGTGGTAAGTACCCAAAAAATCATACTCGGTCATTAAGTGCGCTTTCCGGTCGGATCCGCTGAGAAAGTACGTCTTATGAGGTTCCAGAGTAAATTCTTGTTCGCCGCACACAATCTGCTTATGCTGTTCAGCTTTGTTGTGCAGTTTAAGCATTCCCTCAAATCTTAATTGATAGCGGTCAGCATTCATTTTAGCGTAAGCCCCGTTACCCCCGTAGATGTGTAGCATATCTTTAGGAGTTTTATCTACCGTATTCGTAGCGTTGGCCGTACTCACCGAGAAGCGCCCACCGAAGAACGCGGCGAAAACAATGCAGGCCACCGCGGCGTAGCGGGCTACCCGTCGGTACATCGGTACTACTTTAGGCTCAGTCCAGCCTGCGCGGCGGGCAATGGTTTGCCAGATTTGCTGCTTACGGGCGGCCTTTTCTGAGTCGGGTAGGTCGAGAGCACCTTCAAATCCGCCTGAGGCAAGCCACTGCTCTACCGCTTGTTTTTCTTCGTCGGTGCAGAGGCCCCGATGGTACTTTTTGAGAAGTTCGCTATCTACTGGTTTCATGAGCGGGTAGTTTGGTTTTGTGCTTCCTTTGTATAGTAGTTGCACAACTACCGCTCAGGCGAAGGAGGATGGTGAAATTTTTTTGAATTTTTTTCTCGTCGAGACTCTTGCGCCCTGTTTACCGATGGGTCTTAACGGTAAACTCCAGACCCTTCTTGGGACGGATAGTGGTAGAGATATAGCCGTTAGCAGGGTTGCGTACGTAGTCGAGGTAGTCTTGCATGGAGGGTTTAAAACCTTCCACGTCGTCTACTACAATCACTGCTCCTGGCTTTAGTTGGGGTTCTATCAGCTTGAAGACTGGGAATACCAGATCGGGCCAGCCGTCGAGCAGTACTAGATCTAATTCTGTAGTCAGTTCTTGAAGGGTTTCCCGGGCGTCGCCTTCCCAGATATCGACGTACTCGGATAAACCAGCAGCTTCTAAGTTTTGCCGGGCGGCAGCGGCTTTGTGAGGTAAATATTCGGTCGTAATCACTTTTCCCCTAACCTGCTCCGGACTTGATCCGGAGTTTTCTTGAGCCGCTTTGGCTAGATAAATGGTCGATATACCGTAAGATGTGCCAAACTCTAGTATATTTTTAGCGTTCAGTGCCCGGGCTTGCATGTAGAGAAAGCTACCCTGAGCGGGGTGGATAGGAATATATTTGTCGTTGTAAAATGCCTCGTCTTCCGTTTTCCAGTCGATACCCTTACCCAGCAGTTGAAAAACCTTCGGCAAAAAATGGAGCATCACCGATCGTCCTTGCTTCAGGGCCGTCCGGTACAGCCGGGCCAGTACCGCTTCGGCTTGGGGGTCGTGCAGCACTTCAAATAAGTCAGAGGTTACCTTGGGCATAGCGCACACTTATTTGTTTTGAGTCGATAAATTTGTGTTGTCTGACCTATCCGTCCGCCTTAAGATTTTGCTTTAGCTTGTCTACTGCGTGGCTGATGTGCTGTTGAACGGCCCGTTCGCTGACGTCGAGCTTTTGGGCAATTTGCTTATTACTTAGGCCTTGCTCACGACTTAGCAGAAACACCCGACGGCACCGCTCGGAAAGTCGGTTTACCCACACGTTTATTTCTTGGGAGAGTAGTGCATGGACTACTTTACCGTCCGTGTCAGCTACTGTGGTAGGTTGTATTTGGGCAATAGCCTCCGTGTGTTTTTCTCGGATTGTTTGGTTTCTGAAGTACTCAAACACCTTCATCTTGGCGGATCGCACCAAGTAGTGTTCAATTGATTTTTCTACCCGCAGACTGTTTCTTCGCTCCCACACTGAGGTGAAAATGTCCTGGGTCATATCTTGCGATAAATCGGCGTTTCCGGTATGATGGTAGCAGACTGCGTAGACTTTCTCCCAATAATGATCGTAGAGGGCCTCAAATGCCTCGGGATTGTCGAAGCTGGTAGGGGAGGCTTTCTCTTTGGTTAGCTTAGGTCGCAGGAGCATGGTGAAGTAGTTTTCACTCCATCTGGCTAATGTTCTACGGACATCCTACGAATATTTAAGAAGGAATTTGATGAGCCGTAGTAGGGTAGTAGTTAAGCACAGGTAAATCGAGTGTATTCGTTCTATTTAAACTAATTCCGTACAAGCACGAATATTACTCCAAAATGCTTAGTATGCAATAGTTAATCTTAATTATTATGACACTGCTAGTGGTTAGGGCTTTTTGCCCCACGCTAGTCGATCACCTCTCGTAGATTGTAGGTAAGAGAGTGCAAACGAAAATCGTAGGGCAATTACATCAACTAGCGGGTTGTACTGATGTTATCGCTAAACACTAGCTAGAAACGAGTCGCTTTTACCCAACGATCAGCTTACCCTGCATTAGGGAGTAGTGACCAGGGAAGGTACAAACATAATCGTAGGTGCCCTTGGGGGGTGCTTCAAAGGTAATGGTGTCGGACTCGCCACCCCCAATCAATTTGGTGTGGACAATTACCTGCTCGCCTCCGCCGGGAATGTACTCATTCTCCCGGGCATCTAATGCCTCAGTAGCGAAAGCAGCAACATCAGTACCCGGTTTCAGTAGCACAAAATTGTGGCCCATGGCTTCTTTGGCCATTTGTCCGCTGTGGTTGAGGGTGAGGGTAACCGATTGGCCTTCTTTCACCTGTAGTTCGGTTTTATCGTACTCTAAAGCGTCTCCGGTGTTAAGCACTAGAGTGACTTCATCGGCTGAAGAACTTTCTGATGCTACTGATGCCTCCTCTTGTGTCGCGTTACTGTTAGAACTACCTCCGCACTGGAAGAAGGCGAAGGCAAGAGTTAAAGTTATAATGGATGTTCTCATGTTATTAAAACTCATCGAAATTAAAATTTGTTTTTAGTTAGCATTTATTAAATCGGTAGGAACCTGGATTAACAGCGCGCAGGGGTTTAGGTCTATCTACTCGCGCAGTAGAGTAGTTATATCTTACTCGGTAGCTACTTAGGTTATTATTGCGCCGTTTCTTTACGAGCCCGACGGGCATCAATGAAGCTTTTGACAAAAAATATCATCGCCAAAACTGTAGTAAGTAGCATGACTGCTACCCGGATTACGGCAGCAGTATCCCCCCGGTCGAGGGCACCAGTCAGCGGACGGACCAGTCCAAACAGAATAAGCAGGGTAAGCACTACTGCGATGTGGGCAACTACCTTATTTTCTCTACGCACTCCGGGGTTTAGCAGTAATAGAATTACCCCGATAGCGGTGGGAATGAGGGCAGTAAGCGATGGTGTGTCTGAGCTAAAGTAGCCCCACAGGCTGAGGGCAACTAGGGCAATGGCATTAAGTAAACTGGCTTGATAGGCTTTCATAAGCAATTTAGATCAAATATTTTTCTGTGTCGAATTCTAATACGAACTATAATTTTAGTCAAATTTACGTGGAAATAAATCCCAGTACAAATAATTATATCATCCATTCCGACTGAATGAATTTGGGTGCCTCCGCAATTGTTTTCCGGTTGAAGGCAAATTTATTTTAACGTATTGAGGCGTAATGTCCAGCCCGGTAGGTTTTCGGTAAACTCCCCTTGGCGTACCACCCATTGACCGTTGATCATCACCTCGGAAATTCCTTCGGAGTACTGGTTGGGGGCGAAAGCTTCGGCTTTGTCCTGTAGCGTATTTAAATCCAGTACCAGAATATTTTCGGCCCCGCCCCGTCGCTCTACTTCCCGCTGAATGTCCTGCTGAAGGAGGACAATGTTGGCGGGATCATTCAGGGTCAGTTGGAGCCGCTCAGCGTAGTTAATGCGTTGGTTGGGAGTCAACGAAGCCAAGGCCGCCCCCGTACCCTTCGGATTAAAGGCCCAGTCGGGTATTAATACAGTATTACCATCGCTGCCGGTGGTGCTGTAGGGGTACTGATCCAGATAAAGATTATCCAATCCTTCGTCCCAAGCAGCTCGAAGTAGTCCAATGATTTCCTGGCTTTTTCCCCAGTAGTCAGCCCCTCGTACTTTCACATGGGTGGCCGAAGTTTTCACTCGGGTTTTCCGAGCCACTTCAATCACCTCCCGGATATTATCAACTACCGTAGTTCGGGTGGCTAGATACTCCGCATCTCGGCTGGGCCAGTACCACATGGGGTCGGAGCCGGAGCTACGCTCGTGTACGATGTAGGCCCCGCCGTAGGGTTTGATAACCTCTACTAGGGCTAGCACCTCTTCGGGGGTAGACCAGCGGCCCGGAAAGTACTCCAGTCCGGCCGATAGCCCGAAGGCCCCGGCTTCCATGCCCTGCCTAATGAGTTCTTTCATGTGGGAAATTTCGGTTTCGGTAGCCGGACGTTGCACTTCGTTTTCGTTCATAATCCGGTACCGAATGGTGTTATGACCCAGCATTAAGCCCACGTTAGGGCCAATGCCGTGATCGGTAAGTAGTTGAGCTTGTTCAGCAATGCCAATCGGTGTAGGCGGATCACTTTCCCGGAAGGGCTGTCGGCCGTCGT
>JBCCTI010000081.1:0-30962 GCA_039198955.1 Bacteroidota bacterium | reverse complement strand
TACGCTTTTTGCGTCAATCCGCTTTGGAGCCAATCTTCTACGACAGGAAACATCTCTTCAGAAGTGCGCATGATTTTTTTACCCGCTAAATTATATTCACCATACCCTAGCAGGCAAGGCTACTTCACCGGACGGATACATTCTTTTAGTGTTTTTGCGTTTGGTGAATCTCACTGCTTCAGGTTAGCAGAATAAAAACATAAGGTTAGCTAACGATTGGGCTAAGAGCAGGTGGGCATTGGGGAGTTCTACTTTCTGATAGAGTTTAATATCTTGTTTGCTTCTATGCTTCTTTCGCTTTATTTCGCTCGCTTGCTTTTAGCTTTTGTTGTGCGTAGCGTTTCTTTTTTCCAGTTTTTTTATAATAAGCAATAATCTCACTAATCTTTTTTCTTTCTTGTTCAGTGAGTGGTTTGTTTTCAACATAAAAATCAACTCCTTCAGGCTCTCTTATTAATCCCATAATTTTAAGTATTAAAATATCTCTTTATTAACTTTAACGCAGCATCCGGGAATATGATCATTTTTTGTTTTCCAACCTGTACTGCTCCAAGTGTATTTTCATAGTGCTCAATGAGCTTTGTTTTTGAGGTAAAAGATACAAATCCTTGATAGCCTTTATCCCAAGATATTTTGCACACAAAAGCAAAAAGATTACCTGGAACTCCTTTGTAAAGTTTCTTTTTACCTTTGTTGAAAGGAGCACTTTCAATCAAATGAACGTAAAAATGATCTTGATAATCGCTAATGCTGACCAGACCTTGTATAATGTCAGGATTACCTTCAATGGTAAGTTTATAAATCTTTCTATCGGTTAATTTATGCTCAGATGACCAACTAAATAACCATCCATTTTTCTTGATGACCTTTTTTAAATCCGTTTTAGTTAGTTCAAAAATCTCAGTTGAAAAACTATCACCCGAAATAGCATTTTCAATACTATTAGTCAATCCATCAATTTCTATGTCAATTTGATATTTTTCGTCTTTTGGCACATCCAAAAATATTAATTAATCCCATCTTTTTCATTTTTTGCGTTACGCATAACGGCCTTTGTAGGCCGACGGTCAGGTTGTTGGCGTTTCACTTTCATTTATCGTTTTCACTACTTAGAGCAATTAACAAGCTAACTCAATTTCGCCAGACTGACGGCTGCAAAATGTTGTGCGTAGTTATCAAAATTCATCCCAACTAATATCCTTGCTAGACACTTTTCGCTGGTCAATTATGTGTTCTTCGATCGTATCAACAAATTTAATCAGACTTGACACATGATTGAAGATTAGTATACTTTCATGGTAATTCAAGATTTGATTATCATGGGCAAAGCTTTGATCATTTCTCACCGTATTGAATGCATCTAAAACGCTTATCGCAGATTTTAAGATTCTTCTTGACATTGTAGATTGTACAACTTCCTCTGCTTCTAAATATTTAACATACTTGCCAAAGATACTGTGCAATGGATCGCTTATTTCAAAGTGGATATTATGCTTCCTACAACACTGCCTAAAATACTTTACAACGAAAGTATGTAGACGGTCTAATGCTGATTCAGGCTTATTGCTTTCAATACTATCTCTGATCAAATTTGCCAGCAAAGAAAAATCTTTTTCATCTGTATTTGCTTGAATAGCATCCAGGTTTTCAATGGGAGTATTTTGCTTTAACCTTTCCGAGATATTGAGGCATTCATTATATAACTCTTGCTCATTTTGAGTAATTTCTAAATCTCTCAGCAATCTATTATCCTTCCAATACCTCAGCAAATCCGAGATTAGTCTGCTGATTAAGTAGTTTGACTCCTCCTTCCAAAGTGCACGTAGCCTATTTGCTTTTGATCCACTATTATAGTTGTATTTTTCTTCATATATATCCACTCCAATACTTTCTAAGATAAACTCTTTTAACGTTCGGTCTGAAAAGTTTAGGACATAGCCTTTACCCATTTCTAAAAACTTCTCGAGTTTAAGCTTTTCAGTACTTTTTAGATCTGACATATTTTATTCTATTGCGCACAACGGTTGGTGTATGGTTAGTTGCGTGTTTAAGCAACTAACTTAGCAAAGAAAAGCGAACGCAAGAAAATTCCTTCGGAATTTTCCAAATAAGCACTTGCCAAAGCAATTAATTATACACATTGTTGTTCCGTCGTATTTTTATTTAAAGATTATTCATTTGTAATTTGAGCTTTATTTTCTGTCTTAATTCGTTCTCTTTGTTTCTTACTTAACCCTTTTTCATAATAGAATTCTGGATTGAAGTGATATTGTTCGTGTTTTTTCATTTCAGGATCATGAATATCGAGACTTAAGTCGCAATCGAAACGCATTAGAATACTTCCTCTACCCCAGTCAAATGCTGGTGAAAGGTGGGAAATTCCCCACGTAATACCCCTACCGTTTCCGTTATTGGCAAAGGCGTCAGGTACAAAGGGACCAGGGGCTCCAGGCATCATTTCAACGATTGATGCTATTTCAAAATTAACACCATCCTTGGCATACTGAATAGTAAAATGTTCGTTGCCATCTTTTAATACCATCGCAGCTATTCCTTCTTTAAAAGGGAACATAACTGTCTCGTGGCCCGAATTGATGACCGGGTTTAGCGGGTGTTTTTCGAAGGGACCTAAAGGATCGTCAGCAATGGCTAATCCGGTCATCCTAACCAGGTTAGGATCACCATCAAAGTCCGATTTATAATACAGGTATATTTTATCTTTGTAAATAAACGGGTGAGGGTCGTGAATTGAATATTGATCCCATTCGCCTTCTTTACCATTTTCAACTACAGCTTTATGGTATGGAGTCCAAGGTCCATCGGGAGAGTCAGAATAGGAAACTGCCACTGGACAATCATCACCACGCTTTCCACTTGCCTCTAGAAATCCTTGATAATAAAGATAATATTTACCTTCAAAGATTAGTATGTCAGTAGTAGTTACCGAACGCCATCCTAATTCAGGTTTTGGAGGACGAGGTATTGCTACACCTTGTTCTTCCCATGTAAAACCATCTAGGCTGGTAGCATACCATATTTCGGCTAAATCCCAGTCGGTAGATGGAATACTGTCATTAGCTAACTCGGCTCGATTTCCGCCAACGGGTTTTACGGGTGTATTTCGATACGTGTACCAAACGTAATATTTACCATTTTCAAAAATCACTTTGGAAGGGTCACGACGTGAAATAGTACCGTCATGATTATTATAGTCGAAACCTTCCAGCTCCGTATATCGGAATTGGGTGTAGAGTTCGTTGCCCTCAGGTCTTGGAGCCATATATTTTGTGTAGTTTCTTTCCATTGCAGCACTCAAAGGTCTATTCGGTTTTTCTTCGGGAAGAATGAATGGGAAGGCTCTTTGGTTACTTGGTTTTTGAGATGTTTGAGTACATGATTGCAACATGATGGTTAGACTGATTGCAATAAGTGAAAAAATGAATATTTGTTTCATGCTAGGTAGTGTGCTTTAAATAAGGATGGAAAAATTAAGAATTTGGCAATAGAACCATAGTTCGTATTATTAGATTCGCCAAAATCTAGATAATACGAACACTTGCCCGCATTGCCAACGAACGAGGGTATGGGGCGTAGCTTGGCTTGCGCGCTGGCTTTGCGCGGCTATGCCCTATACCTGATGTTATGGCCAGTGAGTGTTAAAGGCTTTCAATTACTTCAACTGATAACCCTGTCATCTTTGATATCTCCTTTAATTTATATCCATTTTTCTTCATCTCTAAGGCAACTTCCCTTTTACCGTCAAGCTTTGCTGTCTTGAGAATACTATACTGATCGTTGTACTCTTTTAAACTTTCGTCGTATCGGTTCATTTCCTCTTTGGTTAAGTTTGCAATCTCGGCTTGTTCAAAGAACTTCTTGAATATTTTGTCTTGCAGCTCTTTTGGTCTTTCCTGTAATTTAGCCAGATTTTGAATCACATACATCCATTTTTCCTTTTGTGTGGTCAGTTTGTCTATTGATAATCTGAATCGGGGTACTTCCAGATAAATAAACGTCAATTTATCGTAGAACGGTTCATGAGTTTGAACGTCCATCAGTTTGATCTCCCGTAAATATCGGTCCAATCCGTCCTGGTCTTTAAATGCAAAATTTAAAATGCAAATCGTGTAAACAGCCGTCAATTCATAATCCCAATATTTACTTTGAGGAGCCTGGTCTTGAATCGGAAAGGAAGCATAAAAGAGACTCCTGTCTTTGAAGAATTCCTGGTGAGTATTTTGAAGCTCAACGATGAAAGTCTCCCCGGCAGTGCTTTTACATTTTAAATCAAAAAATGATTTCCGGCTGTCTTTTCGTCTACCTTGGTTCTCTGTATTCTCAAAGGTCAAATCAGAAATCTGGTCTTTATCAGCCAGAATCTGGTTTAAAAAGTCAATCAAAAGGTCTTTATTGAACTCGGTACCAAAGAGTTTTTTGAATCCAAAATCAGTGAATGGATTAATATATCGCTCTTTCTTTTCCATTCGGTGAAATTAGCAACATTACGCTAATAAAGAACTGCTTTTATTGGCCATAACGGCCTGTGCGAGCCGTCAGGCCGGGTTTGTTTGATTTTTTCTGCCGAACATTAGTTTACATGGTTAGAGCAACTAGCGTTCTGGCTTATTATCACCTAGGCTTGTCGGCTGAACGATGTTAGGCACTGGCTTTTTCATTCGTCGTCTACAATTTCTGTCAGATTGAGGTCTAAGTCTTTCATCACTTGATCAACATCAAATTCAAAATCTCTCGGAATATTAACCGTTGCAATTCCTCCAAAGTCAACTTGCCAAAATCCACCTCTCTTTATCAATTCATCTCCTAGCATCCGGTAATCGGATTCTTTAAATTGGGGCGATAAAAAGAATCGCCGAGTTATAAAATCAGATTCTTTGGTAATTCTGATAATCTCATGTTTACCCTCCTTATTGATCCGAGTCTCAAACTCGGTTCCTTTGGTTAATCGGCAATTAAATATATCATTATCACCCATTCTGAATTTATTCTTAGACAACTGTTCAACGTACAGAGTCGTTGTTGCTCTTTCTCTCTTATCATAAATTTCTATTTTGACTTCTTTCATTTTTGCTGGTGCCTAACGGTTATTGCGAGTAGCCGGCCCGACCTTATTGGCGTTTTTCTTTCGTTGATCAATCTTCGTACTTGGCGCAACCTTTTCCGAATGCTTTTCAGCAAGGGTGGCTACTGCAATTTGTTGTGTGCCGTATTCCTTATTTTCAAATATCTTATACGTCTCTTTACTGAAGCAGTAATCATTAATATTAGTACTACACATGAAGTTAAATGAATTAAAGTATATTCCTGATCAGTAGTAGCCTTAAACAGCAAAACACCAAGAGATAAGATAGCAATAACTAGGATAAAATTAGTCATTGATAGATTTCGCTTAGCCTGTTCTTGATAAATCTTGTTTCTGTTTGGTGTAGAGGTGGCCTTGGGAATTCTAGTAATTAGTTTTTCAAAATTCTCGAATTCAAAATCACTAAACGCTATCTTATTATCTCGGGATTCTGTTATTTCTATAGTTTTGAACAAAGTCCCTTTGTAGTCCCAACTTCCCCAGCTTATCTTTTTAATCTTTTCAAGTTCAATTTTTGTCCGTTTCAATAAAAATGGCTTGATAGATATAATCCTACAACGGGTGATAATAAGTAGTTGAAATTTTACAAGAAAAACTATCAGAGTAGCCACTGTAATGATTGCGAGGACGACTAAGAAAATCTTTGCTATCAATATGGTATCTTTGATAAACAATCTCTCTGATACTGCTATGTAGGTTAAGGTTCCCCCACTACCAATCATCAATAGGAACCACAGGGTAGTAAAAATATTTGATAAACCTATTTTCATCTTCAATGGCACACAACGTTTAATGTAAAATGCGTTTTAATGCATTTTTACATAGTGTTGTGTGGTGTTTTAATTTCTATTGTCCAATTTGATGAGTTTAATTCTAGGGTTAAATGTCTTTCCCAGTTTATAAATTCATCACATTCAATTATTAATTTTTCATTTTCCCAATTTTTGAACTTTATCATATCCATTTGTATTGGGCTTTGCAAGTCTTTTGAATCCTTAATCTCTCCATCTATCCGACAGATGTTATAATAATCTGCCAAAATAAAATCACCATTTGGTGCTACAGTCAAATTATGATATTGAGGTTGATCCTCGTATTCTTTAACATCTCCATTCTTTGAGTCGAGTCTCCAAAGGTAGTCAGATGTTAATACTAATATCTCACCTTTAATTTTCGATAATTCGGCTTTTCTGGGGCTTCCTCTAAATGCTCCGCACCATTCTGAAAAATCATCGTTTATAAATTTGATGTACGACCAGGACTGTGAATTCCAAGGACTTTGCATGTCATAAATACGTTCCTCAAATTCCCCAGAGTATGGTCGGTTAATTATGTCAACAAATTCAATCATTTAATCTTTTTAATTAATCCATCAAATTTTTCTGAAAGAATCAAATATTCATTTTCCCAATTGTTAGCTATTGAACATTCTTGTATCAATCCAGTCGGAGCGAATAACATTTCCAAATGACTTTTATTTATCCTCTCTTTAGATTTTAACTGTTCAATTGCAATCTCGATATCCATACTTGCCTCTGCTGGACTTAAACCATCCCAAGAAATGTTATCGTACTTCTTCAAGAAACCATGCACTTCTTCGAGAACACTTATTAATTGAGTATTTGATTTCTTAAATATCATTTTGGTTTTTCCTATACCACACAACGACCGAAGCTAGCTGCTGAGCCGGTTTGTTGGCGTTTGTTTTTCAAGTTATAAATTTTGCTCCTTAGGGCAACTAGCTTTCAGACTCAACTTCAGAGGCGTAGCAGCTGCTTTTTGTTAGCTGTTGTATTCCTTCAGTTTCAATCCATTTACCACACTTTTTATCACTGTCCGTTCCTGCATTCTATAAACCCAGTGAAAACATATATGAAAAACAATCCACAATCCAAATAATAATAGGCAGACCCAAACCTCCTCTTTCTGCACTATCATAATTGCAATAAATAGTATGTATAAAGCAGCGATAAAGTAGTGTTCAGGTCTTAATTTGGTTATAAATTTGAGTTTTAATAGGTTTTCATCTAGTTGATTTGTCAGAGCCATCACATTAATACCTTCGACGACCTGAAACCCATCTGTTGCCTTTAGTGTCCCCCAAGAGAATGTGGATTTAAATTTTATCTTTTGCTCATCTAACTTTTGAATTAGAATACTCTTGTCTTCCAGAACCCTAAGGTCTCTCTCTAATTCCTCTAAGTTTCCGGTATAGATAAATTCTTCGTTTATTAATAGTTTATCCAAGAGCTTCATCTATCATATTTTTATAACAGCTAACGGTCAATGCTACTCGCCGTAGCCTTGCGGATGCAAGCTATGGCCGAGTAGCTAATGTTGTGTGACGTGTTCAGTTAAACTTATCCTTGAAGAGAAATCTTTATTCGAACTGAACAATGATCAGATATATTTTCGATAAAATTTACTCTTTCATCTTCATCGGTGATATTTACCCATCCACTTACTTCTGCTGGAAATTTTGAACCATCATCTTTTTCAAAATCTATTAGATCTAAATTATTTGAGACAATAACATGATCTAAATTCGAAAGTCTATAGTTCCCAGAACTATTTCTTCCCCAAGCGAGAGTTGTTTCTTCTGTCTTATCAAGTAAAGTCATATTCTTATCAGAAGCATCATGCTTCAAATCATTTATTTCCTCTTGACCAGTAATTTTAGGATACTGACCTATTTGACTTCTTCCCATAGTATTATAATCTCCCAAGATTGCAAAGTATGATTCTGGTGTAGTGCTTATGTCATCTAATATTGACTTCATACTCCAAATCTTTTCAAACATTTCCTGCCTATTTCTATAGTCTTTAATTTTAACCCCGCTATCTGTATGTAGAAATAGAAAATTAAACCACTTTTCGTTAATTTTAGCTGTCAATAAAGACCCTGGTCTCAATTGATTTTGATTAGCCTTAAACTCCCTTCTTTGAGTAAAAAGGACTTGTTGAAATTTCCCTTTTCTCCAGCCGGCAAGCAACTCTATTCTCTGCTGGCCATCTGTTAAACCAAAATCATAATCAATTAATTTGTCCATTAATAAGCTCCTCATTGCAACTTTATCCTTGATTTCGCATAAACAAAAAACATCAGGATCAAACTCTTGAATATGACGTTTAACAGCCTCTGTTCTATCTTCTCCTCCAACGAAATTTTCAACATTCCAAAACAATACTCTAATTTCCATTTTCATTTTTTTTGAGGTTATCAAATAATTAGATTTTATTAAAAATAGATTCAATACGCATATCTAGGTATTGCATCTCAACTCAATTCTATTAGGCTATGCTTCAACTCAAATAAAAAATAAATATCATTTTTATCATCATCTAGCATCTTTTTAAAAACCACTCATGTCACACAACAATTGCATAACGGCAATGAGTCTCCGTTATTTTCCTTGTATCATGGGCATTCTTCGTGTCAATCTAGCGGATTTTTGATGCTTTTAAAACTGTTAACTGCCACGTGGGTGTAGATTTCCGTCGTTTTACTGGATGAATGACCTAACAAGGATTGAATGTATCGCAAATCTGTACCATTCTCAAGCAGATGCGTTGCAAATGAATGGCGTAGCATATGCGGGGTTACCCGCTTCCTTATCCCAGCTCTTTGCGCTGCCTGAGCCAATAGCTGTCCTACGCTTCTGCCTGAGTATTTACCGCCAGATTGACCTTCAAACAGATATTCCTTCGGTTTCCAAACACGATAGTACTGCCTTAAATCCTGTAATAACGTTTTAGAAAGCAAAGTGTACCGATCTTTGCCCCCCTTTCCGTTTTCTACCCGTATTAGCATACGTTCACTATCAACATCGGTGAGTTTTAGGTTTAGCAACTCACCCCGCCGCAATCCCGCCGAGTAAAGTAGGCTCACAATGCATTGGTGCTTTATATTGTTAGTATGGCGGATAATCGCTAACACTTCTTCTTTACTTAACACTTCTGGCAATCGCTCCTTCTTGCGCGGCCGCTCTATGCTGTAAAAGCGGTTAGGCATACCCATGACCACTTCGTAATAGAATTTTATAGCATTTACAGCCTGATTGAGGTAAGAATCAGATTTCTGTTGCTGTACCAGATGTTGCAGATATATCCGAATATCATTTTCATCTAAACTTATCAAATCTTGATCTTTATAATAGTTGATAAAACCCTCAAATAGCCCAATATAGGTGCGGGCGGTATTGGTGGCGTATTTTCGTAGCTCTAGCTTTTGTAAGTATTCTTCCGGGCAACGCTGATAACCCTCCGGTAACTCACGCTTTCTAAAGTAATCTACGTTTAATTCCCTATTTTTAGCGCTAACGGGACGATTTCTGAAGAAAAATTGCCCATTGACCCAGGCAACGCCTCTGAATGTCTTGAAAATAGTATCCAGGTTTTGCTTCGTATTCACTACGTATGCCATTTGGTACTCTTCACTCCAGCGCGGGTTGGGTAATTTCTTCACCAGTGCTTGTATCACTTTGTCAGCATAAAACTGCAAACCGGTCATCTTCTGTTCATTAATCAGCAAATGCTTCAACGTAATTTGCTGTTTAAACCTACCCCTTGTCGGCGGCACTGTTCGCTTTTCCATCACTAAAAAAACAACTATTTACCTACATCAAAAAAGATAAGCGTTGGTCTATCCGTAGCCCGGTCCGGGACAAGTTTCTAATCTTAAATTTCACATTTATTATGGCTCATTTACTTTACCCTCGCGATGCTACCCGTAAACATCTTTCCGCCACCCGTCGCCATATGCGACTGTGCCGTCAGTTTCCGGGCACCCAGTTTCTAGTAAATCAGATTCAGCTTCTTTATAACGAGCTAAAGACCAAAGAAGTAGCTACGCTAAAAAAAGAAGAGCAGCGTGAAGACCGGGTCGCGCCAGACCGGGTCGCGCCAGACCGGGTCGCGTAGACAAATACGATGATCTGCTAGCCGACAATCAACTGGATTATGCGGTACACCCGGTCTTCCGCCGCTGTGAGGAACACAATACGACAGCTCCGGCTAAAGCAATATTACCGTTGATTTTCCCGAAAGAAAAGTTTAGCCACATCGTCAACATGAAAGTGCAGCAGGACCCGGAACCAGTCTTCGCACCCCCGTAGAAATGCTGGCGGTGCACTTAGAAAAGTTAGGCAAGGAACATCAGCTGTACCGCTTCGCCAAAGAATTGCGCGATAAGGTGGTATCTTCCCGTAAAGCGCCATTAAGACTTATGATGACAGCATAAAAAATACTGGAGCGGTTAGTGACACAGCTTTACCAAAGGTTAAACCTATAGTTTGATCTCTATCTACTGATCGATTCGGTCAATGAGTTTTTTTAGCTCGTTGATCTCTTTCTCGCTCAATTGTTCTTCCTCTACCATATACGACAATAGCGACACTGGGGAATTATCAAAATAACCCGAAAGAAGTTTCTTGATATACAGTTTACGATATTCCCCTTTAGAAACAACCGGATAATATTCGTACGTCTTTCCGTAGGCTTTGTAGGCTAAATACCCTTTCTTTTCAAGCAGCCTGACTACCGAAGAGATAGTATTGTACGGTGGTTTGGGATCATCCGGCAACTGTTCTATCACATCCTTTACGAAGGCTTTTTTTAACCTCCAAAAAACCTGCATAATCCGTTCTTCCGTTTTGGTTAATTCTTCCATATTATTTGCCTATTGGGCAGTATTGCGTTTTAGTACAAATTCTATAGCGACCTCCTTATTTTCAGGATTAGGTATTGGATTAATTCCAATCTGCTCTGGATCAAAATAATCCATTTTGGCAATGGCTTTTTGAGACTCAACTAGCTTAGAGCGACTAAATAGCTCCCCTGGTTTAATGGCAATTTCCTTCAAAATCGTTTCCTCAGCTATATCTTGATTTCCCTGAATACTGATCTCACTGATTTTGATTACTTCACCTTCGTATATGCTCAATACTAGATCAACTTTATTTTCTGCTGATTCAACTTTCTGAGGATCTACCCTAAAGAATAAGTATCCCTGATCCATATACAGGGAAGCCATATCGGAGCCGTCGGCACTATAATTTAGTCGCTGATTAAATATAGCCGAGTCAAACGGATCACCCGGTTGCAAACCAAGTGCTTCCGTCAAAATTTCGTCACTGTAAACTGTATTTCCTTCCCACTGAATTTGCCCAATTGTCAGATTACTAGCAGCTTTTTCAATGGATTGATTAGATGACATTGAAGTAGTACTCTCGTTATTGGTTGGCTCTTCCCAGCAGGCACTCAACAAAAATATACTCGCACACAACGGAATTATTGAAGCGAAAAACCAACGGCGTTTCGGATGAGACCGAGGTTTGGTTAGCATAGCAATCCTACGCCCAACTTGCTTACCTAAGAAGCTAGTCGTCAACAATAAAGTGCGGTCGTCAGCAGCCAATTTGAGCAAAAGCTGGGCGTAGTCTCGTTGCTCTTCCGGTTTTTTCGCAACTGCTTGATCAGCCAGATACTCGTGTACTTCCCGTAGCTGCTGCTTGAGATAAGGAATGATCGGATGGAACCATAACAAAATATGAGCTAGCTCCAATAGCAACAGATCGAGAGTATGTCGTTGCCGTATATGTACTAATTCATGCTGCAACACTTGCTGGTATTCCGCAGGAGAAAGGGTGCTTTGAGAGCTAATGAACACGTAGTTAAGAAAAGAAAATGCAGGCTTCTTCTCAGATAAATTGACAAGCCAGTAGTTTCCTTCCTGCCGTTTAGTAGAACGTGAAATTAGCTTACGAACCTTAGTGAGGTTGATCCCAAAAACTAAAAGTCGGTAAAAAAACCCCAGTGCATAAGTCACTAGTAGCAGCAGCGGCAAACTAATTAGCGATTCTGTTTCTGATACAGCAGTGGAGCTATCTATAATCAGCGGTGATTTTAACCACTTCAGGGTGAAGATTTGACCCGAGACCGAAGGTTCTGCTATTCCAGGATTTATCAAATTACTAAGCCAGGTGGCTGGGGCGGGAAACAGCGGAAGAATTAAGCTGATACCAACCGATAGAAGCAAAAATACTCTCATCCACGTGAAATGGGTTTGCTGAGAGAGTAACCATTTGTACACTAAGCCAAGAGCCAATAGATAGACAGAGGATTCTAGAAGATACAACAGGACAGTATTCATAAGTCATTAAGTAAGTTAATACTCAAATGTAAAACTTAAAATTCAGTTTTACAACTTATTTCTCAGTTTTATTACTGAATTTTCAGTTTTCAATGCCCGAGACTTAGTATTTCTGCACTTTTACCTTCACCTCGTCTTCACTCATCTTGTAAGGAAGCTGCCAGGTATTTCCCTGACCATCACCGAAGTACATGAGAGATTGACTCAATTTATCAGGGTTACCATCCGCCCAAAAGTAGAGAAATGGGGCTTGCCCGTTCACCACTCGACGGACATAGTTATGATTACGTGGGCTATTTTTAGTAAGCTGATTTTTTAGCTGCCAGGTTTTTCCCGAATCAGTACTTTCCCAGATAGCAACTTCCCCACCAGCTCCGTGCTTTTGGGGGCCGGCAACGGTAGGAGCAATCACGGTCCAACGGTCCTCATCAATCCACAGACTACCCATATCGTAGTTATGGTCAGAAGTAGTGATGATAGAAGTTTGCCAACGGTTCGCCGTGGGACGAGAGCCATCGTAATAAGAAACCCGCCATTCCCGAGGATTATTGTCGGGACCGGGTTCGTGACCGCCGCTAGTTAGATAAAGAGCAACTGGATTACCATCTGAATCAAAACCTATATCTTTCAAGTACACGTTTTTACCTTGGCTTTCGTAGTTAATAACTCGGGCGGGAGAATCAACCTCGGTAACGGGTGTTTCCACTTTTTTACCATCAGCGGTCGTCCAAGTTTTTCCGAAGTCAGTAGATTGCAAGTAGTGCAGACTGGTTCTGCGGTCAACATTTCCGTTGGGATGACGACTGAAGAAAGTAGCAACTTTACCGTTATGGTGGCCACTAACTTGGTAGTGACCGCTTTTCTCTTCTCCTTCGCTAATAATTCCGGCTAGTTTTTGGTCTTCAGTCCATTGCTTTCCGTCGGGGCTGGCCTCGTAGTAAAGCTCCCGCACCCCAGTATATTTAGTAAAAAAGTTGAACATACCTTTTCCATCAATGTACCAAGGTTGAGGATAAGTCATTTCTTCTTCTGAAACCTGACGGAAGCTACTAATATCGTAAGGCTCATCGCTACGGTATTTAAATCCGGGGCGGTGACGCCCCCGTCCACTCACAAATACCCACAGATAGCCTTCAGGATCAATCAACAGACTGGGATTATCATGCGGATCGTCTACCCCCTGCTTATCGTAAACTATGGTGGGCTTAATTACAGTGCTGTCAGCGTGATTAAAGCAACCAATCATACACAGTAGGTAGCGGTCATTTTCCCCAGTAGTGCCGCCGTACACAAAAAAGGTTTTATCCACCTCCGGGGCGTAAATTGCCAATGGCTTGTGTTTAGCGGTATAGGTTCCTAGACCTCCCGAGTACTTGTCGCCGTAATCGTAGAATTGTCCAAGGGTAAACCAAATTCCTCGGTACCCGTCCTGTTTCTGATTGTTAAAGTTAGTTTGAGCCTGAACTTGGTAAGTGGTTAGCAGTGCCAGCAGCCAGACTCCGTTGAAAAGGAAATTGAATAATGAAATTCCAATGTAAAAAATGCTCGAGTGTATGGCATTAGAAATATTCCTGATGCACTTGCTGTAATTCGGGGTATGGTTCATCAGTATCGTCGTAGCGTTGTTGTAATTGTTTTAGCTGTTGTTTAAGTAAAGCTATTTCCTCAGCGTAGGCGGGTTCGCCATACACATTCTGCATTTCCTGGGGATCATTTTTCAGGTCAAACATTTCCCACTCGGGCTGGGTAGGTTTAAAATCCGTCTGACCTAGTGGCAATCCGTAGTAAAAAATCAGCTTTCGGTTAGCGGTGCGGATACCGTAGTGAGCCGCCACATTTCGGTGTAGCAAGTGTTGCCAGTAGCGATAGTAGATGGCTTCACGCCAGCCTTCAACGGTATTTCCCTGGAGCACTCCGGCAAAAGACTCGCCCTGCACATCAGTTGGCATCTGCACTCCTGCTAAATCTAAAATAGTGGGAGCGAAATCCAGATTCGTAATTAATTCATCCCGCCGGGTTCCTGGCTCAATCTGTCCGGGATGACGGACAACCAGTGGCATTTGCATGGCTTCTTCGTAGATAAATCGTTTGCTGAAAAACCCGTGTTCGCCTAAGAAGTGCCCCTGATCGGAAGTATAAATCACGATAGTATTCTCGCTTAGATCGTTTTCATCTAAAAACTTCATTAGCTTACCTACATTATCGTCCATCACTTGGGCGGAACGCAAGTAGGCTTTCACGTACTGCTGATAAATATGCTGGCGTTGAGCGCAGGTATCCTGAGTATCTAATCGGCTATGAGAAAATGTTTTCTGGTCCATCATCTCCAGCTTGAGGGTGGTCTGACGGGCGGCGTCACTGCGGTCAGCGTAAGTATCGCATAAATTAGCTGGTTCGGGAATATCCATTTGCTGATACGCCGTATCAAACGGTGGTCGGGATGCCCAGGGGTCGTGGGCGGACTTGTAGTGGCACATCACAAAGAACGGTTGAGCCGAATCAGCATTCTCAGTAATAAACTGCTGGGTCATTTCAGTAATTATATCGTCTACCCATCCGATATGTTCAACCAATTGCCCTGCTCCCTTTTCTACGAACTCAGGGTTTTCGTAGCGGCCTTGCTTTTGTAGTACTTTGTAATCATCAAAGCCCTGCGGGGTTGATTTGAGATGCCACTTGCCGAATACTCCAGTCCGGTAGCCCGCCTGTTGTAAAATAGTTGCCGACGTAGGCTGATCTTCAAAGTTTTGGTTTAAGCAGTAAACCCCGTTTTTATGACTGTACTTTCCGGTTAAAATCGTAGCTCGACTAGGTGAACAGATAGAATTGGTGACGAAGCAGTTTTCAAATAGCATTCCCTCCGAAGCCAACTGATCGATGTTAGGCGTTCGGGCAAATTCACTCAGCCGCTTACCATAAGCACCCACTGCGTTCACGGCATGATCGTCCGACATGATGAAAAGGATGTTGGGACGGGTTGTCGATGGAGCCTGATCTTCACCGTCACTGCATCCTATCCCGACCCCGAATACCACGCATATCCAATAAGCGAAGTGATTTCTCATGCCTAATTTACGCAAATTTAACCCTGTTAATTTACTTGATTTTATCGATCTATCAATAAACTCCGCACGATACTGAAAGGTAGTATAGATATTGGAAGATTTTATGCAATACGCTTAATAATGCTTATTTTCACATTATATTTTTAACCTATCCTACATTTATGAAAGCTTTCCTAAGCTTACTTTTGGTTTCCCTATCAACTTTTTCATTGGCCCAATCTACGCTAGTAAATATACCTAAACATCTTCCTACTACTAAGCTAACTTACGACGTGGCAACTGCAGCTCTCAATAGTCACTTAGCCCACCAAATATCGGAAGGGTTTAGCGCTTACGTACCCCAGCACTCCTCAGATCAAGCTACAGAAGTAAAGAGGCAGTATATCAGCAACAGCTTCCCAAATGATTCTACAGATTATCTCAACGATGTGGCTAACGTTTTGATCAAGCACAGTATCAGTGTAAAACGGACTGACTCTCTATCCTATCCACAGGATACCAAGAGTACTCAACAGGAAGAATCAAATAACCAGCAGTGTCGGTCGGGAGATATTATTGTTTCGGCTGACTTATCTAAAGTACCGGAGAAATAGGCAACACTAAGGAGATAAAGTCCTTATTTATTTTTCTTTCACATTTCATAATTTTACTTTACTTCCACCCGCCGCCGAGACTGCGGTACAGCTCAATGTTAGCTAATATTATCTGACGCTTTAAATCGGCTAGATCTAGTTCACTTTGCAGCGCATCTTCCTGGGCGTTAATTACTTCCAGATAGTTGGCAAAGCCGCTTTGGAATAGTAGGGAAGCATCCTGAACTCCTTTCGTAGCTACAATAATTCGTTGTAGGCCGATGCTATATTCTTCCCGAAGCTTCTCTATCGTAACCAGAGCATCCGATACCTCCCTCACCGCCAGAATAACATTGTCTTTAAAATCTAATTCAGCTAATTGTCGCTCAGCTACCGCAATGTTATAATTAGTTTTTAGCCTTCGATTTTGGAAGATAGGCTGAAAAAGTGCCCCATTGAGCAGGGCAAAGCCCGAACCCATTGGGTCTAAGAAGTCACTCAGACTCATAGAGTTCAAACCTGTTCCAGCACTCAGCACAAGAGAAGGGTACCGCATGGCTTGGGTAACTCCCACTTGGGCGTTGCTGGCAATTAATTGATACTCGGCAGCGGCAATATCTGGTCGATTGTTAATGAGTTCCAAGGGTACCCCGGTGACAAAGCGCTCATCAAATACCACATCTTCTAAATCCTGCTGAATATTGATAGGTTGGGGATAACGCCCCAGCAGTTGATTCAAGCGATTTTCCAGAATAGTATACGACCGCCTTAACTGAGGAATCAACGACTCAGCCCGAAGAATCTGGGACTCGGTTTGTTGTATCGCCAGCGAAGTGGTTTCGTCAGCCTGGAACTGCAACTTTACGATCTCCAGAGTACTTCGCCCCAACTCCAGGTTTCTCTCGGCTACTGCAATCTGGGAGTTGATCATCAGCATATTGTAGTAGGTAGAGGCTACTTCCGCCACAATTGCCGTTTGTACTGCCTTCTGAAATTCTTGACTTTGCATGAAAGACGCTTGGGCAGATTCCTTTTGCCAGCGTAACTTTCCCCACAGATCAACCTCCCAACTAGTAAATAATCCGACCGAATACCCCAGCCGCTCGGTATACAGTGTTCGGGGTGGGTTCTCACCGTGATTACGGCGGGCTCGATTGGAGCCAAAGTTGTTGAAATTTTCGGAGAAGTACTCTCTATTAAAATCAAAAGGGGAAAGCCCCAGATTAGGATAGAAATTCGCCTTGGACTGTAAGAAGGCTTGTTCACCAATCTCAATTCGCTTGGCTTCCCTCAGCAGGTCAAGGTTATTGACTAGAGCCGAATCAATTAGGGTAATTAGGGTTGAATCTTCAAAATAATCGCGCCAGTTAACATCAGCCAGGTTACTTTGATCTACCGCAGCACTATCAGATTGAAAGTTATTGCCGTAGTAATTGTCAATGCTAACGACGTTAGGCCTCACGTAGCTTTCCCCCACTTTACAACCAATCGCTGTCAATAAGATGAAACCAACAAATAGTAATTGCTTGAAAAAACGCATGTTTATCAACTTTCTCAGGTAGTTTTTATGCTGAACCGCTCGTTCAGTTTAAGAAATACAAATGCCAAAACGGGTATGATAAGAATCCCCAAGAAAACCCCCGACAACATTCCTCCGGCCGTGCCAATACTTACTGATTTGTTACCAATCGCTGAAGAGCCTTCGGAAAACATCAGCGGTACTAGACCAGCAGTAAAAGCTAGGGAAGTCATCACAATGGCCCGCAAACGTAGGGAACTTGCGTTGAGTACTGCATCCAGTATTTCTTCACCCGCCTGCCGCTTCTGGGCAGCAAACTCTACAATCAGAATGGCGTTTTTTGCCAATAACCCAATCAGCATGATAATTCCTACCTGTACGTAAATATTATTGTCAATGCCAGCGAGGTTGATGAACGCAAATACCCCGATAATCCCGGTAGGTAAAGACAGCATTACCGCCATCGGTAGCCAGAAGCTCTCGTACTGGGCCGATAGGATGAAGTACACCAGCACGATACTGATGATGAAAACAATAATGGAGTCTGACCCGGATTTTTTCTCTTCCAAGCTCATACCCGTCCACTCAAAATTCAAACTGGCGGGCAGGGTTTGCTCACTCAACTCTTCAATTTTGTTCATTACATCCCCGGTACTGTACCCCTGAGCCGGAGTGATGTTAATCCGGGCGGCGTTATATAAATTATAGCGGGTGATGGTCTCTGGCCCGAAGGATTCTTCCAACTTGACGATGGTATTGAGCGGCACCATCTCGTTTACATTGTTTTTGACGAAGATAGAGTTAAATGCTTCTGGGCTTTCCCGATACGAAATATCCGATTGCATAAACACCCCGTATTGGCGGGTAAATCGGTTGAAGTCTCCTACCCTAGTTTGACCAAAATTAGACTGTACGGTAAACATCATATCCTTCACACTCACTCCTAGGGCTTTGGCTTTCTTATAGTCAATATTCAGTGAGTACTGCGGGAAGTTAGTGTTGTAGGAAGTAAAGGCATTATCTATTTCACTTTGCTGAACCAGCTCGGCGATAAACTCATTAACCAAGTTTCCGAACTGAGATAAATCCCCGTCGGAGCGGTCTTGTAACATAATCTGAACCCCGTCAAAGTCACCAAACCCCTGAACGGTAGGCCGAGGGTACATATTCATTCCCTTGACTTCATTAATTACCATCAGCTTACTGAGAAAGTGCTTGATAAGTTGATTAATATCTTCTATTTCCCCCCGCTCGTCAATATCCTTGAGCAGCACATATCCCAAACCCGACGAGGGGCTTTCTGATCCACTCACAATATCATAGCCGGAAACTGTATTTATACCCGCGATGGCCGGTTCCATTCGCAGGATAGAGTCAGCTTGTGCTAAGGCCTCATTGGTTCGGTGGAGGGAAGCCCCCTCGGGCATTTTGACCGTGAAAATCAGGAAATTATCATCTTCGGTAGGGATAAAAGCTTGGGGGGTTTGGTTCGCCAGAAAGACCGTAACTACCACAATTCCCAGCAGGGAAACTAGGCTAATCCATCGGTATTGTATAGCTAACCGGGCTAGATTCACATACTTTTCAGTGAATTTATCAAAGAGGGTGTCAAATTTCTTTAACCCTTTATTACCCAGTGCTTTGGCTTGCTGTACTCGCTCTGATTTCTGTATTTTGTTAACAACTCCTTTATCCGGGTTTTGGTTAACCAACGCACTTTTCCCGC
The DNA here is from genome assembly GCA_039198955.1 of Bacteroidota bacterium. Classification (GTDB taxonomy): domain Bacteria; phylum Bacteroidota; class Bacteroidia; order Cytophagales; family Cyclobacteriaceae; genus Tunicatimonas. Next base: position 11,829 of record JBCCTI010000081.1, on the reverse strand, counting down.
TCTTCTCTTTATACAGCAGCATAAACATCACTGGTCCTAACGTAAGGGCAACCACTGCCGAAATCACTACCGCAATGATGATCGTGTAGGCAAATTCTTGGTAGAAGATACCCACCGGTCCTTGCAGAAAACCAACCGGAAGAAACACGGCGGCAATTACCATGGTAATAGATATAATTGCACTCGTAATTTCGGATAGCGCATCGGTAACCGCCTCGCGGGCACTCATGCCGTGGTGTTGCATCTTCTCAAAAATGGCTTCTACCACCACAATGGCATTATCCACCACAATTCCGATGGAGAGTACGATAGAGAACATACTGAGCACGTTCATAGAAACCCCAATTAGGGAGAGGAAGAAGAACGTGCCTACCAGTGAAACTGGAATGGTAATAGCCGTAATGAATGTAGCCTTAAAGTCTTGGAGGAAAATAAATACCACTAAAAATACTAAGATGAATGCCTCGATTAGCGTTTGCTTCACGTGCCCCATTGATTCATCGATTTGATCGCGTACGCTATAGGTGATCTCATAGCTAATGCCCTCCGGAAAAATTTTAGCCTGCTCCTCCAGAATTTCCCGGACATTCTTATCAATTTCTACCGCGTTAGCCCCACTTTGCTGAACTACGTCAATAGTCACCGAAGGACGACCATCCAGACGGTTCTGGCTAGTGTAGTTAGAAGCCCCAAACTCTATTCGAGCAACATCCCGCAAATGGAGCTGCAAACCATCCCGCTCTGATTTGATCACAATATTCTCGTATTCCTCTGGTTCACTGAACCGCCCACTGTGCTTGAGAGCGATCTCAAACACCTCATCGGAGTTCTCCCCAAATTTACCAGGCGCCGCCTCAAAACTCTGATCCCGGATTTGCTGATATACATCGCGGGGGGTTAGGCCGTACAGCGCCAATCGTTCTGGATTCAGCCAGATTCGCATAGCGTAGTCACGGGAACGTAGGATGGCAGCTTCCGCCAAACCGGGTACCCGTTTCAACTCCCGTCTTACGTTCATTCGGGTGTAGGCGTTTAGGAAGGTTTCATCGTAAGGGGAATCTTCTTCTTCAGCAAAAATATTAATGGTCATCAGCGTACCCTTCATCCGCTTCAACACCGTAATTCCTGACTCCACTACTTGAGGGGGAATTTGCTGCACAACTTTTGAGATACGGTTCTGAATATCTACCGCCGCCAGGTCAGGATCAGTGCCAGGTTCAAAATAGACCGAAACCCGTCCACTGCCCGAGTTAGTGGCCGTAGAACGGGCGTAAGTCATATTTTCCGTTCCGTTAATGGCCTCTTCAATAGGCAGCAGTACTGATTTAGCTACGGTTTCCGCATTACCACCGGGATAATACACTTGTACACTCACACTGGGTGGGGCAATCTCGGGAAAGCGCTCTACCGGAAGTTGAAAAATACTAGCTGCACCCGCTAACACCAACACTATCGATATCACCAGGGTAAGTACTGGCCGATCAATTATCTTCTTTAACATAGTATTCTAAATCTTATTCATTTTATTGATTGTCTCCGTTGTTGTCTTTCTGGTTGGTAGATGAAATATTGCCAAAGGGATCTTCACCATTAATCATTAGAAATTGGGTACTTGACCAAGAATAGTTTTCCAGGCCAGAAGAAGCTAATCGGCTAATGCTGGAGCAAATATTAGTTGAGTGATAAGGGTAAAAAGTAGGAAAAGGAGAACTAGGAATACGAACCAGTTCATCAGTAATTTTACCCTCAGGCCAAGTGGAACTGAATGATTGATCTGCTCCTTTTTCCAAAGGAATGGTTAGGATAGTAGGAATCATTGTAGTTCAAACAATAGGAGCGATACGAAAAATTATTTACCTAGGCATTCTACCCAGACAAATTGCTAATAATATTAGTCCAGAAAGCTTCTTGATAGCAACAAAGTTTGCCGGAAAGCTATCTTAACTTACTTCTTATAGAGATCCCTTAACCGAGTAGCTACTGCATAGTTGTAGTGGCATTGTCTACTACGAGCTGCCCCGGAAGCATTGGATTTACCTTTACCCCGTTGGCTAACTTATTAATTCCCGAAACAACAATTCTGTCTTCAGCATCAAGCACTGCGTCGCTCACAATGTACTGCTTTCCGGTCCGTCCCTCGATTTTAATTTCCCTTCTCACCACAGTACTGTCCTCTTCCAGGAACTGGAAAACAAATCGCTTGTCCTGAATAGAAGTAGTCGCCCCCTGCGGAACTAAGATGGCGTTAGGATAGATTTGCTCCATAATAATTTTACCCGTGCTTCCGGAACGCAGTAGCGTATCGGGATTTTCAAATTTAGCCCGCAGGTTGATTGATCCGGTTGACTTATCAATCTGACCAGAGTTAGCATCAATTAACCCCATTTTTTCGTATTCTGAGCCATCGGATAAGACCAGCTTCACCTTGTTGCTCATCTTTTTAGAAGTAGAGTCTCCCTTCATTCGCTCGTAATACAAATAGTCGGCTTCACTCATGGAGAAATACACGTAAACATCTTCCACGTTGGAAAGAACCGTTAGGGGCTCCTGGTCAGTTTTCTTCACCAGGTTACCGATTGACTTAGGTATCCTTCCGATGTAACCGCTTACCGGGGCGTTAATAGTAGTAAACTCCAGATTAATCCGCATGTTGGCAGCTACCGCTTCGGCGCGGTCGAGCGAGGACTGAGCTACTTCATAGTCAGCCAGGGCGGTTTCCATTCTTACCCCCGAGATAACTTCATTTTCAATCAGCGGCTTAATGCGGTCAATTTCGGTTTTGGCTTTACGAAGTTTTGCCTTCTCTACCTTTACATTGGCTAAGGCATTCTTTAGATCCTCCTCATAGGGCTGACTATTAATCTTAAACAAGGGTTGACCTTTCTCCACATACTGCCCCTCATCGGCATATATCTCCTCCAGTATACCATCCACCTGCGGTCGTATGGCTACGTTTTCTACTCCTTCCATTGAGCCTAAGTACTGAAAAGATTTAGCGGCTCTCTCTTCCTGCAGGGTCATTACGGGTAATGGCAGACCTTCATCTTTTTGTTCTGCTTTTTGGCAACTGATCGTAGCGAATAACAAGAGAAAAAGCGTACTGTATAAATAATTTCCCGAAATGTAGTAATCGTTTAAGTTCTTCATTCGTTTCTCAATTTGGGTAGACTTTCATCCTCCCCTATCAATAATTATACTTAAAAGAGAAGTCATAGTAGCACTTACCCTAAGTGACTATATATCAATAACATACAACTGTATATTATTTCAAGCGCACTGTCATTTTGCGAAAAGGCTCTCAGAAAGTGTGGAATGTTTTACCAGTCTCACTGAATATTGTGGAACATTTCTTCACTACTTGCTCTTCAATGCTACCTTTATTTTACATTAATTTAATATCTAAGTGTAATCTTACGCTATGATAATCTGAACGCTACGTATATACAACTTTACTTTTTGGCAAAATGGCATTTAAGTATTCATGATGGTATATTTTTAACTAATTATTTGCCATTATATTATTTTCCCATTTATTTCCTTGGATTAGTTCAAATATCAGTGCAACTCATAGTCTGAGACAAAGTAATTTATCGGTAATCATTGGGTAATTTTCTCACTTTAGTAGCTTGCTCAAAGGCATATCCAACTTTCAACAGTCTATCTTCTTCAAACGGTCTACCAATAAACGTAATGCCTACGGGTTGCCCGTCAGCCCGATAACCCATAGGAACGGTTAAACAAGGATAGTTTGCCATTGCGGCAAGTCCAGCGTTCCAATTATTGACCGACAATACAAAGTCTAGCTCATGCTCACTCATCACTTCCTCAAAGAAGCTAGCACCTCTTTTTCGTAGTTCTACTCTTAATTGCACTAATTCTTCTTCACTGAGATCAGTATCGAGTATTCCAAGAAAACGCCCCTGACCGTAAGGAGTCTTTTCCAGTGAGTCGATTTTATGGTACTCCACGATTTCAGCTACAGAGCGTACTTCGATTTCTGGATTCGCGTGCTGGTCTAAATATTTTGGCAAATCAACTTTCATATCGGCTCTCAATAAGTCAGAGAATCCTTCAAAGTCTACCTGCTTAGGTTCAAATTCAATGGCAACTCCACCGAAGGAAACGATTTTATCTATGTTTTCTTGGTAGATAGAGTCCTCTAGAAAGCTGGTATTAACTCCAAATCTTACACCTTCCAAACTACTGCTTTCCAGACTTTCCCAGTAAGAAACATTTTTGGGATTTCCTTTAGTAGCAGCATCATTTGGGTCTTCCCCAGTCATGGCAGAAATTAAAATGGCGTTGTCAATTACACTTTTTGTCATTGGCCCGGGGGTATCTAAAGTACTTGACAAAGGAACAATGCCATCTCGGCTGAGCAGACCCGTCGTCGGTTTGAGACCAACTAGAGAGTTAGCGCTAGACGGAGAAAGAATTGAACCCGAGGTTTCGGTACCCACTGCTGCCACTGCATAGTTTGCGGCTATGCTGGAGCCACTTCCCGAACTTGATCCTCCGGTGTCAAATACCTTTCGTCCGTAAGGATTCAGGGTTTGTCCACCCACCGCACTATATCCATTGGGGCAATCGATGCAAAGATAGTTAGCCCACTCGCTCAAATTAGTTTTACCCAAAATGATTCCACCTTTCGCCTGTATTCTATCGACAATAAAGGCATCTTCCGCCGTATTATTTCGCAATAAGTACGTTCCGGCGGTGGTGGGTATACCTCCAAAATTCACGTTATCCTTTAACAGCACAGGTATTCCAAAGAGTGGATGCTCCTGTCCCGATCTATTTTTATCTTTTTCCTGAGCTTCTTTTACCGCATTCGGATTAATCGCGGTAATATTATTCAAGTACTTGCTGCTATCATTTTCGTACTTCACAATTCGGTACAAATACCACTGAGTCAATTTTTCGTAAGTAAGTGTACCTTCCTCGATATGATTTTGAATAGTAGGAATATTCTGCTCCAGAATGAGTGGGGCTAGTGTCTGATAATCTCCTTCAGAGAAGAACTTGATCTGATCAGTAATATCTTCCCACAGTTCATTTTTATCTAAAATACGCGATTGAATCAGCTTAAATCTCATTTTAACCGATTCATGGTTAGCGTTTTCGGCTAGTTCATCTGATTCATCGTAAGGCACCCACGGCTGAATGATCGTTTCGGGTTTTTGTTCTGACTCACAGGCAAAAACCAAGAAAAGTAAAATAGGTAATAGTGATTTACTCATTGAAGGATATTTGTGTAGTACTGATTTATAGATCTTACTGAGATATCATATTTTATACTTTTTTCTTTCGCTACTGGTTTTTCTTACTACTCATTCTCCCGACTGATGAATATTGATAATCTGACCAGGATACTGGCTGATAAAATCTGGAGTAAGAATTTGCATGTAACGTGCCAACACTACCAAATCAAGGTGATAGGATTATCCTGGCAAAAAATGGGGAACACTGGTTGCACATCAAACGACATAGGGTTTAGCAGTTGACAAAGCCGATTTACGCCGATGCTGTTCCCGTAAATCCCGTAAACCCTGCTGGAGTTGCTTAGTAATCGCTCCAGGTTTTTCACCTAGATAAATCTCGTGTTGGTCGACGTATTTAACTGAGGCAATTCGGGTAGAAGTCCCCGTGAGAAATACTTCATCCATATTCGCTACTTCAGTGGCAGGAACGGCTTCTTCCCTAATTTCTATTCCCAAATCGTGGCACAACTCAACCGTTATTTGCCGGGTGATACCGTTCAGGATATATTCGTTGACCGGATGAGTGTACACTACTCCATCTTTCACAAAAAATACGTTAGAGTGTGATGCTTCGGTAATGTTACCATCTCGTACCAAAAGTGCTTCATACACCCCTTGTTTTATGGCGTGATCGTTAGCCATTACGTTACCGAGTAAAGAAGTCATTTTTATATCGCACCTGGCCCACCGATAATCCGGCATGGTGATTACTGACAAATGGTTTTCGTTAATATCGGGAAATACTCGGGGTAACGCGTACATCATCAGGCTGGGTGAAATGTCCACGGGAAAATCGTGTTTCCGGGGAGCTATGCCCCGGGTGATCTGAATATACAACAAGCAGTCTTGGTGCAGTAAATTAGCGGTACGCAGTAGTTGTTCAATTTTTGCCGGAAGGGAATCTACATCGAAGTCAATTCTGGTTTTAGCCAGACTCTCGGTCAGTCGCTTAAAGTGCGCCTGCTGATAAAAGAAGCTACCGCCCGTTTGCGTCATTACCTCGTAAACCCCGTCCCCGAAAAGAAATCCACGATCAAAAACTGAAATCTTCGCATCTTCGGCGTCCTGGATTTCCCCATTTAGATATACTTTGGTAGGATAGTGTGTCATGTCAGTTACAATGAAATGTGAAATTTAAAATATAAAATGTGAGAGGCGGGATAAGGAAAACTGGGGGCTGGGAGTTACATCTACATTTCCCTGCCGATTTCTATGGATTAGTGACCCCTCGCCTCGAGCTCTTAATAATCATTCTCTCATTTAATCACTCTAGCAAGCTATTACAATTATCGTTACCAAGCCCGTCATTAGAGCAAAAACCACGAAATATTTCTTTGGCTTAAATTTTTTGGAATAAATATTCTAAAAATAGCAACCCTATTTTGGAATGATCGTTCTATAAATCAGTTTCTAAAATCTAAAACCAAAATATCATGGCAAACTTATCAGGAAAAGTGGCAGTAGTAACTGGAGGAAATAGTGGAATCGGATTTTCTACTGCTCAAAAATTTAAGGAAGACGGGGCTAACGTAATCATCACCGGACGATCCCCTCAGAAAGTGGAACAAGCCGCCCAGGAGTTGGGCGTAAAAGGTTTAGTAGCCGATGTGAGTGATCTAGCCGCTATCAGCCGACTGGTAGAGCAGGTCCAGTCCGAAGTTAATTCCGTGGATATTCTCTTTATCAACGCCGGTGTGTTCTTCCCTACCCCGGTTGGACAAGTATCGGAAGAGCTGTACGATACCCAAATGAACATCAATTTCAAGGGAGCGGTATTTACGCTAGAAAAATTCTTACCCATCTTGAACGAAGGGGCATCGGTCATTAATCTTTCTTCTATCAATGCCTACACGGGCATGGCTAATACCGCTATCTACGCTGCCTCTAAGGCCGCCATGAATTCTTACACTCGCACCGCCGCTACCGAACTAGCTCCGCGTAAAATTCGGGTGAATGCCGTAAACCCTGGTCCAATTGAAACCCCAATTTTTAGCAAAAGCGGACTTTCTGAAGAACAAATCGGAGGCTTCGCGCAAGCTATTCTGGGGAAAGTCGCCCTCAGCCGATTCGGACACCCCGAAGAAGTAGCCAACCTGGTCAGCTTCCTGGCTTCTGATGATGCTAAGTTTATTACCGGAGGTGAGTACAATGTAGACGGTGGAATGACAATTCTTAACTAAAAGAGCATAAAACTCAACATAAACGGAATGAATATTCTGTAATATGAATTAATGAAGGGATAGTAGTTCTATCCCTTTTTGCATTATGGCACGTCCCCGAAATTTTGATGAGGATCAGGTCTTAGACCATGCACTAGAGGTCTTTTGGGAAAAAGGCTACCATGCCACCTCCTACGAAGACCTAGTGAGTCGTATGGGAATCAACCGGGCTAGTATGTACAATACCTTCGGTGACAAGCATCAGTTGTACACCCAAGCCCTGCAACGCTACCGGGAAAAGAGCCACGCCCAGTTTGACCGTTGGAGAACCAGCACCCAAAATATTCAAGAAACTATCCGAATGATTTTGAATGAAGCGGTGCAGGAAAGCATTAGTGACCCTCAGCGCAAGGGTTGCATGGTGGTGAATACCGCTACTGAATTAGGGCCCAGCGACTCCGAAATAGCCGAGATTATTAGGCAGAATCAGCAGCAGGTGGAATCAGTACTGAAGGAGCTTTTTGTCCAGGCGCAGCAACGGGGCGAGCTTAGCACTGACCTTAAACCAGAAGCTTTGGCCCGGTTTTATTATAATACTTTTAGTGGGCTCCGAGTAATGGCCCGGGCGAACCCCGATGCCACCACTTATCAAGATGTAGTAGATGTAGCCCTGAAAGTTATCAGCTAAAACTTTTGCGATTTTCCTTAGTAATACTGTAGCATATCCGTTACTTTTTCGTCATCATTTACCCAACCTATTTTCTAATAATGACTAAAGTTCTAGTTTCCTACACCTTACCTGAAGCAGGTCTTACACCACTAAAAGAAAACTTCGAAGTAATATACCCTACTCATAAGAAGAAATTTTCCCGGGAAGAAATTTTAGCTAAAATCCCCGAAGTTGATGGTTACCTGGCGGTGAATGTAGCCGTAGATGCTGAAGTAATTGATGCCGCTTCTAATTTGAAAATTATTGCTAACTACGGAGTGGGCTACGACAGTATCGATGTAGATTACGCTACTCAGAAAGGGATTATTGTCACTAACACTCCTACCTCAGTAACCGAAGCGACTGCTGAGACTGCTTTTGGACTCATGCTATCCGTATTGCGGAATATTACCTACTGCGACCGTAAGCTCCGAAACCAAGACCCGGATTTTACCTGGGGCATGTTACAACGCCATACGGGGCACTCATTGTACGGAAAGACACTGGGCATTATCGGTCTGGGCCGGATTGGACAAGCGGTTGCCCGCCGAGCGGTTGCCTCCGGCATGCGTATGCTATACTACCAACGAAACCGCATATTTGATTTCTTCGAACGCCACGCCAGTGCCCGCTATGTTTCGCTCGATGAGCTACTTGAACAGTCGGATATCGTCAGTTTACACGTTCCGCTCAACGAAAGTACGCACCATCTGCTAGGCGCGAATGAACTCGCCAAAATGAAACCTTCGGCTTACCTGATAAATACTGCCCGGGGGCCAGTGGTAGATGAGCAAGCTCTTATCAAACAATTGCAAACAGGAAAATTGGCCGGGGCGGGCTTGGATGTTTACGAAGAAGAGCCCCACATTCCCGAAGAATTGCTTCAGCTAGATAATGTAGTACTTACTCCCCATATCGGCACTGAAACCATTGAAGCCCGCGTGGCGATGGCTCAGGAAGCTACTATGAATCTGATTACTTACTTCAATGGCAAAACCCCACCGCACCAAGTTAATTGAAAATTGATAGTTGATAAGGGAAAGGTGAAAGTGGATAGTTGAAATTTAGGAGAAATTTGAAAGTTTAATGAGTGAATAGAACACATACCAGTCAATCACTCATTCATTACTCAAAAACAGTTGATGCCCTTTTTAATTATCAACTATCCATTATCAATTTTCAACTAAAGCGTCGGTTTTTCTTCTGGGAACTTTTCCAGGTATTCTTTTACTAAGGCTGGTGGTTCTTCTCCGCTGGCAACGAAGATCATTGAGGCCCCATTCATACAGTAACGCAACCCGGTAGGCTTGGGGCCGTCGGGAAATACGTGACCGAGGTGGGAACCACTGCTGCTATCCACTACCTCAATGCGGGTCATACCGTAGCGATTATCTTCTTTCAGCACTACCGCATCTTCCCGAATAGGTTCGTAAAAGCTGGGCCATCCGGTACCCGAATTAAATTTAGTTGATGATTTGAACAGGGGCTGCCCAGTAGCTGCTGAATAAAAGACTCCTTCTTCTTTAACTTTATTCAGTGGGCTGGTAAAAGCCCGCTCTGTTCCTTCTTCCCGCAGAATGTGAAACTCCTCGTCTGACAACATGCTTTTCCACTCCTGCTCACTATACTTCACCGGATACTCATAATTCTCATCTGCCCAAACACCAATGTAGCGTTCGTCATAATCTGAAGTTGATTCTTCCATTTTCTGATTATCTGGTTGATTCTGAGCCGTGCTGGGTTGCCGGGAACAAGCCGCCATAAAAAGCACAATGGCAAATAAGCTAATATTTCTGATAAATTTCATAGTGTAGTTTAGTTTTATTTGATTTTACAACGTACCAGTCAATCAGATGGTTTAGAATGGCAACGAAAGGGTTACTTGGACGACAAAAAGTAGTTTTTACTTCGATTTGGCTAAAATGCTGTACCTCATTTTATAGGCTGGAAGGTTATGTTATCTTACTAACAAGGAAGTATCTTAACTGTCTGCCTATTATTGATGGATAAAGGAAACTAGTTAACATTATCAATTTGTTGGGAGAAATCAAACATAGAAGAAATGAAATTAGGATTTGATCACATAGAAAAATCAGTAGCTTATAAACAAAGTAAAGTTGAAGAGCTCGTAAATAATTTTCTGGAGGATTTTGAAATCCAAGAAAAAGAGCACATTACAATTCATACTGATAATAGAACCTTAGCCTTTTATATTGAGTGCCATATAGAAGCGAAAGATATTTGTGAGAAAGGAACTATTGATGTTCCATTAGACCCTGAAAACCAATCAGATTATCGGGCAAATAGGGAAGTGGTAGAGAATAACCCCGCTTATTTAAAAATGGTGAATGACGCTGAAGAAAAAAGGATTTTCAGCAATATTGTTGCAGAATTCAATTCCGATTTTGAACCTGAGAAGCCATTAAAGATAATTGGTGGTCAGCATCGCTTTTTAGCTATTGAAAAAGCACTAAGAAAGGGTGTCAATGAGTTTCATGGATTTAAGCTCTACTTCGATTTAAGTACGGAGCAAAGACTTGATGTTCAGCTTATTTCAAATACCAATATCGCTGTTTCTAATGATCTACTTGACCGTATGTTTGAGACAGTCAAAGGTCCTGAATTGAGAGATTGGTGTCAAAAATGTGGGATACTTCAAGACGGGCAAGACTTTGCTGATAAAAAGCAAAGAGGAAGTCAAATTTCAGTAAGAGGTGCTCGAACCTTAATTGTCAACTACATTAAGGGCAAAGGTATAGTAGATACCGATTTCAATACCATTCGTACTACTCCCACTATTACAGGTACTGGTGGTGTAGATGAGGAGTGGGAGGCAATTAGACAAGAGTCAAATCTTTGGGCAGATAAAAAGATGATTTTAATGGGCAGAGCTTATGCAGACCTTATTGAAGCTCAAAAAAACTATTTCACGGACAAAGAGAATTTTGAATTTTCAGAAAAGGCTCTTAGCTATGCTGTGTTAGCATCTTGGTCATTCATAGCCGGGGTTTTACACAAAAATGAGGAACGACTGACTAGGCACTATGATTTGTCCAAGCGCACTTCTGGTGATCCATTAAATTCTGCCGTTCTTGCAAAAGGAAGGCATAAAACCGATCCAGAAAATTATCGCGGGTTAGGTACAAGAACTGATGTTAAAGACAGAGGAAGACTTGCTGAATTATTTTTCCTTCAGGCAGAAAAGGGAACTGGAATAAATAGAAAAATGGTGGATTTAGCCGTTGAAAAATATCATGCAAAAGAAGCTAACCTACGTGTTCAAGAAATGGAAAAGAAGTTATAATGGCAACCTTCGACGACTTTTCCGCTCTTTTATTAGAAGAAGCAAAGCGTTTTTTTGAAAAAATTGAAGAAACTCAGGACAGTGATGCCAGAACCGCCTACATGCACTCAGCAGTTTTAATTGGAATATCTGCTTTAGAAGCATACATAAATGGAATTTCACAAGAACTGATAAACTTTCCAAAAACCCCTATTCATGAGAAATCTCTATTAGGAGAGAAGGAAATAGAATTAAAAAATGGGGAGTTTATTATTACGGTAGTGTACTTTAAATAAGGATGAGAAAATTAAAAATTTGGCAACGAAGCAGTAAATCGTATTAATTATTGGATTGACCAAAATCTAAATAACATGACTACCTGTCCCCATTGCCAAAGCACTAAGATCGTAAAAAATG
>JBCCTI010000080.1:0-31274 GCA_039198955.1 Bacteroidota bacterium | reverse complement strand
CGGTGTGCCCGATTGGTGCGCAAAACGCTATCTTTTTCCAAAACTTGGGAAAACCACTACCTGGCTATCAAGTACTTCTTAGTTCATTACAATCTTGAAAGAATGGCAAAAATGCCATCCTTATTTTAAATACACTACCATTATTACAGAAAAATTAAAAATTCAAAGACTTACAGATCGAGTTCAATACTTGTACTTCAAATACAATAAAACTCATTTAAATGGAAATACTGAAGCATGGTGGGGACCATTGAAACAATCTTTAAAAGTTAGAAATGGACTCGTTCATCCAAAACAGGAAATAATAATTACTCAAAATGAAGTTAAAATATTACTAGAAAGTGTAATTGGGTGTCTACTGTGTCTTTCTAAAATTATTTACAAAAATGAGTTACCAATTAGGAATATGGGACTTCAGTCTAAATTAACCTTTTAAAGGTCTTTTCAAAATGTATAAGTAGCATTGAAACAACTGCCTCGAGCCGTCATCACTCTAATTCCCTCCAAAAATACTGCGAATAATATCTTTTAGGCGAACTTTTTTCTCTTCTTTCTTCTTAGGACGGGAAGCTGGACGGCGGGTTTGGGATGGCTCGTAGATTCGGTCAGGTCGGTCATCATCTCTCTCTTTCTTAGCAAATAGCTCGCGTAAGAAGCCATCGTCTTTTTCATCCCGATAGGAATCACAATTAAGTATCGATCGTACGTAGCGGGAGGGCGGACGAAAGCGAGCGTAACGCAATTTTTTGAAGGTACCATCTTCGGTAAACGACTTCATAAAGTTCGCCCAAATTGGCAATGCAGTATTGGCACCTTGTCCCAGACTGGTATTGCGAAAGCGAACCAGACGATTATCGCCCCCCACCCAAGCTCCAGCGACTAGCTTAGGCGTCGCTCCAATAAACCAACCATCGGCCTGCGACTGGGTAGTTCCGGTTTTACCAATTATTTCATTCTTTAAGCCGTAGCGATAGCGAAGGCGACGGGCAGTACCGCTGTCTACTACACTTTTCATCATCTCTACCATCAGATCAGCCGTTTCTTGCGACATTGCCCGTTGAAATTCGGGTTTATCACTGAACTTAGCAATCTGGTTGCCCTGCTGATCTTCAATACCCAGTAAATAAATTGGTTTTACGGCCAAGCCCCGGTTCACAAAGGTACTGTATACTGAGAGCATCTCGTAGAGCGATAAATCAGCCGTACCCAGAGCGATAGCCGGTTCTTCCGGTAAGTCATTTCGTACTCCCATCCGATAAGCTAGGTCTACCACCTGGTTAACTCCAGTATTCATCATCAGATCTACCGTAACGGTATTCACCGAGTGGGTCAGAGCCCCTTCCATAGAATAAAAGCCGTCGTATTTACCATTAGAGTTACCCGGCGACCAGTCTTTGTAGTCGGCGTAAATCCGGCGTTCGCTAGAGATGTAATCACAAGGGTCGGCCCCGCTCTCTAAAGCTGCCGCATAGACCACGGGCTTAAAGGTAGAACCCACCTGACGTTTCGCGGTCACGTGATCGTATTGGAAATATTTATGGTCAATACCGCCTACCCAAGCTTTAATATGACCGTTTTCGGGGCGCATCGCTAAAAACCCGGCATTCAGGAACATCTGATAATGACGGATAGAATCCAGCGGGGTCATGGTTTTCTCAGTTTCCCCATCCCAGCTAAAAACTGTCATCAGCGTGGGTGTAGTGAATTCCGCATGGATTTCTTCATCCGATTTTCTGGCTCGCTTACCGCGTTGGTAACGGTCCGAGTTGAGCATGGCCCGACGAATCATAGTCTCATCTTCGCCCCAGGGCTGGCGGCCTTCCCAGTGCTTGTAGAACGTTTTTTGCAGCTCCTGCATCTGCTGCTTCACCGCGGCTTCGGCATGACGTTGCAGGCGGGCATCAATAGTGGTGTATACTTTTAATCCATCGGTGTACAAATTATAGGTGGTTCCGTCAGGTTTGGGATTTTCGTTGAGCCAGCGTTGTACTTCATGGCGCAATTTCTCTCGGAAATAGGGAGCCAAGCCAGTATTGTGCGTAATGAAGTTGTAATCAATCTCTAAGGGCAACGCCTGCACAGAATCTTTCTGAGTATCTGTCAGGTAGCCGTACTTATTCATCTGGCTCAATACTACATCGCGTCGCTGCTGCGAGCGTTCGGGATAAAGACGGGGGTTGTAGGAAGTAGTTGCCTTTAGCATTCCTACCAGTACAGCAGACTCTTCGGTTTGCAGATTTGTGGCTGATTTATTGAAGAACCGTCGAGATGCTGCTTCAATGCCGTACACATTTCCGCCAAAGGGCACCGTATTTAGGTACAGCATCAGGATTTCTTCTTTCGGATACAGATTCTCAATCCGGCGGGCGATAATGGCCTCCCGGATTTTATTAACGGGCATGGTCAATAGTCCGTAGTGCTGGCGAGGGTATAGGTTTTTGGCTAGTTGCTGAGTCAGGGTGCTTCCTCCTCCTGAGCTTTCGTTTTGCAACAGAATACTTTTCACAGCTACTCGTGCCAAACTGCGGTAGTCAATTCCCTGGTGTTCATAAAAACGGGCATCTTCGGTAGCCACCAACGCATTCAGCAGTGAGGGTGGTACTTTGTCAATCGTGGTCACCGTACGGTTCTCAATATAATAACGTCCCAGCAGTACGCCATCAAACGAATACACCTCTGAGGCAGTGTGATTACGAATATTCTTTAGCTCAGCGTAGTTGGGTAGTTCACCGAACCATCCGGTGTAAACAGAGTACAGAAGCCCCAGCGTAAAAAGACCTCCTACTAAACCAAAAAGAAACAAGCGAGCTACGATAAACTGAATAGGTCGACGGATAAAGCGACGACGCTCCTGAAGAAAGAAGGTTCGGAGTTTTTTAATCATACGTTTCCTGTAGGCATCCACCCGAGGCAGATTGCCGATCTTAGCCAAAATCCTAGCAATACTACGAAGGAATTAGCAACTCATTGCATAGATAGCGGTAAATTTATTGAGTCGCTAGGGATATGGAGCCCGAACCGGGAAGACCAGAGGGAAACACCAAAGCCTCCACCTACCTGCTCCTAGCCATTTATGTTGATTTATTCCCCAATTTGTCGGTAACCACCTCGGTTTTAATGAATCTATGGACTAGTCAAATATATGATAACCAGAACTTTATACAATGGCACAGTTCGAGCAGTGATAGCGAAAAATAAAGACTTGATATGAAAAATATAGCATTAATCATAAGCTTAGTAGTAGCCTGCCTGACCGTACAAGCGCAGAGCGCGCTCGAAGAACCTTCTGCTTCTAACCAGAATACTCTCTACGCGGCAGATGATCCTACTGAAGGAAAAGTCCCGCTAGGCTTTTACGGTTGAAGGGTATCTCTACGAACCGGCCAGCTCGGTGTAATTTCTTTTCGATGTTCATGCAAGGTATTCGGGTCTATTTCGTTTCAGATAAAAAACAACAAACTTTTTGCTTATGCGCCACTGGGTTAGCGGTCTACTTTTATCTACCTCCATCTGCGTGGGTATGACCGTAAAAAACTTAAATAATGAAACGATCGGTACCGTCGAAAAGACAATTATTGAAGCTCATACCGGTCGATTGACCGGCTTGCTCATTCAAGTGTCCGAGCACTATCTACCCAAAAAGAATCCCGATCGCTCTAAGGTAGTTTCGCCTATTTCGTCGGTACTCGTCAGCCACGATCAGCCTAACACCCTGTACTGGAATATGCCGAAAGATCAGCTAAAAGCCACGCTGTGCCCACCAATAGGCTGAACTAAGAAGGCACGTTAAAAGTCTCGACTTTTTTGTAACCAACGTTTCGTCTTTGCTGGCAAGTGCAGTTGTTTGCGTATGCTGAATATTAGTTTCGTATCAAACTTTATCCGGTTCAAGCTACTGAGGAATCAACTAACCTCTCTACCCAGATTACCGTAGTAGATTATGAAGACAGTTTGTCACTTCTTCCGAGTTTACTCGAGTTGGCTATGTGTAATCTAATTTCCTTTGCTATGCGATTTTTTTCCTTCTTCTTACTATCAGTGTTTGTTCTTTTCTCGAGCGGTTGTACTGTCCGAACTGGCTTTTTTACTGCCGACGCTTATCTACGCCCTCATCAGGTCGAGGTGAAACAACCGCTGACAATCATCATCGACCAATATATTCCTAACGACCTTTCAGTGGGACAGCTTCAAGTAACTAATTTTCGTCATTCGCTAAAGATATCACTGTATCACACTTTTGAGTATAGTGTACCTAAGATTGTTTTTGCCGACAGTGTAGCTACCGAAGGGATTACATTACAGCTTTTTCGGGTACGCCCTGACTGGCAAGTGGCCGATCGTCGCTCAGGATTTTTGGTTGTTGATGGTAACGGTGGCTCGTATACTGATACCGATGTAATTAGTATCATCCGCTACGATGGTATCATTTACCACGATGGTCAAAAGAAACTAGCCCTGGACGAATTGGTAGAAAGCGAGACCGCGGCCATAATCCGCAGGGATCTACCCGAAGTCTTCCAGGACGGTGTTCGCGAACTGTGTGAAGACGTCTACCAAAAAGTAACACAACAGGCCGTTGCTAGTCGCTTCGATGAGTAAGGTTTAGGTACCGTGCTACGTTTTCTGAGAGAAAAAGTTCTATTTGGCATAACCTTTTTGCCTAAATTCCCGTTATTAATAGTAAATAAATACTTTTTCAATTATCAAACTACCTTTTTTACTATGAAGTATAGCACTAATTTTTTAAAGAAATTTTTCATTTATTTTCTCAGTATCGGAATTATTACTTTTGCTACCGCCTGCGGTTCTTCTAATGAAAGCAACGAAGCTACTGCTACTACCGATGAAGTAGAGCAAACCGCTGATAACCAGACTGAGATAGAAGAGCCTGAGATCGAAGAGCAGACTGAGATGGCCGACGTTGAGACTGAGCAAGTTGTCAATACCAAGCCAGCTATCAACCGCGATTCGGAAGAGTTTCGCCTAATGAAAGAAATGCGGGAACGTAATCGCAACAATGAGGTACTCGCTGGAATCACCGTGAAGTACGGTGACTGGGACGCCGATAATGATAGTGCGCTCAATGAAGATGAGTTCTTTAATGGGTTTTACCGCGTTTGGGATTTTGACAAGAATGAAACTGTCAACGAAGAAGAGTTTATCAAAGCGGCCGAGAACTTGTTTGTAAACTACGAATTTGGCGAGTACGGTGAATTTTCGGATTGGGATGCCGACGGTAATGGTGAGCTAACCAAGTCTGAGTTCACTCAGGGCATGAATAACATCATTTCTTCGGATGCCGGACAAGAGTCGGCTAATCGTTTAATGACCATTTGGGATTTGGATAACGATAAGAAAATTGAGCGAATCGAGCTGAGCAATATCACTGTATTGCTCGATGCTGATCACAACTAGTAGTTGTAATCCTGCTCTTACTCTCAGGAATAGCAGTGCGTAGGTACTGCTATTTTTATTCGAGATCATAAAACTATTATATTACTATAGTAATAGTTGATCGTATCGACTTTCTTGTGCTAAAAAATAGTCATATATTGAAACTGTTTAGCATACTACTAATTTATGAAAAAGGTCAAGATCGATAATTCTCTCCTCGCTCTCATCGGTCAGGCATCCCGGCTACTGACCAATCAAATCACCAAAAGTTTAGCTGAGCATCAGGTAACCGCTGAGCAGTGGGCTATCCTGAATAGCCTGTGGCAACAAGATGGTCAAACCCAACAGCAGCTCGCTAATCTCACCCATAAAAACAAGGCAAGCATCACGCACCTGATTGATAACCTGGAGAAAAGAAATCTGGTACAGCGAGTAACCCATGAACAAGACCGCCGGAATAAAATGGTTTGCCTCACCCCAGGTGGTATTGCTCTAAAGGAACCTTTGACGAAAGTGGTTAAGCAAACGGTCAAACAGCTTACCAAGGGGCTGGACAAAAAGGAGCTTAAAAATTGCCGAAAAACCCTGAAGAAACTGGTGGAAAACCTGGTTGAATTTTAGTCTTTCCACAATATTTTTTTCCATTATTCGTCGGCTTTATTGCCAACTAAATATAGATGCCATGCAACTAGTTACCGATGACCTCCGGAAAATACCTACGCTGAATGACCTGGATGAAGCTGCCCTTCAATGGCTCATCGACCGTTCCGAATGCCGGATCTTGCAAGAAGATGAATACATGTTTCGGAAAGGCGATCCGATTAGCTATATGCACATCATTCTCAAGGGCAGGTTGCGGATCAAAGTATTACAAGGGAAACAGTTGCGGGAAATCAGTGCGATGGAGGCGGGTACCATCACCGGCATGCTCCCGTACTCCCGCATGAAAGAAGCCACTGGCTTTGGCATTGCTACTGAAGAAACCCACGTACTCTCATTGCATAAAAAGCACTTTGTAGAGATGGAACAAGTAAGCCGGGATATGGTACAGGCATTGGTCGGGGTGATGACTACTCGGGCCCGTGACTTTACCCGTTTTCAGCAACAAAACGAGAAAATGATGGCTTTGGGTAAGCTATCGGCTGGGCTAGCGCACGAACTTAACAACCCAGCTGCCGCTATTGTCCGCAGTTCCGATGTCCTCCGGCAGCACCTTCATCATACCCCCGATAATTTTAAGAAAGTCATCCTGATTCGTCTAGAACCCGAACAGGTCGATGCAGTTAACGAGATATTGTTCTCGAAAATCAATACTCCTCCACCCAGCCTTAGTATGATGGAGCGTAATAACCGGGAAGATGAAATAGCTGAGTGGCTAGAAGACCGGGGCTGGGACGACGGCTACGAAGCAGCGGAAAACTTTGTAGAGTTCGGTATGACCGTAGACGACCTCAGTGAAATGGAAGAAGTTATTGAAGGCAAGCACACCGAATCAGTCTTTAATTGGCTGAACAATGTACTGACTACTGAGCGGTTAGTAAAAGAAATTGAGGAAGCCTCTCAGCGAATATCTACCCTGATCCAATCGGTGAAGACCTACACCCACATGGATCGTTCTACTGAGAAAGCCCAGGCCGATATTCACGAGGGTCTAAACAGTACCCTAACCATGCTTAACCACAAGCTGAAACAGAAGAATATTCAGGTGAACAAGGAATACGGCAATAATTTACCCGAAATCCCAATCTACGTGAGTGAAATCAACCAAGTGTGGACGAACTTGATTGATAATGCAGTGGATGCTATGGATGATAAGGGGATGCTTACTGTCCGCACCCAAGTGAATAGCCAACAGTTGCGGATAGATATTACTGATGATGGAAGCGGCATTCCGCCCGATATTCAAAGTAGCATTTTTGATCCATTCTTCACTACTAAGCCCGTAGGACAAGGTAGTGGGTTAGGACTGGATATCGTCCAGAAAATTATTGAGCAACACAATGGCTCTATCAAGGTAACGTCCGAACCAGGCAATACTCAATTTACTATTTGCTTTCCGGTAAACAGTTCATAGTCCATAGTGACTTACGATAATCAAAACCTGTTGACTGTTGACCGTGGACTAATAAAAACCATTTCACCGCACTCGCGTTCTAGCGAATAGAATACCCTAACTTTGATCTGACCTTTCCCTTATGAAGCGCCCCATACTCTTTGCTATAGATGATGATCCCCAGGTGATCCGGGCTATTGCCCGTGACCTTCGCAGCGAATACAAAAAAGACTATCGCATCCTCAGCACTGATTCTACCCAAGAAGCCCTTCAGTCATTACAAGAACTGAAGAAGCAGGGTGAAGAGGTTGCCATGTTTCTCTCCGACCAGCGGATGCCCGATATGCTGGGCGTAGAATTCCTCCAGCAAGCCAAAGATTATTTTCCAAAGTCAAAAAAAGTATTACTCACCGCTTATTCTGATATTGATGCCGCTATCAAGGCGATTAACGATGTCCAACTAGACTATTACCTTACCAAGCCTTGGGATCCGCCCCAGGAAAAGCTGTTCCCGGTAATTACCGACTTGTTGGAAGATTGGCAAAGCCACTACACTCCTGACTACCAGGGCATAAAAGTGATTGGCTACCAGTATTCGCCCAAGTCACACGAAGTGAAAGATTTTCTGGCAGGCAACCTCATTCCTTACCGTTGGCTCGATATAGAAAACAGCGAAAAAGCCCGCGAAATGCTGGAGCTAAACGATATTCGGGAGAAAGATCTGCCCGCTATCTTTCTTGAGGATAACTCCTTCTTAGTTAGTCCTACCATCAGCGAAATTGCCGGAAAGATCGGAATGAGGTTAGAGGCTACTGCTCAGCTTTACGACGTTATTATCATCGGGGCTGGCCCCGCTGGATTAGCCGCTGCAGTATACGGTGGTTCCGAAGGCTTAAAAACACTTTTGATTGAGAAGAGGGCACCGGGTGGGCAAGCTGGTACCAGTTCCCGCATCGAGAACTACCTAGGTTTTCCCAATGGTCTTAGTGGGTCGGACCTTACCCGTCGGGCTATCTCTCAGGCCAAACGGCTCGGTACTGAATTTCTATCTCCCGTAGAAGTAACCGATATTCAACTACAGGATCAGTATAAGATTCTTACCCTTTCCGACGGTAGTGAATTACGGTCGAAGAGTGTAATCATTGCCACCGGGGTCAATTATCGTAAACTAGAAGCTACTGGAGTTCACAACTTTACCGGAGCTGGGGTGTACTACGGGGCGGCCACTACCGAAG
This sequence comes from Bacteroidota bacterium, assembly GCA_039198955.1. Lineage (GTDB taxonomy): Bacteria > Bacteroidota > Bacteroidia > Cytophagales > Cyclobacteriaceae > Tunicatimonas. The sequence goes on along the minus strand of JBCCTI010000080.1, from coordinate 22,592 downwards.
CCAATGCTTGCCAGAACAAGGATATTTACATTGTAGGGGGAGGTAACTCCGCCGGACAAGCAGCGATGTACCTATCCAATTTTGCCAAGCGGGTATTTATCACCATCCGCAAGCCCGACCTGTCCTCTTCAATGTCCCAGTACCTGATTGATCAGATCAACAATACTGAAAATATTGAACTACTCGGTAAAACCGTAATCGTGGAAGCTTGCGGTTCCGATCATCTGGAAGCATTAGTGTTGGAAGACCTAGGTACCCAAGAGCGAAGAAAAGTAGATGCGGGTGCCTTATTTATTTTCATCGGCAACCGACCGTTTACTGATTGGATTGCAATGGATGTTGCTAAAAACAGTAAAGGCTTTATTGAAACGGGGCAAGACGTAGTTCAAGCTAGTCAAGATATGAAAAAATGGTCATTAGAACGTGAACCTTTCCTATTAGAGACGAGCATTCCCGGGGTGTTTGCAGCGGGTGATGTCCGGGCTAATGCCATGAACCGGGTCGCCTCAGCTGTTGGAGAAGGTGCTATGGCGATTAAGTTGGTTCATGAATACCTAGCCACTGTTTAATTACAGTAAGGTAAAGGGTTGAGGGTGGCCGTCGCGCGGCGACCGTCGCACGGTAGAAGGTGCGAAATTGCACAGACAACTCTGTACCCTTTATCTTCCACCCTTCACAAAGTAGGTGCGTTGATTGGTAGAAATCGGGAAGATGAATAGAAACAAAGCTGATACTAGTTCAATAACAAGGCTACCGCCCAATGTTTAGAGGCTATGTGCTCATCCCATCCAGTACCCCTCGGATATAACCAGCCGACTCAGCTAAGCCCGGCACTGGATCTTTTCCGTCCTTTTCGTACTCAATACCCACGACCCCACTGTAGTTGATATCCTGTAATGCTTGCATAAAGGCCGGAATATCCATGATACCGTGTCCGATTTCCATCGGTCGACCTTCAGCCCCTCTTTTATCTACATCTTTCACATGAACATCGTACAGGCGGTCAGCGTACTGCTTCGCTTTAGCTGCCGGGTCTTGCCCAATCCGAAACGTATGCCCAATATCAATACAGAAACCAATTCGCTGGTCTAAATCCTTAATATGCTCATAAATAGCATCGGGGCCAGGGTACACCTTATCACCCGGTCCATGATTATGAATGGCCAGTTTGATATTGGTATCTTTTACTTTCTCCTCCACTTGAGGTAAAAGCTCAGGGTTAGGCACCCCAATAATGACACGCATACCCGCCATCTCGGCGTAAGCGAATGCATTATTTACCTCTTCCGGCGATTTCATGTAGATCACACTCGCACCGTAGAGATTAAATCCAGCATCTTTCACCTGCTGGGCCACCCGTTTGATTTCTTCGGGCGAGCTATCCAGCGGCAAGTGCATACTTTTCAGGGCAATATAGTTGAGTTTTAACCGCTTGGCTACTGCCAAAACATCGGGTAAGGATAACTCCCGCAGCGTGTAGGAAGCTAATCCCAACATAAGCGGTTCGCTGGTTCGCTGAGTAGTAGAAATTGATGCAGAAGAAGCGATAGGTGCGGTTGCTGCTAAAGTGCCTAGCCCCACCAAACGGAGAAAATCTTGGCGGGAAAAGTTATTGTATTTCATAGTCAGGTTGTTGATTAGGCAGAAAAATACAAGTTTTCAAGCGATAATAAAACAGCAACCAAAAAACCTTATTGGATCACTATTTTGCACGCCTAAGCAATCACTCGTTCATTACATAGCTTGCTAGAGTCTGGCAGAGACTTAGTAAGTACTAGATAACACTATTGAGACGATAAGACAGATTTAGATTGATAAAATTGCTTGATGTGCTGGGTCAACTTGGGGAATTCTAGTAAAAACCCATCATGCCCATAATCCGAATCAATTAGTACCAATTGGCTACCGGGAATATGTTGAGCCAGAAAATGCTGTTCGCGGGGCGGAAACAACATATCAGTTTCAATGCCTATTTGTAGGGTTTTGGCTTGTACGCTTTGTAGTGCCGCTTCAACCCCGCCTCTCCCCCGCCCTACGTGGTGAGAATCCATCGCGATGGAAAGCGTGTAGTAGGAGAAAGCATTGAACCGACGGGCCAGTTTCTCACCCTGGTAACGTTGGTAAGAAGAAGCCCGGTAATCTGCTAACTTTTCGGCAGAGGTCTCAGCTTGGGTTTTCTGGTAGGTACGGTAGTGACGGTAAGACAACAAGGCAATAGAACGGGCGGTACGCATTCCTTCTAAACCGGCTTCGGGTGAATTCTCTTGCCAACTATGATCACTCCGGATCGCCATACGTTGGGATTCATTAAAAGCAATCCCCCAGGGTGAATGCTGAGCATTGGAAGCAATTTGGATTAGATGTTGTACTACCTCCGGCTGCTTAATGCTCCACTCTAGGGCTTGCTGTCCTCCCATCGAGCCACCAATTAATGTATGAATTTGGGGCAGTTCTAAACGTTGACGTAACAGATCAAACGCTCGTACATTATCCCGATTAGTAATAGCGGGGAAAGAATGAAAAAAAGTCTGATTGGTAGAGGGGTTAATGGAAAGAGGCCCCGTAGAACCGTAACATGACCCCAACATATTGGCACAAACCACAAAGTATTCCTTAGGATTGTACAGCCTACCGTTGCCAAATAAACCCTCCCACCACTCAATAGGGTTGGCATTCCCCGTGAGGGCATGACAGACCCAAACCACGTTATCCCGCTGAGCATTCAGCGTGCCAAAGGTGGTATAAAAAAGTTGGAAGCCAGGCAATGATTCACCCGACTCCAACAAAAAAGGTTCAGAATGCTGAAAAACGTGCTCTTCCAACATACTCTCAGACCGTCACCGGCTCAGCAATGTGCTGAAACGCTTGCTCGAGATCGGCTTTGATATCGTCAATATGTTCAATTCCGGTAGAGATTCGCAACTGGGTAGGATGGACTCCTGACTGTAACTGCTCTTCTTCACTTAACTGCTGATGCGTGGTAGAGGCCGGATGAATAATCAAGGTTTTAGCATCCCCCACATTCGCCAGATGGCTTACCAGCTTCAAGCTGTTCACAAAGGTTTTGGCTTGCTCCAGTTCACCCTTTAGTTTGAAGGTAAATACTCCCCCAAAACCTCGCTTCAGATATTTCTTAGCCAAATCGTGGTACTGGCTAGAAGCTAGACCAGGATAATTGACGCTTTCTACCTCATCGCGCTGTTCCAGCCAACTGGCCAACTCCAGCGCGTTATTCACAGTTCTCTCTACTCGCAAAGAAAGTGTCTCTAATCCTTGCAGCAGCAAGAAGGAATTGAACGGACTAATTGCCGGGCCAAAATCCCGCAACCCTTCTACCCGAGCGCGAATGGCAAAGGCAATATTCGGTAAGCCCAGCGGATTATCAACCCCAAATACATCGGAGAATACTAGTCCGTGGTAGCCTTCGGCGGGTTCGCTAAACTGGGGGAACTTACCACTACCCCAGTCAAAGTTTCCTCCATCGATAAGCACTCCGCCAATACTTGTCCCGTGCCCACCAATCCACTTAGTAGCCGAAGCCGTCACGATGGATGCCCCATGCTCCAATGGACGAAATAGGTAGCCTCCCGCGCCAAACGTATTATCCACCACCAACGGAATGCCGTGCTGCTTCGCCAGGTCACCGAAGGCATCAAAATCAGGCACATTGAAGCCGGGGTTTCCGATGGTTTCCAGATAGATGGCCTTAGTATTCTCATCAATTTTCTTCTCAAAATCAGCCGGGTCACTCCCATCAACAAAGCGAACCTCGATTCCCAGCCGCTTAAAAGCTACTTTGAATTGATTATAGGTTCCGCCGTACAGGTAGCGGGTCGACACGAAATTGTCTCCTGCCTGACAGATATTATTTAGGGCCAGAAACTGGGCGGCTTGCCCCGAAGCAGTGGCTAAAGCCGACACTCCGCCTTCCAAGGCCGCGATGCGCTTTTCAAACACATCGGTAGTTGGGTTCATAATTCGGGTATAGATGTTCCCGAACTCCTTCAGGGCAAATAAGTTAGCCCCGTGGTCGGCATCCTTAAAATTGTAGGAAGTTGTTTGATAAATGGGTACTGCCCGGGATTGGGTGGTTGCTTCTACCTCCTGACCAGCGTGTAGCTGAAGGGTTTCAAATTTCAATTCTTGTGACATAGTGTATAAAATTTACTGGATATTGATTATGATGTATAGTCTAGAGGAAAGTCGGGCTTAGCCGCAACAACCACCCATACGTGGCATAGATAGAGCTGATGAGTGCATCAGTTCGTGAGCAAGTAAGAATGGAAGCGATTGTAGATACTGCATAGTGATAATTTATATTCTCCGCCAGGGCGAATCAGGATTTAGCACCTTTCCTAGTTGCAGGAAGGTTGCTAGTGCTTCGTAGAGCCTGTCTCTCCGCACTTCTTTATAAATCAATAGCCTTGTGAAAGGCATAAATTGACTTGTAGACTACAAGTATAGGGGTTGTTGGTGTAAATAACAAAACAATGCTATTTTTGTGTTCTGTAACCGATTTAAATAATGAAACCATTTCTGGACGAAAACTTTTTGCTGCAAAGCCCTACCGCCCAAACGCTCTATCACAACTTTGCCAGAGATTTACCAATTATTGATTACCACTGTCACCTTTCCCCCCGGGAAATTGCCCAGAACCAATCCTTCGAGAACCTAACTCAGATTTGGCTGTACGGCGATCATTACAAATGGCGAGCGATGCGGGCCAACGGCATTGATGAGCAGTACTGTACTGGCGGTGCTAGTGATTACGATAAGTTTATGGCTTATGCCAAAACGGTTCCCTACACGCTGCGTAACCCTTTGTACCATTGGACGCACCTGGAGCTACAACGCTACTTTTCAATTAGCGAAATACTCAACTCCGATTCCGCCCCCGCTATTTGGGAGCAAGCTAATCAGTTGCTGGCCTCGCCGAATATGAGTAGCCAGCGCTTGCTAAAAAAGATGAATGTAGAAATTGTCTGCACTACTGATGACCCAGTTGATTCCCTAGAATTTCATCAGCAGCTTCAAAATGAAGGCTTTGATGTTCTGATTTTACCTACCTTCCGGGCCGATAAATCCATGGCGGTGGATAACCCAGAAACCTACAATCAATATCTAGATAAACTAGAACAAGCTGCTGATACCAATATTACCCGCTATCAAGATTTGCTGAAAGCACTCAGTATCCGCCACGATTTTTTTGCCTCGCTAGGTTGCCGCCTATCTGACCACGGACTGGAGCACGTGTACGCGGATGACTACACGGAGCCAGAAGTAGCGCAATCTTTTCAAAAAGTCCGGCAGGGTCAGCCGCTTAGCCCAGATGAAGTCAGCAAACTGAAATCAGCCATTCTGCATGAGTTGGCACTGATGGATCACCAAAAAGACTGGACGCAACAGTTTCACCTGGGGGCGCTGCGTAACAACAACACCCGTATGCTAAATACGCTCGGACCCGATACCGGGTTTGATTCTATTGGAGACTTTTCCCAGGCTCAAACCCTGTCCAGTTTCTTTGATCGCTTAGATCGCAACAACCAACTCGCCAAAACCATTATCTACAATCTGAACCCCAGCGATAATTATCTGATCGGTACCATGATCGGAAACTTTAACGATGGCTCGGTTCCCGGCAAAATACAGTTTGGCTCCGGATGGTGGTTCCTAGATCAGAAGGAAGGTATGGAATGGCAAATGAATGCCCTATCGAACCTGGGCTTACTAAGTCGCTTCGTCGGTATGCTTACCGATTCCCGTAGCTTACTCTCCTACCCCCGCCACGAATATTTTCGTAGAATACTATGTAATCTTTTTGGTACTGATATGGAGAATGGCGAACTTCCCCACGATTTAGACCTGATTGGCAAAACCGTCCAGAATATCTGTTACTACAATGCCAAAAACTTTTTTCAGTTTAACTAAGTCCACACAAAACTACATAACTAACCAAGTATTATGAGCAACCAAGTTGTTACCTTCGGCGAAATTATGCTTCGCCTGGCAACCCCTAATTTCAAACGATTTATTCAAACTGATCAATTTGAGGCTATCTACGGTGGCGGAGAAGCCAATGTCGCCGCTTCACTCGCGAATTACGGACTAGATGCTCAATTCGTTTCCCGCTTGCCTGATAATGACATTGGCAAATGTGCTCTAGCTACGCTTCGCAAGCATAACATCGGCACCGATCATATTATCTATGGTGGTGACCGTCTGGGCATTTATTTCCTCGAATACGGGGCGGTCAGCCGGGGCAGCAAAGTGGTATACGACCGGGCACATTCGGCCCTATCTGAAATTGAAAAAGGAATGATTGACTGGGATAAAGCCCTAGATGGGGCTACCTGGTTTCACTGGACGGGTATTACACCCGCCATTTCCCAGGGTGCTGCCGATGCGTGTTTGGAGGGGGCGAAAGCCGCCAGTGCCAAAGGTATTACGGTTTCCTGCGACCTTAACTATCGTAAAAACCTCTGGAAATACGGCAAACAACCCGCCGATATTATGCCCGATCTGGTAGCGGAATGTGACGTTATTTTAGGTAATGAAGAAGATGCTGAAAAAGTATTCGGTATTCATCCTGAAGGGGTAGATGTAACTCAGGGCAATGTAGAAGCTGCCGCCTATGAATCGGTATGTACTCAATTACTGGAGAAGTTTCCTAAAGCCAGCAAAGCAATTATTACCCTCCGAGGCTCGTTGAGTGCCAGTCATAACACCTGGTCAGGGGTACTCTTCGATGGGAATAAACTCTACGAAGCCCCTACCTACCAGATTACGCACATTGTAGACCGCGTAGGCGGTGGTGACTCCTTTATGGGTGGATTAATCTACGGACTAATTACCTACGGAGATGACTTGCAGAGTGCGCTTAACTTCGCGGTAGCCGCCTCTTGTCTGAAACATACTATTCACGGTGATTTCAACATGGTAACCGTACCTGAAGTTGAAAAACTAATGAGCGGTGACGCCTCCGGCAGAGTATCTCGGTAAAATATGAAATGTAAGATATGAGATATGGAAAAGTGACAAGTGACAATTTAATTATCAATTAATGGCACGATTTACCCGTATACAAGTACTGAGCAAAATGCACGAAACGGGCATGGTACCGGTTTTTTTTCATAAAGACATTGAAGTAGCCAAAAATATCCTCAAAGCATGTTACGATGGTGGCGTTCGCGTCTTCGAGTTTACCAACCGGGGCGATTACGCTCACGAGGTATTCGGCGAACTCAATAAGTACGCCGAGCAAACTTTACCCGAAATGATTCTAGGCGTAGGCTCTATCGTAGATGCAGGTACCACTTCTCTGTATATCCAACTAGGAAGTAACTTCATCGTCTCCCCTATCCTCAGTGCCGATATGGCTAAGGTCTGCAACCGCCGGAAAATTTCCTGGTCACCGGGCTGTGGGTCACTTTCGGAGATTTCGTATGCGGAAGAGTTAGGAGCCGATATTGTCAAAATTTTCCCGGCCACCCAGGTAGGTGGCCCGGCCTTCGTAAAGGGAGTAAGAGCCCCCAGTCCCTGGACAAGCATTATGCCCACGGGCGGGGTATCCCCTACTGAGGAAAATCTGAGTGCCTGGTTTGGTGCCGGAGTGGCCTGCGTAGGTATGGGTTCTCAACTCATTACCAAAGATATTATCCAAGAGGGAAATTATTCACTATTGACCGAGCGCACGAAGAATGCAATGAATATTATCCAACAGATAAAAAAGTAGTTGTATTAATTGCGGTCACAGTATTTGATCACTCACGCTAATTTTTCTCATCCCGAGTATTCCACAGCCTTGAACTCGTTTACCTTTCAGGAGTTCAAGTCTACATTTTCAGTCAAAGATACTATACCTCAATTTCTAACTGACTGTCGTTCGGGCTCATTGCCGAGATTGATCAAGCAGGCAGTGCTTATAATTGCTTATGTAAGTTTTTACGATAAAAAAAAGATTTTTTGGCCACTAATCGCCTATTTAATGCCCTATTTGGCTTTTTTGTGAAATTTATATGAAAAAAATTGTGTAAGATTATTTTGGATAACTAATTTTTTTTGTACTTTTAAAAGGTCGTTTATTGATAAGTACTTTAAACTATGCATGAACTACACGATCTTATTAAAATTATCCGTAAGAAAGGACAACGAAGTTTACAACTAGTAAATTTCAATTTCAGAAAAAAAGAAACATCCAAAGATAACTTATTGTATCAAGGTATCGTCAATGATACTTTCCAGTCGGATGAAGATGCCTCGGAAAAACTCTTTGGTGCTGACCCGGGTAACCGGAACTACCGTAATGCCAAATCGCGGTTAAAGCAAAAGCTCCTCAACCACCTTTTTTTCTTGGATTATGAAAAAGACATTTATACGCTTTTTCAGCAGGCTCGCTACGAAAGCGAACGCACTTTGCTACAGGCTAGAATTCTCACTACCGAGAACTCGGATGAAATTGCCCAAAAGGTTCTTCCCGCCCTGATCCGGACTACCAAAGAGTTTGAATTATACGATATTTTGGTTCCCGCCATGGAGCTGGTCAAAGACTATCACTCTCGTCAAGGAAAGATTACCCCTTTTATGGAAGTACGGGATGAGTTAGCCAAATACCGTCTGAAGCACCGGGCATTTCAAGCCAGTGAAGATTTATACTACGATACCCTGGTCCATATTCATAAGTCAGTCAGTGCCCAGAAGAGAGTGTTAGATACTATTCCTAAGACTATTGAGCAGATTTACCATATTGCCGAAAGGGTAGAAAGTGAAGCTATCAAAATTATTGGTCATAAACTATCTATTCTCTACTACCACCTGAACTGGGATTACGACAAGTCGCTAGAGCTTTGTTCCCACTTGGAAGATCAGTACCTCAGCCGACCCAACAGCGAGATAAAGGTAGATCTGAGCCAAAAAAGTATTATTTTCACCAAGCTCTACGCTTACATCTACACGGAAGAGGTGATTGAGGGGATTCCTTACGCTAAACGAAAGCAAGCCCTGTTCAAGCCCAGCCACGACGACTGGTTTACCTTCATGGAGTACTATATCTTGCTTCTTTTCAAAGCGGAGCAGTATAAGGAAGCCACTAAGGTGTTTCGTAAGGTGCGGACTAACAAAAACTTCAATAACCAGCCCGAAGATGTCAAGGATCGCTGGTCGATGTACCGGGTGAACCTAATTTACTTTAGCGATGCTAAGATTCTGAGTTGGGGATTCAATCTGGAAGAGTTTCTGGAAACCTGCCCCAATTTCCCTAAGGAATACGCCTATCTGAATATCGCCAATCTGGTTATTCAGAGTATGTTTTTACTCCGACAGGGGAATGTTCGGAAGTTCAAGGAGTGTGTGCAGTGGATCACTGATTACAAGTCGCCGCACCTGGATAAAAGGAACAACTACCGCAGTAGTGTATTTATCCGCCTGTTGGAAATTATTATTGAAAAAGAGTTTGACTTCGATCTGGTTCAGGAGAAGGGAACTTTGTACTACCAAAAGCTCACCGATACCAAGATTCCAATTGATCTAGAAACAGAAATGGAGGTAGTTCCCTACGAGCGGCTGTGGCTACATATTCTCCGCATCCTGAAAACTAACAAAGCCTACGTTCACTACCAATTTTATAACGCCCAGGCTATCTAGCCTTATGATTTGCGGGTGTAAATCAGTACGTAGGGAATGAGGCGACGCGGAAACGAATACGATAGCCCTTTTTCTACGTATGATTTTTCTACCGCATTTGTGATAAATGCAGCCGAATTAGGTACTTGCATCCCCCACGAACCCGAGGGGGATAGTTTGCCTGGCAAAATATACGATAATTGGCCAATGCGGTCTTCATTTAGGTAGATAGCAATAACCGCTTTTTTGGCGTTAGCCAGTTCTTGTGCTTGTTGTAGAACAGGTTGTTCATATCCCTTGCCTATCAATTGCCACTGAGAATCTTTCTCCAGATGCTCATAAATTTCACTCACTGCCATATACCTTTGCTGATCTTGAAGGTAAAAGTCGCTCAGTTGGTACAAAGAATGTAGAGCCTGCCCAATTTGCTGAAAACACTTACTATTTTGATCGGCTACGCTTTTGCATGACTTGAAATTTGTCAGATGCGTTTCCAATTGGCCTCGCCAATCGTTTGATAGACGCTGGGCGTAAGAATATGATACTGTCAGAAAGAGAGCGACGATTACTAAATATTTCATACTAGGCAAAATTTGTATTTTTCTAAGTTAGCCAAAACCAATGAATTATAACATTCACAGCATCTGCTTTTGTTACATGAGTAGATTTTTAGCGTAACTTTACTAAAATTGCTTGGCAACCCTCTTTAATCCTACGCCACTCTTAGTGAAAGAATCGCAATTTAATTACCTTTGAGTTCTAAGCACATAATCTGCTCACGTTATGAAAATTGGAATCATTGTATTTCCAGGGTCTAATTGCGACGAAGATATTTTCTATGTCTTCAAAGAAATCCTTCAGCAAGAAACTGTCAAGCTTTGGCATAAGAATACTAGCACCGAAGACTGTGATTTGATTGTAGTACCAGGCGGATTTTCTTACGGGGATTATCTTCGCGCCGGAGCAATTGCCCGCTTCTCCCCCATCATGGATTCGGTGATTCATCATGCTAAGCGGGGCGGATATGTGCTGGGTATTTGTAATGGTTTTCAGATTCTGACCGAAGCCCGACTGCTACCCGGAGTATTACTACCCAATGTCAATCAAAAATTTATTTGTAAAAATATCTACCTCAAGGCTGCTACCGATAGCAATATTATGACCTCCAGCCTGGATCTAAACCGCACCTACAAGATCCCTATTGCCCACGCGGAAGGTAGGTTTTACGCTGCTGAAGATGAGCTGAAAGCCCTGCAAGACCATGAGCAAATCATGTTTCACTACGTGAATCAGCAGGGTGAAATCGATAAGGAAAGTAATTGCAATGGTTCAGTAAACAGTATTGCCGGAGTCACTAATCGGGAAAAAAATGTAATGGGACTGATGCCCCATCCCGAACGGGCTGCTGATGAAGCTCTGCATAACACCGACGGAAGACATTTACTGGATTCTATCCTTCAACTAGAAAATTCGCTCCCCTAAATCCCCAATGTCAAACTGTTCAATATCCCTTATCAATTAGTTCGCTATTATGAGAAACTCAAGAATTGCTGGGGTAGGTCGCTACTTACCCGAAAAAGTAGTTACCAACAATGACCTAGCTAAAATAATGGATACCTCCGATGAGTGGATACAGGAAAGAACCGGTATCCGCGAACGTCGGTTTTTTGAACTTGGCAAAGATACCACTGCTAATATGGGTACTCGGGCGGCCCAAATGGCTTTAGAAAACGCCGGGCTCACTCCTCAGGATGTAGACTTCATCGTATTTGCTACCCTGAGCCCTGATTATGACTTTCCGGGTTCGGGTGTGCTGGTACAGCGCGAATTGGAAGTACCCACCATTGGTGCCCTAGATATTCGTACTCAATGTACGGGCTTTGTATACGGTCTCTCGGTAGCCAATCAGTTTATCAAAACTGGCATGTACAATACTGTACTGGTAATTGGTTCCGAGATTCACAGCAGTGGTTTGGATATGACGACCCGAGGTCGGGCGGTCTCAGTATTGTTTGGGGATGGGGCTGGTGCGGTAGTGCTACAAGCTACCGACGAATCTGGCCGGGGGATTTTATCTACCCATCTGCACTCCGAGGGAAAGTATGCCGAAGAATTGGCAGTACTCGATCCCGGAAGCTCACGAGCTGTTCCCCGCACCCAGAAACGTATGATTGACGAAGGAACTATCTTCCCGGTTATGAATGGCAACTATGTTTTTAAGCATGCTTCAACCCGATTTCCGGAGGTAATTCAAGAAGCATTGGCTAAAAATCAGTACAAGCCATCTGATATCGATTTGCTCATTCCCCATCAGGCTAACCTGAGAATAAGTCAGATGGTACAAAAACTTCTAGGATTGAGCGATGGGCAGGTGTTTAATAATATTCAACGGTACGGAAATACCACGGCGGCTTCTATTCCTATTGCCATAAGCGAAGCCTGGGAGCAGGGAAAGATTGCTGAGGGGGATTTAATCTGCCTCGCCGCTTTCGGAAGTGGATTTACTTGGGCATCCGCCCTAATTCGCTGGTAATTTGTCGCCAGAAACCGTTGAAATTTAAAACCTCAGTAATTTTCACCTTCTCATTGGCGTGACTACAGAATAGATCAGAGAAAGGGGTTTGATAATCGCAACTTAGGTAAATCAGCACCACGGATAAAAGCACCAGTGTACCCAGAATAATCCAGGTGGAAAACTTAGGTTCTTGGGAAAAAAAGCTGAATCGTGAGTTATGGTGGGAAGGTTCGGTATTCATAAGTGAGTGCATCAGGAATGTTGTTATAATGGGAAAACGCTAAACCAAAGATGCTATTGTAGTAACTCCAGAATTTTCCCACTTCAGCTTCACGTAGTTTCAAAAACGATGCCGAGTGAAACAGTATTAGTCTTCGTCAAATGCCTGGTTCAAGGCGTCTTCGGTGGATTTGAGGCGATCTTTACAAAACTTTACCAAATCTAAAGCCTGCTTCACTTTACCAGAAAGCTCATCTACATCCAGCTCCTGGTTTTCTACTGCATTCACAATCGCCTGCAACTCTTGCATCGCTGCCTGATAGCTTGGGGGAGCTGTTGATTTTTTTTTAGGCATTATCGGAAGATATAGTTTTTTCTAAACGGCTAAGGTATACCGCATTACGGGTTTTGGTAGTTAACTGACTACCATCAGGTACGGGTTCTGCATTTTGCAGTAAAATCCCATCAGCATAAGTGATACTAAACCCCCGGTTTAGAATAGCCTCCGGATCGATTAATTGTAGTAGCTTCTGAGTGGATTCTACTATCTGTGACTGTTCCTGTATCATGCGGCGCGAGCCTTGCTGTAACTCACTACTTAACTGATTGACCTGCTCTTGCTGCTGAGTGAGCAAGTTCGTCGAAGCGTTCTTCAATGATTGGTGAAGCTGATCTAGCTGATGCGACTGGTTTAGTAATCGGGATATGACCGACAACTTCAACGCTGATTTTACTTTTTCAAGTTGGTACGTATGTTCCGCTACCGTATTTTCGGCGATCTGAATTAGCGACCGGGTAAGCTCATCGATCTGGGCTTCAAACGTTTGCAGTTGATCAATCAGGAATTCAGCTACCGCCGTGGGGGTCTTTTTTCGCGTATGCGCTACCAAATCGATAACGGTTTCATCCCGTTCGTGCCCGATTCCGGTAATTACCGGAAGGGGAAACTGAGCCACGTGAGCGGATAAATCGTAACTATCAAAACAGTCTAGATCGACCTGGGCACCCCCACCCCGAATAATCACCACACAATCGTAATCTGCCTGTTGCTCGCAACGTTCAAAAATACGGTGCAGGGCTTGAATAATACTTTCAGCAGCTTCGTTACCCTGCATCTTGGCTTTGAAAAGATCCACTTTAAAACCATACCCGAAGCGATTTCCCCGAAGCTGATCCATAAAATCGCCCAGCCCCGCCGCCGCCGGGGAGCTGATGACCGCTAGTTTTTGGGGCACTTGCGGAAATGGTACCGCCTGGTTCATATCGAAAACCCCATCTTCTACCAACTGGTTGATGACCTGCTGCCGCTTTAAGGCTCGCTCACCCAGCGTAAACTGGGCATCAATATCTTTGACATTTAAGCTGAGACCGTACAGGTGATGAAACTTAATTTCTACCTGCGCCAGAATTTTCAAGCCAGACCGAAGACTCTCTCCTGTAATGGATTCAAACCAAGCTCCTAGCCCGCGGAAAGTACTACTCCAGATAGTGGCCCTGATTTTCGCGTACAGATAATCACCGTTTTTCTCTACCAAATCCAGATAACAATGTCCGTTCTGCCCAACCCGCATCTCTCCAATTTCGGCTACTACCCAGTACGTAGGCTCAAGTTCAGCCGATAGTGCTGCCTTAATTTTCTGGTTTAACTCGTACAGGCTGAGGTGTTGCATTAATTGTTGATTGTTGATTGTTGATTGTTGATTGTTGATTGTTGATTTGTTACAGGTTACAAGTTTAGAAGGTTACAGGCGGACGCCATGCGATTGTTCACTGCACCATGCCACGGAGGCACTATTAATTGCTAATTGTTCATTGTTCTTTGTTCTTTGTTCCCGGCTTCCAGGGAATTTCGTTAACAGCGAGTTCTTTGCCCAGGTAGCGGGCGAGTACGAATAGGTAATCTGAAAGCCGGTTCAGAAAAGTGATTAGTATAGGTTCAACCGGAGTATTTTCGGCCAAGCGGACGACACAACGCTCGGCCCGGCGACAAACGCAGCGGGTAATATGAGCCTGGGAGACCGTTGGATGCCCACCGGGTAAAATAAAAAACCGCATAGCGGGTAGCTCTTCGTCCATTTGGTCAATTTCCCGCTCTAGCCGGGCTATACTATCAGCGGACATTTCTGGCACTCCTGATTTGTCCGGTTTACTTGCCAAAATAGCCCCCAGCACAAAAAGGTTATCCTGCAACCACTGAAACTTATCTTGTCGGTCAGCATTGGTAGGTTGGTCGCGCAGTAAGCCAAGCTGGGCGTTAAGCTCATCGACGGTTCCGATGGCTTCCATCCGAAGGGCCGCTTTAGAGATACGCTCACCACCGTACAAGGAGGTTTCGCCCCCGTCTCCGGTCTTAGTGTATATTTTCATGGAATGATTCGTGGTTTTACGTGGGTTGCTCGATTTTCTGGTGCGCCAAGTTGACCGAAATAGTATTAAAAAGCAACCGCTTGCTCATCTTTCACCCGCTGGTAGCGAAGCATAAACTGGTCGTACTGTGGTGCACTAGCCAGTTTTCTAAGATCAGATAGACTTTCTTCGGCGTAATTGTCCAAACCAATCCGAATCGCGAAAATTATGTACTCTTCCAGCAGGGGTGCCGAATACGGATGGGTCTGAATGGCATCCAGCAAATATTGGTACGCTGCGGTGGGCTGGTTGGCGTAAAAGTAGTTCACTGCTCCGATAAACCCTTGCTCAAAAAATGGGTTTCCCAGCAAAGTTGAGAAGAGTGCTTGGGTTTCATCATTTTCTCCATTTTTTTGAGATAACTTAGCCTGCCAACATGTTTTCTGATACTGCTGCCGTTTGGTAAGTGGAACCAGCATATTTATTCGGTTCTCCCAGTCTAGCAGATTCTCTTCGGTGACAGTGGCCAATGCCCAGGCCCATTCTAAGTAGATTGTTCCTTGGTAATTTAGCAAGGCTTCATCTTCACGAAGCTCCTGAATGACTGGGGCTAGAATGTCACGGTATTCAGCTTGGTTCTTCAAGAGAAAATCATAAATAGCAATGGTCGCGTAACTTCGGTCTTCAAAAGTTTTCAGAGCTGTCTGAATCTCATCCCTCCCCAACTCATATCCCCGGTAGCGTAACCACTGGTAGCGTTCAACATCGGTTTCCATCTGGTCGAACGGCACGGACAGAAGCCGGAGTTGCTGAGAGGCCACGGTGTGGAAAGCTTCTTGAGTAGAATCATTTTGTATTTCCTGCCAGGCTCGTTGAACCAAATCTAGCGGCACATCCGGGGAGGGTAATGATTCAGTAAGACTGACGGCAAACTTCAGGCGGGAATCTTGATACTGCTGCTCCGCCAACTGGGCAAAGTAACGGGTTGCCACCTGAGGCACTCGCTGCTCTAATGCCCATATACCGATAATATCCAGGTAATAATTACGCTTAAACACGTTTACTGACTGCAAACGATCTAGCTTGCGTAGGGCATTCACTACTTTATTCTGGCGATACTCAGCTACTGCCACTGTCAGCACCAAATCTTCGGTATACGGAAAGTTCACCTCCAGGTCACTTAGTGCTTCCACTTCGTTTAGCAAGGTTGTATCAACGACTGGAGTCTGGAGCAGATAATTTTCCACCTGGGCAAATGAAAATGTATTCAGCACCGAATCAGCAGGCAGGGTAGGTTGCACTGAAAAGCTCAGCGAGTCGGCAGGAGATTGCCCCTGGAGCAGTAATGTGTTGATAAGCGTAGGCGGGTAATTCTGATTTGTAACAAAATCAGCCAGCAGTGAATCGGTGGCGATATCTAGCTGCTCCCGTTGTTGACCAATCAGACCCAGTGCATTCGCTTCAGCCGCCGCCTGGGTAGCTGAGGTACTAGCCGCTTTGGTCAGCCAAAATAAAGCCGAGTCTAGTACCTGGGTTCGTCCGTACATCATGGCCAAGTTATTTTGAAGCTGAGCCGCTTCAGGAAAAGCCCCCACTCCGTTTTTTAAGGTGAACAGCGCATCGAAATACTGATTGGTTGCCGTGTAAGCTGCCCCTGAGTTAGCGTAGGCCAGCGCACTGGGCTTTTTCTGTAGTGCTTCCCGGAAATAGTAAGCGGTAAGTGCCGGATCATCTTGCTGACGGGCCAACGCCCCCAGCGAATAGTTAGCCCGATGGTTATCATTTGCGTACTGGTCACTAAGTTTGTAATACTGCTCAGCGACAAATAACTCACCTCTCATCCAGTGTAAATCTCCAATGCCAATGTAGTAGCCCGACAAAAGCTGAGAATAAGCCAAGAAGTTACCCCGGGCAAAAAAGGCCAGCATAACAATGGTCCCGACAATGAGCACCGTACCGTAGGGGAAGGTAGCCGGACGGTACATTACTAGGTGCACCCGCTGATTAGCCATCAGGGGCTGAATGAAGTTGGCGATGAGATAGATCAGAAAAACGCTACTAAAGCCGATCTGACTGTAAACAATAGTATCCTCTAGGCTCTCGAGCATAGGGTCATTCCCTTGCCACGAGAGAAAACCTACGGTGGCCAGTGTCACTAATCCGAGGGTGATATAAAAGTACGCCCCTAGCGGATCGAACGGGAACAAAAATTTGTACTGGGCTTCACGTTTTTTGAATCCCCAGATACCGACAATACTCACCACCGCCAGTACCCAAAAAGCATCTAGGTAAATGATGTCCCAGTCGAGAGTTCCAATGTTTTTAAGCAAGAGTAGCGACAAATTTAGCAGATAGATGATAGAAAGCACCAGAACATGCAACAGGCTATTGGTGCTTCGTGGAGTATTATTTTGCGTGATAAGCTGAACAAAAAAGCTAATGAGTTCATGTCCCACCAAAATGATAAACAATACACTTAGCAATACGGGAACCCACAAACTGTGATACGCCAGCGTGAGAAATGGTTGGGAAGCTTCGGCAAACTGCCATATCAGTCCGCCGAAAATGCCGATAGCTACTCCAAAAGTGGTTAAGCGAAATACCAAGCCCATGTTGGGGTTGATAAGCTGAAAATAAGCCGTAGGTAGCAAAAATAGCCCAAATGCTATGATTACTCCTAACTTATCAGAAAGCCCAAACCACAGTAGCTGCTCCAACTGAAATAAAAGAATAATCCCCAGTAGTAGAAGCACCCCGATGTAGTACCAGAATCTCCCCAGGGCAGATATAATCGTCAGTAGCATTACCCAGGCCAGGGCAACTATTCCGAGCAATGTCGTCGCCCCGATTGGGGTCAGTTGCAAGCTACTCCCCAGAAATGTTTCTAGTATGATACTGTAATTAAGGTCGTAGGAAAAAGAGAACAGCCCTACTATGATAGGGTCTTGCGCCACCGGCACTTCTTTTAACTCCGAGATACGCTCCCAAGAGACTTGGTTCAGCATACCCTGGGGATAAAAAATGACAAACCCTATCCAAGCCAGGGTAAGCAGCAAAAGAAGTAGTAAATAGATGTTTCGGCTGGTAGCATGCCACCCCCGCCAAAACTGTAGGTTATTCATTCCTGTTTATTTTACCCCAATCTGCTAATTTTCTATTCATTTTCAGCTGGGATGTATGGTATTTCATTAAATTTCAGGCGGTAAGTGCAATCACCGCCACGACTATGACCTTTCCCAATTGGACAATTATCTTATGATAAACGAAAAAATAGCGATATTAGCCTGCTAACATTTATCACGTTAATATTTGTTCATTCACCAACGAACCTAGCGATATGAGAACTCTATTTTTTATTATAATCATCTGTTTTTCAGCAACTTTATCCTACTCTAGCTTCGCCCAGGTTGGCCTGGGCACCCCTCCGCCGACTGATGCCGAAGTATTATTTGATGGTAGCCAGGAGATGCTACACGAAAAATGGACGTATTGGGAAGGCCCTCGCCTGTCAGCTGAGTTGCCCATCAAGTGGGAGATTATGGAAGACCCGGTAGAGTCAGGCTATGCTGTAAATAGCAACGATCCGGCGGCCGCTGGGGGAAAGTATGGCGCAGCTGATATTGTAACCAAGAAGAAATTCCGCGACTTTCAACTGCACGTAGAGTTTTACATCTCTGAGGAAGGTGGCAACAGTGGGGTCTATCTGCAAAACCGTTACGAAATACAGGTACTCGACGGCGATACCACATCACACGGAATGGCCGCCGTGATTAACGAAACGCCCTCCCCCTACCACGCTTACCGAGGGGTGGGAAAATGGAATGCCTACGATATTGTTTTCCGGGCAGCTCGTTTCGAGGATGGTAAGCGCAGCCAGAAAGCCTTGGTAACACTATACTTCAATGGAGAAAAAGTGCATACCAACCAATCGATAAGCCAGGTTTGGGGAGGTGAAAATTCGGGGATTGATGGTGGTAACGATGGCGGCAAAGGGATT
This sequence comes from Bacteroidota bacterium, assembly GCA_039198955.1. Classification (GTDB taxonomy): domain Bacteria; phylum Bacteroidota; class Bacteroidia; order Cytophagales; family Cyclobacteriaceae; genus Tunicatimonas. Next base: position 3,897 of record JBCCTI010000080.1, on the reverse strand, counting down.
ACTGATACCCCGGGGGGCATTAAACTACAAGCCGAAGGACACAACGTTTTATACCGTAATATTTGGATCAAAGAATTAGCATTACCAGAAGCGTCTACTGATATTTTGTAATAATATCATATTAATTATAAACTATTATATATATTTAGTTAACATAATTTTAGTTACTGAACATTGCAGAAGATACCATAAATTCAGTTAGCGATCCGTAGCCACCTAGCAAAGCAGCTTCTTCCAGATACTCCTTTGTCTCTAATGCCATTCTCATTCCTACCCTTGCCCCTTTCGCTGTTTTCTGTGATTCAGCCGTATTCATGACTCTATTTTTAAGATTTCATATCCTGCCATCATATAAACGTACGTACAATGTGTGTACATTAATACAGAAATATTCAGAAAAACACAAAATGTGCTACATAATCAACATAAGCGCGACCTACCTAGCCACTCGATCAGAAACCATTATCATTTATCAATTCGCCCTCTAAATTTGGCTTATTCATAACTAATTTAAATAAAGCTAGTTATTGCGTTATTCGGCTATACTATAATACTTACTAACCATGTCACCTTTCTGGAAAAATCACAAAAGAAGTATAGTTACTGCTCCTTATATCCGAACCTTCGAGGGAGTGAAGCACCTATACAACGATCCAGTAAATTATCCGATTCATACCCTTTTCCTACCGACGATCATAAGGTGCGGTATCATTAACTATCCGAAATCTAGAAAGTATTACTTAGCAGCATGAGTATCTTCCCGAAGCGAACGCTCGACATTCGAACCACCGCCGGATTTACCCTGCTGTACCAGACTTACTTGGATCATGTATTCAACATCTGTTACAATTACCTGGAAGATGAAGAGGTAAGTAAAAATATGACGGCTGATATCTTCGCCTCGATTTGGGATCGCCGAGAGCAGCTCCAAACCCAAGGACTAAAAAAAGCGTCTTGGAAAACCTATCTTACCCGCGCCGCTAAGAACAAGATAGTGGACTACGTGAGAAGTAAGGAGCAGTCGGCTCGCTATCTAGCCACTTCATTAAGAGAACTCCCCTATTATGAAAACACCACCGATCGGGAGCTAGAGTATGAGGAATTGGCCGAACAAGTCACTTGGGCCATCGACCGACTACCGCCCAAGTGCCAGCGAGTGTTTAGACTCAGCCGCGAAGCTGACCTATCTAATAAAGAGATTGCGGAAAAGCTGGGGATGACTACCTACGCGGTAAAAAGGCATATCGAAGTTGCTCTTAAAAAGCTAAGAAACCATTTGGAAGAGTACCCGATTCCAAAACGAGCCGTGAAGAGGTAGGGCCGTTCACCCCAACGTTCGCATTTCTCCTCTGGGATACTTTCTGTAAAATCACATCTCGTCAAGATTTGCTACGTGGTAGGGTCAATAGCCCAATTCAGAAGATCAGAAAGGTCTTAATCCTTTCCTTCCTATATAACGCATTGATAGTCAATTTCTTGTACGCAATTCTCTCTTTTAGGAAGTGTCTTTTTAATTTTTTTTCAACTACCCATGTGGCCATCTCCCTTACTCATCCGACTAATATACGAAGGGGTTAAACTAGGGATGAAGGTCTCAATGGTGAAACAATTGTGAATACAATATGCGAATTACCAAAGAACTATTAAAGCGGTACGGCAGAGGTAATTGTACCAAAGAAGAACAAAAAGCCATTGAGCAATGGCTCGACTCACCGGAGTATCCCGAGCTACGCGTAAGCAAAGAAGAAAGACCGAAAGCGGATAGCGATGAGATATGGTCGATACTGTCCAAAGGCCGACCACAACTCGAGAAACAAATGAGTCGTCAAAGAGCGAGGAATTTGGTCTTATTCAACCAGGTGGCGAGATACGCTGCGGCCGCCTGTGTCATTATCGGAACCTTCTTTATCGGCTACTTCGCTGCCCCGCCGAGTGCCCAGGCAAGTGTAGTAAAGAAGGGCATACAGTTTACCAATGTACTACATGTCTACGGGGGCAACGGCGCCTACGGCGTAGTGACGGAGAAGAATCACCGGGTAGAGTTTGAGGGACGACTAAAACTATATAACGAGGCACCGTACCCCAGACAGGTTGTGTGCGGGGAGAAAACGTTTACGCTAAAGCCCTACCGAACGTACTACCTCAGCGGCTCTCACCAACAAGCCAGTATAGCCACGGCTGAGAATCCGGAGCCAGGTACTTACGGTGACAAGCAACCTGAATTAGCGGGTGATTTTTTGGTTGTACGACTCGACTAGCTGGTAGAGATTAATATTATTTTCTAAGTGCCAAACGTAGTTTCTTCGGTAGCCGCGACTGGGTTAAAGTCCCTTTTTTAAGACCACTATGCAGTTTTAACTTTTAAACCAATACTAAATTTTAACACAATGAACAAAACAATCACTGCAATGAACACTAATAAACGATGGGCCTGGCTCACCATGCTACTGATAGGAATACTGGCGATAGGAACTGTTTCCTGCGATGAGGATGACAGCGATGATAACAATACTGTAACTCCTGAGCCAGAGGAAATAGAATCAGCATATATGACAGCCTTTAGAATCGATAATCCTCAAGGAAGAGTGTTTTACATCAGTATATCGGAAGAGGTACCAGAAAACCTCGATGTAAGCAAAGCACTGGAGTTAGGCTCGAACATTCAGCCCTTTGGGATAGGGGATAATCCATTTGCCTGGAATTCAAATGCACAGACGATCACTAAGTACGCAGTAGACCGGACAGATCTATCAATATCGGTAGAAGCTATTATCAGTTTGGCTTCTGTAGGCTTTAATTCCCCGAATCTTGTTCCAGCTGTTGTATCTGATTCTATCGCTTATTTCTTTGATTTGGCTGAAGGAGTTTCAATAGAATGGGATTACGAAAACATGGAGATTAAAGAAGTTTTTAATATTGAGCCTTGGACAAATCAAATCTCTGGAGACGAATTTGCCAATACTTGGCCATTAGTTGTGGGTAACAAAGTCCTAATGTCAATCCGTGAATATCCACTGAGTACTTGTTGTGACATTGGTAATATGAATGGTATTGGCGCTACCGTAGCGGTATTTGATATAGCATCAAAGACATTACAGTACAACTCAGATAATAGGTCAATATCTGCATTCAATAGAGTAAGAATTGATAATGATGGTTCTCTTTACATGGTTCCGACTCGCGAAAATGCTTTCTTTGAACCATACTACAACTACTCTGGATCATCTGCTCCGCACTTAATTCAAAAATTGAACCAGGATGGTACTTTCGATCCTAACTTTTCATTTGATTTGGCCACTGCGATTCCAGATTTAGAAAAAATCGAAATTATTCCCGCTATTTTAGATGGTAAGGCGATCGTGCAATACTATAGTTCAGACGACGTTAGTCTTGATACTATTGCGTTTGACGATAGGTATGCTGTACCTAGGTCTTTTGGAACCAAAGCAGTCGCAGTTGATTTAGCAACCGGGGGTGTTACGGAATTTACAGCTTGGGCAGACTACGATTACGCTGAGTTTTTGCCTGAGACCAGAGGAGAACTTTACGTTCTTGCCTATAGCGCAGAAGAAAGTGCTTTTGATACTTCACACTACCTGCGAGTTAACTCTTTTGATAGCTATACTGAACTTTCGTCCTATCGTGGTTTTGCGGCAGGTTTTCTAGTAAAACTATGGGGAGATTGATCTTTACACTGAATCTTTCTATAGCCTAATTCATCAGGAGGTACCCACAGTAAGTGGGTGCCTTCTGTAGCTGTCTGTATCGGGATTCTCAGGATTTGAGGATGAACAAGATTTTACCTTCTCACAAGCTTGGTAAAATCCCTTACCCTACTTTCACCAAACCCTGTAATCCTGTTAATCCAACAATTCAGTAAATCCTGATACAGACAAT
>JBCCTI010000079.1:0-32670 GCA_039198955.1 Bacteroidota bacterium | reverse complement strand
TTCGGATGGACAAACTTCTTTAGAAGATTAACTAAAGATTACGAAAGAATGATCGAGTCGTCGGTTGCTTTTCTACAATTGATGTTCATCACTATCATTTTAGCAAGAATAGAATAATTTCATTCCAAACATGCTCTAATGATAATATTTGGTAATTTTCCAGACTTAGCTCTGGCTACCTCCCGCTGCGAATAGCACCAAACTGAATATTAAAAGTAGTCAGCTTGTTTGTTCGTAGTACTATCAATACCCATTATTCTGCTCTAAGCTTTCATTAGCATCCAACGCGGCCAAAGGAATCGGCCATAGCTCGTTTTTACCACTTATAAACCCTTTATCAGCAAGTTCAGCATTTAGCAGATTATTTCGTTTTAGGTCAAACCAACGCTGCCCCTCTGCGACGAATTCCCGCTGCCGCTCTTCTAGTACTGTCTCCAGAAAGTCAGTCTGATCCAAACCAGTAGCTAAGGGAGACAGTCCAGCGCGAGTACGAACTTCGTCAATAGCCTCATATGCTAGCGCGGTAGGACCGTTGTTCTGTCCATTTAATGCTTCGGCGTACATAAGTAGGGCATCGGCGTAGCGTAGCACTGGATAATTAATCTGTCCGGCATCTGCCGCTTGGATACCGGGAACTAATCCGTCGCTAAACTTGCGAATAAACTCTCCACCAAATTCAACTCCTTCGCGCTCATTCCAGAGGGTCACTGCCCGGCGGGTGTCATCGTCGGTAAATAAACCAACTAATTCATCTTCCGCTTTATATACCCCAAACACAAATCCAAATCCTGTTACAGCGTCGGGAGTGAGGAACTCTAGGATATTGCTGTTTTCGGGACGTAGACCGTACTGTACTTCAAAAATAGATTCGACGGTATTATTTTCATTTTCTATCTTAAAGTTATCGGCAAAATCTTCGTAGAGCATGCGCTTACCTCGTACTGCTTCTAACGCCGAAACGGCTTCAGCGTAGTTTTGACGAGTCAGTTGAACTTTCGCCAGCAACGTATTTGCGGCAATCTGATTGGCGCGTCCCGGCTCTAGGCTGACCTCAGGCAATTGTGCTACTGCTTCGGAAAGGTCGATTATCACTTGTTGGTATACTTCTTCTTCACTAGCCCGAGGAAGATCTAGTCCTTCGGTGCTAGTGGTCGGCTCTGTTCTTAATGGGACCCCTCCAAATAATCGCACTAGGTTGAAGTACGCCAATCCTCTGAGAAACTTAGCTTCGCCCTCAATAGCCGCTTGTGTGGCATCATCTCCTAAATCATTACCCTGCGTTTGAGCCAGCAAGGTATTCACACTATTAATTAAAACGTAGTGATTGTCGTAGGCACTATTGACAATATCGCTAGCTGCATCGTAGGTAAAATCTTCAAAAAATGTAGATTGGGAGCCTCCCGCGCCTCCACCCACTTCAAGAACATCAGCGGACATATCAGTAACTAGTCCAACGCCTAAGCTTTCGTAAATGGGCTCTAGATGATGATAACTTCCGTAGAGTCCTTTAGTAGCCTCGCCAATATTATTGTAAAAGTTATTGACCGTGACCAAACTCCGAGGATCTTCTTCTAAAAAATCTTCGCAGGCGGAGATCGAAATTACCGCTATTAATAGTATATAGTTTATTGTTTTCATGATTAGTAACCGTTTTGAGTATTATTAAAAGCCTAGATTTATCCCTACCGTGTACAGCTTAGCCGAAGGGTACGAAGCGTAGTCAATACCCAATAAAGTATTACTCTGAGGATTGATATTTACCTCAGGATCGTAACCGCGGTAATCAGATAACAGCCATAGGTTTTGTCCATTAAAATAGACCCGGGCACTTCGTAACCAATCAATTCCTAGATTACCAGTGGGTAGGTTGTAGCCAAAGGTTAGATTTCTAAGCCGTAAAAATGATCCGTCTTCAATCCAGCGGGTATGCGATTGGCGGAAATACACGTAGGGTGGATTACCCGCGCGGGCTACATCAGTATCCTCATTTACTCCGGGAATAAACCGGTCTAGTACCGTGGTAGAATTATTCTGCCGACCGTTCAAAAACTCTAACTCCAATTGAGTCATGTTATAGATTTCGTTCCCGTAACTAAACTGAAAGAAAATATCCAGATCAAAGTTCTTGTAGCGAAAGGTGTTTTGAAAACCTCCGGTAAAGTCGGGTAGGGCATTCCCGATGACTGTCCGGTCTTCATCATTAATGATTCCATCATCGTTCAAGTCCATAAATCGACGACTACCGATAAAATCGTTCCCACTTTTAGGAGCAGCATCCAATTCATCCTGGTTGCGGATAATACCGTCGTTGATGTACCCCACGAAGTTGCCAATCGGTTCACCCACGCGGATGACACTAGCGGCTTGCCCCTTCAGTAGATTGTAGTCATCGCCAATAAATCGCTCCTGCTCATCTCCAAAATTGAGTACCTTATTACGATTAAACGCAATGTTGAAATCCGTTGTCCACGTAAAATCACCGTCAATATTTACCGAACCTAAGCTTAGTTCTATTCCACGGTTCTCAACAGAACCAATATTACGGAAGGCGTTGGCGAATCCCGATGAGAACGGGAGGCGAACCTCGAGGAGCAGATCATCAGTCCGCTTATAGTATAAATCAGAAGTAAAATTAATGCGTCCGCTAAACAGGGCAAGATCGATACCGAAGTCTATTTGACTAGTAGTTTCCCACTGAATATCCGGGTTTCCTAGTCGTTGCGGAGTAAATCCAACAACCGGACTTTCGTTATTAAATGGATAACGGACTGCATTGAGTATCGAAAGTGATCGGTAGGTAGGAATCTCCTGATTGCCTGTAACCCCAGCACTTAGTCGCAGTTTTAAGTCGTCAATGGCATCAATATTCTGTATGAATGGTTCGTCCGAAATGCGGTAAGCTACCGCTGCGGAGGGGAAAAATCCGTATTTATTATTCGGTCCAAAGCGAGATGAGCCGTCTACTCGACCGGAGAGCGTAAGTAGATACTTCGATTTATAACTATAGTTAGCCCGGAAAAGATAGGAGAATAACGACCACTCATTGTAATTAGACGCCGGAGGGTCAATAATATTAGCGGCGCTAAGATCGTACACCGAAACTACGTCAGTTGCCAGATCACGTACATTAGTGGTGACCTGATCGCTCCAGAACCGTTGGGCTGTCACCCCAGCTAGTAAGTTAATATCGTGTCCGCCCGTGAAGCTAGTACTATAGTTTAGCGTATTTTCATTTAGCCAACTGAAGCTGGTTAGTGTACCTACCGAGGCCGCGCCGTTAGGGGCTACAGCTCCCTGACTAATTGTGCTTGGTAAAAAACTATTTTGCTTGTTAATGAATACGTCGGCTCCTAATGAGACCCGAAGTGTCAGGTTTTCTAAAAAATCGTATTCTACAAATAGGTTATCCAGTAGTCGAGTAGTAATACTTTCTTGGGTTGCCAGATTGGCAAAGGCTACCGGGTTACCATTGGGGGTATTCGCTTGATTGCCACCTCCTTCGCCCTGCGTATCACTGGCGTTATCGGAGGTGTAATTACCGTCTTCATCCAAGACCGGAATAACGGGGTTATAAAATAGTGCATCTTGGATGATATTTCCGGCTCCGGGGCTTTGTACACCGTTATCACCATCGCTTCCGCCACCACTACGGGCTAAATCGGAGGCAACGTAGCTAGCTGTAAAGTTATTACCCAGCCGCATACGCTTATTGAGATCAGCATCAATATTAGCGCGCAAGGAGTAGCGTTCTAGGTTGGAGCCGATAACAATACCCTCCTGATCGAAGTAATTAGCCGATACTGCGTATCGTATCTTATCGCCGCCCCCGGTAAAGGATAGCTGGTAATTTTGAACCGGAGCCGTGCGAAATATCTCATCTTGCCAATTAGTGCCTTCGCCTAAAGCGGCTACCTCAGCATCACTATAGGTAGGTAATCCCTGTCCGTCTAGTCCTCGGGCATTGACGAAGGCATCGTTACGAAACTCCGCGTACTGACGGGCATTTAAAACAGGAATGGTTTTAATTACTTCCTGTACCCCAAAGTACGATTGAAAATCTATGTTACTTTGCCCGGCTTTCCCGCGTTTGGTGGTAATAAGTATAACACCGTTAGCTCCTCGCGAACCGTAGATGGCGGTAGCCGAAGCATCTTTCAATATTTCAATAGACTCAATATCGCCTGGGTTCAAAGTTGCTAAAGCATTAATGGCCGGAGCCCCTCCTAAGATTCCCGAGTTGGCCGCATTATTATCGTTGAAGTACGGAAACCCATCTATCACGTACAATGGTTCGTTGGATGAGTTAATAGAATTTCCTCCGCGAATGCGAATGCTGGTGGCCCCACCCGGTTGTCCCGTTTGCTGGGTAACCTGTACGCCGGGTGCCCGTCCCGCTAGACCTTGGTCAAGGGAAGCTATGGTACTTTTAGCTAGTTCCTCCGAAGAAACTGAAGCTACCGAACCAGTTAGATCGCTTTTCTTTTGCGTACCGTAGCCCACCACGACCACTTCGGACAGCGATTGAATATCGGGCGATAAGGCTATGTTGATCGTAGTACGGCCGCTAATAGATTCTTCCAAAGTCTCGTAGCCAATAGAAGAAAAAACCAAGGTAGTCACCTCGTCGGCCAGGGTGAGGCGGTAGTTACCATCTACGTCAGTTACGGTTCCGGTAGCAGTTCCTTTGGCTAAAATGTTGACCCCCGGCAAGGGTTCGTCGGTAGACAGGTCGGTTACCTGACCGCTGATCGTTTGCTCTAGTACGACCTCTACTTTTCTTTCTCGCTGGGAGGTAATTTTGTTGACACTGATTGTATTATTTACCTGCTTAAACCGAAGGCGACTCTGGCGAGATACTTCAACTAAAATATTGGCTACTGACTGGTTATTAGTTGCCAGGTATATTTTCTGGTCGGTAGGCAGATCTTTGGAATCGTATACAAAAGAGTATTCGGTTTCAGCCTCAATAGCGGCGAACACCTCAGCTATATCTGCCCCCGGGAGGTTGAGTGAGATATAAACATCTTTTACATTTTTAGCGTCTTGAGCGCTGCCTTCGGCGGCTAGCAGCAGTTGAAAGAAAACAATCTGTGCAGCTAGACCGTACGTGAGAAACTTCGCACTCATGCGCAAGAAGGTTAGTAAGGAAATTTTCATAAATTTGAATAATTGTGTGAAACAAAGTTTTACATGATGGTAGGGAGCCAGGGACGGCAAAAGGCATCTTTTGGCCGAGCTGCTTTTGTCCGTTTCTGGTTCCTTTTAAATTGCTGGTTTTTAGGTACTGTTGTATGGCATAAAAGAAGGATTTAATAGGTGATCGTTACGGATTTTTGTTGAATCTGAAACTGGAAGTTCTTGGCGTAACCAATACTGGTCAGCACATTCTCCAGACTCTCGTTTCGAAACTCACCCGTAAACTGCCAGTCATCTCGGTTGCTCAGTTCTAGAGAAGATATTTTTACACCGTACCATCTTTCTAATCTCGCGAATACTTCGTCAGCTTTAGTTTCGCGAAAGCGTAGAATGTTATCCTTCCATCCCGTAGCATACGCCAGGTCAGCTTCGCTTTTTAACAGGCTTTGTTCATCAGTGTCAGCAACTACTTTTTCGCCTGGTGCCAGATAGGCAGCAGTCTGCCCATTCTCTGAAAAATCAACTCTAATCTTGCCAGTGGTCAATACCACTTCCACTTGCGATTCGCTTTCGTACGCCCTTACATTGAAAGAAGTGCCCAATGCTTGAGTGTTTACACCGAGAGCTGAAACAATGAAGGGCTGGTCAGGATTTTCGGCTATATCAAAGAACCCCTCGCCAATAAGTATTACCTCTCTAGTAGCCTCATCGAATTTTTCAGGGTAAGACAATAGACTTTGAGCGTTGAGCGTAACCGTAGACCCGTCGGGAAGCTGAAACTGGTGCTTTTGCCCAGCTACGGTTTTTTTCTCAATGATCTGAATCGCTACGGGTATGGGAGAAGAGGAACGTTCGTAGGTTACCCATACTAGTGCTAGAGAAAATGCTATTGCTAATATTGCTGCAACCTTGACCCATTGATTATTCCCAAAAGAGGAAGAGGCATCAGAGGGTAGGCGAATTCTCGATGGGGAAAGATGATTTGTCAGTTGGTTATCCTGGAACTTATGCCAATAGTCTTCAATGTTTTGCTCACCCTCTCTTTGCTTTTCAAACCAGCCTAGTACCTGCTCAACTTCTTTAGGGGTACACGTACCTTCGTAGAATTTATCGAGTAGTTTTTTATCGATCATTATAGGTTGCTTTCAATCTGTATAGTGAATACAAACGAAGCCCTGATGCTACCTAGTGATTACTGAATTTTTGCAAAAAAATTAATGCGGAAGTATAATTTCTGCGAAATGAATAACAAATAAGTTGTTAAAATAGCAATTTATTATCCTGTATTCGGGTGAGCTATGCGTCGATAAATTGGGCGAGTAGCCGATAAAAGATAGTAAAAGGAAGATAGGAGTAGTGTTTAGACAGTTGCTTCTTGAGAGTTTTGAGGGCGGAGAAAATATGATTCTCTACCGTACTTTTAGAAAGCTGAAGTCGGTTGGCAATTTCCTGATTACTCAGCCCGTCATTCCGGCTCAGCAGAAAAACCTTCCTTTGCATGAAGGGTAATTTTTGTACCAGCGAATGTAGCGTGTTTTCCAAAGAACGGAGATTAATTTGTTCTTGAGTTACGTTACTCTGCTGGGTGGTTGTGGCTGAAAAGTACTCCTGAAAGGCAAAGTCGCGGACTCGCTGCGCAGTCTTGTTGTAAATGATATGCCTGCCAATATGAATTAGATAGGCTGAAAAGGAACGTTCGGGGTCAATGCGATGGCGGGTTTCCCATACCTTCACAAATACTTGTTGTACAACTTCTTCTGCGTCTGGTTTAGCGCGGGTAAGATGATAGCAAAAGGCGTATAACTTAGGCTGATAGCGGTGATAAAGCCACTCAAAACTAACCGAACTACCCTGTTTCAATCGGATAAGGTGAGATTTTTCCTGTCGGTGGCTACACTGCTGCATAGTAGATAGGTTGTATTTCTCGCAATGACTTGTATCGAAACAGTGACCAATTTAGTAATTGTAAAATATTTCTCAAATTTTTGAACATATTAATAATATCAGCCATCACTCTACTTGCTGCCGGTTATTGTAGCGATCACTTGTAAGGCTGCGCCAAAGCATTTATCTTACCAACCTATTAATGCTTACAACCTTTACTTATGAATTTTTATCGCTGCAACTCTTTGTCCGCTACTCTATTTGTTTCTATTCTTCTGATTTCAGCCTGCAACAGTTCGGAAGAAACTACTCAGGATGATCGTCCGCCCAATATTGTCTTTATTATGAGTGACGACCACGCCTATCAGGCGATTAGTGCGTACGGGCACGAGTTGAACGAAACCCCCAACATTGACCGGATTGCTAACGAGGGGGCAATTTTCACTCGGGCTACGGTCACTAACTCCATTTGCGCTCCTAGTCGGGCGGTGGTGCTTACCGGTAAACATAGTTTTAAAAACGGTAAAGTAGATAATATCCAACCCTTCAACTGGGATCAGGATAATTTTCCTAAACTGCTGCAAGCCAATGGCTACCAAACGGCACTGATCGGAAAAATTCATCTGGATGGATTACCGCAGGGCTTTGATCATTCTATGGTTTTACCGGGGCAAGGACATTATTACAATCCTGATTTTCTAGTCAACGGTGAACGTCAGCGGTTTGAGGGTTACGTTACTGAAATTACGACTGAGCACGCCCTAAAGTGGTTAAAGGAACAACGCGATCCGGATAAACCTTTCTTACTGATGTACCACCAGAAAGCCCCCCATCGGAATTGGCAACCCGCCCCAAAGTACCTTACGCTCTACGATGACAAGACCTTTGACCCACCATCCAATTATTTTGACGATTACGCTGGCATGGGCACTGCGGCTAAGGAGCAGGAGATGGAGGTAGATGGGCACGCGCAGTGGGGGCACGATTTTAAACTGCTGGTTGACCCCAACGGCGATAGTACCAATATAATGGAACGGCATTTAGCCAGATTTACCGAAGGACAATTGGCTCAGTGGAATGCTGCCTACGAACCTAAAAACCAAGAATTTCTGAAAACTTATTATTCTGGTGAAGAGCTAGAGTTTGATCAGGATCGCGAGAAAGAAGTTGCCCTCTGGAAGTTTAACCGCTACATTAAAGACTATCTGCGAACGATTAAGTCGGTAGATGATGGGGTAGGTGAAGTACTAGATTACCTAGAAGAAAACGGACTAGCCGATAATACTGTCGTAGTGTATACGTCTGACCAGGGCTTCTACTTAGGTGAACACGGTTGGTTTGACAAACGCTTTATGTACGAGCAGTCGTTCCGCACTCCACTTTTGGTACGTTACCCTCAAGAAATTGAAGCCGGAACTAAGGTTGGTAACCTAGTCCAAAACTTAGATTTTGCTCCAACCCTGTTAGATTATGCGGGTATTGAAATTCCGGAAGCCATGCAAGGTGAGTCCTTCCGTAGTCTGGTAGGTGGCGAAACCGATGAGTGGCGGGATGCGGTGTACTACACCTACTACGAATACCCATCGGTACACATGGTAAAGCGGCACTACGGCGTAGCCACCGACCGCTACAAACTCATGCACTTCTACTACGATATTGACGAATGGGAGATGTACGACTTGGAAAAAGACCCTAACGAAATGCAGAATGTGTACGATGACCCTGAGTACTCTGAAGTACAAGAGCAACTTCATACTAGGTTAACCGAGTTGCGCGAACAGTACGAAGATAATGACGAGAATAACCAGGAGTTTTTGGAGGCTTATTTGGAGGTGATGGAAAAGCGCCGACAGAATCGGGGTAATTGATTGAGAGGTAAAAATATGCCTTTACCGGTAGGCAGGTAGAAAATTGGTAGTACCCACCGCGTGGCACGGTTGGTACTTGGGTTCCCTATTATGATCGAGGAAATGATTAAAAAAGAGCCATTCGCTAGAAGAATCTTCTCATGAATGGCTCTCTTATATTGGGAGGCTACTGGTCAATAACCATCATTCTGAACTAAGTTCGGATTTCGTTCAATTTCGGTGATTGGAATAGGATAGCGAACGTGAAAATCCTGGGCGGGTTTGCCTCGTTCAGTCGCCATTTTTATGAATACTCCGTGTCTGATCAAATCCTGTCTTCTAATAGCTTCGGTATGAAATTCCCGCCCCCTTTCGTCAAGTAAAAATTCTTTATATTCTTGAGCACTACTAAAGTCCCCTAAAGTAACCAACCTCACTCCAGCGGCATCTCTAACCATATTTAGCAAATCAATAGATTCCTGATTAAGGCCATTTAGTTCATTTAATGCCTCAGCCCGGCTCAAGAGCACATCAGCGTATCGATAAAAAGGGAAATCATCCGAAGAGCGGCTAGCTTCTTGGGTAGGATACTCAGGAAATTTCAGGCTTCTGGCATCGTCCTCACCCAATTGAATAGTATCGCCATCGGCATTGACAAACTCAAATAAGAATGCATCAAATCGCTCATCCTCAGGCTCGAATAGCTCGAGAAACGCCGAACGTATTTTATATTCAGCGGCAAAGATCTGTCGGGGAGGATAGGTCCACTGATAACCCCTCGGTACAACGTGACTTAGCCATCCGTCCCCAGTAGTGTTATTAGGGGTATCGGACATGACTGAGACGAAAATAAATTCATTATCACGTTGATTTTCTGGACTAAATAACTCGGTTCTATTCCCATCAACAAAAAGATCATAAACGCCCAAGTCCATTACTTCTTGAGCGGTTGAAGCGGCGTTATTCCAGTCCCTTAGCATCATGTACAGTTTCATTAGAGCAGTTAAAGCCGCTCCTTTAGTTGGACGACCGTACTGATCTAGGGGAGGAGTCAACGGTAGCGCATTAGCGGCATCTCTAAATTCGGCTACCATAAAATCAATCATGTCCTGCTCGGTTGCCCTGGAAGGTCGGTCTCTCACGTCGGTTTCACTGGTGGTCACTAACGGAACTGGGCCATAAAAATCATACAGAAGCAAATAGTTGAAGGCTCTCATAAAGATGGCTTCCGCTCTTATTTCTGCCTTTCGCTGCTCATCCCCGGATATAGGATCGAGGTTATCCAGTACTACGTTGGCTTTAAATATGCCTCGGTATCTTCGCTCCCAATCATTTTGGATCCATTGGTGGGAGCTGGTCCAGACAAACTCTTCAATAGGTTCGTTTTGCGTGAATATACCGCCGTTTCTTTCGATGTGTATGTCCGTATTTACCTCCTGCAGGGTAACTGCATCGCGGGTGATATTACTATGCCTTAACTCACCGTAAACAGAATTAAGGGTAATCTCGGCGTCCTCCAGATTGTTGAAAAAGTCGGAAGGTTGCAGGTCGGTAAAGGTTTTTTCTTCCAGTAGCTCATCGCAAGATGTAGTTGAACATACTACGATAATGAAAGATAGAAGTAGGTTATATTTTTTCATTATTCTCAGTATTATAATTTGATGTCAATTCCAATTGAATAAGTTCTTGCCAACGGATAAGCCGTGTAGTCGATAACCGTGTTTGAGTCGCCAAATGAGTTTACATCCGGATTATAGCCTCGATAATCGGTAATTGTTAGCAAGTTCTGCCCGGCCAAGTAAATTGTCAAACCAGAAATCTTTCTATTCTCCAGTCCTGGAAAAGAGTAAGCGAACCTGAAGTTTCTCAAGCGGATGAACGATGCATCTTCGATGACTCGGCTGTTTAGGTCAAATGGGCGAGAAGGGCGAATAAAGGATGGAACGTCGGTGTCGCTATTCGTGGGTGTCCAACGATCTAGCACGTAACGCTGTCGGTTTCTCAAGTCATCAATCGGATTCTCGGAGTCTATGTTGGTGACGTTAGCTAACTCAAAACCAAACCGACCTTCAAAGAAGAATTCTAACTGAAAGTTTTTGTAGGTAAAGACATTATTTAAGCCCATTGTAAGATCAGGAAATGGATCACCCAATACCGTGCGATCATCGGGAGTAATTTCACCATCTCCGTCAACATCCCTAAACCTTCTTCCGCCAACGTATGAATTAGCCTGAGTAGGGGCATTGTCAATCTCCTCCTGCGACTGGAATACTCCCACGTACTCGTATCCGTAGTAAGAATTCATCGGTATCCCTGGCTCGAGCAGTGTGATATTATTAAGAAACCTGACGTTACCTTGAAGAATTCGGGGAAGCTCTCCCAGACTGACTACTTCATTATTTAATGTGGCAAAATTAAAGTTTGAAGTCCAGGTTAACTCTCCGGTTAGGTTTCTGGAAGTAAGATTAAACTCAATACCACTATTTTCGGTATCACCCACGTTTTGCAATGAACTGCCAAAGCCCGTTGTGGTTGGTACGGGAAGTTCAAGTAGTAAATCGCGGGTGGTATTCTGAAAATATTCAATCGACCCGCTAATCCGACCATTTAGCAATGTCACATCCATTCCTATATTGAATGATTGAGTCGTTTCCCACTTGAGATCAGGATTAGCTAACTGAGTAGGAGCAATCGATTCGAACTCTATACCATCTAAAACGGCAACCGGTCCTCGGCCTAGTAGAATCTGAGATCTTCCGTTTCCGATTTCCTGATTTCCACTGATACCAATGCTAGCTCTCAGTTTCAAGTCCTCAATGAGGTCAGTTTCCGGAAAGAACGATTCATTAGAAATCCGCCAGGCGAAAGCTCCGGAAGGGAAATAGGCTACTTTGTTGTTCACCCCAAACCGAGAGGAACCATCGGCTCGGAAAGTACCCGTTAGTAAGTATTTGTCTAGTATATTATAATTTACTCTTCCAAACCCCGAAACGATAGTATTTTCTTGTCGATCAGAAGTTACCAGATTCTGGGATGCCTCACCTGCCCCCAGGTTATTGGACCCAAACGCAGTACTAGAGAAATTTCGGGAGGAAGCAGAAAATTCGTTAAAAGTAAACTGTTGATAGCCGAACCCACCTAATATTGATAAGCGGTGATTATCGCCTAAATCAGGGTCGTATTGGGCAGTAAACTCAATTAGATAGTCAGTATCGTCCCGAAATTCTTTTTGTGCTTGACCTTGGTTAAGTTGACCGATGAGGGTTTGGGTATCGAAGAAAAGATCCTCTTCTAAATTTCTCCGGCTAAATCCAAAATTAGCCTTAGCGGTCAAATTATCTAGCAATTTATAGTCGATGTAGGCATTACCGAACATGCGGGTGATTTTATCAGAATCTTCTATTGTTTCAGCTTGCCCAACCGGATTACTAAGGTCTTGTAAGCTGAAAGCAAAATCGCCATTATCATCGAAGATCGGATCGGTGGGGGGCATTTGCAACGCTGCACCAATAATTCCGGCTCCAACGTTTACCCCATTTCCGATACGGGCAATCTGCTTATTTTCAATACTGTTGTTAAAATTTATACCAACTTGTACCCTTTCACCAATAGAGTGGGTTAAGTTAATTCGTCCGGAAAACCGCTGAAATCCGCTATTAAGAATGATACCATTCTGATCAAAATAGCCCAGTGACAGATAATACTGGGTGTCCTTAGAACCGCCCGAGAACGAAAGGCGGTGATCCTGAACGCTAGCCGAACGCAAAACCTCGTCTTGCCAATTGGTACCATCGCCAATAGCATTAATGTCTTCCGGGCTGAATGGTGGCGCATTACCTCGATCAACAAAGACGTCATTGTAAAACGACATGTACTCTTGAGCGTTCATCATGTCCAGCATTTTGGTAGTCTCTTGCAAACCAACCGAAACATTGTAATTAACCGTTAACGGAGATTCTCGCTTACCTTGCTTGGTGGTAATGATAACAACCCCGTTAGAACCTCTGGCTCCGTAGATGGCCGTCGCTGAGGCATCTTTTAGCACTTCTACCGATTCAATATCTGAGGGGTTTAAAGAATTCAACGGGTTGGTTCCCGGTAGGCCGTCCACCACGTACAACGGCTCATTGCCAGCGGTAATGGAGTTTGTGCCGCGTATTCTGACTGAAAACCCACCACCGGGCTCAGCGTTGGATTGGGTAATTCGCACCCCGGCAACTCTACCTTGCAGAGCCTGATCTACCGACGTTTGGGCAACCGTATTCAGTTCTTCTCCATTTATTGAGCCGACCGACCCGGTTAAATCGCTTTTCCTCACCGTTCCATATCCTACTACCACAACTTCATCCAGAGCTTGAATATCGGGTGGCATTACCAAATCGACGGTAGAGCGGTTGCCAACGGCTGCCTCTTGCGAAACGTAACCTACTGCTGAAAAAACCAGGATGGCGTCCTCGCCGGAGACATTAATTCGGTAGTTGCCGTCAATGTCGGTTACCGTTCCTTGGGTGGTGCCTTTTACCAGAATATTCACTCCGGGTAAAGTCCCCTCTTCTTCGGCAGTTACTTGACCCGAAACGGTTCGTTGCTGGGCAGTGGCATGGTGTTGCCATCCCATCACGAGTGCGAACAGTAGCAGGCCTCTGAAAATTGCTTTGTACAATGAGTTCATAGGAAGGTTGTATTTTAGTTAAGAAATTTAGGCCAAACCAGAGTATGTATCTGAATGACAAACTTTGGTTGATCTGCGTCAATTTAATGATTTTTTATAATTCGAGGGGCATTTTTAATGCTTATAAAGCGAAAAAAGCAAAGGCTAGAAGATACTATGTAAGGTAGGCTGGGCAAGGAAAATGAATATGAAATGTGTTGTGGGTAGATGGAAAAATAGGAGTTGCTTTGCCTCTTGTTTGCTTGTAAAGCAGAATATTAACTACTTTTAGCCATATACTTTTTAAGTAAGTCGTTTTATGTGTTATCATCAACAAATCAGACCTGCCTGGATTAACCTATTGCGGAGTATCTTTCTGTTAAGTATACCAGGTATCATCAGCCAGTGTACCTCGCAACCAGAAACTACTACAACAGCAGAAATCCCATCACCGCCTCCCAACATTATTTACATTCTGGCCGATGATTTGGGCTACGGTGATCTGAGTTGCTACGGACAAACTAAATTTTCTACACCCAACATTGATAAACTAGCCGCTCAAGGAATGCGATTCACGCAGCACTACTCGGGTAACACGGTATGTGCTCCATCTCGTTCCGCGTTGATGACCGGATTACATACCGGGCACACTCCCATTCGGGGCAATAAAGAAGTTCAGCCCGAAGGGCAATATCCGTTACCTGATAGTACACAGACTTTAGCAGAATCATTGCAGGAAGCAGGCTATGTGACTGGAGCCTTTGGCAAATGGGGCTTGGGTTATCCCGGCTCGGAAGGTGATCCGAATCAACAAGGATTTGAAGAGTTCTTCGGCTACAACTGTCAGCGATATGGACATCACTACTATCCGCGTCATCTCTGGCATAATCAGGACTCTATTGTGCTAGAAGAAAATGCCGGATTTAATAAAGGTGCTTATGCGCCCTCCTTAATTCACCAGGAGGTACTAGGCTTTATTGAAGACTATCAAG
Organism: Bacteroidota bacterium; assembly: GCA_039198955.1. Classification (GTDB taxonomy): domain Bacteria; phylum Bacteroidota; class Bacteroidia; order Cytophagales; family Cyclobacteriaceae; genus Tunicatimonas. Next base: position 18,160 of record JBCCTI010000079.1, on the reverse strand, counting down.
ATGAACCCTTTTTTCTTTACGTGCCCAGCGTAATTCCTCATGCTGAACTGATCGCCCCACCCGAAGTAATGGCACAGTACCAAGGAAAATTTCCACCGGAAACACCCTACGAAGGTGTAGATGATGGTGAAGAGTACCGAACTGGACCTTATGAATCTCAGGCTGAGCCTCACGCGGCTTTCGTAGCGATGATTTCACTGCTTGATCAACAAGTAGGTGAGATTATGGCGAAAGTAGACTCGCTAGGATTAGCCGAAAATACGCTGATTATTTTTACCTCTGACAACGGGCCGCACCAGGAAGGTGGGGCTGATCCTGACTACTTTGATAGTAATGGCTCACTAAAAGGTCATAAGCGGGACTTATACGAAGGTGGCATTCGAGTACCCATGATTGCCCGCTGGCCGGGTAAGATTGTTGCTGGAAGTGAAAGCGATCACATATCAGCATTTTGGGATGTTTATCCGACCCTAGCTGAATTAGTTAATAGTGGATCTCCCGAGGGGGACGGTGTTTCTTTTCTCCCTACTTTATTAGACGCAGGTGATCAGCCTCAGCACGACTATCTCTACTGGGAGTTTCACGAAAAAGGTGGCAGGTTGGCGGTTCGGCAAGGCGACTGGAAAGCAGTACGCTACGGTGTACTAGAGAATCCCAATAGCCTATTGGAATTGTATGATCTTGCCAAAGATATTAGCGAAGAAAACAACGTAGCTTCAGAGCATCCCGAAGTAGTAGCTAGCATGGAGAAGATCCTACAAAACGCTCGTAATCCTTCTCCGGTTTTTACTTTTGATCAAGGGACGTATTTGAATTCTAAGTAAGAATATCCTTCACTACATGCCCGTGGACATCGGTTAAGCGGAAGCGTCGCCCCTGAAATTTGAAAGTGAGTTTCTCGTGATCAATCCCCAATAAATGAAGCAAGGTTGCTTGGAAGTCATGTACGTGCACCGGGTTATCAGCGACATTGTAGCCAAACTCATCGGTGGCACCGTAGGTAAAGCCTTTCTTCACTCCGCCTCCGGCCATCCAGATGGTAAAGCAGCGGGGGTGATGGTCGCGACCGTAATTGGTCTTGGTTAGTTTACCCTGGGAGTAATTGGTTCGCCCAAACTCTCCCCCCCAAATCACCAGTGTATCGTCCAGTAGGCCACGTTGCTTCAAGTCCATCACTAAGGCTGCTGATGCCTGGTCGGTCTCCTTGGCTTGGGTTTGAATAGCGTTTGGTAGGTTTCCGTGCTGGTCCCAACCCTGATGATAGAGCTGAATAAAACGTACATCGCGCTCGGCCAGACGGCGAGCCAGCAGACAGTTGGCAGCAAAGGTACCCGGTTCACGGGCATCTTCCCCGTACATATCGTAGATGTAGTCGGGTTCGCCCGAAGTATCCATAATCTCCGGTACGGAGGCTTGCATCCGGTAGGCCATCTCGTACTGGGCTACTCGCGCATTGATTTCCGGGTCACCCAAGCTCTGGTGCTGGGCTTCCTGAAGCTGATTCAGATAATCGAGCTGCATTCGGCGGTCATTGGGGTCAATTCCCGAAGGATTGTTTAAGTAAAGTACTGCGTCTTTTCCCGCGCGGAACTGTACGCCCTGATGCTGAGATGGTAAAAACCCATTGCCCCACAGGCGAGCGTAGAGTGGCTGGCCACGCTTATTTTTAGTAACCAATACCACAAAGCCGGGCAGGTTCTCATTCTCGCTACCCAGACCGTAACTCAGCCAGGAGCCAATGCTAGGTCTACCCGAAAACTGGGAACCCGTTTGAATGAAGGTAATGGCTGGATCGTGATTGATGGCTTCAGTATACATGGATTTGACAAAGCAGAGTTCATCTACAACTTTCGCCGTATGCGGCATTAGTTCGCTAACGGGCGCATTTGAGCTTCCGTAGTTGGCGAAATTAAACTGAGAACCAGCCAGAGGGAAAGAAGACTGACCTGCACTCATACCCGTAAGCCTTTGTTCGCCCCGAACGGAGGCAGGCAAGTCTTTGCCATTCATTTCTCGCAGCAATGGTTTGGAATCAAACAACTCTAGCTGAGAAGGGCCTCCGCTCTGAAATAGGTAGATTACCCGCTTCACTTTAGGAGTGAAGTAAGGTGATCCCATACCCCCTCGCTCTTTCGCTAACGACTTCAGTGGGTTTATAAGGGAGGCCAGACTAACCGCCCCTAACCCCAGCGAAGTCTTGGTGAGAAAATCCCGACGGGAGTAATGCTTTTCGTAATTATTACAGTGATCCATATCCTGTGCGGTTTTCAAGAGGATGATTACCTTTTGGTATAAAATTCATCATGGTTCAACAAAGTGCTAGCGATCATAGCCCAGGCGGCACTTTCGGCCTTATCCATCCGAAGGTCTACCGGATATTCTCCGATTGCCAGTAGCGAATCTGCCTGAGTAGGGGATGACGTAAATCGGGCTTTTGCCTCAGTAAATAGACCTTCTAGGATATCTGCCTCCCGCGTAGTAGGCTTTCGCCCGGTAGCCAGCCGGAAACCGTAATCGATCTTTTCGTCGGTAGTTTCGCCACCGTTAGCGAGTAATCGTTGTCCCATCACCCGGGCGGCTTCTACAAACTGAGGATCGTTGAGTAGCACCAGGGCTTGTAGTGGGGTATTGGTGTTTTCCCGTTTTACTGTGCAAACATCCCGGTTGGGCGCATCAAAGGCAACCATAGCGGGGTGGGGACTGGTTCGCCGGATAAAGGTGTACAAGCTACGCCGATACAGACTGTCTCCTTCATCTTCTTCGTAGTACAGTAGCTCGTGGGAGAAGTTACCCTTCTCGATCCAAAGCCCTTCTGGCTGGTAGGGCTTTACGCTAGCCCCGCCCACTTTCTCAACCAATAGGCCACTAGCTGCTAACGCATTATCCCGAATGATCTCTGCTGGAAGTCGTCGGGAAGGCCCTCGGGCCAACCAAACATTATCTGGGTCATCTCGCACCTGTTTTTCATCCTTTACCGAAGCCTGCCGATACGTGCCAGACATCACCATTGTCTTCATTAATCCTTTCACATCCCAGCCTGATTCCCGGAAGGTAACTGCTAGCCAGTCGAGCAATTCGGGGTGAGAAGGTAGACTACCTTGAAAGCCAAAATCGTGGGGAGTATCTACCAAACCTCGCCCGAAGATAAGCTGCCAGTAGCGGTTCACCGTTACCCGGGCAGTCAGTGGGTTCTCTTCACTGAACAGCCAATTAGCTAATCCCAGACGATCGCGGCGTAGTTCTTCGGGGAACTGTAGTACGCTTTCGGGGGTAGCGGGTGGCACTTGTTCGGTAGGGGCATCATATGCTCCTCGCGCTAAGACAAACATGGGGCGGGGTTCGGGCTCTTCCTCCATCACCATCACTTCGGTAACATCGTCTACTACTTCCATCCGTTGTAGTACTAAGTCTCTCAACTGCTGTTGTTTTTCTTGATACGGCTGGTGCTTTCGTTTTAGTACGTGGGTAATTTCAGCTTCCTCCGGGAGCTCTTCGTAGGCTACTTTTTTATTAGATGCCCGATTGTAGAGTTGAGCGATCTCCAACGGAGTTAAATCCTGATGAAAAACGTAAATTTCGTCTACCGCCCCTTTGTAGATGCCAAACTCACCAGTGAACGCCCGATACGACTTACCTAGCAGAATAGGCTGATTCGTTGGCTGATGGGTGCTACCGGTAATAGTTTTAATTGATTTGTACAAGCGATCGTAGAGAATATTAGTAGCAACAGACTGACCATTTACGTAGATTTCTACGTCAGATGCTTCTCCTCCACCATTGTAGGTAAAAGCTAGATGTGACCATTCACCTACCGGAATATTTTTCAGACTTTTGGTATGAACCATATTGTGCGGAAGGGAGTGAATTAGCTTTACCGCCGGATGATTGGTACTATCGAGATAAAACTCCCAGCCTCGCCAAAAATTATTTTTATTTCCAGAAGTAGCCATAACGGTCTGAATCTTCTGATCTACATCCGGCTTCACCCAAACCGAAGCTGTAAAGGGCTCATTTATTTCAAACTGCCCGATTTCTTCTAGCAAGAGGGTTTCGTATTCATCATCGAAATGAATGGCTTGTCCTTTGATACCGTCTATCAGCTGTGGTTCGCTGGATACTCGAGCCTTGGGGTTGCGGTCGATTACTCGGTACGAATTCCCTTTACTATCTTTGGTAGAAGATATTTGCTCTACCGGGAAATAACCAACAGGTTGGGGTACCGCCACGGTACTTTTACCTGATAACTGATCGAGGTACTGGATCAGGGATTCTTTATGTTGGGTAATCTCCGCTAAATCATCACTTAACTGTTCGGTCAGATGGTCGAGCGAGTCTATGGTTTTCTTCTGCTTATCAGAAGGCAGAAGCAGCATCGGGCCGTAGTCGCCGTCATCTCCGGTCATGCCGAGCTCCCGAACGTTGTTAAAGAAAGCCGCCATGCTGTAGTAGTCTTTCTGAGATAGCGGATCAAACTTATGGTCGTGGCACTGAGCGCACTCTAGTGTAAGTCCTAAGAAAACAGTAGCCGTAGTGCTGGATCGGTCAAATACATACTTCAATCGAAACTCCTCGTCGACTACTCCTCCTTCCCCAGTCATCGGGTGATTGCGGTGAAAAGCGGTGGCCAGCTTTTGATCCTTACTAGCATCCGGCAGCAAGTCGCCCGCCAGTTGCCAGGTAGCAAACTGATCGTAGGGCATGTTCTGATTAAACGCCTTGATTACCCAGTCGCGCCAGGGCCACATAGTTCGCGCTCCGTCGGCGTGCATACCGTGGGAGTCAGCGTAGCGGGAGACGTCCATCCACTCCATCGCCATCCGTTCACCGTAAGCCGGTGATGCCAGTAGGCGGTCAACCACTTTTTCGTAAGCATTATCCGAATAATCGGATAGAAAATCATCCATCTCCTCAATGGTAGGAGGTAAGCCAGTTAAGTCAAGCGTTACCCGGCGTAACAGGCGTTGCTTATCGGCAGGGTTAGAAGGGGAAAGCTCTCGGTCTTCAAGAGTAGCTACTACGAAGTTGTCGATAGGGTTTTTTACAAACTTAGCAAACTGACTGCTTTGTGGTAGGTCTGACTTTTTCGGAGGAATGAACGCCCAGTGGGGTTGGTACTCCGCACCCTGCTCAACCCATTTGGCAATAGTTGCTATTTCTTCGTCAGTCAAGCTAAGGTTAGACTCGGGTGGGGGCATTACTATTTCGGGATCATCCGAGAGAATGCGTTGTAAAGCGTGACTTTTACTCCAACTGCCCGGTACAAATGCTTTCTCTCCGCTGCTGAGTGCCATGTAGGCCCCTTCCTCAGTGTCGAGCCGTAAATCGGCCTCTCGGGTATTATTATCCTGGCCGTGGCAGGCAAAGCAGCGATCCGATAAAATGGGCTTTACATGGTAATTATAATCAACCTTCTCCGGTAGGATCTCATAAACTTGAGCTACTTCATCGGGGAGTTTTGGCTGACAGCACCATAAACTGCTGAGAATGCAATAGTAGATAAGAGTTCGGATATACTTAGGGTAGATCATGGTAATAATGGATCACTACGGGAAAAGATACTAAAATTAAGGCAAAATAGAAACGGAAACTGAAAACCGGAGTCGGGAGTCCGGAGACCGGAGGATGGCTAGGAGCGGGGGGCTGGGTGTGAAGCTATCATTATTGCCCCAACCTCCCCGCGCCCAGCTCCAAGCCTTTTCCATCAAGTCTGGTTTTGTTATATTGAGCGATAGTAAATCTACACAATATGCAGCTACGGACTATCTTGGTCTTTTCAGTAATTTTTCTGAGCAATCTTCTAACGGTGTTTGCTCAGACCGATACCGTTCGGATTACGCTCAAGGCAATATCGGGATTGCAGTACGACCAGGTGCGGCTTAGCGTGCCACCTGCCGCCTGGGTAGAGCTTACCCTGATCAATACCGATGAGATGCCCCACAACTGGATTATGACCCAGCCCGGTGCGCGAGAAGATGTGGTCGATATGTCGCTGGAACTGGCCAAGCAAGGCAGCACTGATTATGTTCCAGAGTCTGATAAAGTGCTACAAGCGATTCCGTTGATATTACCGGAAGAAAAATATACTATTTCGTTTCGAGCTCCCACTAGCGAAGGAATTTATCCCTACGTATGTACCTATCCGGGGCACGGAGCGGTAATGTACGGGGCAATTTACGTAACCAATAATCAGCTACCGCCTTTGACTACCGATGAGAATGTGCCGCCTAATCGGCGAAACGATGAAAACGTAGCTGAGGAGAAACCACCCAAACATCCCTATCCGGATATTCTTCCCGCCATGTACCGCACTTTCATGCCCAACTGTGGCCCCGCCGGAATTGCGGTAGGTTTGTTAGGTGATATTAGCTATTGCTGGGATGCGGGGCAGTGCCGACTTCGCTACGTTTGGAAGGGGGGCTTTATTGATTTGGAGCAGCACTGGTCGGGTAAGGGTAAGGAGTTAGCGGAGATAGTAGGACTGGTCTTCTACCGGGATAGCACCGAATTTCCGTTTCGAATAGGAGAAGGTCAAGAGATACCTACCGTAGAATTTCTGGGCTACGAAATGAAGAACCGTTATCCTACGTTTAAGTATCGCCTAAATGATGTGGAGGTTACGGAACGTATCGTGCCTACCTTTGAAACTCCCGGTATTAAGCGAATGCTTACCTTCTCGGGTTTAAATGAGTCGCTTCGGTTTGTAAAAGGCCAGCACAATATGCTATACTACAGCAATCAGGGTGAGTGGGAAGATGAGAAAACGTTACGGCTCAGCCCCGAAGAAGCCCAGGAGTTTACCATAACAATCACTGAAAATATGAGCGGGATATGAAAAAGCATAGCTTGGTAATTGTTGTTATAATCTGGATCGTAGCCGGGTGTACCCTTCAGCCCATAGAACGAGAGGCGGGCATGATTGACGACCAGCGGATTGATAACTTCTATTCAGTGGAAGATGTGCCATTACCAGAAGGACTAACTGCTGAGATAGGGGGTATGGACTTTATGCCCGATGGGCGCATGATTGTCTGTTTCCACCGGGGCGAAGTGATGACCTACGATCCTCGGGAAAAAACCTGGGAGCTCTTTGCCGAAGGGTTACACGACCCACTGGGAATATTAGCCCTGAACAACTGGGAAGTACTGGTGATGCAGCGTCCTGAACTCACTCGTCTGGTTGATAATGACAACGATGGAGAGGCTGAAGAATATCTCGTAGCTACTGACGATTTCGGCATATCGGGTAACTATCACGAGTTTGCCTACGGGCCGGCTTACAACGGCAAAGACCTTTACATCGCTCTGAATTGTGCTTCCAAAAATGCGGGAATCTGGGATGAAGTGCGGGGTGAAACCAACATGCTCGGGGAAGTCGCGGGTATGTATTCGGCGGTAGAATACCGAGGCTGGGTGATGAAATTACGGGAAGATGGAGTGCTGGAACCAGTTGCCAGTGGTTTCCGTTCGCCCGACGGTATTGGCTTTGATTTGGAGGGGAATTTATTTGTGACTGATAACCAAGGAGATTGGCTGGGGACTAGCACCCTTTACCATGTAGAAGAAGAAAATTTTTACGGTCAAATTTCTAGTTTAGTCTGGCGCGAAGGTTGGAACGGAGATCCTGAGGAAATGCCCGTCTCTACCTTAGACAGTATGCGAACGAAGGCGGCTGTACTGTTTCCCCATAACATCATGTCAAATTCCCCCACCCAGCCATTGGTTATTCCGGAGAACAGTGACTTCGGTCCATTTGCTGGGCAATTGCTGGTAGGGGAAATGGACTTCCCGCGAATTGTGCGGGTAATGCTAGAGAAGGTAAACGGAAAATTCCAGGGAGCTTGTACCTCATTTATAGACTCTGCGGGGCTGTCTATCGGCAATCATCGGATGGTTTTTGGCCCTGATGGTAGTTTGTGGGTAGGCAAATCAGCTTACGTCTGGGTAGGCGATCGGGGCATCCAGCGTATTCGTTACAACGGAGGCATACCGATGGATGTACTGCGTATGAATGTAATCCCTGAGGGTTTTAAGTTAACATTCACCCGCCCGGTAGACCGCAAAATGGCCGAAAAGCCGGATAATTACCGATTCTCCCGCTATTACTACGCCTATCATCAGAAATACGGTTCGCCCCGTATGGATGAACAACCAGTAGCAGTAAAGCAGGTTCAGATTTCGGAAGATGGTAAAGAAGTGCTGCTGACGTTGGCTGAAATGATTCCCGGTTACGTGTATGACCTGCAAATAGGCCAGTTGAGTAGTATGGAGGGCGTAAATCTAAAGAACAGAAGGTTGTTCTATACGTTGAATGAACTGCCCACTAATCAAACTGCACTCAGTAGTCGATAAACTAATACTCGTAATCTCGTATAATTAAGAAAGATTTGGTTTATGGAAATGGAACATTATCTCGTACTGCGAGGGCGTCAGATGTATCAGATGACTGATGAAGAGTTCTACCGCTTCTGTCAGGATAATCGCGACCTACGCATTGAGCGCAATGAACATCAAGAAATCATTATTATGTCTCCTACTGGATCTCTATCAGGGTATTTAAATAATATTATCTCTAGCCAGCTTTATCTTTGGAATCAAACTGCGAAACTGGGTAAAACATTTGACTCGTCCACGGGCTTCAAACTGCCAGATGGTTCCAACCGCTCGCCAGACGCTGCTTGGGTATCTAACAAAGCCTGGGATCAATTGAGTGAAACTGAAAAGCGCAAATTTGCGCCTCTCTGCCCGGAGTTCGTTATCGAGCTTAAATCCGATACAGATGATATAGAAGACTTAAAGAAGAAAATGCAGATGTGGCTAACCAACGGTTGCCGCCTAGCCTGGCTGATTGACCCCGATGAAGAGAAAGCCTACGTATACCGACCTGACCGAGCAGTTGAATTAGCAGAAGGTTTTGACCGAACTCTTTCTGGGGAAGATGTATTACCAGACTTCTCACTAGATTTATCCCTTCTGAATAGCTAAAGGCTGGGAGCTTGGCGCAAGGAGCAGAGAATTGAATATGCACACACCTTGCACCAAGCTTCCAGCTCCTGTATTATCCATTATTACCTTTCAATTGTACATTGCTCATTGCACACTGCCAATTGCTCTTTATGCCCCTAATCACCCTCAAAACTAAGATATACGCTCCGATAGAACGTTGTTTTGATTTATCTACCAGTATTGATCTGCATAAACAATCGGTAGAACATACACAGGAGGAAGCAATTAGTGGAAGGACCGAAGGCTTGATGCAACTGAACGAAGAAGTAACGTGGCGGGCGAAGCACTTAGGGATATGGTTTACTATGACTGTCAGGATGGTTGACCACGAGCGACCTCATTACTTTTGCGATAAAATGGTATCGGGGCCTTTTCAATCAATGGAGCATCAGCATTATTTTGAAGAACAGGGTGGGTTCACGCTAATGACTGATAAGTTTCGCTTTGTTTCACCTCTGGGAATACTCGGGCGTTGGGTCGATGCTGCCGTACTAAAAAACCATCTGCAAGAGCTACTGCTTACGCGCAACGAGGCAATTAAAACCTTTGCTGAGACCAATGGCTGGCGAGAAGTCTTGCCCAATTGATCAGATGTTGGTCTACCAAAGAGGTTTTTGCCTATTAATCCTCGAGTTTGTGCAAAAAATAGCGTAACATAGCCCATTCATTCTAGGGCGCGTTGACATTTAATCTGAACGACGATTTTGGCACCATTTTCACCCACTCTGCGTTGCTTTCGGCGGCCGATGCTCAGGCATCGCCCTTCTTCCCGGCGGGGACCGCAAGCACCTTAATTGGGCAAAAATAGCCCTCAAAATCATTCATTATCTCAAATGTCAACACGCCCTAGCGTCTCTAAGTACGTAATGTCGCACAATCTACAATCACTACATATTTATTCTATGAAGTATTCCTTAACCTATCTCAGCGTATGCATCACGTCACTTTTCTTACTTTCTTCTTGCGGTGATGAGGGGCGGTTTGCCGTCTCCTTTCCGGAGTCTCTCAGTGAAGAACCGTTAGATGGGCGATTACTGCTATTAATATCAGATAATACCGACGATGAACCCCGCTTTCAAATAAATGACGGGCCTAATACCCAACTAGTATACGGAATAGATGTCAATGAATTAAAGCCGGGTAATGAAGCCTACTTCAGCGATACGGTGTTTGGTTATCCGCTGGAAAGTATGGCTAACATTCCGGCAGGAGAGTATTACGTGCAGGCTCTGTTACATAAGTATGAAACGTTTAATCTGGCGAACGGCCACACCGTGAAACTGCCGATGGATCAAGGCGAGGGGCAGGTTTGGAATCGCTCGCCCGGTAATCTGTACAGCATACCGCAGAAAATTAACTTTGACCCGGAAGATGATGAAACCTTCTACATTACGCTAGACCAGGAAATACCGCCGATTGAAAAACCGGAGGATACCAAATACATCAAGCACGTAACTATGCAAAGTGAGAAGCTTACTGAGTTTTGGGGGCGACCCATGTACTTAGGAGCCAATGTGCTGTTGCCCGAGGGGTTTGACGAACATCCAGAAGCTAAGTACCCCATTTGTATCTTTCACGGGCACTTTCCCTACACCTTCCGGGGTTTTCGGGAAGAGCCACCTGACCCGGATTTAGTGCCCGATTATAGTGAGCGGTTCCAGTTGGAAGGCTACAACCGTATTCAGCAGCAGGAAGCCCACGATTTTTACCAAACTTGGACCGGGCCGGATTTTCCCCGGATGATCATCATTGAGATTCAGCACCAAAACCCTTACTACGATGATTCTTACGCTGTAAACTCCGCTAACCTCGGGCCCTACGGAGATGCAATTACCTATGAACTGATTCCGTATGTCGAGGAACAGTTCCGAGGAATTGGAGAAGGCTGGGCACGCTTTCTGTACGGGGGCTCTACTGGCGGTTGGGAAGCTTTAGCAGTTCAAGTGATGTACCCCGAAGAATATAATGGCTGCTTTGCCGCTTGCCCTGACCCAATTGACTTTCGGGCGTATACTGTCGTAGATATTTATCAGGATACCAACGCCTATTATCTGCCTAGTAAGTATAAAGAAACTCCCCGCCCTGGTCGTCGTGACTATCTGGGGCACGTAAGTTCTACCTTGAAAGATATGAATCACCGTGAACTGGCGTTGGCTACCAACAGTCGTTCGGGGCAGCAGTGGGACATTTGGCAAGCCGTATATTCTCCCGCTGGTGCCAATGGCTACCCTCAACCTATCTGGGACAAGCGAACAGGTACCATTGACCCTACCGTAGCCGCTTTCTGGCGGGAGAACTACGATCTGCGCCACATTCTAGAGCGTGATTGGAATAAGCTCGGCCCCGAATTGCAGGGAAAAATTCACATCTACTGCGGTGATATGGATAACTACTATCTCAATAATGCGGTGATGCTGATGGAAGAGTTTCTGGTGAACACCGAGAACCCCCACTACGATGGGGAAGTGGCCTACGGCGACGGCGCTGAACACTGCTGGAACGGCGACCCAGAACTGCCCAACGCGATCTCTCGCCTACGCTACAACACCATGTACGTTCCCAAAATCCTTGATCGTATCCAAGAAAGCGCCCCCTCCGGCGCGGATTTGACTAGTTGGCGTTACTAGATGATACACTCTCCCCGGATGCGCGAAGCAAATTCCAGGGTCTCCTTTATGGTAGGTAGGGGATACCAGCCACCGGAACTCGTTAGGTACAAAGCCTCATCCGACAATACGTTCTCCCCGGATAAGCGATAGCGCATTCCGGGGTCTCCCTCACAGTAAGTAGGAGATGCCGGAATTCGCTATCGCTTATCCGGCAAGAGGGTATGGTTTTTTCTTATGATAAAATATGGGTCGCTTCTACGTCTATATTCTCACCAACCGCCACCATACAGTATTCTACACTGGCTTTACGGACGACTTGGAGCGAAGAGTGTACGAACATAAGCACCGCCTATTAGAAGGATTTACCAAAAAATACAATTGCGATAAGTTCGTATACTACGAAGAATTTATCACTTCTGAAGAAGCACTGCACCGGGAAAAACAAATCAAACGCTACCGCCGCGACTGGAAAAAGAATCTCATTAACTCCATAAACCCCCAATGGCGTGACTTATACCAAGATTTCCTCACCTAATAACTCTACTCTTTCTGCTCCCCCCTCTCCCCGGCTGAGGCTCCGCGAATGCCGGGGTCTCCCTCATAATAAGTAGGAGATGCCGGAATTCGCTATCACTCATCCGGCAACACAGCTCCTTCTCTTGCTCTCCCCGACTGAGTAGCAGCGAATATCGGAGTCTCCTATTTAGTAGAAGGAGGTTCAGGAAGTCACTACGTCGACAGCGGATCCGGTTTACTCCTCCGACAAGAGGTATTTTCTTAGAAAAGAAGTGTCCGGTTTCGGGCAAGGGTGATCGTTGGCGAACATGAAAGAAGTAATCTGATTACATATTTAGCCCGTAAAGCCAGTTATCGCGGGTGGCATACGAATTGAAATGTATTTTTTGTAAAACCTAAATACTATGCTTCGACACACCTTTCTACTTATTTACCGTAACTTCAAACGCTTCCGTAGCACCTTCTTTATTAATCTTATTGGCTTATCATCGGGTTTAGCCTGTGCGCTGTTTATCTTTCTGTGGGTAAACGATGAATTGAGAGTAGATAAGTTTCATGAGAAGGACGCTCAATTGTACCGAATCATGGAGCGGCAGCAGCATGCTAATGAAGTTAATGTGATAGACCATACCTCGGGGTTACTGGCTGAATCATTAGCCGAAGAAATGCCGGAGATAGAATACGCAGCAGCCGTAGCTCCCGCCGAATGGTTTGGCGATTTCACCCTGTCACTTACCGAGAAGAACATAAAAGCACCAGGTCAGTTCGTCGGGGAGGAATTCTTTTCCATATTCTCCTATAACTTATTGCAGGGTGAAGCTAGTCAGGTATTGGCGGAGAAAAACTCTATCGTTATTTCCGAAGACTTGGCTATTCGCTTGTTCGGTACGGTCGATAATGCGGTGGGTAAAACGATAGATTGGCACATACTACAGTTTACCCAACCCGCTACTGTCTCAGGAGTATTTGCTGATGTCCCGAGTAACTCCACCCCTCAGTTTGATTTTGTTCTGTCTTTTGAAGCATTCAAGGAGATTAATCCGGGAGTACTAGAGTGGGGTAATATGGGGCCTCATACTTTTCTGGTTTTACAGGAAGGTACTGATGTCAATCAGTTTAATAGTAAGATTGAGCACTTTATCAGCACTAAAGCAGAGTATCAAGAGTTTCGTACGCTATTCGCCCGCCCTTACTCCGAACAATATCTGTACGGAACCTACGAGAATGGGGTACAGGTTGGGGGCAGAATTGAGTATGTCCGCCTATTCTCGATCATTGCCATTTTTATCCTAATGATCGCCTGCATTAATTTCATGAACTTATCCACTGCTAAGGCATCTCGTCGGGTGAAGGAAGTGGGAGTTAAAAAGGCTGTTGGAGCCACTCGCTCTACATTAGTTGCCCAGTACTTAGGGGAGTCATTCCTGATGTCTTTCCTGTCGCTGCTAACTGCTATTGTACTGGTAAGCCTCTTGCTGCCACAGTTTAATATAATTACGGGTAAGCAATTATCACTAGAGTTTTCTCTTCCTTTAGCGGCATCTTTACTAGGCATTGTTCTGGTAACGGGTCTAACCGCAGGTAGCTATCCGGCCTTATACCTCTCGGGCTTCAATCCGGTGAAAGTACTTAAGGGAAAATTAGAAAGCTCAGTAGGAGAGGTGTGGGCTCGAAAGGGATTGGTGGTATTTCAGTTTGCGCTTTCGGTAATTTTGATTGTATCAGTGTGGGTAGTTTATCAGCAGATTACGTTTGTGCAAAATAGAAATTTAGGCTACGATAAGAGTAATTTAATCTCCCTGCCGATAGAAGGGAAGGTGGCGGAAAACCCCGAGACTTTTCTAACTGAGGTGAAGCAGGTTCCTGGAGTAATGAATGCTTCGGCCATGCAACAGTACTTTATCGGTAACGGTAGTTTTACGACTGGGCTTAACTGGGAGGGAAAGAATCCGGATGATGTGGTTAAATTTCAAAACTTTAGCGTCGGTTACGATATGATTGAGACCTTGAAGTTGAGTATAGTGGATGGGCGTAATTTTTCCCGAGATTTTAGTTCCGATAGCTCCGCCATCATCTTCAATGAAACGGCTATTAAATTAATGGGAATATCAGAACCTATTGGAGCTATAGTAAACCTTTGGGGCGAAGACCGACAAATTATTGGGGTGGTAAAAGACTTTCATTTTGAGTCGCTGCACGAGGAAGTAAAACCTATCTTCATCAAGCTGGACTTTAGTTTTATGATGAGTATAGTAGCCCGCATAGAGGGGGGTACGGAGCGGGAAACATTGGCCCAACTGCAAGACTTCTATCAAGACTTCAATCCCGGTTATTCGTTTGATTATCAGTTCGTAGATGCAGACTATCAGGCTCTTTACGTCGCTGAGCAGCGGGTTTCTACGCTATCTAAGTACTTTGCGGGCTTGGCTATTCTCATCTCTTGCTTAGGCTTATTTGGTTTAGCCGCATTTACTGCCGAGCGGCGTCTGAAAGAAATTGGTATCCGAAAAATATTGGGTTCCAGCGATTTTGGCATTGTGCGATTACTATCAGCCGATTTCACTAAGATGGTACTGGTGGCCATCGTTATTGCCCTTCCGCTGAGCTACTTCATCGCTCAGCAGTGGCTAGAAGGGTTTGCCTTCAGTATTGATCTGCAATGGTGGTATTTTGCCGGAGCGGGGTTGGTCGCCTTGCTGATTGCCTGGTTTACCGTAGGTCTACAAACCGTGAAAGCCGCCCGAATAAACCCAGCGGATTGCTTACGGGATGAATAGGGTTGCAATCAGTTATAAGCTACCTTGTTAATAAAGAAAACTTTACGAGTAGAGCTGATACCCGAGTTGGCTACAGTGCGGATATCCTGCGTGCCGTGCACGTAGAAGTACTCATCGTACCACTTCTGGATACCAAACACCTCTTTATCATTCCGCCGGATTTTGTCATCTGGGCTAGGTAGGGCTACTTCACTGGTCACCACATCTTGTACCTCACCATTATCCTGAATCACTTTGGAAGTAATCTCACCATCGTAAGAATACATGAGCACTACCCGGTTCTCCTGCGACGTGACATGGACTAGCTGCTCCAGTTGCATACTCTTGGCATTATCTAACTTGAAGGCGTGATCCCAAAGCAGTTCACCTTTTTTGTCAAAGCAGACCGCAATAGCGTGGGTATAGCGGTAGCCATCAAAGTACATGTTGTTATTGCGGGACGAGCCGTAGCCGTAGAACCCGCTGTAGTAGTAACTATTGTATTTGGGATAATAGGCTTCGCCCAGCATAATGTACTTATCGCCGTCGGCAATTAACTCATGTACTACCATACGGTAGTTGAGACGGATTTTCCGGCCTTCCTGCTTTTTCTTCTCAATGCGGCGCTTTACCCGCTCCTCTCGTCGCTCGCGCATGTAGCCGAAGAAATTTTCCAGGTCAGCGTAGCTGTAGTAGCGCATTTGCTGGTCGCCACTCGGACCAAGGGTTGCCACAAATAAGCCTCGGGAATAGCGGGATCGCTTGGGACCGTATGTGCCCGCCAGAAACTGCCGTTGCCCGTCAAATTCGGTGACTTGGGCATCCAGTAGGTTACGCCGCCCTTGAGGTTTGAGCGGGGCACTTTGTAACATGTTACTGTATTGGTCGTAGGATTTTACCGTCACCGTTTTAACCTTTTCGGGGGTTACCTCGGCAATTAACACATCAAAGGTGTTGTCCCGTTTATTGGGGATGATGTCTATGATCTCACCGTTTTCCCGGTAGATGTCCCGCAAAACGTTGATCTTTCGAAGTAACATATCGTAATGCATGACTACCGGGCGATAGTTGATATTTCCACCCAATACAACGGTTTGACCAATAATCTCGAAAAATTCTAAGTTGACTGGCACAATACGCCTAACGGTGTGGTAAGCGGTATCACCACTGGCAACGTTCATATTGATCATTTCCATGGCCTTATCCTGATACTGCCCCTTTTGAAACAAAATACACAACTGCCCCCGGTCGTAATCATAACCTCGCAAAGAAAGCAGGCTGTTGAGCTCGTAGGTACGCTTCCACTTCTCGTTGAGATCAGTATCATAGTGAATAAACTCCCATAGACGAGTGCCGTTCTTCTGTCGTACATCAGTTTCCCGGAACAACATTAGCCCTCGTTCTTCAGCGGAGACGACGACATAGTTATCGCTGTTATTATCAATCTCGATCTCAACCCGCTCCGGCTGGACAATTTGAGCCAGCGATAAACCCGGCACAAAACCCATTAGAAGGCTAATTATCAAAGTGGTATAGATCCAATTTTTCATAAAATCAGGATGGGTAAAAGTTGTGTGCTACTGTAACACCAAAAACACCCAGAGAAATTTACACAATTCTGGAAAAATTTAAAAACGGAATGTTGATGAGTAATGACCAGTGATGAATAATAACTGATGTATGCCGATAGTATTAATCATTAATCATCATTCATTAGTCACCATCGTCTATATTTGTGACATGGAGAAACCACTCAAGGTGCTCATACTGCGCTTTTCTTCTATCGGTGATATTGTACTGACTACGCCCGTTCCCCGTACCCTCAAAACTCAATTAGACGCCGAGGTGCACTACGCTACCAAACCACAGTATCAATCCTTGCTGGCGGCTAATCCTTATATTGACAAGATTCATCTATTAGAAGGTAAATTATCGTCATTCATTGCCCGGCTAAAGACCGAACAGTACGATTACGTTGTTGACTTGCATAATAACTTACGTACTCGCATTATCAAATGGAGAATGGAAGCAAAAAGCTACAGTTTTCCTAAACTGAATGTGGAGAAATGGCTCATGGTCAACTTCAAAATTAACAAACTACCCAATGTGCACATTGTCGACCGCTACATGCAAACGGTAAAGCCATTGGGCGTAAAGATGGATAGTTTGGGGTTAGACTACTTTATTGCGGATGCCGATGAGGTAGAAACCGATTGGCTGCCCGAAACGCATCGCCAACAATTTGTCGCCTACGCTATCGGGGCACAGTACAATACGAAAAAACTGCCCGTAGAGCGAATGATTGAGCTTTGCGATCGTATTAATAAACCAATCATTTTACTAGGTGACAAAAATGATTGGGAAACGGGTGAGCAAGTTGCTAGCTTTTTTACCCGTAGCCCCACCTCGGGAGAGTACGAGGAAAAGCTAAGCGAACTGGGTAAGAAAGCCCTAGTCTGGAATGCCTGTGGAAAGTTTAATCTCAATCAGTCAGCATCCATCGTCCGGCAGGCTCGCTACGTTTTCACGCACGACACTGGATTGATGCATATTGCGGCGGCTTTTAAGAAGAATATTTTTTGTATCTGGGGGAATACCATTCCATCGTTTGGCATGTATCCCTACCGTACCAAATTTACGATACTAGAAAACAACCGGGTCAATTGTCGCCCCTGTTCCAAAATAGGCTATCAGCAGTGTCCCAAGAAACATTTTCGCTGTATGCGCGATATTGTCTTTGATTTTTATTTACCTTAAACGACAATGTGACTAATGTGCCTTCATCATTACTCACCATTCATCAATCATTAACCACTAACCAACACCAATGGAAAATTACAGCTTTTTCGACAACGTTAACCAATTTGTGGAGCAAGCAGCGGGGTATTTGGAGTTACCGCAGGGACTTCTAGCTCAGATCAAAGAGTGTAACAGTGTATACCAGACTAACTTCCCGGTTAAGCTAGACAACGGTCACTACGAAGTAATTACGGCCTACCGGGTGCAACACTCTCACCATCGTCTTCCGGTGAAGGGGGGTATCCGCTACAGCATGGCGGTGAATGAAGATGAAGTAAAGGCACTAGCCGCTCTGATGAGTTATAAGTGTGCCCTAGTAGATGTACCCTTTGGTGGGGCGAAGGGCGGAGTGAGAATTGACATCCGTAAATACAGCGAAAGCGAATTAGAAAAGATTACCCGTCGCTACACCACCGAACTAATCCGCAAGAACTTTATCAGTCCGGCGCAAGACGTGCCTGCCCCTGACTACGGCAC
>JBCCTI010000078.1:0-33799 GCA_039198955.1 Bacteroidota bacterium | reverse complement strand
CGAGATAGAACTACTTAAAGAAAGATTAGCCCAGGAATCGGGGCGGTTTGGTGATCGTCATTGTAACCTGACGGTCATTGGAGATAAAACGCAGGTTGATCGGTTTACTGAAGCACTCACATCTTGTTTTCTTACCGAAGATGAAATAGAACATTGGCAAGCTGGCAGTGAATTCCCCGACCCCTGGCCCAAAAATATCGTTCAAATAGCCGATTAAAATTTTTCGCTAGCGATATTCACACTCATTGAAACGACTTACTGACACCGTCAGCAGGTTTGCTTAGACCTAGTACAGCTTCCTGACACTGTCAGCGGACTGTACTAAAGCATTACATGAGTTCCTGACGGTGTCAGCGAGATTATCAAAACAGTTGATGCAGCCTTGATAGTGTTTAACGACGTATTAAATCATCAGGTAACCTCATTTTATTGATAAACTTTCATTATCAGTGCTTAACTTAGTACGCATAGCGTTACTATGCCATATAGTAGCGTTATGGTGGTTATTGTAGCGTTTATGTGGTAATTGAATGCAATAATTCGTAACATTCCCACTAAATTAAAACAAGAAATGGAAGCTCAGATAAAAACTCAATTAGAGAATAAATTTAGTGATTTGAAAGATCGGATAAAGGAGTTCAGAAAGAATAATTATGATAAAAAGTTAGGGAATTTGCTAAAGCAAGAACATGAAGAGGCGATTAAGAAGTCTGGCCCTCATAAAGGACTCTTGAATAACCTTGCTGTGATCTTATGCGAGCTAGGGCAATATCATGAGGCATTCAATTGTATCGATGAAGGAATCGAAGAAGAAAGCTATAGCACCCGACAAAGATACAATAGAGCCTGCTTCAAATATCATAAAAATTTATTTGATGAAGCAATTGTAGAAGTTGACCGGATTGAAAAGGGGGAGGGTTGCTATCCGGAAGCGCAGGCATTAAAAGGAAAGATCCAAATTGAAAGAAATAATTATGAAGAAGCATCTATGGCATTTAACAAAGCTTATGTTTATAGCTCTGATCTAAAGTACTTGATATGGGATGGATATGCTTGTTACTTAAATGCAGAATTGTTGCCAAAGAAGAAAGAAGATAATGAAGGGGAATACAAAAAGCGCATTTCAATGGTCATTAGGAAGCTTGAAAGAGTAAAGTCATTAGCTAGGAAAGATCATGTTAATAAAAGATTATTAGGTGTTTCACTTCTATTTTTGGGATGCTTTTATTCTAAAAATGAGGATTTTATGGCTGCCAAGTATAACCTAGAAGAGAGCTACTCAATCCTTGAAAAAGAAGATACAGTTTTGAAGAATAAGTGCAAAGACCTCTTGGATGTAGTCTGGGATCGAAAATTGAAACCACAATGGTACAATTGGTGGTTAAAATCGCCAAAAATATTAAATGGTAAAGCAAGGAAAAATATGTTTTTTACCTTAATAACGCTTTTGGGAGTGTTAACAATACTACTGTTAAGCCATCCAATACTTAATAAGTATGGGGGTAAATATGAATTTGATTGGTCAATCTACTTATTCATGTGTGGGTTTATTATAATTATGTTGCTTTTACCAAATGCGGAGAGCATCAAGACTGGCCAATTTGAGGTGGATTTTGATAAGATTCATAGATTGGATGGAATACCTGCACCCGCGCAATTAGAGGAAGCTCTAGGAGAAGTAAATGAGAAATGTCGACTTAATATTGAAGAGGGGTAAAGTAAAAAACTGTACCCAACAACAAAGCGTATGCGATCATGCTGTTCGTTTTGATAAATAAGAATATCCTTGTAAAGGGGTCGAATTTCAGTGAATAAATACTGACTATGAAAAACAGAAAAAGGGCAGCACGTCGCATACCCAAACTGTTGAGTATGATTGAAAGAATAATATGAAAGTAACGGCTGAACATAACGAACGAATCGCAAAAATGACTTTTTCCTCGGTTTATCCGCATTACATCACGAAGGTGGAGAAAAAAGGCCGAACCAAAGAGGAGCTTCATCAGGTGATAACGTGGTTGACCGGGTTTGATGAAGATAGGTTACAAAAACTCATCAGTCAAAAAGCAACGTTTGAAACCTTCTTTCAGCAAGCTGATATAAACCCCAATGCCCACCTGATAAAAGGGGTAATATGCGGTTACCGAATTGAGGAAATTGATAATACATTAACCCAACAAGTACGCTATCTGGATAAACTGGTAGACGAACTGGCGAAAGGTCGTAAAATGGAGAAGATTCTGCGGGTAGAAAAGAAATAAAATAAGTACCAACAAAACCTATAGCATTAGGTACTTAAATGAAACTCTTACTGTATTTCCCCGGATTTATTCCGGGGTCTCCCTCCTAACCATGTGGGAGATGCCGGAATTCGCCGGGCGCAGAGCCTCATCCGGCAAGTATATGCCGAGTTAGTTTTGGCAAAACACTTAAAACCAACCAACATGAACAACCTCCTATTCGTACTTGCAGTATTCTTTGCCGCTTGTAATCCTCCGTCAGATAAAGCAGTAGCAACAAGATCAATTGAACTGGAGAAGCTTAGGACCAGTCTCGATTCATTATTTAATGCTGAAGTGGGAAGTGATGAGCCCGGTGCGGCTTTGCTGGTAGCCAGTGAGGGGGAAATGCTTATTGGAAAAGGATACGGTTTACGGGATACAAAAACGGGTCAGCCGATTACTGCTAGTACTAACTTACGGATGGCTTCGGTAAGCAAACAGTTTACGGCGTTGTGTATACTATCTTTAGTAGATCAAGGACAGTTATCACTAAATGATGAGGCTTTCCGTTACTTGCCTTATCCAATATTTAAGGGTATCAACGTTGAGCATCTACTAAACCATACTTCGGGGTTACCCGACTATTATCAGCATTTTGAGGCGAATGGGGATACCACCCAAGTTCTGGAAAATAAAGATGTACTGGATTGGCTAGCCACCAACCCTGATCCGGTGTTTGAACCAGGAGAACAATGGGAGTATTCAAATACCGCGTATCTGATGCTCGCTTTGATTGTTGAGAAGGTGAGCGGTACAGAATTCTCTCAGTACGCGAAGGAGCAGATGTTTGCAAAGGCAGGGATGCAGGAGACTAATTATTTCAATCTGGCTCAACCCATTGAAATACCAGAGCGGGCTTTTTGTTATCAGAAAGATAGTCTTGGTCAGTTTAAGCAGGTAGATGGGTTCTTTATGAACGGGGTTATGGGCGATGGTGCCGTGTACACCAGCGTTAACGACTATTTTAACTACGACCAGGCTTTACGCGATGAAACCATTCTCTCCAGCAAAACACATCAGCTAATTTTTAAGCCCAGTTCTACCCACGAAGTGAACGGCACACCTAGAGACTACGCGATGGGTTGGGGAGTAACCGATAGCACCGCCAGTCACTCGGGAGGTTGGTTTGGGACTAATACGTACGTAAAGCGATACCTGAATAAGCCCCTTACCTTTGCCATCTTTATGAACCGTACTACGCTGTGGGAAAATGACCTAGTCGGTAAAACAGATTCCCTCATTAATGAGTATCTCTAATTTCCTCCAGTACTCAGTCACTGAGCGAATAACTTTTCGTCTATTTATCAGCAGTAGAAAGAAGTCAACATTAGCCAACGTGGCGACGATCTACTTCTAGTTGCGCCTGAGCCCAGGCTACGCCCTCTTCCCGAGTGGAAAACACCTGATTAGGTACCGGGTCGCGCTGAATTTTGAATATTAGCTTCAACACATTCCGAATAACTGCACTCGGAATAATATAGGCAATGCCCCGACAGTACGCCTTAATAAGGTCTTGATGATCGCGCATCCACTCCCCTTGCTTCTTCTGGTACGTAATACCCGGTACTTTAGCTGAGGTGGCATCAAACACCAGAGCAAGCGGTTGCTCCCGGTCATAGTTAGCGCGTAGCTCATCCAGATAATGCTGAAAGTTGGCAGGAGTCGCCTTTGCTCCAGTAAAGGTGACTACTATCAGCGGGAATTGCTCTCGGTCTACACGCACATAATCTTCCATAGAGATTGGGGTTGTAAAGAAGTTACGAATGATGATATAACGGTAACCTTCCTTCAAGCTAACTTGTTCAGAGCTTCGCTACGTAAACTAAAGTTGAAATTTGTCAAGTGTTTTTTAGGTGCCTGGCACACCGACGAGTGTGTCTAAGAAAGACGACTACTCTTTATCAT
This sequence comes from Bacteroidota bacterium, assembly GCA_039198955.1. Classification (GTDB taxonomy): domain Bacteria; phylum Bacteroidota; class Bacteroidia; order Cytophagales; family Cyclobacteriaceae; genus Tunicatimonas. Next base: position 29,612 of record JBCCTI010000078.1, on the reverse strand, counting down.
ATACGCCTATTGTACTATATTGAAGAAACGAAATGAATGCTGATATTTGTTTTCTAAGAAGAAATTTCAATATAGTTACGGTATGATCACACGAATAGAAATTGCTGGCTATAAAAGCATTAAGTCTTTGGAGCTTGACCTTCAACCCATCAACATCCTATTGGGTGGCAATGGTGCGGGAAAAAGTAATTTCATCTCACTCTTTTCGCTAATACGCAACATCTACAACCAAAATCTTCAGAACTACATACAAAAGAAAGGAGGAGCTGATAGCCTACTACATTTTGGTAAGCGCCATACCTCAATCATTGAATTAGCTGTACACTTCAAAAGCTCCGATGGTCATGAGAATAAACTTATGATTCAGTTAGAAGCGGGGCAAAACAATCTCTTCTTCAGAGAGGCTAAAACAATATACAGGGGTGGAGAGCAGATTGCTCAATGGTATAAAGACAATACATTAGAACTACAACTTCATGGCATAAAATCAGGTGATGCCCGTTATGTAAACGATCGCTTAAAAGAGTTTGAGGTATATCACTTTCATGACACTAGTGACACTTCACCAATCAAGGCGATGGCTGATATCCACGACAATGCTCAATTGAAGAGAGATGGCTCAAACCTGACGGCATTTCTGTATTATTTAAAACAGAAAGAACCCAAACATTTTAAACGTATAGAACTGACTATTCAATCTATTGCTCCGTTCTTTGATCGTTTCGTATTAGAACCCAATCGGCTGAACGAGCAAAAGATACAATTAGAGTGGCGTGAGAAAGGCTTTCCCGAAACGTATTTCAATGCCTACCATTTATCAGATGGAACTTTACGATTTATCTGCCTCGCTACCTTACTGATGCAGCCGAATCCTCCGGATACTATCATCATTGACGAACCGGAGCTAGGTCTTCATCCGGTAGCTATCAACAAATTGGCAGCACTAGTCCGAAAAGCCTCAAAAAAGACCCAGATCATTCTTTCAACCCAGTCTATCAACCTGATTGATAACTTTGAGCCTGAGGACATCATAGTAACCAACAGAGAAAACCATACTTCTGTATTTAAAAGACTAAATAGTGATGAGCTAAAGGTTTGGTTAGATGATTATACTCTCGGCGACCTATGGGGGCAAAATAAGTTCGGTGCTCAACCCTATAGCGTTTAATGAAACGTTTAGTTTTTATCGTAGAAGGAGATACCGAGATTAGTCTAGTTGAAAAGCTCCTTGTTCCTCATCTGGTAAGTCTAGGTTTTCAAAACGCAATGCACGCTCAAACCATCATCACTAACCGAAAGCAACATAAAAAGGGTGGGGTAACTAGCTATGGTTTGTTCAGAAATGAAGTAGAGAGAACTTTGGCGCAAGGAAATGTGATTGTTACTACACTGGTAGATTTTTTTAGGCTACCTACTGATTTTCCAAGCTTCACAACAGATTCAACTAGAATTGAACAAATTGAACAGGCGATCCGCGATGATTTCAATAACCATCCTGACTTTATCCCATACGTCCAACGTCACGAACTAGAAGCTTTGATGTTTTCAGACCGATCCGGTTTTGAATTGGTGATTGATGATGACGATAAACTAGAGCAGATTGATAAAATCTCGGAACGATATCCTAATCCAGAAGATATCAACAATAACCCCGAGACTGCCCCATCTAAACGGCTTCAAAAGATATTCAACTACGATAAAACGGGAGATGGTGAACTCATTCTCGAGATCGTGGGCATTAATGGCATTCTAGAGAAATGTCCGAGGTTCACAGAATGGTTGAATAAGATTGTATCAAAGTTAAAGGAGTAGCTTTTTTCTACAGTACAGCATTTATAGCTCTTGCCTTCAGTCTTCTGACTTCCCTCCCCTCACATTTCTTATCCCATATCTCACATTTCATATCTTCATTTTGTACCTTGCGTAGCTAAGCCTGACTGTGTATGAATTATTTAGACAGTTTGAACGAACCGCAGCGCGAGGCGGTCATTAACACTGAGGGGCCCAGCCTGATTATTGCCGGGGCTGGCTCGGGGAAAACCCGTGTACTCACCTATCGTATCGCTTATCTAATACAGCATAAGCAGGTCGACCCATTTAGTATTTTAGCCCTTACTTTTACCAACAAAGCTGCTAAAGAGATGCGCGAGCGCATTGAGCGAGTAGTAGGTACTGAGGCTCGCAATCTATGGATGGGGACGTTTCATTCGGTATTTGCCCGTATTTTACGCGCCGAAGCCGACCGATTAGGCTATAACCGCAACTTCACCATTTACGATACGGACGATTCTAAAACGCTAATTAAAAATATTCTGAAAGAAACTGGCCTAGACGATAAGGTCTACAAGCCCAACGTGGTTTTTAACCGTATCTCCAGTGCCAAGAACCGTCTGATTTCCTGGCGATCGTACCAAGATAACCCCGCTATTCGGGCGGAGGATGAAGCTGCTGCTAAACCCCACATGGCGAAGCTGTACCGTATCTACGCCGAGCGTTGCTTCAAGTCCGATGCTATGGATTTTGACGATCTGCTGTTTAATACCAACGTACTCTTCCGCGAGCACCTGGATGTGCTGAATAAGTATCAGCAACGCTTTCGCTACGTATTGGTCGATGAGTTTCAGGACACTAACGTTTCCCAGTATCTGATTACCAAGAAGTTAGCGGCAGTGCGACGTAATATCTCGGTGGTAGGTGACGATGCCCAGAGTATCTACGCCTTCCGGGGAGCAGATATTCAGAATATTCTCAACTTTCAAAAAGACTTTTCCGAGGCTCAGGTATTTAAGCTGGAACAAAATTATCGCTCTACCAAAAACATTATCAACGCGGCTAACTCAGTTATTGCTCGTAACAAAGCGCAACTCAAGAAGCATATCTGGACGGCTAACGGCGATGGTGAATTGATAGAAGTACTCAAGGCTACGTCTGACCAAGAGGAAGGTCGCCTGGTGGCGTACTCTATCTTTGAAGCTAAGAGTAACCAAAGTGCCCGCTACCGCGATTTTGTGATTCTATACCGTACCAACAGCCAGTCGCGGGCGATGGAAGAAGCACTGCGAAAGCGTAATATCAAGTATAAGGTAGTCGGTGGACTTTCATTTTATCAGCGCAAAGAAATTAAAGACCTGATTGCCTACATGCGCTACACCGTGAACGCTAACGATGAACAGGCGTTTCGGCGTATTGTGAATTTGCCCAAGCGAGGGATCGGTTCTACGTCCGTCGATAAAGTAATCGTCACCGCTTACGAAAATGGCTACAACATCTGGGACGTATTGCAGGAAGCTAATGAGTTCTTTCCCGGTCGGCTCGGTAATGCGTTGGGTCACTTTACCGATATGATTAAGGGCTTTCAGTTAGAAGCTGCCCGTAAGGATGCGTTTGAGGCTGCCTCGCATATTGCTAAAGGATCGGGATTATTGCGCGAACTGTACGAAGATAAAACAGTAGAGGGCTTAAGCCGCTACGAAAACGTACAGGAATTGCTCAACGCCATTAAGGAGTTTGTGGATGACCCTGAGATAGAAGACAAAAGCCTGAATGCCTTCTTGCAGGAGGTAGCCCTGCTCACTTCGTCTGACCAGGATAAAGACGATGATCCCGATAAGGTAACGCTGATGACCATTCACATGGCGAAAGGACTGGAGTTTCCCTACGTATACGTGGTAGGCATGGAGGAAGACCTTTTTCCCTCCCAGATGATGCTGGCTAGTCGGCAAGACTTAGAAGAGGAACGTCGCTTGTTCTACGTAGCCATTACCCGCTCGATGACACGGCTTACACTATCGTATGCACTAACCCGCTATCGGTTTGGTCGCCTGAAGAACTGCGAGCCTAGTCGCTTTTTGGAAGAAATTGACCCGGCCTACATGATGGTAAATAAAGAGTTGGGCACTCGCTCACCAGTAGGCGATACCAATCATGCCCGGGTACTCATTAAAAGTATTCAGCGTGATCGCCAGCGGATTCCGACTAACCGTAGTACTTACAAAGCCCCAGCAAATTTTGCTCCGAGCGATACCAGTCAGCTGGCCGCGGGAATGAAAGTAGAGCATCCTAAATTTGGTTTTGGCCGGGTAGACGGTATTGATGAGCAGGGTGCCAACCGCAAAGCTAAAGTCACTTTTGATGATTTTGGGGAAAAGACACTATTGCTTAGTTTTGCTAAATTGAAAATTCACGAGGAATAATTGGTCTATCGGTTAAGAATTTTTACACAAAAATCCGTTTTTTCCGTTACCTTAGTAGCGCACACCTGACCGAATAATTGCTTTAGTATCGGTATCCTACAATCTACACCTGTTTTTATATTGTAACACTTATCCTTAAAGGATTAACGGAAAATTCATAAATCTTCAACTATCCATTTTCAACTTTCAACTAATTGCCATGTTAGAATACAATGCCAGCCGACCCGATATTATCTTGAAAGAATACGGTCGCAACGTTCAGAAGCTCGCTAACTATTTATCTACCATTGAAGATCGCGACGAGCGTACCCGCTATGCTTACACACTCATTGAACTGATGCGACAGCTTAATCCGGCAGTGAAGGAAAACAATGAAACCACTCAGAAGCTATGGGATGATCTGTTCATTATGACTGACTTCACCTTAGATGTAGAAGCACCCTATCCGCCACCGGAAGTAGATGTGCTCACCAAGAAACCCCAGCGGGTTCCCTACAGCACTGAGCCCGTACGCTACCGCCACTACGGAAAGAACCTGGAGAAGCTCGTTGAACAGGCGGGTGAACTGGAAGATGCGGAGGAAAAGCGGGCGGCAACTATTTATCTCGGTAAACTAATGAAAACCTTCTACAGCACCTGGAACCGGGAGAACATAGATGACGAAGTGATTATTCGGGATATGAAAAAGATGTCGCGGGGAAAATTAGATATTTCTACAGAGGAAGTGAAAGAAAAAGGATTATTTGAAATCAGCCTACCCAGAAACCGTAGTAATAACAACAATAATAACAACAAAGGCCGACGTAATAATCGGCGAAAACGATAGTGTATGGCATTCTTTAAAATTGAGGGCGGGCAGTCCCTGAAGGGTGAAATTATTCCGCAGGGCGCGAAAAATGAATCATTACAAATACTGTGTGCGGTACTGCTCACTCCTGAACCGGTTATCATTCACAAAGTACCCAACATCCGCGACGTCAATAAACTGATCGAGCTACTAGGCTCAATGGGGGTAGAAGTAGAAAAGCTGGGAGAGGAATCCTACTGTTTTACTGCCAAGAACGTAGATATTAAATACTTAAATACGCCTGAGTACAAGCAGCAGGCCGCTTCATTACGGGGTTCAATTATGGTGATGGGACCACTGCTTGCCCGCTTTGGAGAAGCTTCTTTACCCAAGCCGGGTGGCGATAAAATTGGTCGCCGCCGACTGGATACCCACTTCTTAGGTTTTGAAAAACTAGGGGCTAAGTTCAATTACGATACGCAGGACAGCTATTACACCATTGATGCCTCCAACCTAAAGGGTACCTACATGCTACTGGACGAAGCTAGTGTAACTGGAACAGCCAACGTGGTAATGGCTGCTACTATGGCTCAGGGTGAAACTACTATTTATAATGCCGCTTGTGAACCCTACTTACAGCAACTTTGCGGTATGCTGAACCGCATGGGGGCGAAAATCAGTGGGGTAGGCTCTAATCTGTTAAGGATTGAGGGCGTTTCTTCCTTAAAAGGAACCGAGCACACCATGTTGCCCGATATGATTGAAGTGGGTAGTTTCATCGGTCTGGCGGCCATGACCAGCTCAAACATTACTATCAAAGGTGCCGGAGTACATCAGCTCGGCGTGATTCCCAATACGTTTCGCAAGCTGGGAATAAATTTTGACATAATCGATGACGATATCCACGTGTATGATAACGGCCACTATGAGATTGATACATTTATCGACGGCTCAATTATGACTATTGCTGATGCCCCCTGGCCGGGTCTCACCCCCGATTTACTCAGTATTATCCTGGTGGTAGCTACTCAGGCGAAGGGAACCGTCCTGATTCATCAGAAGATGTTTGAGAGTCGGCTATTTTTCGTAGATAAGCTGATCGACATGGGTGCCCAGATCATTCTTTGCGACCCGCACCGGGCTACCGTCATCGGATTAGACCGGGTTCAGTCGTTACGAGGAGTATCAATGACCTCACCCGATATTCGGGCCGGGGTTTCCCTACTAATTGCGGCTCTTTCGGCGGAAGGACAGAGCATTATCTATAACATTGAGCAGATTGATCGGGGCTACCAAAACATTCACCAGCGCCTACAAAACCTAGGAGCCCCTATCGAGCGCTACGATAGTGTAGTTTTCGGAAAGTAGCTTTATTATTGTTATGAGTAGGCGCAAGCGGACGCTTACGCCAGAAATATGTATCGTAAAAGATAACTCATAACATAGCGCAAGCATCCGCTTGCGCTTCACTGAACAAGCTATTCCATCAACTGAATATCCTTAATCTCTAGTTGTAGCGAGGTGCGGCCTTCGTAATGGTTCTCCGTTACGGAATAAGCCATTTTGAAGGGTTTATTTTCTCGAGCAATCTCGTACAAATGGGGCATTCGGAAGCCAATGGCATTGAGTGGGGCGCAACCATTCTGGCAAACCTCTAGTTTGAGGTGCTGCTCTTTCAGCAAACGGGGTTCCCTGACTAGCTCAAGATTTTCACTCACAAAAATTGGACGCATATTACCGGGGCCAAACGGAGCCATCTGCCGAATGATATTGTACAGCTTAGGAGTCACCTCAGCCAATGAAATATTCATGTCTACCGGAATTTGGGGAGTTCGTTGATCATCAGTAATGCGTTCAGCTACTACCTCTTCAAACTTTTTCTGAAACTCCGGGACTTTCTCAACCGATAAAGTTAATCCAGCCGCACTAGCGTGTCCCCCAAATTGATCTAACAAATCAGCGCACTCGGCAATAGCATCATGGACATCAAAACCATCTACCGAACGAGCAGAACCCGTGGCTTTTTGGTTCGATTCGGTGAGAATGATCGTGGGGCGGTAATACTTTTCAATACAGCGCGAAGCCACAATTCCTACAATTCCCTTGTGCCAGTCGGGATTAAATAATACAGTACTGTAAGCTTGCTGTAAATTAGGATCAGCATTAATCATCTCCAGGGCTTGCTCGGTGGTGCTGCTGTCGTACTGACGGCGTTGGGCATTTTTTTGGTGCAGCGCATCGGCGAACTGATAAGCTTTTTCTAAATCTTCTTCTAGCATCAGCTTTAAAGCAGCATCGGCGTGACTCATGCGTCCGGCAGCATTGATGCGAGGGGCAAAACCGAAGACTATTTTCTCTATTGTAACTGGAGCTTTTAATCCGGCTACCTGAATGAGTGCTTGCCAAGCGGGGCGAGGGTGCTGATTGATTTCCTCAATTCCGTAGTGGGCTAGCAGGCGGTTTTCCCCAGTAATCGGTACAATGTCAGCGCCAATAGCTACCGCTACAAAATCCAGTAAATGATAAAGTGCCTCGGGTAATCGTTTGGTTTTCTGGCAGAATCCTTGCAAAAACTTAAAGCCTACTCCGCAGCCACATAATTCTTTGTAAGGATAAGAGCAACCGTCCTGTTTGGGGTTGAGAATAGCGTGCGCGGGGGGCAACTCATTGCCGGGTCGGTGGTGGTCGCAAACAATGCAGTCAATATTTTGCTTACGAGCGGCATTAATTAATCTGATTGCCCGAATGCCACAGTCCAGCGTAATGAGTAAGCCTACCTGATTATTAACAGCGTGTTGGATACCCTGCTCGGAAACTCCGTACCCTTCTTTGTAACGGTCGGGAATGTAGTAATCTACTTTATCGTAGATTTTACGAAGAAAATAATATACCAGCGCCACTGAGCAAGTTCCATCTACGTCATAATCGCCGTAGATCAATATTTTCTCGTTCCGCTGCATTGCTAAAATTAGTCGGTGCACCGCATGATCCATATCCTTCATCAGAAAGGGATCGTGTAACTCATCTAGGTCGGGGCGGAAGAAGGCTTTGGCTTGGTTGAAAGACTGTATGCCTCGTTGGGTCAGTACTCTGGCTAGTGGTAAGGATACCCGAATATCAGTGGAAAGTTGTTCAACCGCTTGGGGATCGGGTGATTCCTGAAAAACCCACTGTCTATGCATTCTGCCTTACTGTTTGGTAAAACGAAAACGGTATTCTACAGTAAAATCTTCTATCTGGTTGGGAAGTTCATCCACTCCCAATTCTTGTAAGTCTACATCAGCCCGATCGATGGTAAATAGCAAAGAAATTTCCTGACTAGTCAATGACTCTATATTTAAATCTAATTGGTTCAGGCCTAGCTCGTTAGCAACGTCTAAACTAACTATTTCTTCGTTGTTACTCAGCGACCAGGTACCAATATCAGTACCGTCTGAACTACTAAAGGTGTATTCATTATTATCAGCGAAGCTAACGGTCGTACCTGCTGGAAATACCACACCTGCGGCATCTTCCAATGCTTGGTCTATCTCAGCAATCTCCGGAGATAGTAGCGCAATAGTCTGAATGTTACCCCGGTTTATTTCCTGGTCAAGTCCCTCGACTTTTACCCCGTAGTCAACCAGTTCTCCCGACTGTATCTCCCAAGTGCCAATCAGTAAATCCCGGCGGTTGAGATCTTCTTCCTCCTGGCAGGCCATAAGAAGTAAGAATAATGGTACAAATAGATGGCTTAACTTACTAATAGTCGGTTTCATAAGGTGGTAGGATTATTTTACAAAATTAAGGATAAAATCGATTTCAAACCGAATTCCTTCTTCAACCTGACTCAAGGAAAAGCGGGTTTGCATTTGATTATCAGATAAAGAAAGAATATCAAACACCAGTGGTTGATCGGCGAGTTGCAACGTAAGTTGGCTTTCGTCTTGGCTCAGCCCCCAAGTACCCGCAATATTTTCGGTATTGCTAGGATCCTCTATTTGGTAATTCTGATCTTCTTCAAAAGTAAAGGTGGCATTCTCAGGGAAGATACGAAGGTCATCTACGTTTACATCTTCGCCGGCAATTGCTAGGTACTGTATAAACTCTTCTTCGGAGAAAGTAAGAGAGTTATCACCTGAAGAAATGGTTACCTGCTCGATAGACTGTTCGTTGAGGTTCCAGGTGCCTAGTAATAGGGTTGGGCGGGGGAGATTCTCTTCTTCTTTACAGGCAGCAAGCCAAATGAGAGTGATGACCCAAACCAAATTTTTCCACTTCTCCATTTTTGTGGTGTCCAAATGTTTAAGTGTTATTGCAACCGTTGCACAGCATTTTAGCGTTCGGGTACTCGAAATTATTAAACCCAGAACTTGAAATTTCGAACTCTAAATTTAGAACACGAATCTCTGAACCCACGAATACAACATTGGTGCAATCGCTAGATTGTTCCTACCTTTTATGGTAGACGACATATTTATAATGAAAAAATGGCGCGAATATTATAAAAAGTGGAAAGCGTACATTCAGGTTGACCTGATTATGTACGCTTCCTTACTATTATTTTTGCTTCTGTTACTCGTCTTTTTTAGTTGGCCGACGTAGTACTCGATGGGTTACTACTTCGCAAATCTTCCAATACATCCTTTATCGGTACCCTTCCACCGTCGCGGTAAGGAATAATCCAGGCATCTTTCACCCCCATTCCCCGCAGGTACTTCTTAAATTTATCAGCTTCCCAATAATCGCGGAAGTTACCCAGAGTATATTTCTGCTTTCCGTCGTCGCCGTTTTCAGCAGTGAAATTTTCGCTGGTGTCGTAACTGGACAAGTCTTGGTTCTGATACGCTCCTATCTGGACACGAAATACCAACCCCTGGTTGTACTCAGTATCACCTTCGGTAGCTACGGGTACATTCTCTTGGGCAGCACTAGCTGCGGCTTTCGCTTGCTGAAGTTCATCTTGTAAGCGTCGTACCTGATCTTTCATTTGCTTTATTTCAGAGTCTTTCTGAGAGAGATCATTCTTAGCCGAAGTAAGCTCGCTTTCTAGCTCACTAGCTTTGGCGGCTAATTCTTTAGCCTGATCTTGCTGCTTCTGAAAGTCAGCCGGATTCATCTTTTTAAGCTCCTTTAAACGCTGCTTCTGCTCTTTTTTCAAGCGTTTACGCTCTTTTTTAGATAACTTCTGCGCCATTACTAATTCTGGCGTTACCGTAAGCCCCACCAGGAATAGAGCGATAATACAAACATACTTCATCATTTCTGGGATTTAGTTGATAATGTCTTTCTGATGATTAATGAGTAGTGAATAATGACTAATGGCTCATTACTCATCAATCATTAGTCATTATTTAAGGCTTCCTACCATATTTTCCGGTACTACCCATTCGCTAAACTGCTCATCGGTGAGTAATTCCAGCTCGAGGGCAGCTTCCCGAAGGGTTGTTCCATCAGCGTAGGCTTTCTTCGCAATCTTGGCAGCATTCTCATAGCCAATGTGCGTGTTGAGTGCTGTCACTAGCATTAATGAGTTATTCAAATTTGCTTTAATTACTTCAGTGTTAGGTTCAATACCTACTGCACAGTTATCGTTAAATGACTCACAAGCGTCCCCTAGCAAACGAGCGGAGGTTAGCAAGTTGTAAATCATCATCGGCTTAAATACATTCAGTTCAAACTGTCCGTTCATTCCACCCACGCTAATCGCGGTATCGTTGCCAATCACCTGGGCGCACACCATGGTGAGGGCTTCGCACTGGGTCGGGTTTACTTTTCCTGGCATAATAGATGAGCCCGGTTCGTTAGCCGGGATCAGAATCTCGCCAATGCCACAGCGAGGACCGGAGGCCAGCATCCGAATATCATTGCCAATCTTCATTAAACTTACCGCCAACTGCTTCAACGCCCCCGACGTTTCTACGATTGCATCATGAGCTGCCAGGGCCTCAAACATATTTTGAGCTGATACAAATGGATGACCGCTGTATTCGGCAATCTTTTCGGCTACCATTTCGGCGTATCCCTTTGGAGTGTTCAGTCCGGTTCCCACTGCGGTTCCGCCTAGAGCCAATTCGGCCAAATGCGGGAATGTATTTTTTACGGCAGCTATCGCGTGGTCTAGTTGCGAGACGTAACCACCAAATTCATGTCCTAGCTTTAGTGGGGTAGCATCCATAAAATGGGTTCGCCCAATTTTTACTATGTTTCCAAAGGACTGCACCTTCTTATTCAGTGTATTTCTCAGTTTTTCTACCTTAGGTAAGGTTTGCTCAATAATCATTGTGTACGCCGCAATGTGCATCGCCGTAGGAAAGGTATCGTTAGACGATTGCGACTTATTTACATCATCATTTGGGTGAATTTGCTTTTTTTCATCCGTTAAAGCACCTCCCATCAGCACGTGGGCCCGGTTGGCCACCACTTCGTTTACGTTCATATTGCTTTGCGTACCCGAACCGGTTTGCCAAACTACCAGTGGAAACTGATCGTCTAACTCTCCAGCTAGTATTTCATCGCATACTTTCGAGATAATATCTGCCTTCTCCTGGCTCATAACGTCCAAAGTGGCGTTGGTCTGGGCAGCGGCCTTCTTCAAAATGGCAAATGCGTGAACGATCTCTAGTGGCATTTGCGTAGCAGCACCCCCGATTTTAAAATTTTGCCGGGATCGCTGTGTTTGGGCACCCCAGTATTTTTCAGCGGGTACTTGTACCTCACCCATTGTGTCTTTTTCAATACGATAATTACTCATGTTCATGGTTGGTAGTGGTGAAAAATGCTTTTAAACAAATTTAGAAAAAATTAGAAATCTGGTAGTCTCTGTTCGGGGTAACCAGTGTAGTATACCGAACGAAATTGCGACTATTTTTAATAAAACGCCCGAAGCTCTACAAAGCTGACATAGCCCATTGGGAATCACCTTTTTAATTCTCAACTTTGCTGCATGAAGTCCATGACTTTCAGTCAATAGTCCACAGCAGGTTCGTACCGTCGACTATTGTTTGTAGACTGTAGACTAAAAAAGAGCTTCTATGAAAAAAAAATACTCAAAATCTACCAAGCCAAGCGGAAAAAAATCGGATGCTACTAATGAGCTCATTCGGCTCAACCGCTACATTGCCAATACCGGGGTGTGCTCGCGCCGGGAGGCTGACAAGTTAATAGAAAGTGGCCAGATTAAGGTGAACGGGAAAGTAATCACTGAATTGGGTACGAAAGTAAAGCGTTCGGACAAGGTAAAGTACCAGGGAAAAATCCTTAGTCCAGAAAAACTGGTATACGTACTGCTGAACAAGCCCAAAGATTTTATCACTACGACTGATGACCCCCAGGAGCGCAAGACGGTGATGCAACTAATTGCTAATGCTGCCGAAGAACGGCTGTATCCGGTGGGCCGTCTCGACCGAAATACCACTGGACTACTACTATTTACCAACGATGGTGAACTTGCTGAGCGGCTTACCCACCCTTCTTACGGGGTACAAAAACTGTATCAAGTAGATATTGACAAGCCAATTAGCGATGAAGATTTTGTGCAAATAGAAGACGGGATCGTTTTAGAAGATGGAGCTGCCCCGGTAGACGAGATTGGACTAGTTGGCCCAGAACGTACCAGTCTGGGTGTTTCACTGCACATTGGGCGCAACCGAATTGTCCGTCGCATATTCGAGCATCTGGGCTACGAAGTTATTCGGCTTGATCGGGTGATGTACGCGGGCTTGACTAAAAAAGATTTACCCCGGGGTAAGTGGCGCTATCTTCGTAAGGCGGAAGTGGTGAAGGTAAAGCATCTGGGGCGAAAAAAATAGGAGTATTTGCGAACTAGAAATACTTCAAGCAAAACGAAACCTAATTATAAAACTTCAGTAGAGATGGACACAACATTTAAGATCGGAATTATTGGGTCGGGGAATATTGGCGGCACGCTAGGTATACACTTTGCCAAAGCAGGACAGCAAGTGATGTTTAGCTCTAGGAACCCCAACCAGCTTACCGACTTGGCAGAACAAGCAGGTACTAATGCAAGCACTGGAACCATCATAGAAGCCTTTGATTTCGGGGATGTAATCCTATTTGCTTTCCCATTTGGAAAGGTGCCGGAAGTGGCCCGGAAAGTAGGCAGTGCAAAGGGTAAGGTTATCATTGATGCCAACAACTACTACCCAGATAGGGATGGTAATGAACCTGGAAAAGAAATGCGGAAAAAAGAGTTGTTAGAAAGCGATTGGACTGCCCTTTACTTTCCCGGAGCACATATCGTGAAAGCCTTTAATACTATTTGGTTTAAACGGCTAGAGGAAAAAGCCTTTGCTCAATCAGATCGCTTGGGAGTAGTCTTCACCGCATCAGATGCTAAAGGAAGGGAAGTACTAGAAACGATCCTAAGGAGCATTCATTTCGATGGGCTCTACCTGGGCGACTTATCTAAAAGTAAAATTACCCAACCTAATGAAGAGCTCTACAACCTAGACAGCCTAACTCGAGAAGAGCTGAGAAAGCGTATTGAATGATTACTTTGTAGGCTTAAAAAAAGAAAAGGAGGCCCATCTGCTGTGGGCATCCCCTTTTACTACACTACACAACCTAACCTAAATCTTGAATTCCAGCGGTTTGTTGAGAAGAAAGGTAAAGGAGGGGTCATCTAGATGTGACCCGTCTCTTTTACTACACTACACAACCTAACCTAAATTTTAAATTTCATTGGTTTGTTGAGAAGAAAGGTAAAGGAGGGTTCGTCTGGCGAAAACCCTCTTTTACTACACTACACAACCTAACCTATACGTTTAAATCCTTAGAGTTGAGAGGGGTAAAGGAGGGGTCATCTAAATGTGACCCGTCTCTTTTACTACACTACACAACCTAACCTATATCTTGTGGGCTTCAGATGAGGATTGCTAAGCTGAGTAAACTACCGCTTGCCTGCAACCCGGTTTTCTTTAAAGCCAATTGATTAATCTTAAATCGCAACTTAGAGCCATCTACCACAAAACTTACCGGTGCACCCTGGCTAGCCAAATCTTCCTCAGTAACAATCAGTACTCCTGCTTTATCTAATTCTGATACGAGCGCGGTCAACTGTGATGAAGCCGACCGGGGTACGTATATGATGTGGCAATCTTTTGCTTCACCTGCCGAGCTAATCGGCTTCACCGCAATCTCTCCTTTATTCTTTAGGTTGCCCTGCAGCTCAGCCGCTACTCCTTTTTCTTGCAACACACCAATTACATAGCCACTTGATGCCGAAGGAAAGTTGATGTACTTAGTAAAATTGTATAAATAAATAGCCTCTAGCTTCCGCGTTGATATCTGAGCACTACTATGTGTAGAACACATCATACACACTGCCAACACCACCCAACCGTATACTCTCTTCATATCTGCCACCTGTTTTGCTTATGATATATACAAAGATATTAGGTTGGTTGCTCAATAAGAATTGGGCTTGGGCGAATTACCTACATATGTAACTTTGAGCCTAGTTCTTGCATAAAAATGACCTTTTAGAGACACAATTTTTGTAATACTGCTCGTGTTCGGGCGAAAATCATATACTAATATGACACCTGTTTAGCTTATATCAATGCAGGACTAATGAGCTTTTTCCACTATTTTTTCAAAAAACGACAAGTTTTAGCGTAAATAATTTCGGATGCATTGGATTTTTTACTCGTATACTTCGTTACTAAAAATAGTATGCTTGCATAACAAATTTTATAATCATTATATTTGTAAATATTCATTTTGGAAAAAATCGTATGTAGTAAAGTGGGGTGTATTGTAAGAGAAATGAGAAAAAAGCGACGTAAAATAGAAAAAGCCTTCCTGAGATATGCAGAAAGGCTCGGTGGGTGGTGATGAGTGGGCTCGAACCACCGACTCACGGATTTTCAGTCCGATGCTCTACCAACTGAGCTACATCACCGTAACGGGCTACAAAACTAGGTAAAATTCTGAATGCTACAAAAAATTTAAAGAAAGTTATACGCTATGGCTGCTTACATCGGACAGGGTGCATTTATCATTGTAGTGGGAGTAGCCTCCTTCATTTTAGCGAAGCGTATTCGGCGCATTCGCCAGAATATTTTACTTGGAAAAGAGTCTCATCAATATGATCAATCTGCCACGCGTTGGAAGACAATGCTGCTGGTAGCTTTTGGCCAGCAAAAAATGTTTAAGCGGTTTATTCCTGCTTTCTTCCATTTCCTCATTTACATAGGTTTCATCATTATCAATTTGGAGGTGTTGGAGTTTGTACTGGATGGCCTGCTGGGAACCCACCGCTTATTTCTACCTTACCTTGGCGACGCGTATTGGGTAGCAATGAATATTTTTGAAACACTGGCAATATTGGTACTAATAGCTTGTGTAGTTTTTCTTTGGCGCAGAAATATACAAAAAGTAGCGAGGTTTCACGCCCGAGAGATGGCTGGCTGGCCTAAACTAGATGCTAACCTAATTTTGGTCGTTGAGGTAATTTTGATGTTTGCTATACTAACGATGAATGCTACTGATCAGATACTACAGGCTCGACCTGATGCTGATTATGCTACCACTGGAGAGCTGTTCTTTAGCTCGTTACTGATGCCACTATTTCTAGGTCTGAACACTAGTGTCTTGGTATTTATCGAGCGTTTTGCTTGGTGGTTTCATATCATTGGGATTTTAGGGTTTGCTATTTATGTTACCTACTCTAAGCACTTACATATATTTATGGCGTTCCCTAATACTTATTTTTCCCGGTTAGTCCCCAAAGGTGAAATGGATAATATGCCTGCGGTAACCAAAGAAGTTCAGATTATGCTGGGGGCGCAACCCGAAAATGGTGAAGACGACCCGGAAGAAGTAGGGAGGTTTGGTGCCAAAGATGTGAACGACTTGCAATGGACTGACCTAATGGGTGCCTACGCCTGCTCGGAGTGCGGACGCTGTACCTCGCAGTGCCCGGCGAACCAGACCGGAAAGAAGCTCTCGCCCCGCAAAATTATGATGGATACGCGGGACAGGCTGGAAGAAGTTGGGCAGCAGCTAGATCGAGGAAAAGACGGACTAGAAGACGGGAAATCTTTACTGGATGACTACATTACGCGGGAGGAACTCAACGCCTGCACTACCTGCAACGCTTGTGTAGAGGCTTGCCCCATCAATATCAACCCGTTATCCATTATTTTGCAAATGCGTCGCTATGTAGCGATGGAAGAAGCTCAATCGCCGGCTTCCTGGAACGCTATGTTTTCTAATATTGAGAATAACTTTGCCCCTTGGAAGTTTGCTCCTTCCGATAGACTTAACTGGGCGGATGAGTTGGCTGCAGAAGAACCAGTGGTGGAGAGCGAAGACCGGAGTCCAGAAACCGAAAGGCAAGTGGATGGGTAATGCTCGCAAGTGACCGAAACAATCGAGAATCTAGCATTTCAATATGAATAGAGAAATAAAAGTACCTACGATGGCCGATTTGGCAGCTAAGGGAGAAACGCCGGAGGTATTATTTTGGGTCGGCTGCGCCGGGTCATATGACGACCGCTACAAGCGGGTAACTAAAGCATTTGTAAAAATTCTGAACGCTGTAGAAGTAAAGTTCGCCGTACTGGGCACCGAAGAAACCTGTACAGGCGACCCGGCGCGACGAGCGGGAAACGAATTTCTATTTCAGATGCAAGCGGCAGCTAATATTGAGGTGCTGAATGGGTACGAGATCGGAAAAATTGTAACGGCCTGCCCCCACTGCTTTAATACGATTAAAAATGAGTACCCCGAACTCGGTGGAAACTACGAAGTGATTCACCACTCCACCTTCCTTCAGCAATTGATTAATGAAGGGAAGATTTCTATGAAAGGTGGTGGAAACTTTAAAGGAAAAAAGATTACCTACCACGACTCTTGCTATTTGGGACGGGCCAATAATATTTACGAAGCTCCCCGGGAGGTACTGGAAGCCCTAGATGCTGATTTGGTAGAAATGAAACGTTGCCGTACCAAAGGTTTCTGCTGCGGGGCGGGCGGTGCCCAAATGTTCAAAGATGCCGAGGCAGGTAATAAGGAAGTCAATATTGACCGAACCGAGGAAGCCCTGGCTACTGGGGCAGAAACCATTGCGGTAGCTTGCCCATTCTGTATGACGATGATGAGCGACGGTGTAAAAAACAAAGAGAAAGAAGACGAAGTAGAAGTAAAAGATCTAGCCGAACTCATTGAGAAGGTTATTGCTGAAAATAATCAAGATCGACCGTTAGTTGCTTCGGTGTAGTAGGACTTTTTAGCGGAGCAATGTGCTAAGCAGCGGTCTGCCTTGGGTAGCCTCCCAGAAGATAAATCCGGTAACTCCGGTGTATATCAAAGTAAATAGCCACGTCCACATGCGCGAGTTTTGCCAGCTTTTCTGTTCTATCTTATAGAAAAAGCATTGTTAACCAGACCGCCAGTAAAGTATTGATGGCAATAGCGTTTCCCATTAGGGCAAAAATGCTGGCATTCAATTGGGTAGAAAAGTTGAAGTGTGACTGTATACCTCGAGCAGCTTGCGTAATGATGCAAATTATCTCAATAATCATGGTGATGCCTATTCCCCAGGAAATGACCAGCACTGAACGAGGGTAGGTACCTGGATACTCGAGAAACCAACCGACTGTCTATAAGTAGATAGCGATAGATAACGCAAACTTCATGGGCTCCAAGTATTAATTCCCATTACCGTGCGGGAATCAATAAAGAAAAGCGCCAAAAGTACAACATACAGAATAATATGAGCCAAGCCCAGGTAAGCTAATAATCGGTTTCGACAAACCAACTTTTGGTAGGACTCAGGCAAATTCATGAGTTAGCTTTTTAGTAGCAATAGTGCGGAAGATGAAATACAGAAGAAGCCCGACCGGACCCAAGAAAAGAGTAAATAACAAACAAGGAATGACCAACCAGTGGGAGACCCCTAAGCTCTGGGCATCCTCCACTTCCCAACTCCCGATAAAAAGGTCAAATGCCAGATAATGAATCCATCCCGCTAAAAGTGACCAAGGATTTTCGAAAAGCTGACCTATTTCGGCTAATGACCCAAACCCTCCGTCGGCATCGCCAAAGGAGGAAATGGCTATGGCTGCGTATAATAAAGCCAATAAGAATACAACGACCAACCGAACTAACGTGAGGGTGAATTTCCACCGAGGTGCTACAATAAGCAGTAGCCAGCCAATAAGCGGGAAAGAGTTAGCGATAGAGAAAATAGCTTCGGGTTGCATAGCTTACAGTTGAAAATTGACAGTGGATAATGAATGGTATGCTGCTTCAGTCAGTAATCTTTTAAAGAACGCAACAGGCTACCTGAAAATAAAAAAAATCCAAGGCAATTAACCAATAAATGGGTTGTACGATAAAATAATTCGGGTGAGCCAATTAACTAACGAGGAGCGCGCACTATTCGTAACGCTACCATATTATCAAAATCTGGCAGATTTAACTCGATCGCTTCTCCACTGCCAGAAATTTTGCTTCGGTTGATAACCTTTCCAGTA
Organism: Bacteroidota bacterium; assembly: GCA_039198955.1. GTDB lineage: Bacteria > Bacteroidota > Bacteroidia > Cytophagales > Cyclobacteriaceae > Tunicatimonas. The sequence continues at coordinate 11,148 of JBCCTI010000078.1, read as the reverse complement.
TAGGGAGAAATAAACTCGCAATCAAAATCTCCTTCGGGCAGATACAATTTAATCCAGTCGGTAGCCTGTCCCGTAAGAAATATGGCGTATTGTTGCCCCGGTTCAGCCAAGCACTGAGTGTCTACTCCCGGCGCATGTACTACCGTGGCAAAATCAGGTTGCATGTTAATATAGTCTAGCGACTTCATGAATTCATGCAGATACATCAACTGCTTACGGAGAGCAGTACTTCCCCCGCCTGGGGCGTTGTTTTCGCCTTTTCCGTCTTCATGTCCAACGTAAAATGAGTAGTCCAGATTATTAAAAACACTACCGCCCGCTACGATAAACTGCCAGGCCTGACGTAAATAGGTGGTGTCGGAGCTACCCGCAAACCCAGACTCGTCAAAGCTGATCGGCCTGTTCCAAGCGTAGTTCATCCCAACTGCTTCCGGCCAGGCGTAGTGAAAATTGATAATATCTACTTCATTATTTACTTTTTCTAGCGAGTGTCGGAAATTACAGTAGTTCTGGGCGATCAGATGCTGCTTAGGTAAGTTCTGCTCAGTAGCTACAATTTGGTCAACCATCACCTGCTGCCACTCCAGCGAAGCTTCCGAAGCAGTGTGTGCCCACTTGGCCCAGGTCAGATCTTTCGGATCTAACGTTTTCAGGGTGCGCATAGCATCCTGCGGGTCATCTGACCAGGGTTCGTTTTGAATTTCGTAGAAGATATTGTCAAACTCATTCAACTTAGTAACGACCTTCTCTACCAGCTTTTTCTGATGATCGGTAAGTGAACCATTAGTCAAGGTATTAGATTTTTTCCGATCTATTTTCGGGATATTATTTACACTGTTACCGGAGTTGAACGGATTCCGCTCCCAAGCTTTATCCTCATAGGTAGAGCAAAAGAAAGTTACTTCTACGATAATACCTCGCTGCCCAGCCTCGCGAATAAAGTCAGTGAGTCGCTCAAAATAATCGGGGTTCCATTCGTTCAGGTTAAACTTTTTTTCACCCTCGTATAGTCCGGCTTCATCAGTACGCTGCCAGGGAGCGATAAAGCGCCCGACTGCCGGAGCCAATGTGTTATTTCCAATACCAAAGCTACCCGGAATTTCTACGTAAGAACCCACAAAAATTCGGGTGTAGTTCATACCTTCCCGATGCATAGTCTCTAGGTAAGTCTGATAATCAAAATCCAGATTGAGTACCGCTCCGTAGTGCTCAGCCGATGTAATTAGTAAGGTAGGTTCATCCTGATAAATGAAGTAGTGGGGGTTGTCAGGATGTAGAGCAAGGGACTGGGCCACATCTGGCTGGGCCGATAGTGATTGAGTTGCGAGGATACCAACTAGCGTGAGCGGTATCAGAACTACGCGGGAAAAAAAAGTCATAATAGGTTGTTATGGAAATATTGAGACTTTGCTTACCCCAGTTTAGTGGTAGCATTTCGTAAGTACATATCGGTAATCACCAAAGCAGTCATTGCTTCTACAATGGGAACGGCCCGAGGCACTACGCAGGGGTCATGACGACCTTTGCCCGAAACCGTTACGGTTTCTCCGGCTTCATTCACACTATCTTGATCTTGCATAATAGTGGCGACGGGTTTAAAGGCTACCCGGAAGTAAATATCTTCTCCGTTAGAAATACCACCCTGTACTCCCCCGGAGTGATTGGTCTTAGTACGAACCGCTGCCCCATCATTGTAAATCTCGTCGTTATGCTCCGAGCCCCGCAATGCCACTCCCTCAAAACCACTGCCGTACTCAAAGCCTTTTACCGCATTAATACTTAGCATGGCTTTCCCCAATTCGGCGTGCAGCTTATCAAATACAGGTTCGCCCAGCCCGACTGGTACCCCAGTAACTACTGCACTTACCACTCCACCAATGGTATCCCGCTCTTTACGAACCTGATCGATCAACTCAATCATCCGCTCAGCAGTACCCAGATCCGGACAACGCACCGGAGTAGCTTCAGTCTGAGAAAAATCCAGGTCAGCGTAAGGTTTCTCAAGGCGTAGATTACCTACTTGGGAAACATATGCTTGTACCTCAATTCCCTTGTGCTTTAAAAATAGCTTAGCAACTGCCCCAGCTGCGACCCGGGCAGCAGTTTCCCGAGCTGAACTTCGTCCTCCGCCCCGGTAGTCGCGTACTCCGTACTTTACATGATAGGTGTAGTCGGCGTGGGAAGGTCGGAATTTGTCAGCAATGTGCGAATAGTCCTTACTACGCTGATCCTCGTTAGGAATGTAAATTGCCAAAGGCGTTCCGGTGGCTTTCCCTTCAAATACCCCCGAAAGAATCTGAAAGGTATCGCTTTCGCGACGCTGGGTTGTAATCTTGGACTGCCCTGGTTTGCGCCGGATTAACTCTTGTTGAATAAATTCTTCGTCAATAGGCAAACCCGCGGGGCAGCCATCAATCACCACGCCAATTCCCTTACCGTGCGACTCGCCGAAGGTGCTAAGTTTGAATAGTGTTCCGTAAGTATTGCTCATAATTCAAAGCTAAAAGCAAATTGCAAGGTAACTAAAATCACTTCCTAAACACCACTACCGCTGTAAGCACCAACATTCCGATTATCAGAATATTGGCTGCTAATTGAAGCCAGCCATCGTTATTCCGGCTTTGCAGAGTGTTATCTACATTGGCAATTTTGGCATAGAAAGTACCAACATCTTGGGAGCTGATATACTCATTTTTACGGCTTTTCCCTTCTACCTTCACCGATATGTCTGAAGAGAGGGTATCGTACTGCCGGGTGGCAGGGTTGAAGAAAACCCAATTAAAGTAATCACCCAGATTGTACTCCCCAGGTTCGTTAGGTACAGCGTAGTAAGAGAAGGCTTTAGAGCCCGCCACCTGATTATTACGCCGATTAATATTCTGCTGTACGCTAGGATCATAAAAATCGAAAGTATCAGTGGTGCGAATCGTCGGTTTCTCGATATAATTGATATTACCTCCCCCTACGATTTTAAATGTATAATTAAAGCTGCTACCTGTGTTCAGATCTTGCTGAGAGATAGATTCATCCAAACGGTAATTCCCTACGGCTACCGAGGCTTTTAGTGGGTGAGGGGGTAATTCCTTTACATGAACCGTATGGGGGGTGGTACGAAAGGTTTTAAAGTCTTCTTGCCTTCGCCTTCCGAAAAACGAAGGGTTCTTGGCTACCTTGTACTTAATCATTGTCAATGGCACACTCGGGAAGCGAATGGGTTCCGTATTATTTGGGTAATACGTGGCCTGATATATTTTGTACTGAGTGTAACCTTCCCCATTGATGGTTACTGGCTGACCGTTAATATTTTCAATGTTAAAATTCTCTTCCCACACACTAGAGGGACGTAGTTCTTTCAAGACGTCGGTTAACTGCTTACCAATATCGTAGAATTGTAGTGGGGCCTGGTTTCTGTCCGATAGGTAAAAAGCCAGGGTAGTAGTAAATCCCTCCCCCAAATATACCGAATCTTGGCTAGTAGTAAGGGCTAAAAAGGCTTCCGCTTTTACATCTACGAACTCCTGAGGCTGGTTGCGTCGCCCGAATAAATCATCAAAAGGATCGTTAAAAAACGGGTTTTGGGCACTTCGCTGCTTAGGGGGCCCTACGGTAATAGTCGTTCCTGGTGAACTTACCTCAGTATCGTTAATCGCCATGGTGAAGGGGGATAACTTAAAGGTTCCTTCCCGGGCGGGCAGATACGACTGGGTTACACTGTACGATGAGGATATTTGCCCGTTGACAATATTAGTAGAAGAAGAGGACGATGTTCCGGCTTTCTCTAGTCCGGGAATATCTGGGAAATCCCCGTAGCGACGGAGCCGATCATTCTCGATCTTTAAAGTGATGGTAAACTGCTCGTTGACTCCAATATCGTTAGGGCCCAACTCTACCGAAACATTCTGTGCTAATACAGTAGTATTAATTCCGAAAAAAATCAGAAAAAATAGCTCAACTAGAATAATATTTTTCATCTTTATCGTTTTGTAAAATAAAAAATTGTTATTCATGACTTATCTGAACCAAGGTCTTGCAAATTAGCATAACTTGTTATATATTTATAATATCTTCAGGCTACCATTTATATAGGTAGCGACCGATTTTAGGAATTCATGTTCCTAATTCTCTCTTTTCAGTTCATTGAAAACTTTTTAACCTTAATCCTTTACGCCTATGCAAATATACAACAGACACGTAGACGCGAAGCGCATTCACGCTGAATTGAGCTACGCTAAGCTTATTCTAGCTAAAGTGAGCTTCGATCCCATTCTCTTCCGAAAAGAGCTGAGAAAAGCGTTAACGGTCTTGTTACCTACGGATGTTGATGCACTCAGAAGTTGGTGCTACATCAAATTCAGTCATCAGTACCGTAGCTTGTTGGATGAATGTTTCAGCTGAAACCCTCATCTTTAGATTAAGAGGTAATAACCATAACCAAGCTGCTCTCGGGCAGCTTTTTTTATGAGTTTACAAACCGAATATTACGCTTTAGCCCCGTGAACTTAGTTCGTTTGACCGCTGATTTCTGAAAAACTTTACGAAAAACATCTTCGGTCAATTCTTCCCAATCAGCCTTCGTCATGTCGCCTAAATCGGGGTGAGGGGAAAAATTAGGCTCTTCATGGGGCTGAGCGTGGCGGTTCCAGGGACATACGTCTTGGCAAATATCACAGCCAAAAATCCAGTCATCAAACTTTCCTCTCACTTCGGGCGGAATTTCCTCCTTTAGTTCAATAGTAAAGTACGAAATACATTTGCTCCCGTCTACTACATACGGTTCCGCAATAGCATCGGTAGGGCAGGCGTCTAGACAGCGGGTACACGTACCGCAGTGATCGGCTACTGGGTGATCGTACTCTAGATCCAGGTCTAATAAGAGCACTGCTATAAAGAAAAAGCTGCCTTGTTTCTTATTAAGCAATAAACTATTTTTCCCAATCCAGCCTAATCCGCTTTTTTTTGCCCAGGCCCGCTCTAGAATCGGGGCAGAATCTACAAAAGCCCGCCCGGCCACCTCACCAATTTTATTCTGTACATTATTTAGCAATAATCGCAACTTCTTTTTGATGATAAAATGATAGTCTTTTCCGTAAGCATACTTAGAAATTTTATAAGAACCTTCTGAATTCAGGTCTTCTTGAGGATAATAGTTATACAGTAAGGTGACTACCGACTTAGTCCCTTCCATTAGTTTAGTAGGGTCAAGACGAAGGTCAAAGTAGTTTTCCAGATAGCTCATTTTTCCCTGCTTTCCCTGATTAAGCCACTGCTCTAAACGCGGGGCTTCTTCCGATAGAAATTCTGCTTTAGCTATTCCACAAAAATCAAAACCCAGGTTTTGGGAAGTATTTTTTATAAAAGATGTTCGTTCGGTATAATTCATCGAGTGAATTGTGAGCTGCCGCCAAGATACTAAATCTATTGACTCGATAATATAGGTATCCCCATAAACAAATAAGCCGAATCAGGGCGACTCGGCTCTCCATGATTGGTCATTGGTCAAAAAGCCCTTGTGTCCGACCAGGCGGAATCAGTTTTAAGTGCTTGTAAGCAATTTCAGTAGCCTCCCGCCCTCGTGATGTCCGCTTAATATAACCTTCCTTAATTAAGAATGGCTCGTACACTTCTTCAATAGTTTCAGCCTCTTCGCCACAAGCCGTAGCAATAGTACTAATGCCCACTGGGCCGCCCTTAAATTTCTCAATAATAGTAGACAGGATACGGTTATCCATATCGTCCAGCCCATTTTGGTCAACATCCAGGGCTTGCAAAGCTATTTCAGCAATAGCTTTGTTAATCGTTCCATCGCCTTTTATTTCGGCAAAATCGCGGGTGCGACGCAGTAAGGTGTTGGCAATGCGGGGAGTACCCCGACTGCGACGGGCAATCTCGTAAGCAGCATCTTCGTCAATTGGAGTATTCAGAATATGCGCCGAGCGTTTCACAATAGTGGTTAACAATTCGGCATCGTAGTACTCCAGACGGGCATTAATGCCAAAACGCGCCCGCAGCGGCGATGTCAACAAACCCGAACGGGTCGTTGCCCCCACCAGCGTAAATGGACTAAGACTGATTTGCACTGTGCGGGCGTTCGGTCCTGAGTCTAGCATAATGTCAATCTTGTAATCCTCCATCGCCGAGTAGAGATACTCTTCTACAATGGGGTTAAGCCGATGGATTTCGTCGATGAATAACACATTGCCAGGTTCCATATTGGTGAGCAATCCAGCTAGTTCACTCGGTTTATCCAGTACTGGTCCTGATGTGGATTTAATCTGGGCATCTAACTCGTTAGCAATAATGTGGGAGAGTGTGGTCTTCCCCAGACCAGGTGGGCCGTGTAGCAATACGTGATCGAGTTGATCACCTCGCTTTTTAGCGGCTTGCACAAATATCTTCAGATTGTCTACAATCTTATGTTGCCCGGTAAAATCGCCAAACGAAAGCGGGCGAAGTGCTTTCTCTATTTCCTTCTCGCCGGAGCTCAGTTGGGAAGCCTCCCCAGTTAAATAATCTTCTCTCATACCAAAGATGTATCAGCGTGTTTTGGTGTTAAAGCGTTATAGTTTTGGGACGAATCAAAACAGATAAAAACTTTAAATTCAGGCTAGTGCACTTAAGTACAATAACACTTTAACCCATGAGCACTTTCAATATATGAATGTACAGAAAATTCCGTACTATCGTAGCAAAAATAGCATATTTTAAACTTATTTAAAGTATAAAATACTTATTTCAATCTCTTTATTTAGTATGAATCCTAACCAGAAAAAGAATATAATCTACTCCATTGTGCTGTTAGCTTCGGTAGCTGTTGTCTGGTGGGTTCGGAACCAACCCGAACCAGCTACTGCTGAAAAATCTGCCTACACTACCGTACGAGGGCAAACCATGGGAACTACCTACAGCATCAAATACCGAAGTGAACAGCAGCGCAGCCTTAAATCCGGTATTGATTCGCTGTTAGAAGCATTCAACCAGTCGGTAAACCACTACCTGCCCGATTCGGAAATTACGCGGTTCAATCAGCAGGATACGCTGTACTTTGACCTGCCCTACTTTTACCCGGTGCTAAAGCGTAGCTATGAAATTGTGCGAGCGACCAATGGGGCGTTTGATCCCACCGTAGCTCCACTGGTTAATGCCTGGGGATTTGGTCCAGAAGATCAGAGACTACCCGATAATACCACAATTGACTCGCTGCTGCAATTGGTTGGTTTTGATAAAATTGAATACACTGCCGATTACGTTACTAAAACGACACCTGACGTGAGCTTGAACTTCAGTGCTATTGCGAAAGGAGGTGGCGTAGATGTGGTAGGTGATTTTCTGCAAAGTAAGGGCATAGAAGACTTTATGGTCGAGATTGGCGGCGAAGTACTGTGCCGGGGCGTAAATGATAAAAGTGAAACCTGGCGAATTGGTATTGATGACCCCAATCAGGCGGGAAGCATGTCCGCCGCCATAGCACTTAACAATCAGGCAATAGCCACCTCGGGAAACTACCGTAACTACTACGAAGTAGACGGAAAACGCTACGCTCACACGATTGACCCGAAAACTGGACAGCAAGTAACCCACTCGGTGCTAAGCGTCTCGGTAATTGCTGATGACTGTATGACCGCCGACGGCTACGCGACGGCTTTTATGGTATTGGGACTAGAACCTACAAAAGAGATCGTCGCCCAGAACCCCTCACTGGAAGTGCTTATTATTTACGATGAGAACGGTGAGACGAAAACATTTCAGACAGAAGGACTGAAAGAGATGATTAGTAGTAGCTAAAGTCCATGAAAAACAAAACTACGTATCGGGTAATTGGGCTGATGTCGGGCACTTCGCTGGATGGGTTGGATATGGCTTACTGTGAGTTCTCGTTGGAAAATGACCAATGGCAGTTTAGTATTCCAGTGGGTGAGACCCAAGCGTATAGTGAAGTCTGGCAGCAGAGGCTGGGTACAATCACCGAAGCAAGTGGCGAAGAATTGATTGTGACCGACCAGGACTTAGGAGTCTGGATAGGTGAAGCAGTGAAAGAATTTATCAGCAAGCATCAACTGAAGCCAGAGTTTATTGCCTCCCACGGACACACCGTCTTTCACCAGCCGGAACGGGGCATTACCTACCAAATGGGCAATCCCTTTGCTATTCAGGCAATTAGCAGGCAAACGGTGGTAGCGCAGTTTCGTAACTACGACGTAGCTACGGGCGGACAGGGGGCACCGCTGGTTCCTATCGGTGACCAACTACTGTTTGGCGATTATGACGCCTGCCTGAACTTAGGTGGTATCGCCAACCTCTCTACCCAATGGCAGGGCCAGCGCATTGCCTACGATATTGGCACCGCCAACATGGTCATGAATTACTTCGCTCAGCAACTCGGTAAGCCCTACGATAAAGATGGTGAACTCGCCCAACAGGGACAGCCTAACCAAGCGTTGCTTAATGAACTGAACCAATTACCGTACTATCAACAATCCTTCCCCAAGTCATTGGGCTACGAGTGGGTGCAGCGTGAGATTATTCGGCGGATAGCGCAAAAAAACCTTTCCGTGGCCGATGCTATTGCGACGGCATTGCACCATGCGGCTCATCAGATTGCCCGAGATCTAAGTTCCTTTGCTGACAAGAAGGCTGGCGTATTTCGGGTGTTGGTAACTGGAGGTGGCGCATTCAATCGGCTCTTTCTATCAACTATCCGCGAAAACTGTTCGGGAACCGTGGAGTTAGTAGTTCCGGATGAGAAAACAGTCGCGTTTAAAGAAGCCTTGGTGTTTGCTCTGCTGGGCGTACTGCGGGTACGTAATGAAATAAATTGTCTACAATCAGTCACCGGAGCTCAATACGATCACTCGGCCGGCGTTATTTTTGGGAATATAGATTAGCCTTCTTAATGAGAAAATTATTCTTACTAGCTGGATTTCTGATTTTTGCTCAGACACTACAAGCCCAAGATAGTCTCGCTACTTATAAAAAATGGCACATCGGGGTAAAAGGCGGAGTAGCTTTTTCGTTTATAGCGGCCTCTGATTTGGAGATTACCAACGAGCAGTTCAATACTGATCTAGTGCAAGGTATTGCCTACGGGGGCATTGTCCGGTATATGACTGAGAAAAATTTTGGGTTACAGGTTGAAGCTAATTATATAGAAAAAGGTTGGTCTGAAGTTTTTGCTGGTGCCGACGGAAGACGCGACCCTACTCTCTTCTACCGGGTTAATCTCGAGTATGTAGAAGTGCCCGTAATGGCCTACGGTTACTTTGGAAAGCGCAGTTTGCGAATTTTTGTTACACTGGGGATGTACGGCGGATATTTACTCTCTAGCAGTACCCAGACTGCACCAACATTAGACCCCAATGAAATCACTTACGAATATTTAGTGCCAGAGCAAAACCAGTATGATTTGGGAATACGGGGCGGAGCGGGGATAGCCGTAGTAACCAAAATAGGTACATTTCAGGTAGAAGGAACTTATAGTTTAGGGCTAAACAGTGTACTGGACCGTAACCGGATGGCTATTCCCAGTATTCTTCAGAACAATGCTATTACTGGATCACTAGGGTATTTAATTAGTTTTTAGATTATCAGCAAGGGACTCTGAGTAGGGTTATCCTAAGCATTTAAAAAACGCAGTGGCTAGGTTACATTATTGTAATGTCCATTAATCCCCTGGAACATACGCCAGCATACTCAGGGCATCTTCCTGAAACATTTCCTGGGCAATTTCTTGCAGTTGCGTAGCTGTAATCGCATTAATCTTTTGGTACAGTGTTTCCAGATTCTCTAGCTCGTACTGATCGAGTAGGCTACGACCCATCGCCAGCATCAGGCTCTGGTTGTTTTCACTATTCATCGCCATTTGCCCCATTAGTTGCTCCTTAGCCCGGTGCAGTTGCATCGTACCTAGCGGTTTCTCCCGCAGCGATCTTAGCTCCTTTAGTGTATAATGAATCGCTCGGTTCAATTGCCGAGGTTCAGTACCAAAATAAATAGCGAATAAGCCCGTGTCGGTGTAGGGCTGATATTCGGCATCAATGGCGTACACTAAACCGTGTTTCTCGCGCAGAGCCATACTTAGCCGGGTATTCATACTGGGGCCACCCAATAGATTCGTCAGCATGAAAAATGGCAAACTGTGATCGTCGCCTACTGGGTAAGCCGTCCGCCCAACAGCACACTGCGCCTGGGTAAGTGTTCGTATTTTGGTTTCCTTCTGGGGAAGCTGGTTACCAAAGGGTAAACGGTATCCTTTTCCGGTTAATGAAGGCACTGAAGTCAGATACTTTTCAGCCAAATGAAAGACTTTCTTAGCCGGAAGGTTACCCACGCAGCTAAAAATGAGCTGCTCGGTATTCATGTTTTCTTGTAAGAATTGCTGAAAGTCTTCTCGGTGAAAGCGGCGAATACTTTCGTTCGTTCCCAAGATATTTTTTCCTAACGGGTGCTCACCAAAAACTACTTCGTCAAAATCGTCCTGAATAGCATCTTCGGGTGAGTCGTAGTACATTGCCATTTCTTCCAGGATTACCCCTCGCTCCCGCTCAATTTGCTTTTCAGGAAAAATAGAATCGAAGGTGATGTCAGCCAGAAGTTCTAGGGCATTCTCAAAGTGTCGGTCGAGCACCGAAGCGTAGAAGCAGATTTTCTCCTTAGTCGTGTAAGCGTTTAATTCGCCCCCCACTGAATCGACCCGATTTAGAATGTGGTAGGCTTTTCGTTTGCGGGTTCCTTTAAAGGCCATGTGCTCCCAGAAGTGAGCGAGTCCGTGTTGCTCCGGTCGCTCATCACGGCTACCAATATCCAGGACAAATCCGCAGTGGACTACTTTGGTGTGCGTGGCTTGCTTGTGGGCAATTCGAATGCCATTCGGTAAGGTGTATACGTCAAAATCGGTCATTTCCGTTACGCGCTATTCCATCAGCTAAACGATGATGTAACAAAGAAACAAAGGTGTTTGTGCAATACTGGATAGAAATTTAGTTTACCAGACCGCAAAATTATGTATTTTAGTAATGAAGTGATTTAAAGTTTTGTCAATTTCTTGATCCAAGCATGGATACAGAACAGATGATGCCAGGCTACCCAACTACCTAATGAAGTATCCTGTCTGATTAATAAAGTACGATAGCTATCTTGCCAAGCATTTGTCTG
>JBCCTI010000077.1:0-34461 GCA_039198955.1 Bacteroidota bacterium | reverse complement strand
TTTTTTGAACCTAGCAATTAATCAGTTACAGAAACGTAACCAACTAGCAAACCTGAACATACTTAGAGAAAGTATTGCCTATGAGCGGGATCTTTTATACCAGTGTTTTGCTATTGGCTAATTTTATGAACAAGCCGTGATCGGAGGCATTACTACACTTATTTTACTATATTGAGGGTAGTAGTTGAAGAAGAATATGCAAGATCCATCCCTTGACCATTGGACATTTATTTTCTTGATTGCCGGAGCCCACGGCCTCTTTTTATCGCTGGTGCTTTTTCTACAGAAGAAAGGAAATTATCAGGCTAACCGTTGGTTGGCACTAATCATGCTGTTATTCGGTATTTCTTTACTTTACTACGTGGCTTACTGGACAGGGTATATTAAGCTGCTGCCTTCGGCATTCCAGGTTGTTTTTATCCTTCCCCTCACTTTCGGGCCATTATTCTTACTTTACTTTAAGCGATTATACCAAAAGAACACTCCCCGTCGTGATGCCTGGCATTTTCTGCCGTTCGTCGCATTATTCATCTACTATCTCCCTCGCTACCTTGGGTGGGAGCCGCCTAACTCAGAGATTCTCTATGGTAACACATCGTATCTGCTGCGCGTAGTTTTCTTTAACCTAATCATGCTGGCTCACGCTGCTTATCTATTTTACTACTTAAAGCAGCAGCACAAGAACTCAATATTACCTACCACTAAGTATCGGTGGATGCAGAAAGCTGCAATCTGCTACGCTGGTTTTGTGGTTAGCCTGGCGATGTATTACGTACTGTACCTGACCATTGATTTTGACATCACCCACGACTACGCCGTATCATTCTTCATGGCAGTATTTATCTATCTGGCTGGTTATTTAGGCTATCGTCAGCCTGAGATACTATCGGGGCAAGTTTCTGAGCTGAAGAAAAGAATTCCCAAATATGCCAAATCAAATTTAACTTCAGCCGAAGCAGCTTTTCATCTGAAGAACATCACCCGGTACATGGCAGCAAAGCGACCCCATCTGGATAGCGAGCTGAAGATGGAAGAGCTAGCGCAGCAACTGAACTTATCCAAACACGCTTTTTCACAAATTATCAACGAAAAGTTGAATCAAAACTTTGCTGATTTCATCAATCATTATCGGGTAGAAGAAGCACAACGCTTACTATCCAAACCTACCAATCAGCACGAAAAAATCATTAGTATTGCTTACGACGCTGGCTTTCGTAACAAAGCGTCATTTTACAATGCCTTCAAAAAGCACGTCGGCGAATCACCTACCGAGTACCGCGATCGGGTGCTATCGGTATCAGAGCAAAAGAAAAGAACCGCCTGATTTTTTGAGTCTAAACTTATCGGATTAACCCATTATCTGGGCTGAAAACAGCATTTTGTGCTCTATCTAACTAATCTCGATAATAATGACACTGTTATCAGCTTTCCTTTTTGTATTCATTTCCGCCTCTGAGCCACCCATTGCTGAACCCGAAAGCTTGTTTGACTTTTGGGTAGGTGAATGGGAACTCACCTGGACTGATGCCCAAGGTGACTCTCAAAAGGGCTACAACCGGATCGTCAAGATTCTAGACAATCAGGTAATTCAGGAAAACTTTGAGGTGATTCCCACTTCGGAGAATGCTACCGCCTTTAAAGGGATGAGTCTATCGGTCTATAATCCTCGAAGTAAACAATGGCATCAGGCCTGGACGGACAGTCAGGGCGGGTACTATGACTTCACCGGGCAGTTTGAAGGTGAGAAGCGAATGTTCGTCACTACGATAACAAACCAAAAAGGAAAAGAGGTAGAACTACGCATGGTGTTCCGGGATATTTCAGCAGAATCTTTCGTCTGGGACTGGGAGTCATCAACAGATGGAGGCAAGACCTGGAACCTCAATTGGCAAATTCACTACCAACGTAAGAGATAACCAATTTATGATCAACGTATCATTTTTATTTCCGGCTATTGCAAGTAGAGCAAGTCGGGTAGCAGCTACGTCGCGCTGGCTGGGCGAGTGGCAAGTACATTGGAAGAATAGCCTAGGCGAACAGTTTATCGGAAGCAGTCGTTTATCCCGCCCTCGGGAAGATGATTTACTAAAGGAAGAATTACACGTAGATGCCCCTGAAAACTGGTACGGCTGGCAGGGAACCACATTGGCCAAATTTAACCCTAAGAACAAAACCTGGCACTACGCTTGGCAGGACAATAGGGGTGGCTACTGCGATTTTATCGGTCAGTTTACCAACCGAATCTTCTCGCTACAATTCGTGGATGCTAACGGTAAGCAGGTGAAGCAGCGAATGGTCATTCGGTCGTTTAGCCGCAAACAGCTTATCTGGGAGTGCGAAAAGTACGAAGACAAAACCTGGCGAAAAAGCTGGTGGGTGGAGTACCGAAGGAGTGGCAATGTTAACACGGCTATCGGCTCAGAGTAACACTCGATTCAGGCGGTAATACTACGCTAATTGGGAATATGTAATCCGTAGATATCATGAAAGTTCAGTTAATCCTGACAAAATTTTGGCAAGCTGGAAGAGCATTCTATCGTAAGGTAGGATGTTCTTTTTATTTTTGAGCATGGGTCAAAAACCTCAAGTGATCTACGAAGACAATCATCTACTCATTATTAATAAACCCGCGGGATGGCTGGTGCAGGGAGACCGTACCGGAGATACACCATTGGTAGATTGGGGAAAAGAGTATCTCAAAGAAAAGTATAATAAACCCGGTAACGTATTTCTAGGAGTAGTACATCGGCTGGACCGTCCCGTCAGCGGAGTAGTAACGATGGCTAGAACGTCAAAAGCTCTGGCTCGGATGAACCAAATGTTTAAAACCCGAACCGTAGTAAAAACCTACTGGGCAATCGTTCAAAACCCACCTCCTCAGCCAGAGGGGACATTGGTTCATTGGTTGGTAAAAGACTCGACGAAGAACAAAACCACTACCTACGATCAAGAAAAACCGGGCAGTAAGCGGGCGGAGTTGTCGTATCGTATAATTACGAGTAGAAATCCCCCCTCTCCTGTTCCACAGCGGCCACCTTTGAAAAAGGGGGAAAGAGCGTGTCTTTTAGAAGTGCAGCCACTGACGGGACGGCCGCACCAAATTCGGGTGCAACTGGCAACTGTGGGTTGTTCTATTATCGGTGATCTAAAGTACGGTGCTGCTGAGCCTCTGTCAGATGCTAGCGTTGCCTTGCACGCTCGTCAGTTGTCGTTTGAACACCCAGTACGGCGCGAAGCGGTTACTTTTCAGGCTAATGTACCGTCGTTAGCCATCTGGCAATCTTTTCGCCCGACACAGAAAACCGAAGGGGGACAATCGTAGTTGGTACTTCGTATGAAGTGGATAGAAAAGCTAAAAGATCGGTGGGAGGTTAAAAGTGTGTGGCAAGTACTTATAATTTTGGTCGTATTTGCCTGCACCGGTTTCTCAGTACTTTTTTTAAAAGAACCCTTGTACCGACTAGCTGGAATCACCTCGGAAACCTCCGCTTGGATTCGGGTCCCGTTTTATTTGCTCACTATTTTACCAGCTTACCAGATTTTGCTTCTGGGCTACGGCTTTATCTTCGGGCAGTTCCGCTTCTTCTGGAATTTTGAAAAGAAAGTACTAGATCGGTTTAGAAAGCTAGGTGAGCTAATAAAGAAATAACTATTTTCGTACCAGATTGGGAACTTTGCACTACTATTCGGTAGTAGTTGATTCTTCTTCTTGCTCTACTACCCGTTCGGCCAGTACGGTAATCGTATTACTTAGCACCTCTACTACTCCGCCCTCCACGGTGACATTGCCGTTGCCATCGCTCCCTCGGTACTTAATTTCCCCTTTGCCAAGGGAGCTGACCAAAGGAGCGTGATTAGGCAGTACTTGAAAAGAACCATCGCTACCCGGAAAAGTAGCCGATTCCACCTCGCCTTCAAAAACCTGCTGGTCAGGGGTAATTATTGTTAGTTGCATTGATTTTGGGGCTTGGGTTTTAGGGATTAGGGATTAGATATCTAATGCCTAATCCCCAATCCCCAAAATCTAGTTTCTACTTCGCTTCAGCTAGGATTTTTTCACCTTTGGCGACAGCATCCTCGATAGTTCCTACCAGGTTAAAGGCGGTTTCCGGTAAGTGGTCAAGCTCACCGTCCATAATCATGTTGAAGCCTTTGATCGTATCCTTGATGTCTACTAGTACTCCCTGTAATCCGGTGAACTGTTCGGCCACAAAGAAAGGCTGCGACAAGAAACGTTGTACGCGACGAGCGCGGTGTACTACCTGCTTATCTTCTTCCGAAAGCTCGTCCATACCCAGAATTGCGATAATATCCTGAAGCTCGTTGTAACGCTGCAAGATATTTTTTACCCGTTGAGCAGTATTGTAATGCTCATCACCTACTACCTCAGCCGACAGAATTCGAGATGTAGAATCGAGTGGGTCTACTGCTGGATAAATGCCAATCTCGGCCAATTTACGGGAAAGTACGGTAGTAGCATCCAGGTGGGCAAAAGTTGTAGCGGGTGCCGGATCAGTCAAGTCATCCGCCGGAACATACACCGCCTGCACTGAAGTGATTGAGCCGTTGCGGGTCGAGGTAATCCGTTCCTGCATTGCTCCCATTTCGGTAGCCAGCGTGGGTTGATAACCTACCGCTGAAGGCATACGGCCTAGTAGGGCTGACACCTCTGAACCTGCTTGGGTGAAGCGAAAAATATTGTCGATAAAGAACAGAATATCGCGACCCTGCCCTTGTCCATCACCATCGCGGAAATACTCGGCAACACTAAGTCCCGAAAGGGCGACTCGGGCCCGGGCACCGGGAGGTTCATTCATCTGTCCGAAGATCAGCGTTGCCTGAGATTCTTTCATCCGCTCCATATCTACCTTGCTTAAGTCCCAGCCACCTTCTTCCATAGAATGAGTGAATTCCTTACCGTACTTAATAATGTCGGCCTCAATAAATTCACGTAGTAGGTCATTTCCTTCCCGGGTGCGTTCACCTACTCCGGCAAATACCGAGAATCCCGAGTAAGCTTTCGCAATATTGTTAATCAGCTCCTGGATAAGTACAGTTTTTCCTACTCCCGCCCCACCGAACAGTCCTACCTTACCTCCTTTAGCGTAAGGTTCCAGTAGGTCAATTACCTTAATTCCGGTAAACAGTATTTCTTCTGATGTGGAAAGATCCTCAAACTTGGGAGGTGGGTTATGGATCGGTCGTCCCTTCCCAGCATCGGGTTGCGGAAGTCCATCAATAGCTTCACCGACTACGTTAAATAGGCGACCGCGAATCTCTTCGCTGGTGGGCATCTTAATAGGTTGACCAGTATCTACTACCTCCGTACTGCGTACTAAGCCTTCGGTAGCCTCCATTGCGATCGTCCGTACCCGGTCTTCGCCTAGATGCTGCTGTACCTCCAGTACTAGTTTGGTTCCGTCGGGACGGTCAATGGTAAGAGCATCGAGAATATTAGGTAGCTTGGCTCCCTCAGCGTCGAAGCTAACGTCGACTACCGGGCCAATTACCTGTACAACTTTTCCAGTATTTGCCATGAATATTTGCGATTAAGGATATGCGTTGGATTAAGCGATGGCAAAAATAGGGCATCCACGGCGGTATTGCAATGAGTATTTGAGTTTTTAAGTTTGAAGTTTAGAGTTAGGTCAAAACTTCGAACTCAGCACCGTTAGTGTCCATTCAAGTTTGGTTTTAAAGAGTAGTCTGTTTCAGGTTAATAGGTTATAAGTTAAGAGAGTCTGCAACCTATTAACCTAAAACCGTTCAACAGATGCGATGAAGTAATCCAGATCTAGCTTAGCCGAACGGCTTCTCCCTCAGAACTAAAATTGATGAAGCACTAAATCACTCTATCCGAAATTTCTGAATGTATAAGTTACGGGTACCAATGCAGCGAAGTAAGTACACTCCGGAAGCAGGGGTATTGAGCGGTAGTGAGAAGGTAGAAATATCTTCAGTGGTTTTCATAGGTGACTCCGCCAGAATATTACCCGCCATGTCTGAAACCTGAATCCAGTACTGCCCGACGGGTAAATGCTCGGTAAACATTTGAACCGTGCCCTGCTTGGCATCAGCCCGTAACCGGAGGTCATTATTCGTAGAAAGGGGCACTGCTACGGTGTTGGAGTACTCGTAAGACTCGTCAAAATCTACCATACGTAAGCGATAATAAAGAGTGCCAGTTAACCGATTAGCAACACCTTCATCTACGTAGCGGTAATTGCGGATATCACTTGATTCGCCGGCTGCCTGATTGCGCCCCACTTCCTCGAACGATAGTCCGTCGGTACTACGTTCAATACTAAAAAATTCGGAGTTAGTCTCCGAAGCAGTCGCCCACTCCAACCGCACACTAGGCCGTTCCAGCCGGGCAGTAAAGTCAGTAAGAACAACGGGTAGAGGTTGTGAGACATCACTGACAGTCCAGGGAGAGAAATTTCTAATAGTACCTACCGTAACCGTTCGCACATTAGTAGGACTGGTAGTTACAGTTACGGCGTCAGTCATTACAATCCATTCACCAGAAACATCGTCGAGACGCCATATCTGCACATCACCTGTTCGGTTATTATCGCTTTCTGGCCACCAACTGAACTCGACAGTACGCCCGTTGGCTGGGTCAGTTTCTACATCAATCTCCCAGGTAATTGCGAAAGATTCACTACCATTAGAATTTACGATGCCATTAGTATCATTAATGCGGGAAATGGTTACGTTACCAATATCATCAGTGCCTGACTGAATATTTACTCCTAAAATATCAATATCTGCAGTTCCGACATTTCGGGGCTCAATGGTAAAATTACCTCTCATACGACCACCATTTTCGTCCACAGTAGTGACAGCAGAGCCTAATGTAACTTGACTATTTCCTAAAGTCCGCATGAATCCGCCAGCAAATAAGTCAAGAGATTGGGCAATCCTTAAGTTACCACTTATTTTAATGGTATCATTTATAATATCTATATCATTGACTGTAGGCTGATCACCACTTGGAGTAGAAATAGTAATTCTCTTTTGCCCAATGAAACCATTTACTATCAAGGAATTATAAGGGTTACCGATACCAGTCTCTACCAACCTAAGTGTATCTCCCGGACTGAGAGCATCAAAGGCTGCTTGAAGATCATCGCCACCGGGGCTATCACCATCAATACTAACTGAAGATAGGTCGGGCTGAAACCCATTGGTTGATATATCAGTATCAGTATCCAAATTGAGCCAGGGAGAGTAGTCTACACTGGCAATGGTTTCAGTGATTGATGTGGTAATATCGCCTACAGCGTTACTACTCCACCAGTTATAAGTGGCATCTACAGCATTATTGGTAGTGTTATTGACAGCGGTACCAGTAGTGGTAAAATCATTTTGCGTTAAAGTCAAACCGGAACCGCCACTATTTATTCTAACTGTTCCGTCAATGATACAATTTTGCACGGTAGCATTACTGCCCCCTACCACCAAGCTACTTCCGGTATTGCTAAGGGTAAGTGTTTCTAGAGTGACATCACTGCTAGAAATAGCGATAGTGCCTGATAGTTCAGTTAATTGGTTATCCCCATCTCCAGCCCCTACCAAAGTGAGGGTTTTATTGACATTCACGGTACCACTGTAGCGCCCCGAGTTGATTATGATAATATCACCGCTAGCTACATTGCTAATCGCATGTTGAACGGTGGCCCATGGGGAGTTTAAGCTTCCAACGTTGCTATCATTGCCAGTGGGAGGTAAATCCACGTAGTACGTAGTTTGGGAAAAGCTAACTGTTGCGAAGAGTAATAAAACGAGAGTGAGGGGTAAAATTACTTTCATTTTAGTATAAATATCTTTGTGGTATTCTTAGCAAAAAATTCTCATTGAGAGATTAAAGCTTAATTTGATAAAAAAAAGTTAGAAAAGTAATCGGTTGAAGAATTGAAATTTGTAACTAGGATTATTAGCTTTTGTAAGAAAATGTACAGGAAGTGGGAAAATCTGAGTAAAATAACCTAGCTAAGTCAGACTAATGAGTATGGCGTAAATTGTACTTTTCCGGAAAAGCGGTATGTAAGAAGACAATTTTGTGGATAATTTATGAACGGGAAACTTCTGGGCGGTTAGTCAATGTTACATCCGTTAAAACAGGTATATCCGGGCAAGGAAAGGGAATACTTGTTCGGGCTAAAGGTTAAATCTTGTGAAGATATGCTGTTGATAAAGGCTACTGCAAACCGTTTTTTGATAGTACTGTTGGGGTTGGCTACATTGGCTTGCCAAAAGAAAGTAGATGAAAACTTTGTGGCAGATGATCCCGAATACATCCATCAGTCCATGCAAAAGCTGACCGATGTGATTGTCTACGATATCTTCTCCCCGCCCGTTGCCAGCCGTATCTACGTGTATCCTAGCATTGCGGCGTACGAAACCCTGTTGCACCAACATCCCGAGTATCAATCGTTAGCCGGGCAACTCAACGGACTAAAGCCCATACCTGCTCCCGATACTACTCAGGCTATATCCCTATCGTTGGCCAGTATTCACGCTTTTCTGACTGCGGGCAAGCATTTTATTTTTTCGGAAGAACGTATTAACGAGCATCAGCAGTCGCTCTATCAGCAATTCCAGGATGCTTTTCCAAAGGATATGTACGATAATTCGCTAGCCTACGGCGAGCAGGTTGCCCAGCATATTTTAGATTGGTCTGGCGAGGACAATTACAAGCAATCCCGTTCATTTCCCAAATTTACCGTAAACGATGAACCAGGACGCTGGCAGCCAACCCCCCCTGACTATATGGACGGCATTGAACCCCACTGGAGTCGCATTCGTTCGTTGGTGATTGACTCAGCTAACCAGTTTGTGCCGATTCCGCCCACGCCGTTTTCTATGGAAGAGGGAAGCCCGTTTTATCAAGAGGTAATGGAGGTATACGAAACTGGAAATAACCTAGATGAAGAGCAAGCTGAGATTGCTAGTTTCTGGGATTGCAACCCCTACGTCTCCCACCATCAGGGGCATGTAATGTTTGCCACCAAAAAGATTACTCCCGGCGGACACTGGATCGGTATTGCTAAGATTGCCGCCCAGCAGTCGGAAGCCAACCTAATGAAATCGCTGGAAACCTACACATTTACGGCTATCGCGCTATTTGACGGTTTCATTAGCTGCTGGGACGAAAAGTACCGAAGTAACTTGATTCGCCCAGAAACAATTATTAACCAGCACATCGATGAAGACTGGATGCCGTTGCTGCAAACCCCGCCCTTTCCGGAGTACACTAGTGGGCATAGCGTTATTTCTGCATCAGCCGCCACGGCCCTCACTGAGTTGTACGGTGAGCCCTTCCAATTCGTAGATTCTACTGAAGTAGCCTACGGGTTGCCGCCCCGCGAGTTTAAGTCGTTCAAAGCGGCTGCTGAGGAGGCCGCGATTAGTCGGCTGTACGGTGGTATTCACTACATGCCCGCTATCGCAAATGGTGCGGATCAAGGAAAGGAAGTTGGAAACTTTGTAGTTGCCAATGTAAGTACCCGCCGAGAAGATACGTTAGCGAAAAAATAATTCCTCTTAGCCTACTCTTAACATCAGTACCTTATCAATTTTTGTATATCTGCTACCAATGCTATTTCTAAATCCTGTCGAGGCATTGCACATTTTCCTTCGTTAGTAGGAGCAATGCAAGCCTAATAATACGCGATTTTGTCTCATATCTTACAGATAAAATTATTCAGAGCTAATAATTGTATATATATTTTTTTGTTGCTTATTTGCGAAAATTTTAAACTAACTACTTTATTAATAGTTAGTTTTTTACTATTTATTAATACTGCTATTGCTTATGAGAATTTTTACACAACTTGCTTACGTCATGCTTGTGGCGTCGGCAGTGCTATGGAGTGGAGCGGCCTTAGCACAGGAAAAGACAGTCTCCGGAACAGTAACATCCGATGCGGAAGGTGCTCTTCCGGGGGTTAATGTACTAGTGAAAGGTACCTCTTCGGGTACCGTTACCGATTTAGACGGTAACTATCGTTTAACATTGCCTGAAGGAAATAGTACCTTAGTATTTTCATCTATCGGATATGCGAATCAGGAAGTTGAAGTAGGCGATCAGACTACTATAGATATTGTAATGGTCGAGGATGTTCAGGCACTGAGCGAGGTCGTAGTAATTGGTTACGGAACCCAAGAAGCCCGTGATGCTACCGGGGCAGTAGCTTCGGTTAAAGCAGAAGATTTTAACGGAGGGGTAATTGCCTCACCAGAGCAGCTTATCCAAGGAAAGGCTGCTGGGGTCCAGATCACCCAGTCGAGTGGTGAGCCGGGAGCTGGTATCAATATCCGTATCCGAGGTACATCTTCAGTACGAAGTGGAAATAATCCTCTCTTTGTGGTAGATGGAGTGCCTCTGGCGGGCGACGACGTAAGTGGTGGTGGAGCTGATACTGGATTCGGTACTTCTTCAGCTCGAAATCCCCTCAACTTTATTAACCCTAGTGATATTGCCAGTATTGACGTTCTGAAAGACGCTTCGGCTACCGCGATCTATGGTTCACGGGGGGCAAACGGGGTAGTAATCATTACTACTAAAACTGGAAAAGCCGGGGAGAGCAAGCTGAACTACTCAGCCAACGTTGGAGTGAGCAATATCACCAAGAAATACGACTTGCTGAACGCAGATGAATTCGTAGATGCTTACGCACAGGTTAACGGATTATCAGCGGGCGACGCTGCTTTACAAAACCTTGATCAGGGAGCTGATACCGATTGGCAAGATCAAATATTCCGTACTGCCATCTCTCAGAATCACAACCTTTCGTACAGCGGTGGTAATGACAATGGGCAGTACCGTCTATCGCTAGGCTACACTGACCAAGAAGGTATTGTGGAGCGGAGTAGTCTAAGAAGGTTAACCGCCCGATTTAACGGTTCATCTAGTTTTATTAATGACCGACTGAAAGTGACTACCCAGGTTACTATTTCTGATATTCGTGACAGCTTTGCGCCTATCTCTGACAATGCTGGGGCTACAGGTGACTTACTAGGTATGGCCCTGAAGTTAAACCCTACTTATCCAGTTAGAAATCCCGATGGAACGCCATTTCAACGTAGCGTGACTGAAGCTAGCCCAGTAGCGTTCTTAGAGCTAGGACAGGATAATGCCAACACCGTTCGGGCATTAGGTAATATTACCTTTGATTTTGCTATTACCGACGATTTATCATTTAAGACCATCTTAGGCGGTGATCGTTCGGCATCTACCCGTAAGGCAGCCTATTCTGGTGATTTATTAGTTCAAGGTATCGAGGGTCAAGGACGGGCTGCTTTTGACGATGTTTCTGCGATCAACACGTTGATGGAAAACTACTTTACTTACAATAGAGATTTAAGTTCTAATATTCGTATGGAAGCAGTACTAGGATACTCTTATCAGCGTTTCCAACGGGAAACTAATTTTGTTCAGGCGGCTGGATTTAGGACTACTGATATAGACGTTATGCTAAACAATTTAGCAGCTGTAGACCTAACTACTGGCAACGGGGCGATAGCGGGTAACTCTACCTTCCGAGTAGATGAACTACAATCTTTCTTTGGTCGGGTTAATTTTGACATATCTGATAAATACTTGTTAACTGCTACCCTGCGGGCTGATGGTTCTACTCGTTTTGGTGAGAATAACAGATATGGAATTTTCCCCGCTTTTGCGGGTGCGTGGCGCTTATCTGATGAAGCCTTTGTGCCCGATGGACTAACCGATCTAAAGCTACGGGCTGGATACGGAGTAACTGGTAACCAAGAAATTCCCAGTAACTTATTCACTGATCGGCAGCGGTATCAAGATGAAAGCCTTGATGTTTCGCCAACGGGAGTTAACATAAATAATGGTGCTCTTAGTAATGTAGCATTCCCTAACCCGGACTTGCAGTGGGAATCAACCACTCAGATTAACGTTGGGGTTGATTGGGGAATTCTGAATAACCGACTACGTGGCTCAGTAGATTACTACCGTAAGAATACTAATGATCTACTATTCCAGGTATTTAGTGCTCAACCAGCTCCTCAAGAATTTTTCTGGGAAAACTTAGATGCTGACGTGATAAACGAGGGAGTTGAAGTAACCTTGAACGCCAATATTGCGGATAGCGAAGCTTTTGCTTGGGATGTATCAGCTAATGCTGCCTACAACGATAATCGAGTCGAGAATTTTGAGGGCCTGATTAATACAGGCGATATTGACGGTCAAGGGCTGTCGGGAGCATTTGCTCAACGTATTGCTGATGGTCAGCCACTATTTGCGTACTTCCTACGTCCTTTTGGCGGATTTGACGATGCTGGACAATCTATTTATCCTCAGGGAGATGTGCAGCAGTTTGTTGGGCGCGCACCACTGCCCAGGTGGAATCTTGGCTTAACTAATAACTTCTACGCAGGCAACTTTGACTTAAGCGTATTTTTTGCCGGGCAACTTGGGCAGTATGTATACAACAATACTCAGAATGCCTTCTTCACCGCCGGTGCTCTAGCTGGGGGGAACAATGTGACTCAAGATGTTGTTGGAAATGGTGAATCCAGAGGAAATGCACCCGAGGTATCTACTCGCTTCTTGGAAGATGCTTCCTTTGTACGATTACAGAATTTTACTTTAGGATATAACTTTAATACTGATGGTATTGAGTTTCTATCATCGCTCAGATTGTACTTGACCGGACAAAATCTGTTCGTTATTACCAACTACAGCGGTCAAGATCCTGAAGTTAACATTAACAAAGCAATTGATGATATTCCATCCTTCGGAATTGATTACACTGCTTTTCCACAGGCTAGAACATTCCTGTTGGGACTAAATGTATCATTCTAATCTTAAATTAGTTTACAATGAGTTATAATAAGTTATCTAAGAGTTTATCCTTTCTGTTAGTACTTGGCCTAGTTTTTTCTGCTTGTACTGATCTGGAAGTAGATGAAGTTGAGTCGGTAGTAACCGAATCTGAAACAGGGGAGTTTTCAGGTGATGCAGGTGCCTTACTCCAGACGGCATACAATCAGCTGGGTGCTTTAACTAACCAAGCAAATACGTATTCCCTACTAGTACATACGTCTGATGAGATGATTCCGCCCACGCGGGGTACTGACTGGGGCGATAATGGAGTTTGGCGGCTATTACACTCTCATAGTTGGGATCCTACTCATCAGTATGTACTTGATTCTTGGAATGAACTGAATAGTAGAGTTTTTACCACCAATCAAGTATTAGCCTCGACTAGCCCTGCTCCCAATCCGCAGCAAACTGCTGAAGCTAAGTTTCTACGAGCCTTCTACATGTGGCACGTAATGGATTTATACGGTCAAGTCCCGTTTCGGGAAGTAGATGAAGGCGTTGATGTAGACCCCCGAGTGCTGACTCGTGCTGAAGCCTTCGACTTTATTGTGAAAGATTTAGAGGAAGCACTTCCTGATCTTCCGGTAGCAGGGCCGTCAGCTACCAATGATCAGGCTTCTCAGGCGGCTGCTAATGCTCTTTTATCAAGATTATACTTAAACAGAGGCGTGTATACAGCCACCGTCAATGAGCAAGGTGCTCTCGCTCCTACGTTCGATCAGGCTGATATGGCGAAAGTAATTGAGCATGCTGATGCGGTCATTGCTGACGGTTACACTCTAGAAGAAAATTACTACAACAACTTTAGCATTAATGCTCAAAGTGAGCTAATCCTCGTAAATGCGGAAGGTGCAGGCAATGCTGAAAACCGCTACTTTATGACGTTGCACTATGATCATAACCCCAGCGGTTGGAATGGCTTTGCTACACTAGCTGATTTTTACGCTAAGTTTGAGGATGGAGATGTGCGAAAGGGCATTGCTGCTTCACCTGACGGAAGTGATTTTTCAGGCATTGGCCGAGGCTTTTTGGTGGGTCAGCAGTTTGACGATAATGGTGATCCCATTACCAATAGCCGAAATAATCTACCTTTAGCGTATGAGGCAAATTCTGCGCTGATTGGTGCCGATACTGACGATGGTTATCGAGCTATTAAGTATCACCCTGAAGATAAAGGACGATACGTTCAACTGCGCTACGGTGATGTTCACTTAATGAAAGCAGAGGCTTTACTTCGTAACGGACAGACTGGTGAGGCTCTGACTATGGTTAATGAGTTAAGAGTAGTCAGGGGTGCAAGCCCGTTGGCTAGTCTGGATGAAGCAAGTATGTTGGATGAACGAGGTCGGGAGTTATACTGGGAAGGAATCCGCCGAGTGGATCAAATTCGGTTTGGGACTTTCACTGACACTTGGGCAGAGAAGACCGTGACTGACCCATTCCGCATTGTATATCCAATTCCACAGCAGGCAATAGATTCTAATCCTAACTTGGTACAAAATCCTGGATACTAGACTATTGTCCGTCTATTTGAAGGGAGCAAGCAGCAAGCATGTTGCTTGCTCTTTCTGTTTCTACCAATAGAGATCATTGGCATTTTTCAATGTTAGTGAGCTAACAAAGATAATTTCTAGGAAGGTTGTTGATGGGAAATAAAAGCAAGAAGAGATTCATAGGAATGTTGGGGGGGGTAGTCATTTTGGTAGCGGCCTGTAAAGAAAAGCCTACCCAAATGTTTTCAGCCCTTTCTACCCAAGAAAGTGGTATTGATTTTACCAACAAACTTGTTCTCAGCGAGGACTTCGATGTATTTCGTTACCGTAACTACTACAATGGAGGTGGGGTGGCTATCGGCGATATCAATAACGATGGGCTACCCGATATCTATTTTACCGCCAACATGGGCGAAAATAAGCTGTATCTCAATCAAAAAGACTTTGAGTTTAAAGATATTACCGAAATAGCTGGGGTAGGCGGTAGTAAGGTTTGGGCTACTGGGGTTAGTATGGCCGATGTGAACGGTGACGGCTGGTTAGATATTTACGTCTGTAACTCAGGCGACATAACAGGTGGACAGCGGGAAAATGAGCTATTTATCAACAACGGGGATTTAACATTTACCGAACAAGCGGCGGAATATGGTTTGGATGACAAAGGCTTCAGCACTCACACTGTTTTCTTTGATTACGATCGGGATGGCGACCTGGACGCTTACGTTTTAAACAACTCCTTTCGTCCGGTATCCACACTGGGTTACGAGAATATTCGTCACGTGCGGGATAGCACTGGGGGTGATAAACTATATCGGCACGATATCCTCGATAATGGAGAGTCTACCTTCACCGATATTTCGGAAGAAGCAGGCATCTACGGTAGTGTCGTTGGCTTTGGCTTGGGCGTAACCATTACCGATGTCAATCAGGATGGTTGGCTAGATATCTACGTATCTAACGATTTCTTTGAGCGCGATTATCTGTATATCAATCAGGCTGACGGTAGCGGCCAGCATTCCGGGTTTCGTGATGAGCTACCCCAGCGGATGGGTCATATTAGCCACTTCTCAATGGGAGCTGATGCGGCTGATCTAAACAATGACGGTTATCCCGAAATCTTCGTTACCGATATGCTACCCGATACCGATAAGCGACTGAAAACGATGACGAGCTTTGAGTCCTACGACGTGCATCAGCGTAAACTTACCAATGATTATTATGAGCAGTATATGCGAAATACGCTTCAACTCAACAATCAGCGAGGTGGGTTTCAGGAGATTGGGCAATTAGCCGGGGTTAACGCTACCGACTGGAGCTGGGGCGCACTGATTGCCGACTTTGATAATGATCTCAATAAAGAGATTTTTGTTAGTAACGGGGTTTACAAAGATGTCACGAACCAAGATTTTATCGCCTACATTGGTAGCGACGAAGCTATCTTAGAAGCTATGCGGAAAGAGTCTATTGACTTTCAGGAATTGGTAGACCGGATGCCCTCTAATCGCCTAAACAATTATCTGTTTAAGCGGGATCGCAGTCTGAGTTTTACGAATAAGGCGGACAATTGGGGACTGGCTACCCCTTCGTTTTCTAACGGGGCGGCCTACGGCGATTTGGATAATGACGGCGACCTTGATCTGGTTGTGAATAATGTCAATCAGGAGTCGTTCGTCTATCGGAACAACAGTCGGCAGCTAAAAGCGACTAATTATTTAAAACTGTCATTCGCGGGCCCCCAGCAAAATACTTTTGGCGTGGGGGCTCGAGTCCACGCTTATGCGAACGGTAACCACATCATGCAGGAAAATATCCCAACCAAAGGATTTCAGTCTTCGGTAGATTATACGATGGTACTTGGTCTGGATAGTTTGGAAATAATTGACAGCCTGATCGTTCATTGGGGTTACGAAGATAAGGTACAAAAATTATATGATCTTACAGTGAATCAGCACGATACACTATTTTTTGAGGATGCAAAGTCCATTCGTTCAGGCCAGCGATCCGAGTCTGATCCAGTCTTTGTCCTTCAGGAAAATTTACTGAACCCGCCCTTTCGGCATCAGGAAAATACCTTTGTAGACTTTGATTACGAACGGCTGGTTTACCACATGCTCTCACAGGAAGGGCCAGCCCTCAGCGTAGCCGATGTCAACTCGGATGGACTGGATGATTTCTACATTGGGGGGGCAGCTGGGGCAGCCGGAGCTTTGTATTTGCAAAACGAAAGCGGCTCATTCAATCAGACGGAAGTAGCTGCGTTTACCCAGGATAGCAAATTTGAAGACGTAGATGCGGCTTTTTTCGATGCCGATGGCGATAGTGATTTGGATTTATACGTGGTAAGCGGCGGCAATCATCAGCGAGAAAATGCGTCTGAGTACCAAGATCGATTATATCTTCTCACTGGATTTCGTCAGGAAGAACCCATTTACGAACGGGCTGAATCCTCGCTACCCACCGACCGTAGTATGGGTGCCTGTGTGAAACCCGCCGATTTTGACAGTGACGGCGATATAGACTTGTTTATTGGAGCACGGGCAATTCCCTTAAAGTACGGCTTACCCGCCAGTAGCACTATTCTGAAAAACGATGGTGCTGGAAACTTCACTGATGTTACATCAGAGGTTTCGCCCCGCCTGCGAAATATCGGAATGGCAACTGACGCGGAGTGGGTGGATTTTGACAGTGATGATGATCTGGACCTGGTCGTTGTGGGCGATTGGATGCCAATTACCTTATTGAAAAATAACGGTGCCAACTTAGAACGGTTGAACAATGTACCAGGGCTAGAAAAGACCAACGGCTGGTGGCGAGAAGTAACCGTGAAAGATTTAAATGACGATGGGGAAATGGATTTTATCCTCGGCAACTGGGGGCTTAATTCTACCTTTAAAGCAAGTCCCGAGAAACCGCTCACACTGTACATCGGTGATTTTGACGAGAATCAGACCATCGATCAGGTATTTGCTTACTACCAGGGTGATAGCCTTTACCCAACTGCACTGCGTCACGATCTGGTAATGCAGCTTAATTATGTGAAAAAAGAATTTACCCACTACGAAGATTACGCGGGCAAGACCATCAACCAAGTTCTTGGCGAGGAAGCGTTAGAAAGAGCCCTAGTGAACCGGATTTACCGACTGCAGTCATCAGTGGTCATCAACCGGGGCGACGGATCCTATCAGGTAGATGATCTACCCGTTGAGGCGCAGTTTTCGCCCGTATTTTCTATAATCTCCGGGAGTTTTCTAGGTGATGACGAGCTAGTGGCCGGAGGTAACTTTTCGGGAGTCAAACCTGAAGAGGGACGATACGATGCCAACCCTGGATTACTGCTGAAGCAGCAAAACGGAGATTTTGTAGCAGTAAAACAAAACACCGGGTTGAACATTGATGGCGAAGTACGGCAGATGGCAACTGCCCGGACAGTCAACGGTAATAAATTATTAATTGTGGCGAAGAATAACGATGAGCCAGAAATCTATCTTTATCAAAGTCAGACAAATAGTAGTAGTCAGCTTACTTATCGCTAGTGTAGCTTGCCGCTCTGACCCCGAAATCCCACAGCTATTTGAGTTACTGCCAGTGGAAACGACAGGAGTTGATTTTCAGAACAGGCTGACCGAAACTCCGCAGATGAATATCTTCAGCTACCTCTACTTTTACAATGGTGGCGGGGTAGCCGCGGGTGACTTGAACAACGATGGCCTACCTGACCTGTACTTTACCTCCAACCTGGAAGAAAACAAGCTGTACCTCAATCAAGGAGACTTTAAGTTTGAAGATATTACTGAAACCGCCGGAGTAGCAGGCAAGCGGGGTTGGACTGCGGGAGTAACGATGGCCGATGTAAACGGTGACGGTAAGCTGGATATTTACGTAAGCCAGCTCGGTGATTATCAAAACATCAGAGGAAAAAATCAACTGTATATCAATCAGGGAAACGATGAGCGGCGCGTCCCAATATTTGAAGATAAGGCGAAAGACTACGGCTTAGATTTAGTTGGGTTCGGTACTCAGGCGGCCTTCTTTGACTATGATCTGGACGGCGATTTGGATATGTACATGCTCAACCACTCTACCCACGCCAACGGAACCTTCGGGCGAGCGACACTACGCCAGAAAACGCACCCACTGGCAGGTGATAAATTATTCAGAAATGATGGGGGAACATTCACCGATGTGACCGACAGCAGCGGAATTTACAGTAGTGCTTTGGGCTACGGATTGGGAATTACCGTCGGCGACGTCAACTGGGATGGCTACCCTGATGTGTACGTGGGCAACGATTTTCACGAGAATGACTATCTGTATATCAACAACGGGGACGGTACTTTTTCAGACCGATTATCGGAATACATTCAGCACACTGGACGATTTTCTATGGGCAATGATATTGGCGATATTAATAACGACGGTCTGCCCGATATTCTCTCACTCGATATGCTACCCTCCGACCCGGTGATGCTAAAGATGTCGGCCGGAGAGGATGCTTACAATGTCTACGATTACAAACTCAAGTACGGCTACAATCATCAGTTCGCCCGTAATACACTTCAACTCAACATGGGCAACGGTCACTTTAGTGAGATTGGCTTGTTAGCGGATATTTATGCCACGGACTGGAGCTGGTCGGGACTGATGGCTGACCTAAACCTCGACGGTTACAAAGACCTCTACATTGCCAATGGTATTAAGCGGCGCTCTAACGATCTGGATTACATAAAATATATTTCTAACGATGCGGTGCAGTATCAACTGGAAGGAGACCTAACCGAAGAAGATATGGCACTGGTTGAACAGTTGCCCATTGTCAAGATTCCCAATGCTGCATTTATGAACCGGGGCAATCTTGGGTTTGACAATGTATCGGAACAGTGGGGACTAAATCAGGAATCCTTTTCCAACGGAGCTACTTACGCTGATTTGGATAACGATGGCGACCTGGATTTGGTGACTAATAATATTGACCAGTCAGCCTTTATCTACCGCAATTGGGCGGTAGAGAATAATCAGGGCGAAAGTAGTTATCTCAAAATAAAACTATCCGGTGAGGGCGCAAACCCGCTGGGCATTGGTGCTAAGGTAATTATCCCACTGGATAGTCAAACCATTGTGCAGGAAATGTATAGTACCCGGGGCTATCAGTCCGCCGTCCCCGCTGAACTGGTGGTGGGGTTAGGCGCACGAACGCAGATTGGTTCACTGATTGTAGTCTGGCCCGACCATCGCTTTGAGCTATTACAGGGAATTAAGGTAAATCAGACAATTGAGCTAAGTCAGAAAGATGCAGCGGGGAAATATGATTTTTCGTTATCATCGCCACGAATATTTGATGAAGTAGATAGTCTTCTGAAACCTGATTTTGTCCACAAAGAAAACCGTTTTATTGAGTTCAATCGTGAAGCTCTCATTCCGCATATGTCGTCTACCGAAGGTCCCAAACTAGCGGTGGGTGACGTAAACGGTGATGGAAAAGATGACTTATTTGTGGGCGGTGCCAAACGTCAGGCGGGAGCGATCTATATTCAAGCTGCTAATGGATTCGAGATTTCCCCACAGGAAGTATTTAGGATTGACAGCACTGCTGAAGACATTGGGGCAGAATTCGTGGATGTAGACAATGACCAAGATCAAGACTTGATTGTCGTAAGCGGGGGCAATGAGTTTCAGGGAAACGCCGAACCTCTGCTGGTGCGATTATACGAAAACGACGGGCAAGGGAAATTTACCCGAAACCGCCCGGCGATACCCGATGTTTTTGTCAATGGTTCCTGCGTGCGATCGGCTGATTTTGATGGTGACGGCGATAATGATTTGTTTATCGGCGGACGAGTGGTAGCCTGGAACTACGGAGAAACTCCCACAAGCTACCTATTAGAAAACGATGGGCAAGGAAATTTTTCCATCAAAACGGATGAGTTAGCGGCGGGCTTATCCCCGATCGGGATGGTCAAAGATGCCCGCTGGGCAGATGTAAACGCTGACGACCAGCTAGACTTAATTGTAGTGGGGGAATGGATGCCTGTTACCATCTTCCTGAATCAAAGTGGACAGTTAAAGAAAGCCAATATTTCTTCACTTGCCAATACCAACGGCTGGTGGAATACGGCAGAAACCGCAGACATTGATGGTGATGGCGATCTCGACATTCTTGCGGGAAACCTAGGACTGAACTCCAAACTTAAAGCCTCACCTAAGAAACCAGTGAGTTTGGCCGTGAAAGATATTGACGAAAATGGCAAAATAGAGCAACTGCTGTTTCATTACGTGGGTGACGAAAAGCGGCTGTTCGCTACTAAAGACGAAATTAGCTCGCAATTGGTTGACGTGAAAAACCGATTCACCAGCTATACTGAATTTGCGGAGGCTAGTGTCGGCGAAATTTTTCCATCCAATATGCTGACGAATGCCAAAAATTATGAAGCTTACGAGTTTCGTTCTGGTATGTTCATTAACGATGGCGAACTGAACTTTCGTTTTCAACCTTTCCCAGTGCAAGCCCAATTTTCTCCTACCAATGCTATTTATCTCACCGATGTGAATGCCGATGATCGGCCGGATATCATCACTGCTGGAAACTTTTACGAAGTGACGATTGAGCGGGGCCGCTACGATGCCAGCTACGGGACATTACTAGAAAACATCGGAGATGGGCAGTTTAGCTGGATACCCAACGGGCAGTCCGGTCTTTATATAGATGGGCAGGTCCGGGATATAGCAAAGCTGGAGTACAATGGACAAGAAATTATC
Organism: Bacteroidota bacterium; assembly: GCA_039198955.1. GTDB lineage: Bacteria > Bacteroidota > Bacteroidia > Cytophagales > Cyclobacteriaceae > Tunicatimonas. The sequence continues at coordinate 13,353 of JBCCTI010000077.1, read as the reverse complement.
GGTATTGCCAGCAATAATCAATCATTACTCTTCTTTCAGAAAAATGAGACAACTGTTTTATCTTCTTCTAATCACTAGCAGCTTGGTAGGTTGCTCGCCAGAATCAGAATCTGGCCTGACGATTGATTTTTGCGAGTCATCGGCCGCCAGCGACAGTTGCGCTAATAGTGGTAACACTTTCCAACTGGGCACACCGGTGTACGTTCACTTTACGTCTGACACCCCTTTTAAGGACAACACGATTATCGGACGAATCGTCCGCAAAACAGATGATGGTGGGGAGTTTGAACTGGGCTTAAAGCAATTTGATATTGAACCGGAAACCACCATCCTTATCCAAAGTATTCCTTTCCAGAACTTCGGACATAATGCCCTGGGCACCTTCCTGATTGAATTTTCCGGCGAAGATGGTCAGATACTAGCTGAACGGGAATTAGTTATCGTAGAATAACCACTGCCTAAACCGATACGGGTTTCTTGGACTTTTTTGGTCTGGAATGTGCTAAAGTCTTTTTATCTAGTTTACGATAATCCTGGTAGCGACGGTAGGTAGCTACGCTAAAGCCGAACATTAACAATAATGTGCCAATCCAAAGGACATTAATTAGAGGCTTCTCAATGGCTTTTAGTACGATGTACTCTTTTTGGGTAGTCTCCACACCCAACATGAACTTATTTTCGTCGGGTAAAATATTAAGTAAGGTAAACCGAAGCCCTAACTCGTCAGATACATCGGGTATCCGACCTACCATACGGTCGCGGATTAGATAAATTGGCTTAAGGGTATATTCAGCTACCCCCGCCATAACCTGAATATGGGCTTGTACGGCTAAGTCGCCCTCTTGCAGGTCTACCCCATCTACTTGATCTACCCGTTCAATTTTCGTCAGCGTAGTCACGTAGTCATTAGCAAAAAACTGCTCACCCATTCTTATTTCTTTTTCCTCCAATTCGGTCCACTCTTTTTCCTCTTCGGTAGGTGGAATAGCTGATACGTGAGTGTACAAATCCTTGCTGAGAGAACGGACAATATCTGGTGAAGCAAGTAATCCCATATTAGGGTTTACCTGCGAACGAGGGTAGAGCGTGAACTGCTTACCAGTTTCTCGATCAGTATATTGAACCTCGTGGTAAGTGTTCTCCGGATGAATTTGTACGGTATCACCTTTAGTAAAGTATGTCTTGCCTTCGTGAGAGAACTCATTTACCGCTACGGTCAGAAAAGGCTTTTCGGTAGGGCGTAATAAGTCTTTGTCAACATAAACAGGTACGTTACGCGCGTCTACTCGTTGCCCTTTGTACACCAACTCGTATTTATCCATGTTGCGTGGTTCGTTAATCCACAGTAGCGTATTTTCCAAGTTCTCATTCCCAGGATCATCTTTAAAAATCAGTAAGCCAGACTCATTAATAGAAACTACGTTAGAATATCCTGAGGAAAAAAGGATACCAATGAAAATCATAGCCACTCCAATGTGCGAAATAGAACCACCGGATAGCCGGAAATTTTCCCGGCCAAAGCGTAGCAGAATTTTTCCATTTGCCACGATAGAATATACCGAAACCGTAAGTAGCAAAATATAGACAGGATTGGTCACTTTGCCAATAAGCATAGCTGCCGCACTGACAATCAGAGTTACAATCAATGGAACAGATAGTTCACTTTTCAGTCTATCAGGATCCATTTTACGCCAGAAGAAGAACTGCCCAGTACCCGATAGCAAAGCAATGGCAATGGCGAACCAAAGCTGAAACTTGGTGTAAAACTCAACCTGATCAGCAGGGGGAGCTACGTTGGATACTCCGCCGAAAGACTCAATAATAGAATTATACACTGGAATAGAAGTAGGCACCAGCACCTGAAACGCCATTAGACAGAGGGTAGTTACCCCAATGAAAATCCAGAATTCCCGGCTGTAAGCTGATGCTTCTTTCTCGGAGGTAGGAATCTCTTTCCAGCGGACAGCGGACAAAACAATAGCTGCAACAGTAAAGAATAGCAGATAGATTAAAAGTTGCCCGGATAGACCGAGATCAGTAAAAGAATGAACCGAAGCGTTACCTAGAATTCCACTTCTAGTTAAGAAGGTGCTGTATAAAATTAGCACAAAAGTGGCAATGACCAGCACAATAGAAGTTTTAAGTGCCGTTCCATTATTCTTGAAAATAATTAGCGTGTGGATGCTAGCGACCAGCACCAGCCAAGGAATGTAGACAGCGTTTTCTACTGGATCCCAGTTCCAATAGCCTCCGAAGTTTAGCGTTTCGTAGGCCCAGTAGGCACCCATCATGATGCCTAGGCCGAGAACGGCCGCTGAGAAAATAGCCCAGGGTAATGCGGGTTTTACCCAGTTTTCGTATTGTTTACGCCAGACACCTGCCATGCAGAAGGCGAAAGGAACCAGCGTGGTAGCAAAGCCTAAAAACAGGGTAGGTGGGTGAATCACCATCCAGTAGTTTTGTAGCAGAGGATTCAAGCCCGTACCATCTTCCGGGCGGAAGTCGGGGTTCATGGCAAAGACCGGAGCATCAGTCATGACATCGCGCAACAGTAAAAATGGTGAACTACCAATTTTTAATTCAATACCCGGAATGACTGTACCAAGAATCATGGAAGCCAGAAACGCCTGCACTAGCGCAAATATCGCCATCACCGGGGCTTCCCATCCGGTCTGTTGGTTGGTACGGATAAGGACAAAACCCAAAATTACATGCCAGAAGATCCAAAGTAAAAAGCTACCTTCCTGGCCTTCCCAAAAGCAGGAAATCATATAGTATACTGGAAGACTCAGGGAGGAGTGACTCCAGGCATAGTGGTACTCAAATAGATGATTGTAGATGATAAAAAATAGACTAGCGATCACGCCAATGACCAGACCGCCGTGGACGTAGAAAGCGGTTCGGGCGAAGCGTTTCCAGGATTGCGCTTTGATAATGTCCTTTTCTACGGTAGCTGTAATGTATGCGTAGGCGGCTACCAGTGAAGTAACAAAGGAAGAAATAACGAAGAAGTGGCCAATATTGCCAATAAACGTATTAATCATCGGGAAGCGATTTCTTGTTGAAGCTGTTTAACAAAATCTATCGAAACGCGAGCATAGGCGGCAATTTTCTCTATTGATAATGCTCCATCGCGCAGCATTTCTACAATGAGTTCTTTCTTTTCCTCATTTTTGCCCTCTTGTTTGCCCTCTTGCTTACCGCGCTGGTATATTACGTCGCTTTCCAAATCAAATTCAATTGGCATTTTTTCTATTGTTTGAAGTGTGCTATTCTGTAAATTACGGAGTTTAGCCATCACCACCAACTGACGGACGTATCGCTGTAACTTAGCTTTGTCCGAACTAGTTTCCGTAAGGCGACTAAGTATGTTAGAAACAACCTTCTCGGGCGATTCGTTCTTGAAATCGCCCAGTATGGCTAGTAGAATTTCTTCGGGAATATCAGAAGAAAGCAATTTTTCGTAGTCGTAGTGGTGGATATTGATGAGCTTAAACCAGAAGTTGTTATCATCTCCATCGATAAAGTCAGCAATGCTCGTCGCCATTGTTGGCTCCTTTTCTCCTAAGTACACTACAAATTGGCTAACTGGTAGGCGGTGCATTTCTTGCAATAAAGCCCGGTAGGTTTGCATCCGTAGTACCATCTCGGATTGGTTGTTTACTTGAAACTCAATATGCAGGATGCGGTTTTGCTGTTCCAGAGAAATACGACGCACTACATCAGGCTTTCGTTCTAGCGTTAGCTGCAGGTCTACTGTAACCTCCTCCATCGCCTCGGGAAGAATGCCAAACAGCTTATTGGAAAGGGGGAGAATTACCGCTTCAATATTCTCCTTGATAATCTTATCGTACTCGTTAGCCATGCACTAGCTACAGATTCTCAGTTTTGATGTATAAATCTTGTAGTAGGATGGTTATATCCAGAGACTGAAGCGTCAGCGATGATTCCAGGCCTTCGACCCAGCTCATTTTCCACAATCTACTGGGAGAGTCACGATAATAGATTTGAACACTGGGTTGGAGTTGTTCAACTAATAAGTATTCCCGTAGTGACGGAAGGGTGCTGTAGTACTTTAGTTTATCTCCCCGATCGTAACCCTCGGTCGTTTTAGAAAGCACTTCTACGAGCAACAGCGGATTAATTAGGGCTTGTGAGTCGCTCTCTGCCCGTTCTACTTCTCCACAAGTAACTGATGCGTCTGGATACAGTGCTTTGTTTCGTGCGTTAATCCAGTAGCGTTGATCGCTACTAAATACATTACAGTTTCGGTCAAGAAGCAGGTTGCCTAACACACGATGTACATTGGCGGATATCGCGTTATGTTTCGGTTCGCCCCCCGCCATTGCAAATACTTCACCATTGTGGTATTCATAGCGAATACCGCTTTCTTGCTCAAGCTGATGATATTCAGCAATGGATAGAGAAGTGGGTAGGTAGTCGGCTGGTTTCATAGGGAGAGTGACGGTTAGGTTCTACGGAATTAGCTGATGGATTATCCGACTGTTTCTTCCTGATACTTAGACGGACACTTGAGTAGCACTTTATCCGCCACGAAATGCTGGTTGTGGTACGAACCGATGACGACTACCTGCTCAGAACGGAGTAAATCGGCAGGCATAGGTTCATTGTAAAAAACCTGTTGCTCCTGGTTATTCTGATCAACCATGATAAAAGATACAGATAATTTGTCCTCTGAAGGTTCCACGCCAACTACCTCACCCTGATTATCTTTTTTTAAGGTACCCACTACGTGGATGCTTTTATCCTGCCCGGCTTTCGCCATTTCGCTAGCTTCAGAAAAAGTGACGTAAGAACTGGCGTCGCCCGCAGTAGACATAATAATACCCACTGCCACGGCAATCACGATGAGTGCGAGAATATATTTGAGTTTCATGAATTGGTTGTTAAACGGCTCAGTTGCCCGATAGCTCAATTGTTAATTTTCGGAGAGTTCTCTCTCCAATTTACTCACTTTTTGATCAATGCGGATAGCGTAGATAATTAATCCGGAGAAGATAAGTAGCATCACTGCAACGACTACGTAGATTTTTCCTTCCTGGCGGAAAGTATCGGCCATTTCTACCTCAGCAGCTGCCTGAGCGATCACCTGAATAGTACTGAGAAAAATCAGTATCAGGCTAGTTACGATTACGGAGCAAGTTTTCTTCTTCATATTCATTCATTTTCTGTTTTACCGCATTTAGGCGAATACGTAAGCTGGTTAGCCACAATCCCATTAATGTCCAACCGATTACAGCCGGATAGAACACCAGACGAAGGCGGTTATCTAGATCGTAGGTGTTGAACCCGGGATTACCCCCTTTACCGGGATGAAGCGAATCGGTCATTTTGGGCAAAATATAAATTAGGGGGATTAAAGTAGCATAAGCAAAGATGTTGTAAATAGCACTGACTCGCGAGCGTTGCTGATCATCGGTAAATGAACCACGCAGTATGAAGTAGGCTGCATATATTAATAAAGCAATAGCTGCACCGTTTAACTGAGGGTCATTCGTCCAGAACGCTCCCCAGGTAAACCTGGCCCACAATGATCCACTCGAAATCCCTAGAATGCCAAATAGTATTCCGGTGTTGGCAAATTCAATAGCGTACGTATCGTGTTTTGAAAAGGGATTCATTAAATGCTTGATGGAATAAACCATAGAGGCTGTAAAGAGAGCAGTCATACCGAACCACATGGGTACATGAAAATGCAGATTGCGGATAGTCTCATTCACTATCGCCAATCGGGGTACATCAGCTAGCAATCCAGCGGTAATGGTATACCCAACTAACAGAATGGCTACTATTTTCCACCATGCTTGTTTCATATAATGCTAGTTTGTATCGGGTAAAAAAGTAAAAATTATTCACTGAAAAATTACTGGCGTTCTTCCATCGCACTAATACACTTACCAAGCTTTTGGTAGTCTGTTCGGTGTTGTCCCAACAGTTTGCCCATTAAATCGTAGACACTATCCATAGCAATGTGTAGTTCTTTGAAATCACTACGAATATTCTGTAAAGTATCGTTAACTACTGCAAACTTAGCATCGATGGAATTTAAACGCTGATTAGTTTCTTGTTTGTATTTATTGAATCGCTGTTCTAATGATTTCATATTAGATTGATTACTTACTAAAGCAACACATTCTTGACCAATAGTATTCACGATTTTTGCAAAAAATCACATTTGTTTATCTTGGGTAGCGCCATAGATGGCATCTACCAAACTATTTTCTCCTTTAGTATCGTTGCCTAATTCCCAGAACATAATTCCGCCCAGATCTTTCTGTATCGCGTATTTCGTTTTCAGCTTTACCGAAGCAGTGTCGTCGTAAGAGAAAAAGATGCTATCGATCGGGTTATACAAATACGGGGCTTCGGCTACCTCATCCCAGTAGCGAGTGTAACCGTTCTTATTTTCGTACTTATCCCGAATGAGATGGTAGGCGGCCCAACCGATGTGCGTACCCTGATTGGGCTGGTACAACCCGTTTTTCTCAGGCGGAACTCCGTTCCAGGCGCGCCCGTAAAACGCCCCGCCAATCACAATCTGTTCGGGGTCAACGCCCTGCTCAAGGCAGTAGTCTACAATACTTTTTACCGAACGGGGTTGGAAAGCCGGACGTCCCTGCGCTTGGGCAATGCTGTCTCTTTTTTCGTAGTACTCCGCAATCGGATAATCCTGTAAGTCTTCACTTTTGATCCAGCCCAAAGCCGTATGGTGGGCAGTGTAGGGAAGGGTAGCGGTTACCTGATCGTAAGTCATTACGTTCATGTAGTCAGCGTATTTCATCACCTCATTTAGCTCAATCTTTTCGTAGTAATATTCCCATCCAGCGGAGGCAAATGTCAAAGTCATTGGACGATCTAGCTTATCCATTTCCTCTCTTAGTTCTTTCATCAGCAGGGTAAAGGTTTGGGTGTCTTCTTCCCGGGCGTCAATGCCGGCCCAATCCAGGGCGGGGTACTCCCAGTCCATATCAATACCGTCGAGCTGGTACTGCTCAATCATGCGAATAGTGCTCTGGACAAACTTCGTTCGGCCTTCGGCGGTAATCGCCATATCAGAGAAGCCACCCGCTCCCCAGCCCCCGCAGGCTAGCATCACCTTTAACTGAGGGTGATTCTGTTTTTGAGCCACTAGTAACCTTAGTTTTTCACCAGCTTCCTCGTGCCTGAATTTCATTTCCCCATCAATAACATGGGAGAAAGAGAAAATGATGTGAGTGAGCTTATCCAACGGTAAAGTTTCTGGTTGATAGTGTTTTTCCGGAACGTAGTACGCAATCACTTTGAATGTCTCTTCCTCAGGCTGGGCAGTGCTGGATTGGCACCTACTAAAAATTAGTCCGGCAAGAAGTAGAGAAGTAGAAGTGAAGAGAAGGATTTTAAGCATCTTGAGATAGTGTGTATTAATATTAACTGAGGCGTATTTTAACGAGCTAAAATACGCTCACCATCTGGACGAACGATTAGTCATCCGCGCAGTGCTATTATTTATTAATCACTATTTATCATTTTATGTTCGCCATAAAAAGGGAAATAGAATATACGATAGTACGATGACAATGGTATTTATCGCAATTAGAATAATAATTTCATCATAACTCACGCTGGGGTCTAAGCCGTCCAAGGCGTTTTTAGAAACCTTAATCACCATTAGTAGCATCGGGATAATGACCGGAAAACCCAGAATGGCCATTAGGCTACTGTTATTATTCGCTTTAGAAGCAATGCTGGAAACCATCGTCAGCGTTATTGAGAAGCCAGACGCACCCAGCAGTAGGTTTAGTGCAAATAAGCTCGGATTTTGAATGGGGTTACCCATCACTAGCACGTATACTGCAAGGCAAGTAACTGCCAACACGAGGAGCAGTAGCACATTGTAGATAATTTTAGACAGGATAATTCCTTGGGGACTCACGACGGTGTAGTAGTAAATAGCTCGCCCGGCCCGCTCCTGCACAAAACTTTTAGCTACTGCGTTCACTGCCGCAAACAGCATAATAATCCAGAACAAGGCGTTCCAGGTGGGAACTTTAAGTACGCCTTGCTGTAAGTTAAAACTCAGGTAGCAAATGAAGACCGCTCCTACCACGTACAGCAAAATTCCGTTAAGGGCATAACGCTGTCGCCATTCCAGCACGACCTCCTTTCGCAATAACAATCGGATCTCTTTCCAAAGCATGGTCAAGCAAAGGTACAGCAGGAAACCCGTAAAGACTACTGAAACCTTACAAGCTCTTTGAACTCGCCTCGGATTCGGTCAATTTTTAGTATACTTGTGGTAGAACCAAACCCACAAAGTTATGAAAGGAATTGTTCTGGCCGGAGGCTCAGGTACCCGTTTGCATCCTCTGACAATGGCGGTAAGTAAGCAACTAATGCCGGTGTACGATAAGCCGATGATCTACTATCCGCTATCGATCCTGATGATGTCGGGCATTCGGGAAATTCTGATTATCTCTACCCCTCACGATATGCCACTGTTTCAGAAGTTGCTGGGCGATGGCGAACAACTAGGTTGCCATTTTCATTACGAAGTACAACCTAAACCCGAGGGGCTGGCGCAGGCATTTACCATTGGAGCTGATTTTATTGGAGATGATAAAGTGGCCCTAATTTTGGGCGATAACATTTTTTACAGCAGCGGCCTGTACAAGCAGTTACAAAACAATAACGACCCCGACGGTGGGATTGTCTACGCCTACCACGTACACGACCCTCAGCGCTACGGAGTGGTAGAATTTGACGAAAACCAAAAAGTGATTTCTATTGAGGAGAAGCCCGAATACCCCAAGTCAAATTACGCTATTCCCGGTCTGTATTTCTATGATAATCAGGTAGTTGAGATTGCCCGCAACCTACAGCCTAGCCCCCGGGGCGAACTGGAAATTACGGATGTAAACAAGGTCTACCTCGAGCAAGGTAAGCTACAAGTAAGCATTTTGAGCCGAGGAACCGCTTGGCTAGATACCGGAACGTTCGATTCGCTTACCCAAGCCGGACAGTTCGTACAAGTGATTGAACAGCGACAAGGATTGAAAATTGGCTGTATTGAGGAGATTGCCTACCGTATGGACTTTATTGGGAAAGAACAAGTTCGGGAACTAGCCAATAGGCAAATGAAAAGTGGCTACGGCGAGTACCTGCTCAACATTGTTGACCCGAAGATTTTATAACATAAAATAATGGTTATAATGAATGGTTTTGTATGGCTAAATCTGACTCATCTATCTCTTCCTTGATGAAGTCGACGTGGCATAGAAAAATACAGAGAGGGTGTTACCAAGTGGAATAATTAGAATATCTGACAGGGCTGTCCGTTGCACCAGGTAGAACGTAATTTGTTTAGTAGCTTGCTCTCATTAGGTTTACATCTCTTAGGCTACTATGCGTGTCTAGTGGCTCAACTAGGCCATCGGTAGGACCACCAAGGCCACCGGATGCGTAATCAGGGGATTACAACCCTGTCCTTAGCTGCCATCAATCCTATAACGTTTAGCGAGCGATCACCTATGTAAGTAACCAGCCCCATATGTTGGATAGATACATATCTGAACAAAGGATACCCTATCACTACTAGGGTCATAAAGAGTGCCTATAGCCATTTTGTGAAAAGCCCAATGGAACAAAGCGCGATGCATTGGGGAAAGCAGAGCGCACAAGAAATGCTTAATATGAGAGCGATCAAAAGGAATACAGATCTGTGTGAGGAAAAACTCATGTGACTCAAGTCGGAAAAATCTGGCCTATGGCAAAGAAAAAAGCCGAGACCAATTAATGATCCCGGCCAAGTGTAAATTCATTCTGTTTATCTGCTAGCGACTCGCTGGTCAGTTACCACATTATTGTTCTGGAAATAAATCCAATCGATAGATGCTCGCGCGCTTTCCTCAGCGCCTGAGGTGGTAAAGTATAGCGTATGAACTTCCTGCGAGTTCTCTTGAAGAGGAATATCGACGGTCGCCCAACTGGTGTTGCCCCCTGTCGCGGGGATAGGTGCTTCCGCAATAATTTCACCGTCGGCGGCATCGAGACGGATTTGCAATCGTAAGCCAGACTGATTGGCTGAGACTCGGGCTTGGACTGCATCTACGTTTTTCAAGTCAATACCCTCGAAGGTAATGTAGCTACCGTCTCGCATATCAGACATAAACCCCTTTACCTCATCCGATTCCCGAGGCCGGGTCTGATAACGTTCGTCGTGTGACTCAGCTTCTACTTTAGGATTACGCAACGTAATGGTCTTCTCGCGGGCGATAGAACCTACGGGATCACCGCCTTTATCCTTGTATTGTACCGATAGCTCATAAGTGCCACCGCCGTATAACTGGTGTTGGTCAGCGATAAAATTACCCTGCATGGGCAGTAGCGTGACTTCATCAATGGCGAGAATGTAATCGACAATAACTTCGGCTTCTTCGCGAGATACGGCTTGAGCGGGCATGGCTCGTTCACCCCAGTTGCCCATACCGCCGTTAAGAACCTTGTTGACGAGCATGGATGTTACTTCCTCGTTGCGCTCGTAGCGTTCGGCGACTGCGTTATAAGCTGGTCCTACCGATTGCTTCTCAAAAGCGTGGCAAGCCGTACAACCGCTATTCTCAATAAGTGAGTAGCCATCCACCACCATCTTATGCCCCATATCATCTTCACCGCTTCCAGCGTCAGGCGTAAAGTTAAAAGCAAAACTGACTGCCCTCGGATCAATGTCACCATTCTCAATGCTACCATCTTCTTGGTCTTGCACTACTACTTGGTAGGCAATCTGCGAATTATCCCAGTAGAATGTTTGATTAGAGGCTAATCTGATATCTACCATAGGGGGTTGATTACCAACTTGCACCTCTAATGTCTTGCTGGTAGATTCACCTTTATCGTCAGAAGCGATTACCTTTACCGAATAGATCCCCGGCTCGTTAAAGGTAAAACTCGGATTAGCCTCTTCCGATTGAACATTATCGTCATCGGTAAAGAACCACTGATATGAGATAACGTCTTCTTCATCGTAATCAAAGGTTCCTTCACTAGAAAAGTCAACCGCAAATGGCGCGGCTCCTACGGTCTGATCGGCAGCAAGTTGTACCACTGGAGCCCGATTACCTTCAAAATAGTCAATTTTGGAAAGAGCAGCATCCGGGTTTTTGGCAAACCAGTCAGTGCCATACTCTAGCATATATATACTACCGTCAGGCCCTAGTTCCATATCAATGATCTTTATAAAATCCATAGAGTCCAAGAATGGCTCTAACCGAACTAGATCACCGTTTTGGTCTAGGGTAACCGCGATAATCCAGTTTCGCATCCAGTCGTAAATGAACAGTTTGTCGTCGTAGTATTCCGGGAGCTTATTTTCGCTGAAGGGAAAGTGATCGTAGTGGTAAACTGGACCCGCCATAGCGTTACGCCCACCTTTACCCAAGATTGGAAATTCAGAGGAATCATCGTAAGGATACCAGATTAATGCCTTTTTGAAAGGCGGTAGAACCTTCGCTCCAGTGTTATTAGGGGAGTTATTGACCGGAGCATCAAAATCGAAGTAATCACCAACTTCATCCGTAGCAAAATCGTAATCAGGATAAGCACGATTTCCCCGGAAATGCGGCCATCCGTGGTTACCCGCCTCCTTAGCCTGATTAATTTCATCGTAGCCCTTGGGGCCACGCTCACTGTCAACCCGGGCATCATTACCGACATCACCCCAGTACAGCCAGCCTGTTTCCTGATCGATACTAATACGGTAAGAGTTACGAGTACCCATGGTATAAATTTCAGGTCGCCCTACCGAACCGTCCTTAGGAAACAGATTATCATCGGGGATAGAATAAGTTGCGTCATCGTTTACCTGAATACGAAGGACTTTACCTCGTAAGTCATTGGTATTGGCAGAGGAGCCTTGGGCATCGAACGGAGCTCGACCCGATCGCTCATCAATAGGCGCATAACCGTCGGACTGGAAGGGGTTGGTATCGTCTCCCGTAGAAAGGTAAAGTAAGCCATCAGGACCAAAAGCGATAGAACCACCGGTGTGGCAGCATTCATCCCGCTGTACATCCACTTCCATAATTAATTTCTCTGAAGACATAATCAAACTATCTCCTAATAGTAGGAAACGGGAAAGGTACTGTACTGGCTCATCACCAGCGGGTGAGTAGTACATATAAATCCAGTGATTATGGTAGAAGTCAGGATCTTTGGCGATGCCCATCAGACCATCCTCGTACTTGGTATGCACGTCTAATTGGGCGATAGTCTTATAGCTCTCATCTTCGGGAAAGTACATCTTAACGGCTCCTTTTCGCTCAGTGAATACCACATTTCCATCAGGTAATACGGTGAGTTCGGTAGGCTCATCGAGTGGGCCAGGTACCAATAACTTTTTTACAAAGCGACTCTCCTCCGGTACAGGTAGCGATCGGGCCTCTTCATAGTCTAGGGAGTTTTCGCCAATGGCATACTCAATGCCCTCGGCTATCTGAGCTTGTAATTTATCACTCTCTAAGCCAGTGGAAACGCTTTGGCCACCCAAGTAGAAAAACTGGCCACCATCGTAGGGGCGTTTGATTTGTTTTGATCCCGAAGCACTTTCAGATTTATTAGATACAGAAGTGAGTTCTACGGGCGTTTGCTGGTATTCGGGGTTTTCAATAATCTCAGGTTGGCTTTTCAGTACGTTTTCGTACCAAGGCCAGGTGTACTTTGCTTGAATTGGGGCATTGATGGCAACTAATCCCCCTCCGGCCTGTACCAACCGCTCAATATTGGTTTGAACCCGTACTGATAGGGTATCAGTGGGAAAACCCAGTAGTAGAACCGCGCTATATTGTTGAAGCTGCTCTTCAGTGACCTGATTGAATAGGCTAGTAGTGTCAACCTTAAAATTGTGACTCTCCCCCAACTGCTGAAGGATGCTGATACCTTGGCTGGCTTGGGGATGAGCCTGCTCAAATAACACTAGAACCTGACGTTCGCGGGAGCCACTACAGCCTGGTAAAAGTGATGAAATAATAATAATCAATAAGAATAGACTAGATGATAGCCTCATGGTTAATTTGTTAATATAAAAATGGAAAAGACGGTATGAAATTTACAACCAATACGCATAAATAACCAGAATTTGGCAAAAATAAGTTTCTGAAAAATGTTTTATTTTTATCGGTGAAAGTTAAACAAAACGATAAGTGCTAGCTACGCTTATACTTTAGAGCATGTTTGGGAAGAAATCTGGCTAAGATTGCAGAAATGTGAATCGGATAATTACTTTGGTTTTTGTCACAAAACTACAAGTATCTTATGCAAACTCCGTTTACAGAGTTATCCGATTCACAATGGGAAGTTATA
>JBCCTI010000076.1:0-35087 GCA_039198955.1 Bacteroidota bacterium | reverse complement strand
GCGCTTTTTCGGGGTGAGAAAATTTTAGATCGTTTTTTTCCGAAATATCTTCCGCTAGATTGAACAATTCGGTACCCCCGGTCTCGTAATTTTCTATCAATTTCCACTTCCCCTCCCGAACGGCTCCGGCGGGTCGAGCTCTCTGACCGCTAAAGTGCGGGAAGTGAAAATACATCGTCCCTCGCTCTAGAGCCTGAGCCGGTTGATAGAACGTTGACAAAACACTTTTTCCGTCTAAATCAGCGGGAAGATTACTATCTCCGATCAATTCCATAAATGTCGGGAGGAAGTCATGGATAATTAAGTAGTTATCATTTCTAGTGCCGGGTTGAATTCTGTCTTTCCAATAGGCAATCATTGGTACCCGGATACCGCCTTCGTACACATGGCCTTTCCATTTACGTAATGGTTCTACTGAAGTAGGACGGTACGCAATCTGATCTACCCCTACCCCACCGTTGTCCGACTTAAAAATGATCAGCGTATTGTTCAATATCCCCTGTTCCTTCAGTTGCTCTAGTATCTGACCAATCCCTTCGTCCATACTCTCGATCATTGTGGCGTAGTACGGATTATACTTCTCATCAAAATTATTAACCTTTCGCATGTACTTGCTTACTTTATTGGCCTTGGGTACGATGAATAAGTGAGGAGCCGAGTAGGCTAAGTATAGAAAGAAGGGCTTTTTCCCCGATTGCGACTGAACAAATTCTAGCGCGTACTCGGTAAGTCTATCGGTAAGGTAGACTGAACCAGTATCTTCAAAAATGGTCTCACCCTCACTCAGAATACTGTAGTTGTAGTAATCTAGCCCGTTTTTACCGATCATTCGGTCGTAGTCAAAACCTTGCTCCGAGGGGCCTGTTGCTTTACTATCGCCCAGATGCCACTTTCCGACCATACCGGTGGCGTACCCGTTTCTCTTCAAAATCTCCGCTAGGGTTATCTCTGCGGCGGGAAGATGGTCGGGTACTTTAGGCGGGATGACCGGGGAGCTAGCGTCCTGTCTATTTAATCCGAGTGCCGTAGTGATGTGGAGCCGGGCGGGATGCTTCCCGGTCATCAGCGCCGCGCGGGAGGGACTACAAGCCGGATGGGCGTAGGCTTGAGTAAACAGCATTCCTTCTTGCGCCATCTGATCTAGTACTGGGGTCTCGTTAAAGGGGTTTCCGTAGCAACCTAAATCTTTATAGCCCAAATCATCGGCTAGGATAAAGATAATATTGGGCTTTTCCTGAGCCTTTAGACTCAGCGAAAAAAATGTAACAAATAGAAAAGTATAGCACAGTAATTTCATATGCTATTGCGTTAGTACGTGATTTTGCCGAGCCCGAATGGTCACTGGTCCTAGCAGACCGGAAGGTTGAGACGGATAGCTACTCCACTCACGTTTACCGTCAGGGCTGCCCACGTTGCTTTGGGTTCGCTGCTCTTCTAATGGCTTACCGGCTTCCCCGATAAGCTGATTGAGCCAAGTATTAGTGACATCTACACTTAAAAAGTTTTCTCCTTCGCGTAACAGGCCTTCCAACGAAAATCGGTGAGGGGAGAAAACAGTAGTGCCTACTTCCTGCCCGTTTAAGTACACCCGAGCTACTTCTCCCACCTTTCCTAAATCCAGACTCACCTCAGTATTTTCGGCCAGCAGGTTGCTCTCCACTATAAACGAAGTGTGGTAGGTGGCCGTACCGCTGAAGATACTTAGCTCTGGGTCGGGATGCGTGGTCCAATCCAACAGACTGTCAAATTTTTGAACTGGTTTAAACCCCCAGCCGTGGGGGAAGTGAACATCCCAGCTCCCTCCAATTTCCTGAGAAGTGATTTCGGGGTCATAATCTAACGATTTACGGTCGCCGCTTGACAGTACCAACATATACCGTCCGGGCTCATTAGCAGAGAAAGTTAGGTTCTGATTTTCATCAAAGCTAACTTGGATACCACTGAAGTCACTAGCGGAATAAATAGACTGGCCGTCTTTTTCTATGGTCATCACGTAATCATGGGGTTCTGCTTCGCTTCTAAATACGATAAACGTACTCTCTAGAGGTTGCAAACTCAGAGGCACTTGGGTTCGTCCGTTCTGGGTAGTATACATCGCTACCGGAGTTATACGCCCATTGAGAGGGTTGAACAGGAAAGGAATTTTATTCGTTACCCGAAAATCAATAATTGTTGACACCTGACGCGAATCCGGATTACGGATAAAGTAGATTTCTTCCTGGTCAGTCTGTCGGTGAATGTAATCCAAGGTAGCCTCGGTAGCAGATTGGTAGCGAAAATCAGGTTCTACCCCTCGTTCAGTAAGTATATCTCGCTCGGCATAGCCGGTGTACAGGGTGCCGGTACCGTGCGTTTTTCGCTGTTTTTTCTTGATTTTCTTTCCCCAAAGCTGGGCCGTGAGTTGCTGTAGTTGATCTTCTCGTTCGCGATAGTTGTGCAGTCCGGGTACAGTAGTAGGTGGTGCTCCTAGTACGGTTGCCCCGCTTTTTACTAGCTCCTCAATTTTCCGTAAGACCTCTGTACTCATAACCGAATCTTCCGGCAATACTAGTAGGTGGTAGGTCATTCCTGAGGGCAACTGTAATCGTCCGTCGGAGGTCACAGAGCTTTGCAGTAAAACTTCCTTATTCAAATCGTCGTAATCGTAGCCCGATCCCAAGGTTTTACGAATATACTTGGAACCAGAAGCGAAGTTGGGAATTTTCTCACCGTAGTAGTAGGCTACGTCGGCCACAAACTGCCCTCTTTGTAACAGCGCACTAGTACGGGCTAGATAGGAATGAAAGGGTTCGGAATACTCCCACCAAGTTATTTTGGGGGAAATATGCGTACCCGCTTGATAACTCCAGCCCGGATAACCAGCTTCCTTCGGACTGTGGGGCATCGTGTGATAAACCACCCGGTTCATTCCCTCACAGAACGCTCGGTCGGCCAGCTTCTTTAGCTCCAACGGGGTTTCTTGCCAGTGCTTGCGGTGGCTAGTAAAGGATTCCATCTCGACGACCCGATGCCCGTAAATATGCGCTGCGCTAGCAATATTTCGCACGACCTGAAGCAAGTCATTACCGTGTTCATCGAAGTACTCAGACTCTTTATTCCAGAACTCACCCCGCATAATATCGACGGCCCCTAGGGCTTTCAGGTCTTCGGTCGGTACGTAGTGCAAGGGCGGCCCCGGCCCACCCGATTCAGAGGCTAGCAATAATCCGTGGTCGTGGGAAATTTGCCGAGCCTGGCGGTAGTGGTTATTGACAAACATTTCGGAGACCGTAGAGCGGTAGTCCTGTAGAAAGCGTTGAGAAACTTCTTCGTTCAGTACGTTTACCCCCGAGAAAATTGGTACAAATGGCGAGAGGTCGTATCCGTGCTGTTGCTCGAATTCCTCAGCTAACTCCGGGCTCCAGATCACGTAGTCCTCGGCCTCGAAACTGCACAGGTACAGTCGTTTTAAAGCGCTATTTGCCAGATTGCCCAATCGCTCCTCTAGTCGGCCAATAACGTGCTCGAAGTGGTGCTTGGTCGCTTTCTTAGAGTAATGATCCATGATAAACCCGGGCGAATTATCACTCCGCATCCACATCTTCTGCCCCAGAGGGGTGACTACCGCTCGCATCAGTACCCAATCGCCAGCGGGCAGTTGCAAGTTGATCTGGTTTCCATCTAACTGTTGAGTATCAAACGTTAAAATACGAGCGGTATCCGAAACTACCGAATCGGGTGCTATGGGTACCGCTGTTAAAATTACGTCCTGATAGTATTCGGGAAAACCGTCTTCAGCATACTGCGGAAAAAGTTGAAACTCACCGTAGGGTTTCTGAAAGGTGGTAGGAATCTTCGGAAAGCCCACTTCAGTTAGTTTTCGGGGGCCGCGGATGGTATCCTGCCAAAATAACAGCCGCATAATCATTTCGTCGGGCTTCGTCCACTCACCTCCGGCATTCCATCCATTAGAAACCGATAGCCCTAGAGGAAAATCTAATTTCTTAGCTTCCCGGGCAGCAAACTCAATACCGTCGAGCATTCGTTCTCCCAAAAATGGGTTCCCTGCCGGAATAACCTCGTAAGGATCAGCAATACCCATATCGAAAATATCTACTCCGCCCAGCCCTTTGTCTTTAAACTCCTGCAACTCTTCTTTCATTCGGGTGTAATCAAAATTACCGTGTCCCCACAGCCAGTACCCCCGAGGCTTCGCATCATTGGGTGGGTTGGTGAATATTTCTTCTACCGTAGGTTGAGCCAATCCGACTTGGAACAGCAAAAACGGTAGTAGTAGGCTGAATAGTAGTCTCAGATGTTTCATGTAGTTAACGTATGATCTAATTCTTTCTCCTTCAGAAAAGACAGCAGGTACAATCCCAGCACCGCAATAAAACTATTGACTAGTAAAATATCATATCCAAACGTGTAATTCAGCCAGCTTTCCGAAGTGAGGTCGATCAGCATAGAGAGTAGTGGGGCCAGAACGACTACGAAGGGAACACCCTGGTCGGGCACTCCCCGTTGACTAAAGATACCGAAAGCGAACAACCCCACCAGGGGTCCGTAGATAAAGCCGGAAGTGCGGATGAAGGCGTACAATACACTGTCGTTGTTGATGGCTTCAAAGAGCAGGATTATCAGAAAAATCAGCATCGTAAAGACCAGGTGCACCAGCGTACGCAGTTGTGGCCGATCATCCTCTACCCCAAAATTCAGAATATCCACGCAAAAGGAGGTGGTAAGCCCAGTTAGAGAAGAATCAGCCGAAGAGTAAGCTGCGGCAGCAATACCCAGCAGGAAGGCCGTACCGGAAATCAAGCCTAAATGTTCAATAGCCAGTATCGGATAAATGCTGTCGGTTTGTTCGGGAAGCACTAAGCCCTCCACATCGCTATATACTTGCAGTGCCCCGCCCAAAAACAGAAACAGCATATTCACCCCAATCAAAATAACCGCCAGCGAGATGACATTCTTCTGGGACGAGCGTAGGTCGGGACAAGTTAGATGCTTTTGCATGACTGACTGGTCGAGCCCGTTGGTCATTACGGTTAGTAAAACGCCAGTGAGCATCAGCCGGAAAAAATTCTGCTGATTGTCCCACGACCAGAAAAAAGCCTGGCTTACCTTCCGCTGCTGCATCGCTCCGTACAGTTCTCCTACCGACAAGTCAAGTTGGCTGCTGATAGACCAAATGCTGACGATAACCGCGAGCAGCAGGAAAGTGGTTTGCAGGGTATCGGTCAGGATCACCGTTTGGATACCGCCTCGGTAGGTATACAGCCAGATAAGCAGCAAGGTGATTAACACCGTTAGCGCGAAGGGTAAACCCAGTTCATCAAAGATCAGCAGTTGCAGCACGTGAGCCATCAGGTAGAGCTTAAACGCTGCCGTAGCCGTCTGAGCGATCATAAACGACAGAGCCCCGGTCTTATGGGACCTCGGCCCGAAGCGTTCCCGAAGAAAGCCGTAGATCGTGATGGTCTTGGCTCGGTAGAAGATCGGAAGTAGCACCAGTACCACCACCAGCAATCCAATCACGATACCGACCACAAACTGGAAGTAGCCGAACTGGGTATCGCCCACCTGCCCCGGTACCGAAATAAAGGTGATACCGGAGATAGCTACCCCGATCATACCGTAGGCTACCAACGGCCAGGGAGCACTACGATTCGCCAGAAAGAAGGTAGAAGCATCGGCTTTACGAGAGCTGACTTTAGCGATTATAAACAGTAGACTGAAGTATACGGCAATCACCACCGCTACGTAGGTGGCGGTCATGATTGATCAATGATTACTGTCTCAATACCCAGAAATTCTCCCACCTGCTGGATGGTTTTAGCTCGATGCCCAATACCTAAGGCAAAGTGATGGGTGGGAGCTTCTTGGAACCACCGAGTTAGGAAAGTGCGTACATCGGGACCGAAAAATCCCCGAGTGTTAGTATTACCCGTGGGCGGAATAGGCCCGTGCTGGGATTCGCCTTCCGCAATGATAAACTTAAACGAGCCATCAGCCTGCTGGGCAATACCCAGCATCGTAATCGGCCCCGCTTTAATGGTGAATTCCACACTAGCTCCTTTACCCGGTTTGCCGTGGTACTTCTTCAGACTGCGTAGTACTGGTTTTCCCTGGGCAATATTAATATGGTGTGGGCCGTCGTGCCCCACCAGTACAAAGCCTTCCTTAAAATCTACCGGATGAAACTCAGCAAAGCTGCCGCCCATCTCCAGCCGATCCATAATCAGCATGGCAATGCAGGTTTTCAAATCCATCTCCCCACACATCGGAAAGCCCCCGGCGGTGAGCAAAGAATTACCGACAATAAAGTTGGTGACCACCTTTCTAATTTCCGATTCCGGTTGCCCTTCGTAGTAGTAGGCTAATCCATCCAGCTTCTTTTCGGTAATAAAGTGATTAAGGCTAACTCCCACCCGGGCGGCTTCGTATAAATCCTCCTGAGAAAGTTTCTCGGTGATCGGGTCAGACTGGGGATTAGGAGTGTCGAAGAAACGAAGAATCTTTTGGGCGTAATCCTCTACTTCAGCCTCCTGAGCGGCTTGGTAGTGCTTGAGCACATCGTCGGGTTCAGTTTGCACTACGTGGCAACCGAAGGTCGCACTTAGCTGGGTGGGGTCGGTATGCATATCGAGCATAGCTTCCAGTACGTGGCCCATCTGCCCAATGCGAACCGTTTTCAAACTACGTAGCACTTTAGCGATCTGACAGTACTCCATTACTGCTTGTTCCGCCGCTTCGTCATTGTACAGCGTTCCAATAATCAGGGGAGGGACGGGGCGTCCGAACCGAACCGCTACGTTGATGAATTCGGGAATAGCGCAGATATCGTCATTTAGCAACTGCATGTAGGTGGAAGCCCGCGAGTAATCCATGGCTTCCATCGGCTGCAAGGCTACCATCACCATCGGTAAGTCAATTTCCCGGAAGATTGTTGTGATACTGCTGGAAGTAGCGTAGGTCAGCATGTCAATAAACAATAAATCCAGATTAGCCGCCTTAATGGTAGGAACCAGTTCGTAGGCCGTCTCGGCACAATCCGATATACCCAGCGAGATGACTTCTACGCCGTTGCCACTAATTCGTTCCTCGAACACTTGTTGCTTTTGCTTGATCTCGTTCAGCAAGCCGTCAAACTGTGGCCAGTAGGTGCGGTGACCTACCCCCAACACTCCTACGCGAGCGGTTAGAGGTTTTAGTCGTTCTATAGTAAGCTGGTCAGCTCTGGTTAATGTTTCCGCTTGGTCAATGGGCATAGTGGTTCTATCGGTATAGTTTTCGGTACGGCATATCGCTAATAGCCAATATTTTGCGCCAAATTAGGATCAATATCGATTTCCTCCTGAGGAATGGGCATGAGCAGCTCGTGGTCTTCTAAAGTAAAATTCAGCCCTTTACTGGCAAAGTAGTCATTCATCACGGTTTGGGCTCTACCAGTACGAACCAAATCAAACCAACGGTGACCTTCGCTAAGAAACTCTACCCGTCGTTCGCTCTCAACCTGAAGGCGAAATTCCTCTTGGTTCAACCCATTTACCGGGGTGAGTCCGGCTCGACTTCGAACCTGATTGAGGTAAGTAATCGCTTCGGCAGTGCTACCCTGCTCGTTGAGCGCTTCGGCGTACATCAGCAGTACATCCGCGTAACGTAAGGCAATAAAGTTAATGCCCCCGTCACCTACTAGCCCCGTAGTAAAATCAACGAACTTCAATCCGTAAATATTCTCGGCAAAAGTTCCGTCCACTAACTGTACTGAGTCGGCGACGGAAGCTACCCGCCGAAGGTCGCCCGGTTCGTAGGCATTAGCCACGTCTACCGTGGGCACGATACGACCGGAACCCTGCATATTTCCGGGAAAGATCGCCATATCAAAACGAGGCGGAGTAAACACCGAAGAAAACCCATTGCCTTCGCCTAAGTTACCTGATAAAAATTTGATCTCAAAAATCGTTTCCGGCAAATCATCGTTGCCGTTAATGAACAGCGTTTGATAATCTGGCTGAAGGGAGTAGGTTCCCTGATCAATCACTTCCCTAAGCACATTAGCCGCTTCGGCGTAGTTCTGCCGGGTTAAGTGTACTTTGCCCAGTAACGTTTTTACCGCTCCTACTGAGGCGCGCGACTTACTGGGGTTATCAGCTTCGACCAGTAAGGTTTCAGCCATTATTAGGTCATCAACAATGATTTGGTAGATCGTCTCCGCCGATTGGCGACTCATATCGTACGATAGTACTTCGCCGGGGCTACGGAAGGATTCGGTTACAATCGGTAGATCACCAAACAGGCGCACTAAGTTAAAGTAGTGGTAAGCCCGCAGAAACCGAGCTTCGCCCTCGAGCTGGTTCCTCACCGGATCACTCAAGTTTGAACTCTCCAAACGAACGAGCAGATTGTTGGATCGGGATATGGCCGTGTACGATGTGTTCCATACGCTATTGATTAGCGTGTTGATGGAGGTTACGTTAGACTCGTCGAACTCCATCTCCGAACTCGTCGGAGAAGTCCACTGGATTTCAGCGTTATCGGTACTCAGCTCAGTTAAGTACAGCAGCGTGACATCGTGCAATTCTTGGGTGGTAGCGTACACCCCGACTAGCGCGGTCTCGAAGTCATTCTGATTTTCGTAGAAGTTGTTTTCACTCACCCGGAACTCCGGCTGTACATCCAGGAAATCATCGCAGGCGCTTAGCGTCAGTAAGATGACGAAGAATCGGTATATTTTCATGGGGTTCAAATTAGAAGGTTAGGTTTAGCCCAAACGTATAGGTACGGGGCAGTGGGTAGGTGAGATAATCAATGCCGGTATTCACTACATTGTCACCCGCAGTACTAGACTCAGGATCGAACCCCGGATAGTCGGTGAAAGTGTGCAGGTTGATCACATTGGCAAATACGGTTAACCCCTCCATAGACAAGCGCGACGCGAGCGATCCCGGTAAACGATAGGTCAGGTTTATTTCTCTAATTCGGGTAAAGGAAGCATCGAACAGGAAGCGGGAAGAAGGTCCAAAGCCGTTGGCGTAGTTATTGCGAATCGCTCGGGGCACTAATCCGTCGCCCGGACTATCCGGCGATCGCCATCTACGGTCTGCTAGTGTAAGTTGATTTTGTACCCCGGCCGAGTTGAGAATAATTTGCCCCGATCGGAAGTAAGAAGAAGCTCCCTGTGCTCCGTTGAGCGAGACGCTCAGACTCAGGTTTCTGTAAGTAAAGCGATTGGTGAATCCCCAGTTGTAGTCCGGCCAGGGGTTACCGACAATTTTTCGATCCGTGGCATTGATGATGCCATCTTCGTTTACGTCTTCAAACCTAAGGTCGCCCGCTTGGGTGTTAGGGTGCTGTAGGGCGGCTCCTTCCACTTGGCTCTCGTTTTCAAATACCCCCTCCGCATTTAGCAAGTAAAAGCTGGATATGGGATCACCAACCTGAGTGATCTGAAAAGCAGAATTGCTTATTCTTCCCCCTTCAGCCGCTAGCTTCAGAACTTCATTCCGATTGGCTGAGAAAACAATATTGCTACTCCACTCAAACTGATTACTCCGCACGTTTACGGTTTGCAAACCTAGCTCTATTCCTCGGTTCTCAATATCACCAATATTCTGGGTGGAAGCGTTAAAGCCCGAGGCGGCGGGTAGTTCTACCGCCAGTAGTAAATCCGTTTTCAGATCGCGGTACACATCCGCCGTTAGCGACAGCCGCTCGTTGAACAAACTTACGTCCAATCCTAGGTTTATCTGGCGAGAGATCTCCCAGGTTAGTTCGTCGTTTGATAAGGTAGTCGGTACCAGGCCGGGCTGAAGCGAATTGTTATTCACGTAATTGATGGCGATAGCACCCCAATGTGGGTGAAGTTACCGATTTGATTATTACCGGACAGCCCGTAACTGGCCCGCAGTTTCAACGAATTGATAAAATCCGCTCCGTCCATAAACGGCTCTTCGGAAACATTGTAGCCGACGGAGAAGGAGGGAAACGTACCCCACTGACGGTTCCTTCCAAAGCGGGAGCTACCATCCCGGCGAATGGTAACCGTCAGTAAATATTTACTATCGTAAGCGTAGTTAATGCGGGACATGAACGAGAGCATCGCCCACTCGGATACTAGATGTGTTCCGGAGTTAACGATACCCGCCGAGAGGTAGGTGACATAGTTGGTCGGGAAATCCGAAGCTCCTGCCGACAAGCGGTCGTAGCTGTCCTTCTGAGCGGTGAACCCCACCAAAGCATCAAAGGAGTGCTTTTGGTTGAATACCCGGCGGAAGGTTAACGTGTTTTCGTTTAGCCAGTTAATGCGTTCGGTTTTGGTCGTTCCCGCGGTAGCCGGGTAATTTAGGGTGGTAAAGAACGGGACATCGGAGGAGCGCCATAGCTTGATTACGTTGGTACTGTACTGAACACCCAGTGAGCTTCTGACGGCCAAGCCGTCCAGTATACTGTACTCAACAAAGTTGTTGGAGAGTATATCGGTGATTTTTCGATCGTCGGAGTAGCCTTCCAGCATAGCCAGCGGATTGGCCAGCCAACCTAATCCGTCAATTACATCGGCCTGGTCAAAGAAATAGTCTCCGCTTTCATCGTAAACCGGTATGGTGGGCGAAGCCGCCAGAGCCGCCATCAGTACATTACCCGTACCGTAATGCCCTTCGGTGTTGGGATACCTTCCGAATCCATGACTGCCCGTGAGCGAGGTGCCAATGGTAAGCTTATCGGTTAGTTGGGCATCAAAATTAGAACGTAAATTGAACCGTTGGAATTCGG
Organism: Bacteroidota bacterium; assembly: GCA_039198955.1. Classification (GTDB taxonomy): domain Bacteria; phylum Bacteroidota; class Bacteroidia; order Cytophagales; family Cyclobacteriaceae; genus Tunicatimonas. Next base: position 24,332 of record JBCCTI010000076.1, on the reverse strand, counting down.
AGGTACGAATCACTCCCTGCTGATTAAAGTATCCTCCCGACAGATAGAACTTCGTTTTATCATTTCCAGTATTCGCTGAAATCTGATAATTCTGGACGGGGGCCACCTGAAATATTACGTCCTGCCAATCAGTGTCTTGCGTGATAGATTCCGGATTTCTGAATTCGGGTCTTACTCGGGTGCTGGCGGTACGCATATCGTTCGGGTCGCTAGCTGAGCCTCCGGCGTATACCCAGGCATTGTCCCTACCGTCGGCTAAAAATTCGGCGTACTGCTGGGCGTTCATCAAATCAATCCGGTTGGCTACTTCCTGCACCCCGTAGGATACATCGAGCTTGATCTGGGACTGATTGTAGCTTCCTCGCTTGGTGGTGATAATCACCACACCATTGGCTCCACGGGAGCCGTAGATAGCCGTAGCGGATGCATCCTTTAATACATCAATTGACCCGATGTCAGCCGGATTGATAAAGGTGAGAGGGTTGATGCGGTTTTGGGTGCTATTGGCCATGCCTACCGAGCTGTATCCATCCCCGCCAAACGAGAGCAAGTCTGACCCTCCGCCCCCGCCGGGGTCAATCGGGTAGCCATCTATCACGTACAGTGGCTGATTTCCCCCGGTGATCGAACTGACTCCTCGCACCAAAATATTAGCTCCCCCGCCCGGGGTGCCGGAGGTCAGCGAGACTTGCACTCCAGGTACTTTACCCTGAAGCATCTGGTCGAAGTTCGCCGTAGAGGGTAATCGTATATCCTCGCCCGATACGCGAGCAATGGAACCGGTCAAATCACTTTTTTTCTGCGTACCGTAACCCACGACTACTAGTTCGTCAAGCTGCTTAACATCCTCCTCCAAGCTCACATCAATTACTGTCTGGTTACCCACTTCCACCTCCTGCGAAAGGTAGCCGATGGAGCTAAAGACCAAGATACCCTCCGGAGGTATAGTCAGCGAGTACCGACCATCGATATCGGTAATCGTACCGTTGGTCGTTCCTTTTTCTACCACATTCACCCCAGGCAGTGACCCGTTGTCAGTGGATGATGTAACTGTACCCGTGACTAGGACAGATTGAGCGTAGCTGGGATGAGCCGTTGCTAGACTTCCTCCCAAGATGAGCAATAAAAGTAGCCTCATAGGTTGTTGTATTTAGTTGATTGTGTATTTTTTCTTAGATAGTGATCTCGACCGTAAGCGGATGAGAAGTAAAAGAAAACGCGGAGAGTGTTGGTCAAAAATTTACTCCTGATTATACTTTTTGACTAACTAATTTTTTCAATTCTTAATTTATAGCAGTTATTTTCAGCACAGTTTGCCTTTTTGATATTTTATTTGCACTTTTTGATATGTATGCTTACCCAAAGCTTTTATTTTGCCCTAAGCGATTTTGATAAGAATTGGGGTATTCACATTTTAGACTGTGGCACCATTCACCGTAAACCCAACGATCAACCCGAGCGAAATAACCATCCTAAATCTTATCAACTTACTTGGGCTCAGGGTCGTATTTTGGAAGAATATCAGTTGATTTACCTTATGGATGGTAGCGGATGGTTCGAGAGTCAATCGAGCGGCCTGATTCCAATTGCGGCGGGCAGCATCGTACTGGTATTCCCTGATTTGTGGCACCGCTATAAACCCGCCGAGGGGTCAGCCTGGCATACCTACTGGGTAGGTTTTGGTGGGCCATTTACTCCGAGACTTATCCGTAACCTGGAAATTACCCCAATGATGCCCGTTCACCCCATTGGCTCGTCCGAAAATGTGCGAAATTGCTTTCAGGAAGTACTCAATGTTGCCCACTACGAACTTAGCGGTTACCAGCAAGTGATGGCGGGAGAGGTGGTGAAATTATTGGGTTTGCTACACGCTACCCAGCGACAAGCCGCGTTTGCCGACTCCGGCACCGATCTGGTGATACAAACGGCTAAATCATTACTCATTCAGATGCAAAATCCCAAGTCAATGGAAGCAGTAGCTGATGAACTGAATATGGGATATTCTAAATTCAGAAAGCTTTTTAAACACTACACCGGCATGAGTCCGGGACAGTTTCAGCTTCAGCACCAGATCGCCCAGGCCACTCAGCTTCTTCGACAGAGCGAACTAAGTATTTCAGAAGTAGCGTATCAGTGTGGGTTTGACACCCTACCTTATTTTACTCGTATGTTTAAGAAAAAAACCGGGAAGACTCCAAGTACCTACCGCAAACAATTCTATCCTAATAGATAAGTTTAGTAGTTACTACAGTACTTTTCAATTCTTAAAAAGTCGAGAACTAAGCTCGAGATTATTTTCGGTGGTAGCGGTTAGATAAAAGAGCCGAGCATCGTTCGGTACTTTAACCCTTACCCTATTTTGCTCTAATTTTGCTGGAATTTTATGCCAACTACGATCGGTGTTACTCGAGTCGGACATTGTGTAGATTAGATGCACTTTTTTTACAACTGGTTCTTGATGGTACCTGGCTTTTAGTATATCTTCTTCAATGTAATTATTCTCGAGAACAGGAAGCTGTTGAACATCCTGAAAAACTTGATCAAAAAATGCTGGAATCTCTCTGGGAGAAGCTCCGTGTTGCTGACTGTGTTTCATACCTACTTTTAGTAGTTGATAGCCCTGGGTGGCTAAGCCAGCCGTTTTGTTCCAAGTTTCGGCGTGATAAGCAAAGTCATTGGTTCCGTTGATAAATAGCATGGGAATGCTGGCATGAGAAACGTATTGAGACGGGTCCCATAACTGGTTCCATTGAGTGCTCCTTGCTTCTCCTAGGCTATCAAAAATATGCTGAGTCTTCCAGTGACTTCCTTCATCAAGAAAACCACTACCGTATACCGGGACAGCCGCGGCAAACCGATGGTCGATGCCCACCACGATGCAGGTTAGATATCCTCCCCAGCTAATCCCAGTGATAGCGGTACGGTTAGGGTCTACCTGATCGAGTGAGCGGATTAAACTATGGGCGCGAATAACATTGGCTACTGCATGGAACTGCCACTGCTCTTCAAAAGGCGCATCAATCAAAAAGAATTTTGCCTCTCCACTCTGAGGCGGGCCCCCAGCATTGAGTCTCCTACTTTTCTTTTCCCAGGTTTGGATTTGTTCCGGTCTTACTAAAGGTTGGCTTCCGTTCAGATCCATCGCCAATGCCGCGTAGCCCCGTTCAGCCCACAGCTTAACCCAGTTCCAGAAAGCGGTTCCTCCTCCGCCGTGAACTAATATTACGCCCGGAAAATGGCCGTCATTATTGCTCACATCATCTAGTGTTATGGGATCGGCGTAATAAGCAAATATTTCGGTCTGCTTTCCGCGGTACACCTCGCCTTCGTAAATCATCGACCATACAGAGTCTTGTTGGTCAACCCATCGATACGAAGGCGCCTGCGCGAGTGTTGATACATCCCATGGAATGATTCCTGCTACTGTAACTGGAAGAGTAATATCCTTAGGCTGTTGGCAAGCACCGCAAGAAATCAAAAAACCTAGATAGATAGCTTTAGAAAACTTCATGCTCAGACAAACTCCAATTTGACTAAAACAACCATTCTTTTGATGTTGTGTTAAATTTTACCATAATAAGCTATTTCGGGAGCATGCGGACTGAATCAGGTCGGTTTCTATATCAGATCGGTTTCTATGGCTTACAGCAATTGAACAGATATAGCTTTGGCCCTGTTTTAAAAACTTAAAAGTATGAAAACCGTGGGGTACTCTTCTAAATTAACTGTTGTTGTTCACGAACCTGAGCAAAGAGTCCGTCCAATAATTCAGGAGTGGGTTTGAGCATGAGCGGCCAATGAGGCTCAGGCAGATTTTACGTTAGCATCTCACCCATTACTACAAAATTAAAACGACCCATTTTTTTCGGCTAGGTGACGGATGACCTCAGCGTAAGTGGTCGCTTTATGATCGTGGCGAACAAAGACTTCCCGCCACCCCCGCAGGGCTTCTACGGCCATGTACATCGATACTGTGCCATTACGCTGATATTCGTAATCTTGGTAGAGGGTTCCATCCTTACCCAGGAAGGGCGTACAAACTTGTCCGATAAGTTGTTTGGGTGATTCGTCTAAGTTGACCACGGGAAACAGCGGGTCGTAGGGGCGTTCATAGACATCCAGCATCTGTTCCATGGCGCAGACAAACGCTGCATCGGCTTTGGCAATTACCCACGATTTGACTTGCCAGGGCTTGATGGGTGTTTTTTTAGTACATCACTGATCCCTTGCGTACTGATGCTTGCTACATACCCTAGTTCTACCATCTTATCGGCCAGTAAGCGCAAGCTCCAACGGCTTTCACCTGCCGGCGGGTCACTGCAACGTAAGGCGAGCAGGTGACTTTCGGCTCGGCCGTCTAGCTTGCGTTTCCGATTCACTGGGCGGGGCTTGCCGTGTAGCGCCCGTTCAAAACCCTCTTCTACAAAACGACGGCGGGTGTTGTACAGGGTCACCGCACTGCCCCCGTAGGCTAGCATGATTTGCGCATCGTTCATCTGCTTACCATCCTGGTGCTCATCAGCACCTAATAGAATGTAGGCTCGGCGCAGTTTGGTACCCCGGAACTTCCCTTCAGCAAGTTGGTGCTGTAGATAGGTGCGCTCGCTATCTTGTAAAACGACTCTATAACGTTTCATTTTTAGCCCGAAGATACTTATCATACCTTTAAAATCAAACTTGATAAAACACTAGTGCATAGTCTTCATATTTTTTAATTCTGGCCCCAATAATGCCGCACAGTATCCTGGATAAAATATTCGGGCTCAACTTCATCCACCTAGGGATAATTTCCTTTTGCGTAAGCCGTAAAATATCTAATATTGGCGAGGATAAATCATGGCTTTTATGATTATTCTGAAAAATCAAAAATACCGACTGGCTCTCATTTTATCTCCTCTGATAGCCCTGTATGGCTTCGCACCGATCTATATTTTTACTGAAATAGATATTGCCGAAAGTGTTGTTAGCTACATTGGTCTGGCAATTATGATATTCATTTTTTGGCTTGCTAACATTGGATTATTCGAAACAAAAATGAGTACTTCCCTCAAATATGCCGTTAGTTATTCTTCGATACTAGCCTCTCAGGTAATATCATTTTTTATTCTACCGTTCTCTTACTACTTCGCCAACAACCCAAACTCATATTATCTGTACATTATCCTATCGACCGTAGTTTGCAATAGCATTATCCTACTGCTGATGCACGCTATTGCACTGAACCAAGCTAAAATCACTACGGAAAAAGAGCTAGGTGAACTGAGATTACAGCACTCCGAGGCTCAAATCAAAAACTTACTTCAGCAGTTACAGCCCCATTTTCTATTCAACACATTAAGTATTCTAAAGTCATTGATCTCCGAAAACCCTTCGGAGGCAGAAGACTACACTGTACGGCTTTCTGAGTTTTTACGATACAGTGTCCAGTCCTCTTCCCGCGAATTAGTCACACTTACTGAAGAACTCGACTTCGTCAAAGACTTCTTGGCCCTTCAAGAGAAGCGCTTCGGCAATTCCATGACCTACTCCATTGAATTACCCCAGCACCTTATGAGTACTCGAATTCCAATATTTGCCCTCCAAACATTAGTAGAAAATGCCATGAAGCACAATCGCTTTACCGAAAAAAAAACCTTACATATTGAGATAAAATTTGAGAATGGTCGAGTTCGGGTATCTAACAATAAGTTACCGAAAGCAATAAAAAGACCCTCGGGAACAGGGCTGGCCAATTTGAACCAGCGTTATCAGTTGACATTGGGGAAATCGTTAGAGATTATAGAAACGGATAGAGAATTTACGGTTTTTATTGAATTGCTGGCAGCATGAAGATAGTTATTATTGAAGATGAAAAATTGACCGCAAGAGACTTGGCTCGTACCATCAAGGCCATTGAACCTGACGTCGAAATTCTACCTTTTATTTATTCCGTAGAAGAAGCCAGACTATTCTTCAGTCAAGAGGTACCCATTGATCTCATTTTTTCTGACATAGAATTAGGCGATGGGCTTAGTTTCGAGATTTTTGAGCAGCTCCAGGTTAAAATTCCAATCATTTTCTGCACCGCCTACGAAGAATATACCCTAAAAGCTTTCAAAAATTTTGGAATTGACTACATCGTTAAGCCCTTTCAGAAAGCACAAGTAGAGGAGGCATTACTGAAGTATAAAGATTTGCAAGCGAACTTTAATACAACCGAAATCAGTTATTCTCATCTTTTAGATACTTTAAAAAATTCAGGCACTTCTCATCCGCAGTCGCTTCTGATATACCAAGGAGATAAAATTATTCCTATTGCTGTTGATCAGATTGAGCTATTCTTTATTAAGAATGAACAAGTGTATGCTCTGGTCGAGAAAGACCAAAAATATCCTGTATCTGATGCTCTCGATGAGCTAGAGAAACGCTTTCCGCATTTTTTTAGGGCAAATCGCCAGTTTCTCATCAGCCGAAGAGCTGTCCAGGATGCTTCGCACTATTTTAACCGGAAGCTTCTTATTAATCTTCGCTTCCCGTTTTCCGAAGCCATCGTAGTGAGCCGATTAAAAGCCAGTGCCTTTCTAGCGTGGCTTTCGGCTAAATCTCAATAATAGCTTGTCACTTCAACAGCTCATCATTGCAGTTCACCTTGCACTTTGATCGCCTGACGCTACTTACCATTTTTTAGCCGGTTTTTAGCACTGATCTTTGAATCAAAAGATAAATCAGAATGGAACAGAAAAGCTTGATACTGATGGTGCTATTCGTTTTTTGCTTGACTACCCTTGAAGCGCAGAGCGAAGATGCTATCGAAGGCCACTGGCAGGATGCGGCTCACCCGGATAAGAAAGTGGAGATATACGCTAAAAATGGTAAATACCACGGCAAAGATCCTAACGATGCTTCTACCTTGGTTTTCAAAGATCTTCAATGGAACGGTAGTTCTAACACGTATTCGGGGTTTGTCATTAATCCAGATAACGGAGACGCTTTAGAAGTGGAGATCGAGATGGTAGATCAAAACAGTTTTCAATTCAGTGTGGGGCCATTCATTTTCAAAAAAACTTTCCGATTTACACGAATATGAGATACCTGATATTATTAGGGCTGCTGGTATGGTCAGCGATGTACGGACAGCCAGTCAAGGGGCAAACTGTTTTCAGCAGCTTTGCCGACTTTATGGATTACGCTACTGAGAAGAGTATTGATTTACAAAAAGGAGAGATAGGAATTACCCGCGCTAAGAAACTGAAGCTTGCCTCTATCTTGGGCATTCTCGATCCGACGGGTAACATTGGACTTTCCTACAAAAATAACACAGAACTGCCCGTAACTCTAGTGCCAGGAGAAGCAGTTGGTGGCGAGGCGGGCACCATTGAAGAAGTTCAATTCGGGTTGCAGTATGAAACTCAGTTTGCTACCGAACTCAATGTAAAACTACTGAATCTGGCGGGCTGGTCAGAAAGACGTTTGGCCAAAATCAACCTTGATTTAACCGAAACCAATCAAAAGATAACCCTGAAGCAGTTCTACGACAATACCGCTAGCATTTATTATGGTGTTCTTACCCTACAAGCTCAGCAGCAAAGTACTAAAACGAACCTAACCATTGCCGATACCATCCGCCAAAGTGTGGCGCTTCGTTTTAACCAAGGTTTGGCTAGCCAGCAAGAGGTGAATGAAGCCCAAGTTAATTATCTACAGTTAGAAGAGTCTGACGCTCAAATTAGCTTTTTGATCGACCAGCAATACAATACACTCAAGACTCTTTGCGATATTTCTGATGATGAGGAGATAAGAATAGTGCAGTCTCCTCAGTCAGCAGTAATCTTCGGAGAATCGAGCATCTCACCTAACAACCTGATGCTCCAACAAGCCAGGCTCAACGAACAGTACACTCGCTCGAGTTTGCGTAAAAGTAAATTCGGTTTTGCCCCGACCGTATCGGTAATTGCTTTTAACTCACAGCAGCAATTCAATACTGAGGCACAGCTTTTTGATTCGGACGTGAACTGGATTCCTAGTAGCTACGTAGGTTTTCGCTTAAATATTCCTATCCCAGGTTATCGGCAGGGTTCGGCCTACTTTAAAGCTAAATATGACCATTTATTGGCCGAAAAGAACCGTAGGCAAGCTGAGATTCAAATAGCTAGTCAAACTGAAGAATTAGGTATCGACTACGCTAAGGCCATAACGCAGGAGCAGTTTGACGAGTCCATCTATCAACTAAAAAAGGATACCTACGAGAAAGACTTCCTAAGCTATCAACAAGGGGTGACTGACTTGAATCATGCTTTGACCAGCTTTCAGGAGATGATAAGTGTCGAGTATGATTGGATCGCTTCAAAGCTAAATGTGGCACTTCATCAAACGAAAATTAACATTAACAATACCATTCAATAGATTATGAAACTGAAAAATCTTATAATTCATATATGTTGGATTGTGGTACTGACCGGATTTACTTCCTGTGGTAAGTCCTACGAAGAAACCCAGCCCATTCGGGAAGACATCACAATTACCGTATTTGCCCCAGGCACCTTAGAAGCCGAAGATAGCTATGAACTTACGGCTCGGGCCGACGGCTATATTGAAGAGATACTATTTGAGGAAAACGACTTAGTAACAAAAGGCCAGCTATTAGCGGTGATCGATAACAAGCAGAATCAGGTGAATGCCCAAAGCTCCGAGACTCTGTACCGAATTGCCGCATCTAATGCAGCCCCGGATGCTCCTAAACTCGCCCAGGCGCGTAACACAGTTGCACTAGCTCAGCAGCAGATGAAACAAGACTCAACAATAGTAGTCAGATACAAAGTCTTGAAAGAGGCCAAGGCAATTGCTGCGATGGAATACGAAAACAAATTTCTTCAGTATCAGGATACTAAGAAAGAGTATGAGAATGCTGTGCAACAGTATGAACTTCAAAAAAAGCAAGCCGAAGAACAGTTGGTGATCAATAGATCGCAAAAAGAGATCAATCAAACGCTTTCGTCTTATAACCGGCTGGAAGCCGTTCAGGCTGGTAAAGTGTATAGCAAACTTAAGGAGGCAGGCGATTTTGTGCACCAGGGGGAAGCCATCGCCCGCATTGGCGATGCTCAAGAATTATATGCTAGAGTCAACATAGACGAGCAAAGTATCAGCAAAGTACATATGGGTCAGGAAGCATTGATTAAGTTAAACATTAACGAAACTAAAGAATACCGGGGCAAGATCTCGGAGATACTCCCCACTTTCAGTGAATCCTCCCAATCGTTTATTGCTAAAATAACGTTTACCGACTCTCTTGATTTTGACATTATTAACACTCAGTTACAGGCCAATATCATCATTGAGACTGCAGAAAACGTTCTTTTGATCCCACGTAGATTTTTGGGATACGGTAGCGAAGTAACGCTTAAAGGAGAAGACGAACCTACGAAAGTACACACGAAAGTTGTCAGTTCTCAATGGGTTCAGGTTGTCTCAGGATTAGATGAAAACGACGTGATTGTTACTCAAAAATAGTATTGCCATGAAAAGTAAAGTCAATTACGAAATCGCATTCACCCACATTCTTACCCGAAAGAAGCTGACTCTAGTAGCTGCTGCCGGAGTTACCATCGGAATAGCCCTCTATATTTTTGCTAATTCCATCGTATCAGGAGTAGATAGCTACTCGAAAATAAATATGTTCAAAACTATTCCTCACTTAGCAATTCATGTGGAAGATAAACTGAGCGAACCGCTAACGGATAGCCTTAATGGCAACTTGGTGCTGATTAGTAATCCTAAAATTATCACCACCAAAAATACCATCAATAATCCTTATGAGTTAATGGGTGCTATTTCCACGTTCTCTTTTGTCAAGAATGTGGCTCCCCAGGTAAACGTTGATCTCTTCTACAACGTAGGCAAATCTCAGATGAAAGGTACCGCGAGCGGAATTAAAGTAGAAGCAGCTGACGCTATGTTTGATATTACCAGTACGATGAAAGCCGGAGACTTACAGGGGCTTTCTTCCGATTTGAACGGAATCATTGTTGGTTCAGGAATTGCCAAAAAACTGAATCTACAACTGAACGATAATATTACCGTAATCTCATCCTTCGGGGTCACCAAAGTACTGAAAGTCGTTGGAATCTTTAGTACAGATAATCAGCAAGTAGACGAATCCAAATCTTATATTAACTTGTCTACTGCCCAGCAGCTCATTCAAGAGAGTTCGAGCTCGGTAACCGATATCTACGTACAATTATCTAATCCGGACTCGTCGGCCTTTTACGCTCAACAAGTAGAAAAGATAACCGAGTATCAGGTAGATGATTGGCAAATAACCAATGCGGATCAACTAGCCCAAAGCAAAATGACGGGTATGATGACTCCACTCATATCCTTTTCTATCATGCTAGTAGCTGCATTTGGCATTTACAATATTATCAATATGACGATCTCTCAGAAAATGAACGATATAGCCATCTTAAAAGCCAACGGTTTTAAAGGAAAAGACATCATTACAATATTCTTATCCGAAGCATTTGTTATGGGATTTGTTGGCACTTTTCTGGGGGTTACTATCGGAGCCGTAATGGTTCATTTAGCAAAAGGGATCTACGTTGGACCACCCATCGGCTACTTTCCTATTCAGTTTGATCCGGGTATTTTCATTTCGGGTATCATATTCGGTTTAGTGGTAGCCTTAGGAGCCGGTTATTTTCCCGCTCGGAAAGCCTCAAAAGTAGATCCAGTAGAAATATTTAGACGATAAACTAGTGACGATGAATAGAGAGGTAATACTAGAAACCCAAAACCTGAACAAGTTTTTCTACGAGCCAGTCAAATTTCAGGTACTTAAGGATATCACGTTTAAAGTAGAGAAAGGAGAGTTTGTAACCATCATCGGAAAAAGTGGTTGTGGCAAATCTACCCTGCTCTACTGCTTAAGCACCATGGACACCGATTATCAGGGGGAGCTTTACATTAATAGCCAACAGACTCCAAATATGCAGAAAGACCACCTAGCGCAACTGCGAGGAGAGTCTATTGGTTTTGTGTTTCAATTCCACTACCTACTTCCCGAGTTCACCTGTCTGAAAAATGTGATGATTCCAGCTTTAAAGCTAGGAAAATACAGTCCTGGTGAGATTGAAGACCGGGCCTACGAGAAACTAAAGATGCTTGGAATTGCCGAGCAAGCACAAAAGCAAGCGTCCAAGCTTAGTGGTGGGCAGCAGCAACGCGTAGCCATCGCCCGGGCATTAATCAACGACCCTGCCATTATTATGGGAGATGAACCCACCGGAAATCTGGATAGCAAGAATACCCAGATTGTTCTAGAAATATTCGAGCAGCTATCACAAGAATTTAATCAAAGCATTATTGCCGTCACCCACGATAACAATTTTGCCCGCGCCAGTGACCGTACCATTGAAATGGAAGATGGCAGAATCATTAGCCACGATAAGGCTTTATAGCTAGGTATAACACAACAATAGTAATTAAGAATTAAACAGTTTTTTCTAACCTTTAATGTAAAACACCATGAGAAACATGCATGTGATTTGTATCATCGTTATGATAGGCTTGTCGCTATCGGCTTGTAAAGAATTTCCTTTTTTTACCGATGATGACGATAGCGGGGAGCAACCCGAACAAACGATCGAGGCGCTTCGGACCCCAGATGAGCGATTTGATAACTTACCAAACTATCCCTTCGAGCCAAACTATGTTACAGTCCAACCCGGAAACTTACGAATGCACTACCTAGATGAAGGTCCGGCTGATGGCCCACTGGTGCTATTACTTCACGGTAACCCCGCTTGGACGTACCTGGTGCGTGAGGTAGTACCAATACTGGTTGACCAAGGTTACCATGTGATTGCCCCCGATTTGATTGGCTTCGGTCGTAGTGATAAACCCGTAGATCGGGCGATGCATACCTACGATAACCAAGAGGCATGGGTCACTAGTTTTGTCAAGGAACTTGACTTGCAGAACGTCCATATGCATGGTCATGACTGGGGAGGAGGTATTGGTCTACGGGTGGCAATCCGCCATGAAGAGCGATTTGCTACGGTAGCTATCTCGAACACCGGGCTTGCAGTAGGCGATCCGCTACCGGAATCCTTTATGATTTGGCGAGATTCTATTTCGCAGGTTATTCCTAGCTACGCAATGCTTTTCGATATAGCAATGGCCACCGAACTCACCGACGAAGAGCTAGCCGCTTATGAAGCACCGTATCCTTCCGAAGAATATAAAGCGGGGCCGCGGGAATTACCGCAGCAGGTTCCCATTAGTCCTGATGACCCAGAAGGAATAGAGAACCGAATACTGACTGAGCAGGCATGGTCTACGTGGGAGAAACCTTTTATTGTGTTATCAGGAGGAAGCGTAGGCTCGTCATTAACGCAATATGATTCAGTGCTGATCAATATTGTACCAGGAGCTGTGGGTCAACCACACGCTATCGTGGAGGGTGCTGGTCACTACGTACAGGAAGATGCCCCCGAAGAGCTCACCAGACGATTAATTGATTTTATAGAAAGCTCCCTCTAAATCTTTGGCACGATAGACATTTCTAACCAGTGTGAGGCTTATTACGACGTAGTGCCTACGCTGGTTGGACTAAAAAAACAGCAAAGACCACCTTACAAGCAGCACGGCTAAACTCGAAAAGCTTTACCGCTATTTCTACCTATCGGCAGGAATATCCCTCGATGAGGTCACAACTAAAAATTCACTGTAAATCAGTCATAAAAATGAAAACACACATAGCAATACTTCCCGCTCATTTATGGATTACTTTATGTATCATTTTTCTGTTCTTTTGCACCGCGTGCGAGGACGACAATGAAAGTAGTGAACCCGTACCCCCTGATACATCATCCGAAGTGATGACTACTATCGATGGTGTGGAGTTTGTTCGTACTCCTGAGGCTTCCTTTGAGAACCTTCCCGATTGGCCCTACGAGATGCGCTACGTAGAGATCGATGGTCTTCGCCAGGCCTACGTGGATGAAGGACCTAGTGATGCTAACCCAATTCTGATGTTACATGGTCAGCCATCCTGGTCGTATCTGTACCGTCACATGATCCCGACGCTAGTGGATGCTGGACACCGGGTTATTGTGATGGATCATTTGGGAATGGGAGCCTCGGATAAGCCTATCGATTTAGAGTACCACAGTTTTGATAATCACGTGTCGCGTTTAAGGGAGTTTATCGATATTCTTGACCTGAACAACATTACCTTTTTTGTTCAAGACTGGGGAAGTGTGATCGGTTTGTGGGCGGCCACCGAGGATTTGAACCGCTATGCAAGAATGATTGTAGGTAATGGAGGTATCCCCAATGTAGAGGAAGTCATTCCGATATCAACTGACATTGAAGGCAGCATAACCACGTATAAACAACTTTACGAGTCCATTCCTGACAACCAACCTCCTTTCTTTGATGAAGAAGGAAACCCCTTAATACCAGTTGGTGATGGAGGTGGTAGTGAAGCTCAGATAGGTTTTGGTGAATGGATGGCATTCGCCCGCCACTACGAGGACTGGCAGGTATCAGTTATGATGGAAGCACTAACCTACGACGCCCTTACTGAAGAAGAGGAGGTAGCCTATGATGCCCCTTTCCCTACCCGAACTCATATGGCCGCTCCTCGTATCTTTCCCAGCTTAATTAACGATCTGGTGGGTCGAACACAGCCCCGCCGCGATGCACTAACCACTTACGAGAGACCATTCCTAACCATATTTGGTGGTAATGACCCTGGTCTTGGCGAGGGGTCAGATGATCAGGAATGGATGATCAACAATATACCCGGCGCCGAAGGGCAAAATCATCATCGCTACCCTGATGCCAGTCATTTTCTGCAGGATGACAAAGGGGAGGATATCGCCAATCGAGTTAATCAATTTATCGCTGATAATCCTATTTAAAAAATCATGCAAAACTATAAGTAAGTGGACAAAAGTTATAAGGCACACCCCCCGGATAAGCAACGCGAATTCCGGGGTCTCCCTTTTACTATTAGGGAGATCCCGGAACAAGTCCGGGAATTAGCACCCTTTTAATTTTTCCACTTACTTAATTCGTGCTAATAAAACCCAACTGCCGTATACCTTCGCTTTACCTCTTTAAAGATGACATAGATAAAGAAAAGGGTATATCCACGTTAGTAAGGTGAAGTAAAGGAAGCAGCATTCACTAAGATATAATTGTACTCACTAAAGAGGTAATAGATGGATTTCTCGGTGGGTACACTTATTCATCTTAGTCTTACTATTGTCTACTACCCGAAACGTTCAACGTCCTTCCCGAAGCGTTAACCGTACCCGTCATTTTGTCGCCTTTCACCGTCATCTGATGCTGGGCACGTATTCTTCCTCGGGGGGAATCAATGTCATTCACCCAACTCAGTTCGTTTCCATCTCGATTGATAACAAAGTTTCCTCTATCAGTCTTTCCTTTATACACTCCCTCTTCCTGGTAGATCGTTAAGTCATTGGTTCTTGTTCCTCGCCGAGTATTTATCGATATTTTCCATACCCCGAGAATATCGCCCGAAGCGGCACTAGCATTAGCCGTTGAAGCGGCAGAATAGTCAGTATCCGATGAACTGTAATCGCTGTTAGAGCTGGTTTTCTGAGAAACGCAGCCAGCTAGTATTAGCAGGCTGCAGACGATGATGATATTTTTCATATTCTTTATTTTTACTGCTAAATGACGGCGCATCGAGGCTAAGAAAAAAATATTCTCAACCAACCGAGTTTTTTTCTCAACCAATAAGGCTCTTTTATTTTCTTCCGGTAGATCGCTTATTGCTGTTTGCTGGATAAATCAATGCAGCAAGTACTTGGTAGATGATTTTAAGGCGTTGGTTGATTTTTTTTCTTTAATTAACACCGAACCGCTAGCTTCGCCTTTCATGAAAAAACTAATATTAACCATAGCAGTACCGACCATGCTGCTTATCCTAACCTTCCAAGCTTACGCCCAACCGGGAGGGGGAAATCGGCCACCGATGGGCAACGCCAGGTTCAATATAGAAGAGATGGTGTTGAGAGAGCGAGATAACCTATTCCAGAAGATAGCCACATTGTCTGATGACCAAATCTTTCTGCTGACTGGCATCTACGAAGAGTACGGCCAAACCTTCAAGGAAAATTTTGAGGAAGCTCGTAAATCTGGTGATATAGCATCCATTCGCCCGAAATTGCTGGCCGTTCGGGAGGAGAAGAACCTGCTGATCAAGGATGTGCTGGATGATGGGGAGTACGCTCAGTACCTAAAAATAGCCAACGAAAGACAGCAAATGAGGAACAGGCCGAGCAACGACTAATTAGCTTTTCAATCTTTTTCTTTCAATTTACTAAAGGACTAATTATCTCAACGTGCACAACTACCTCTTACTCTTTAGTCTTATCCTCTTAACACTTGCTCCAGCTTTCGCTCAGGAATCAATTACTATCACGGGTAAGCTGGTGGACAGTGAATCAGGTGAGCCTGTAGTTGGCGCAAACGTGTTGGCCATTAATGTTAAAGATTCGGCGGATACGAAGTTTGCCGTTTCTGATGCAAACGGAGAATTTTCCATAAAAGGCTTAAAGAGAGCTTTTCATAAAGTGGTAGCCCAAAGTGTTGGTTACCAGAACTATATTCAGTTCTACCGAATTATTGAAGACGCCAGCTTAGGAACCATCATGATAGAACCGGATACCAAGCTGCTCGATGAAGTCGAAGTAAAAGACGAAGTGATCCCGGTAGAGCAACGAGGCGATACCACCATCTACCGGGCCGATGCCTTTAAAACTAATCCGGATGCCTCGGCGGCTGATTTAGTGAGTAAAATGCCAGGAGTTGTTGTTTCAGAAACGGGTGTGGAAGCAAACGGTGAACGAATTCAACAGGTACTGGTAGACGGAAAGCGATTTTTTGGTCAAGACCCACTGTTGGCACTTAACACCATGCCCGCCGAAGCGATTAACCAAGTGGAGATTTTTGATCAGCTCAGCGAGCGCTCTCAGTTTACGGGGTTTGACGACGGGAATACGGTAAAAACCATGAACCTGGTCACTAAGGAGGATAAACGAAACGGACAGTTTGGCACCCTACAAGCTGGGATAGGTACCGATAATCGCTACGCACTGGAAGGCAGCTTTAATGACTTTAAGCAGCAAAGGCAACTGACCATTATGGGGATGTCTAACAACGTCAATCAAAAAAACTTTACCGATAGCGACCAACTGGGAGTGAGAGGTAACCGACGAGGTGGAAATAGTCTATTTGGTGGCAGTGATGCTCAGGTACCAGTGGGTATTACCCGAACCGACGGAGTGGGTATCAATTATTCTAATGAGAAAAAGGGGAAGTGGAAACTTGAGTCGAACTATTTTTATGATCGCGCCGAGCTGAATAATGATGAAGAAAACCAACGCGAGACCTTTACCGGCGAAGATAGACCCAGCCAACTCTACAACGAATCCTCCTCGCTGAACTCAGTAAACAGAAATCATCGAGCTAACATCCGGTACGAGCATCAGATTAACTCTGCTAACTCATTAATATTTACCCCATCGGTATCTATTCAATCTAATGAAGCCGAAGAACTAACCGATGGGCAGACTTTCGTTGCGAATGAATTGGTCAATCAGACGGAGAACAACTATCAAAGCCAAAGCGAAGGCTACTCGGTTAATGGCGATCTGTTGTGGCGCAGGCGGTTCAGTAAGCGCGGACGAACACTACTCTGGAATTTTGGCACGACGCTACAAGCATCAGATGGTGACGATGTATTCATGGATTTGAATGCGGATACTACCCTCAATTACCTTAGAAGCACATCCGAATCGGGCTTCAGAACCGAACTATCGTATACCGAACCCATTGGTTTGAGTTCGCAATTACAAACCAGCTATTACCTGGAGCAACGTAGTAGAAATTCGGAGTTGATGACTACCGAGCTAGCCTCCAGTGATGTGGCAACCATCCGTGGCCTATCCGGAAACCTCGAGAGTGATATTCTTATCCATCGGCCTACGCTTAACTTCAGTTCCCGATCCTTCAACCGTTTTTTCGGTTTAGAATTAGCCTTACAGCATACCCAGCTTCAAAACAGCTTAGAAGGTGCTACGCAAGAAACCACCCACCCTTCGTTTACCAAGCTATTGCCCGCAGTTTACGGACGATTCAGTTTCGGGAACGGTGCTACGCTATTTGCCCGCTACAGCACGCAGGTTGCCACTCCCTCCACCCAGCAGTTGCAGGAAGTCGTCGATAATAGCAACCCCCTGTTCTTTTCGGTAGGCAACGTAGACTTGGAGCAGAGCTATACTCATCAGTTTATCTCCCGCGTTACCAAAGCCAACATCGAGAAAAATACCTCCATCGCGAACCTAACCATCGTTCGCACCACCCAAGATTACATTACCAACGCGATATACACTTCATTGACTGATTCGGTGCTTTCCGAGGGAGTTACGCTGGCCCGAGGAACGCAAATCTCTCAACCGCTTAATATTGACGGGTACTGGAATGTGAGAAACAATACGACCTACAGCTTTTTGATTTCACCCTTGAAACTCAATATGACGACGGGGGTAGGTTTCTCTTACCTTAGAAACCCTGGTCTGACCAACAATATTAAAAATATCTCGCAGACCTACGGTACCAATGCCCGGCTCACGGCGGCCAGTAACATCAGCGAATCCGTAGATTTCAATCTCAGCTATACGGCTAGTCACAACCAGATTACGAATTCCGTACAAACGGAGAGAGATAATGACTTTCTCCGGCATTCGTTCAAAGGATCGGTCAATCTCATTTTCGGGAAGAACTTTGTGTTTCGTACCGATATTACTTACGATGTATACAACGGAATATCCGATTCGTTCGATACCGAATACGCCCTTTGGAATGCCAGTCTAGCAAAGAAGTTTCTTAAGAATGAATTGGGAGAGATTTCAATAAGTGTCTTTGATCTTCTTAGCCAGAACCAAAGTGTGAGTCAGGAAATAACTTCCGCCTACCTCCAAGAAACTCGTGCTTCCGTACTCGAGCAATACTTCATGCTCTCCTTCACCTACCAAATCAGAAACTTCAAATCTGGTTCTTAATGTAGTAAAAGCCATCTGGCTATTTAATTTCAATGTAGAGGTACCTTTCTTATATCAACAAGAACTTACGCTTTATGAATTCGGATGATTATCCAATAATCCCCATTTACGGAGGCTTTTCTATTGGTTGAGGAACTCACCGGATTGGTTGAGTTTATCATCTTCGGCAGTATCTATTTTTGATATTAGCTGCTGTCATATGGCCGTGAGAAACCCAAAGAATCTCACAAAATTTAATTTTTAATCACACAAAATTCAGAACGATGAAACTTATTCATGTATTCTATTTTCTAGTAATCTCTGCACTATTTATGTCCTGTAGAGAAGGTGTTTTGGATGATATTTTAGACAGTATTGGCGGTGAAGATGAACCTGATGAAGAGTCGGTATCCGATGTGTACATCTTGGTTCAAAGTGTGGGTGGAGTTCGTAATACTACGGTGGGTGCACCTACCAATGGTGATGTTGAAGGAGATGTCACCTTAATCAATCAGCAGGGCGATGTATTAAAACAGTGGAACATTCCCGAAGAATTGGGTTATGATGCCGAGCTGCAACCCGATGGAAGCTTAGTAGCCTCGCTGAAAGATCCCAATACTGCCTGGACTTTCGGCAACTACGGAGGTATCTTCCGAAGGATTAACGCTGATAATAGTGTTGAATGGGAAGCCAGTTATTCGGATGAGAATTATATCCAGCACCACGATATGGAGTTTCTCTCCAATGGCAATATTCTCTTTTTAGCTTGGGAAAGAGTGAGTACTGAGGATGCCGAAAAAGCCGGCTTTGCTCGTGGTCATGAACTCTATCCCGAAACCATTGTGGAGATGAACCCGATGACCGGAGAAATCGTGTGGAAGTGGAATTCTATGGATCACATCGTGCAAGATCATGATTCTGATCAGCATAACTACGGGGTGGTAGCCGATCATCCTCGCAAGATTAATATTAATTACAATGACCGCAGTGAGCAGATCATTTCAACCCCTGGGGTACAAGCTGACATTATGCACGCTAATGCCCTTACCGTAGATGAGACGAACAGACTGATCTATGTATCAGCGAATTTCTTCAACGAAATATGGGTCATAGACTACAGCACGACTACCGAAGAAGCTGCTACTTCGGAAGGAGGCAGCCGTGGTATAGGCGGCGATCTACTTTACCGATTTGGCAACCCCAAAGCTTACGATAATCCGATGGGTGAGCAGAGGTTTCACCGGCAGCACTATCCTAAATTACTACCTTCCGGTAATTTGCTGATCTACTCTAATCGAGTAGATGTAGAGCAATCTGAAGTAGTAGAAGTGGCTATAAGTCGGCCCTTTAGCTTGATGAGTGGTCAAGATAATGAACCAACCGTTATATGGAGCTTTACCAACCCTGATCTATTTTCGGCTCGAGCTTCTAGCGGTGTACAATTGGAGAACGGAAATATCATTATCGGCGAAGGCGAGCAAGGCCGAGTGTGGGAAGTCAATAAATCTGGTGAAGTACTATGGAAATCTAGGGTCTCTGATGTGCTAATCTGGCGAGCCTACGCTTTTGAGAAGGATGATCCGGCAATGAAAGCCTTAGGGCTTTAGTTTCTGAGAGTTCTTTTCAACTTAACCCCAAAAGAGTAACCGACTACTCGGTGACATGATTTCGCCGAGTAGTCGGTTACTTATTACGCAATAGCTTCCTGCTTGTTTTCTTTGGTGAACCAGTTGTACAGCACCGGAACAATAATTAGCGTCAGCAGCATGGAGGAAATCAATCCGTCAATCAGCGTCCAACCTAAAGATGACCATAAGTTAGTGCCCGATACGGTAAGTGGAATAAGCCCTAGAATAGTCGTCAACGTGGTGAGCACAATAGGAATAAATCGGCGTTCACTGGCCCGCCGAACAGCAGTGGCTTTATCTAACCCTTCCCACATCAGTTGATTGGTATAATCGACTGAGATGATAGAGTTATTCACTACAATACCGACTAAAACGAAAGTCCCACTTAATATAAATCAATATTTAAATCACTCTAGCTCTGATCTTCGATATTGTGAAGGTGGCTTTAGGTTGAAAAGATAGACCCTCAGTAGCCACCGCACCATCCACCGCCTTCCATCCTTGCCAAGTTAACCCACCTCGTTTCAAACCCTCAAGGGAGGAGTGAATCGGCCTCATTCTTCGTCCGCCCTTGACCGTTTGACTCGGTGGGTTGATGTACCCATGTGGGGGAAGGCTGGCAGCGGTGGCCGGCATTCCGGCGGTGGATTGCCCGCCCCATTTCTTTCTTGTGGGGGAAAGGCCAACTGCGGTATAGCTAAAAAACTTGACGAAAAATTGTCATTTACAATGGTGCGTTTTAGTTCATTTTGGGTAGGGTATCTCCTCTTTTCTACTACCAAAGGGTATCAAATCACCTCAAAAAGGGACAAAATAGTACTTTTCAACCTAAAAAATAGGAAAAAAATTTCCCCTGGAAAATTACTTTCCATCGTGTATATTGAAGTACTTTTACTAGGCAACTTCGTTGTTTCTTTTATTCTATGGTCTTAATTAACACGTAAATAGGCCTCTTTCGCTATCCTAAAATACTCATTTTCTTACCAAGGAAGAAGGAAGTATTACTACCTCTATGAGCAGGGAAGTAACAAGGCATGGAATTTAAGTGACGGCGATGCTATCTGATAATTCATGTAAAGTCAATAAACCCTATTAACCATTATACCTCTATCCTATGCAACACCCCACCTATCACACGAACCTACCTTCAACCGTGCGCTTTGATGCTCGGTTATCGCCCTATGCCCGCCTGCTTTACGGCGATATCAAAGCGTTGTGCGACCAGGAAGGCTACTGCTGGGCGAGTAACCGCTACCTGGCTTCCCTCTACGGAGTGAAGGCGAAAGTCGTCTCGCGCTGGATACAGCAATTACGAAAATACGGTTATTTAAAAATAGCTATTCAAGCGGGTAATCAACGCAAAATTTTTGTCTCAAGCGATCTACTCTATGGTGGAAGCCCACCCCTAAATTCGGTAGACCCTATTCCTACAAAAGTAGAGGGCGGTCTACCCAATAATAGAGCGAAAAGCGGTTCACTCCTTATAGATAATATTATCGATGATAATGATCGAGTAGATAGTCCACTTACCCCTAATTCATCTACTAAAAAGTGGATGGGTCAACCAGGAAAAAATCATGAAAATTTGCCCGTCAAGCATGGTGCAACGATGGGCTTACCTAAAATGTCCTCACCCTCAGAAAAGCCATCCCCCCCGTTCCGCTCGCCCCCCCTTCCAAAGGATAAAAGGAAAGAGATATTCACCAAGCCTACGGCTCAGGAGGTGGAGTCCTACATGCAAGGACAAACCGAACTCTGTTCTAGTGTGGCAATAGCAAAAGCCCAGGCACAACGATTTATCAATTATTACCAATCCAACGGCTGGAAGGTCGGTCGCCATCCGATGCAGGACTGGCAGGCGGCTGCCCGTAACTGGCTATTAAACCTTCAAGACTATGAAAAAACTCAGCGATCTTATATCCAACAATCATTTACTAACCCCCAAGAAGAAAACGGAGAACGCCCTATGGACTACAGCATCCCGCTCTGAGACAAATACTGCAAGCAATGTTCAGGACATTGATGAGATCTACCACCGGTTTATCGTCTTTGACCAACAGCAAGTGCCTGAGTTTGCTACGGATGAAATGAACAAACTATTTATCCAAAAGATGCTGGCGTACTTTTCCGCCAATCAGGCTGTATGTCAGAGATTAGACATTGATCCCAAGAAAGGCTTGTTGCTGATGGGACCAGTAGGCTGTGGCAAAACGACGCTAATAACGCTAGGGGCTGCTTTCTTTGCCCGGCAGCGTTTTCGTATTGTGACTACCCGCCTGATCAGGCAACAATTTATGAAAGACGGTTTCTCGGCACTGTTACGCTACGAATCAGCATCTTATCGGGTGAAGCATCTGGGATACGGCCCTGTGCTGCAATACGACCAACCCATTACATACTGCTTAGATGATGTAGGAACTGAATCTCCCGTTAAACACTTTGGTAACCCCTGTAATGTAGTCTCCGAAGTAGTACTAGAACGCTATGACCAATTTGTCGCGCGAGGACTTATCACGCACCTGACGACCAACCTGGATGCCAAAGCATTCAGTCAGCGGTATCACCTGCGGGTACGCTCCCGGCTGCGCGAAATGTGTAACCTGATCGCCTTTCCCTCCGATGCCAAAGATTGGCGTAGGTAGCATATTTGCCAAAATGGTCAGCGAGATGGGATCTTACAAGTTCCTTTCTAAACCCTTATTATTCAGTAATTTACAAACAATCAATTATACATTCAATTACTTCCCCTTCCTAACCTTTTGATTATCAAACCCAAAAAAGTTCTTTACCATGAGTACTTCCAAAAAAATCAATGTCTCTCATGCTTTTCATCAGCGTTTAGACCAAGAAACCACTAGGCTTAAGCTTTCCTATAAAGAATACCTAGAAGCGGCGGGTGAATTCTTCGTTGCTCGCAAAATAGATCCCAGAAAGTATCAGGCTGGACAGACCGAAGAACTAGCTTATCTGCTTCGATCTGACCTAGATCAGCTCTTCTCATTGCTGGTTTCTCAAGAGCAATATGTCCTCAAAGCTATCCATACCGAAGCGAGCAAAGCTCGCATCATGGGTGAGCTATCGGTGAATCATTTACTACGACTGCTCACCGAAGATGAAAGTAGCTTACAAGCCCTTCAGCGGCAAGACCAGCAGTACCTAGCCGAACGCTTACGACAAATAACCGAACAATTGAATGCAACACAGCATAAATCACAAGACCAGGCATAGACAGCCCTTAACCATTTACCCTTCACCCGCGCCGCGTAGGCATCAACCCCTACATTTATGCATACAAAAATTATTGATCCCAAACGAGATGGTCGCTTTGTGTTTGCCAACCGGGGCTCTTGTCAGAAAACAGTAAGCTACTTAGGGCATGATGCCAAAGCTCGGGATGAAGCTGTGCAGTTTTTTGACTAAGAACGAAATGCGATAGCCCCAGAAGAAGTAAAAACGGTGATTGACCAAAATGCCAAGGGCTTGAGAAAAGAACAAGAAAAGTTTTATTCATTGGTGATATCCCCCTCACAGGCTGAATTAGTGCACCTGAAGAATGATCCCACTAAACTACAAGAATACACTCAGGCCGTCATGCAAAATTATGCGAAGAACTTTAACCTGAAAGATGACATCCAAATACTGCCTTTGGAGTTAGTCTGGTATGCCACCATTCACCACGACCGAACCGAAAAAGAGGGAGAGCAGAAAAGAATGGTCAAAAAAGGTCATCATACCCATGTTCATATCCTAGTGAGCGCTCAGGATAGAAATAGGCAGCACCGCCTGAACCCCAAAGGTTGGAAGAGCCGTTTCATCTTTAAAGACTAGCAGGTGCAAAACGAAAAAACCTTTCAGCAGCTATTTGACTATCAGCAGCAGACCACTTCTAAGAAGCTTACTGCCGGTATGCCCGAGGTAACCCAGCTTCGTCATCAGGAGCGCATTCTCTACAAAGTGACTTATCTCAATCAGTACTTCACGGGACACAGGAAACTGGATGAAAGCAGAGTCTTAGCCATCGCTGATGAACAGAAGTATGGCAAGGGCTTTTTCTTTCGGTTGCACCACCTGACAAAATGCTATCAGCAGGGAAAGCTGGTCAATAACCCATATCGGATGCTAGAAACAGGCAAAGACGAATCAATAGTATTTCCTGAACACACCTTATTACACCTGGGAAAGCAATCGTTAGGCATGAGTGAAGAAATGACGAATCCAGATGATGAAAAGCAAAAGAAAAAACAGCAACATCGTTCCTATTTGCATCCGCAAATAGAGCGGTAATAGCCCATTATACTCTAATGACAGAAAAAAATCTACGATACTTTTACGAAGGCAGATTTCTTCTCTCGTAAAGGGCTAACACAGTAACTAGTAATCTTGTAAATCATCCGTTGAGTGGTACGAACTACTTACCAACTGAAGTAATTGCCCTCGTAGTAGTTTACAACCGTCAGATGATCATTGCGTAGATACCAAGTGAAATAATTTGCCGCACTACTAGTTAATCCAAGTTGCTACTTACAAATCTATGTACTTGATTAGACCAAAGGCCATCACAGTGAGAAACACTTTGTATTGAAAGCCCTCGATCGTGACGGCATGGATTTTCTTCGGGAGCCGAGCGGTGATCTGGCTGATCTTC
>JBCCTI010000075.1:0-35411 GCA_039198955.1 Bacteroidota bacterium | reverse complement strand
TACACAGTAAGGGAAAAATTTGGGCAGTTCGTACAGCAATTAATTCAGCCCGAAAGTAGCCGACAGTCCATTGCTCTCAGTTTTTCGCTAGGTACCCTCATTGCCATTCTGCCGACCCCCGGCTTTGGCATCCTTTTGGGCTTATTGCTCATTCTTATTTTTCGGTCACTCAACCGGATTGCAATGATACTGGCTATCACCCTCTGGAACCCACTGTTGCAACTCCCGGTGTACTACGTCAGCTACTGGCTCGGTAGTATTTTATTAGGTAATTCAGTTGCCCTAACTACCGACGAGTCGTGGATGACTTTGCTTACCCATCATACTAAGGCCTTTGTGGTGGGCAACACCATTCTAGCCGCCCTGATTTCAGTAGTGAGCTACATACTCGTCATGCAGCTAGTTGGTTATCACCGACGAAGAAAAGCCATTGCTGAGATATTAAATGCTTATCGATTGCCCCCCGAACGAGCGCAGTCAGTTTAGGGTACGTTGACCGAGTTGAGCCAAGCACAATCACATCATTCCCGAATCAGTTGCCAGCTTTGTTCGCCTTGCGTTTCGCTGATGATCTGGAGAGTGAGGGGGTTTTCTTCGGTACTGACCGAAGGTATCTCCAGTTGCCACTCGTTTACGCCTTCGTGGGCTTCGTTGCCGTCTTCCAGCAGCAGTTCTCCAAAGCGGTTGTACAGTAGCAGATACACGGTCTCGGATTCCGCTTGGCCGTAGTAGTGGATGTTGAGTACCTCGCTCACTGGGTTGGGGAAGACTTCGGTGGTGGCCCCACCCACGGTAAAGCCGACGGGTTCCGTCCACTCGGTGGTGCTGCCATCTTCTAGTAGGGCACGGATTTGGAATTGGTAGCTACCCGGTTCAAATCCTTCTTCGTTGAGTCGGATCATCAGGGTTTCTTCGTCTTCCCAGAACACCTCGTCGTAGTGTTCGCCATAGAAAGCTTGGCGGTAGATGGCTGCTTCTACCCCGAGGCGTTCGTCCCAGAAGCGGTACTCGTAGTCCCACCAGATTTCCCAAGGCCAGCACTTGCAGACTGCCACAAAATCCCGGATATCTATCCGGATTTTTTCCGGTTTCTTAATTGTATCCAGTTTCACCAACCAGTAGTCTGAATACCATTCAGGGACATCTTGATACCACTCTGACCTGTTTGTCTCAGACTTATCATAGCCAAAAGAAGAATAAGATGACCCCAAAATCATTAGATCGCCTTGGGAGTTTAACACCGCATCTTGTGCATGGTCATCTTTACTGCCGCCAATCGTTTTATCCCAAATAACGTTTCCCAGTAAGTCGGTTTTCAGGATCCAGTAGTCTCTCCCACCCCTGCTCGGTTCACTTTTCCCATAGTTCGCTCCCGGGCTCGTTCCACCTATCAATATTAGGTGCTGATCGGAAGTCATCAACAGCTTACCTCCGAGGTGGCTTTTGTTCCACTCCACGTTACCTTGGGCATCCAATTTCGTCAACCCTCCTGCGGTGATTAAAACTCCCCCATCAGCAGTAGAAATTGCATCTGTCATGAAACTAGCCGCCATAGTCTTATCCCAAAGCAGATTACCGCTTGGGTCAATTTTGACCAGCCATACATCCCAATTACCATTACCGCTCGTTCCTTCGCTCTTCTCAAAACCAGCGGGGGATTTAGATAATCCCGCTAATAGATAATTACCGTCTTGGGTCTTTACAATTTGTGGACCTTCATCACTCTCTTCCCCCCCGTAAATTTTATCCCAGAGCTTATTACCGTTGGCATCAATCTTCACCACCCAGTAGTCAGTGGTATAACTATGATTAAACTCAGTCTGCTCACCTCCGATCCCTAAATCTAATCCAAACGAGTGCCCACAGAGCAAGAAGCCCCCTTCATCGGTTTCAACGATATTTTTAAGCTGGTCAATACCGGGACCACCAATCGTTTTATCCCAGAGTTTGTTGCCCTGGGCATCTACTTTAATAAGCCAATAATCAAATTCCCCCCTGAGGGCTTCACTCTTGTCAAATCCCATCCCACTGGAGGCAGTCCCACCCAGTAAGTAGTTTCCGTCACTAGTAGGCAGTATGGTCGTTAAATATTCTGCGCCAGTACCACTGTACGATTTATCCCATTGCACATTACCTTGGGCATCCACTTTGATAAGCCAATAATCTTCAGCTGTTACAACGTTATGCGACTTCTCAAAGCCCGCATCTGATTTAGAAGTGCCCCCTAGTAAGTATCCCCCGTCGGGCGTAGCAACTATTGAGGTGGCGCCATCAATATCAGTCCCCCCGTAGGTTCTGTCCCAGAGGATGGTTTGGGCAGATAAGGTACTAGCGGTGAAAAAGAGAAGGGCAAAGAGTGCGTAAAAGGTTTTCATAAGAAGTAGGTTTTTTGGTAAAATCTCACTCATTAGTCAACCCTACTGCCTGGTGCGTAACTTTACTTATTCAATGATCTTTTAGATTATTAGAAGAATATTGCACTATGGTGGGTAAAAATCAATCGGTAATCTTCCCAATCCGGCGGTGGGAGGTCATAATGCCTTTGATAACCGCGGAGCTAAGACCGTTATGTTCCATCTCGTTAAGCCCCGCAATGGTGCAGCCCTGGGGGGTAGTAACTTTGTCAATTTCGGTTTCGGGATGCTGGTCATTTTGGAGAATGAGCGAGGCGGCACCTCGGCACACCTGCACGGCAATTTTCTGAGCTTCTTCCGCATGAAAGCCCATCTGGATACCCCCCTGAGCGGCCGCCCGGATGTAGCGCAAGCAAAAAGCAATGCCACTGGCACCCAGCACCGTCGCCGCTGCCATCATTTCTTCGTCAATCACTAGGGTTTCGCCCATCACATCAAATATGGCTTGTACCTGCTTTAGCAAATCATCCGAGGTATTTTGGGCTGCCAAGCAAGTCATGGATTCCCGAATGGCAATAGCCGTGTTAGGCATCGCCCGAATGATGGGGAAGTCTTCCAGCGTCAGCCGAGCAATATCGCTAATACTTACTCCGGTGATGGTCGACACCAGCACGTGTCGCTTCGGATCTAGCAAGTCCCGAATCTCTAGTAGCAAGTACTCCAGTTGCTTGGGTTGCACACAGAGTAATATCAGTTCAGAGTTTTTCACCGCTTCCCGGTTATCACTGGTGGTTTGTATACCTAACTGTTGCAAGTCTTCTACCCCGTGCATTCGGCGTTTGGTGACCAGAATATGGTTGGCTTCGTACTGTTCGGTGCTAGCCAGACCGATGGCAATGGCTTTTCCTAAATTTCCTCCTCCGAGTATGGCGATTCTACCCTTCATATTGAATTAATTGAAAATTGACAGTGGATAATTGAAAATGATTAAATGCAGGAACGTAAAAGCAAAAAGGCTCACCTCGCACCCCGCCCCGTGCTCCTAGCAGTTAGGCAAGTATAACATCTTTGGGGTACAATAAATAGCCGGATTGAAAACAATCATATTGTTGAGTGCTCCCACTCAAGCTATTTTCGGTAAGAATATGTATATTGAGGTAAACGATCTAACCTATGAAAAAGCCTAAGACTCCACCTTCCTCATTATCCCGCCGGGATTTCTTATCGGTTACTTCTGCTACCACTGTCGGGCTTTCTGGATTATCGCTTAACTCAGCAAAAGCCTCAGCAGCTAAGCCAACCCGAGAAACAGTGGTAAAGGAATGGCGCAATCGTCAATCGGAGATGGCTTACCGCCAATTAGGGCGAACGGGCATGATGATTTCGGAAGTAGTTTGTGGCGGCGACCCCATCCGGTTTGGCAATACTCGCCCAGTAGAACTAGCAATAGATAAAGGTCTGAATTACCTGGATATGGCTCCCGCCTACGGTAACGGGGAATGTGAAGAAGCGTACAGTCAGGTGATTGATAGTTCGTCTAAACGGGAAAAGGTTTTTATCACTACCAAAGTCAGTGGCTTCGCTGCCGTGCGCGATCAGCTTTATCGGGATATTTTCAAGGGGTTGCCATCGGGTAAGCAGGACACAATCATGAAACGGGCGCAAGAAATTCGTAACGACCGGGCGGTAGATAAACCGGGCTATTTTTTGAAGTACTGGCCGGGGCAGGCTGAATCTATGGACGGTGCCTTTTTAGCCAATGCAATGGTGAAGGATTACGCCCACCGGGTTGAAGGAAGCCAAGCTTACCGTGATAAGATTTTATCATCTATTGAAGGTAGTTTGCAGCGAACTGGCTTTGGCTACCTCGATATTCTAATGTGCCCCCACGGGGCGGATTGCCCCGAA
The DNA here is from genome assembly GCA_039198955.1 of Bacteroidota bacterium. Lineage (GTDB taxonomy): Bacteria > Bacteroidota > Bacteroidia > Cytophagales > Cyclobacteriaceae > Tunicatimonas. Next base: position 31,149 of record JBCCTI010000075.1, on the reverse strand, counting down.
GAAGTTCAGATACCCGAAATTTACGAAACCTTCGCTCAACTGAAGAAAGACGGGAAAGTCCGGTTCCTAGGAGTTTCAACTCATAATGATCCCGCTGGAGTACTCCGAGCAGCGGCCGAAACTGGGGAGTACGATGCGGCGATGTGCGCCTACAACGTCATCAACGGGGGCTATTTGGAAGATGCGATTCGGCAAGCCTACGAAAGTGACATGGGCATTATTGCCATGAAAGCAGCCATGGCCGTAGCTACTCACCACAAGGCGATTCAACCTATCCCTTCCTGGCGGATTGATAAAGTAGAACGTATTGTGCCCGGCGATATGAAAGCCCCCATGAAGGCTTATATTTGGGCATTACAAAACCCAAGAATCTCAGCGGTTATTTCTAACCTCTGGGATGAACAATACGTGAACGAAAACCTCTCCGTAGCCGGCAAGAAGGTGGAATTACAACCAGGATAATAACAATTAACAATGAGCAGTTAACAATGAACAATAAATTGTACACTATACATTGCTAACTGATTCTCTGTTGCCATTTCCAGGCGGAAGTGAGCATCTCCTCTAAGTTGCGGGTAGCCTTCCAGCCGAGTTCGGTGTTGGCGTAGTGGGTATCGGCGTACACTTTCTCCACATCGCCGGGGCGGCGGTCGGTCAGTTGGTAGTTGAGGGAGAGACTGTTTACTCGCTCGAAGGTTTGCACTACTTCCAATACGCTGTGTCCTTCGCCGGTTCCGATATTAAAGAACTCAAAGTTCTCCTTTTGCTTATCATCCATTAATCGCCGCAACGCTATTTCGTGGGCCTCGGCTAAATCAACCACGTGAATATAGTCCCGTACTGCCGTACCATCGGGCGTGTTGTAATCTTGACCAAATACTTTTAGTTGAGGCCGCAACCCGGCTGCGGTTTGGGTGATGAAGGGCACCAGATTATTAGGCACGCCATTGGGCAATTCTCCGATTAAGGCCGACTCGTGGGCACCCACCGGATTGAAGTAGCGTAGGGCGATCACTCGCAGTGAAGGATACGCCCGGCAAGCATCGCGTAAGATATGCTCACCCACCTGTTTAGTATTACCATAAGGCGACTCGGCTGGCTTCATGGGCGACTCTTCGGTGACCGGAAGTTGGTCGGGCTGACCGTAGATTGTGCAAGAAGAAGAAAACACGAAGTCGGTAATATTTCGCTTATTCATTTGCTCAAGGAGATGAATGAGCGACAACAGATTGTTTTTGTAGTACAGCAGTGGTTTTTCCACCGACTCGCCCACTGCCTTGCTGGCGGCAAAATGGATAATTGCATTAATGCCCGGTTCTTTCCCGAACATTTGTTCAACTGCGTTTTCGTCGCATAAATCTATCTCGTAAAACGGTGGTCGCTCACCACTAATTTGCTCAATCCGATCCAGCACATCTGCCTGAGAGTTACTCAGATCATCTACAATCACTACTTCAAAGCCATGTTGTAGCAAGGTTACCACAGTATGCGAACCAATGTAGCCTAATCCACCAGTTACTAAAACTTTTGCCATTACTTTATTTTTTTCGCAAAGATGCCAAAAATTTCAGTAGAATAAATTTCGTATCCCGAAATTATCTTTCTGGAATGCTATAACTAACAAGGCAGTATCTTCTTTTGAGACAATGGTACAACAGGGAGGTAAGCACCTCCCTATCTATTATTATTTTTTCACAATCAAGCGTCTGATCACTTCGGTTTGGTCACCCTTTATCTTAACCAAATATAGTCCCCCAGGCAAGCCGCTGGTATTTATTTGAATAGTCTGATTACTAGACTGACCAGACATTATTTCCATCTTTCGGCTTAGAATATCAGTAATTTCAATACTTACCTCTTCCTTTTCTTGGGAGTATACCTCCACATTTAGCTGATTTTCGGCTGGATTAGGATAAATGTACACATTTCCGGGTCTACTGTCTTGTTTTTTTACTACAGCTTCAGTTGCATTTTTCCCACTCTCATCAGTAATGACCCGACAATTTCCACAACTGTACTGAAAATACCCGTTACAGTGCAGCCATTCACTTTGCTTGTAACCAGGACCGCACCCATTAGATGAATTCCAGGTACCGGTCGAGTAGGTGCTGGATGCTTCCGTTTGATACGTTGTGCCATCTACTTCAATTTTATCTACCCTTAAATCCTTACTGGTACCACCGTCATCATTAGTCAATTGTACCCTTATTTGTGAGGATGTTACTGAGGTGTTATGATTATAAGTATGAGCTACAAATGATCTTGTACTGGCATTACCGCCTACGTTATTCCAGGTTTTGACAACATTTCCGTTGATCAACAAGCGCATAGTCTCGGTGTTAGACTTTCCGGCAGCAAATACTTTTATACTCGAGCCTGATTGCCCCGAAAATTCAAACCAATCGAAATTACCGACGGCATCCCCCCCCTTGAATACGAAATAAATTGTTTTATTACCGCTTCCACCAGTGAGAGTGACGGATTGATTAGTGTAGGAGCTCCATCCCCCTGTATTCACCGTTTGAATCTCTCCTATTTTGGTGCCGGAAGTGCTGCCCAACCGCACTTCCACCCGTCGGTTGGACGATGTACCACGCGCGTATCTCACGTTAAGGGTTTGATAACCATCGCCCAGATCAACATTATTAAACTTTATCCAGTCATTATTATCACAAGAACCGATGAAGTTTGAATAAGTAGCCACTCCTTGGGAGTCGCTGTGATCTTCAGCCTGAAGCTGGAGTGACCCGCCTCCACTCCCACCTCCGGAGAGATAGTTTCGTATCCAAGCCATAGCCGGACGTTCGCTGCCGTTAGTACGTACTAAATAGCCATTACTACGCCACATCTCACCTTGCTTATATCCCCATAAGGTTACTCCTTTTACCGCCGGATGCTCCCACATCACTGGAAACTGGGCTGCCCAAACATCGCGCTGATTATTGTCGTTAGCAATGTGAACCTCATACTCAGTGATGTAGAGAGGTACGTTTAGGTCGTCTAACTGATTGAGTGTATTTTGTATAGTACTTGCTGATACATTTTCCAGCCAATGCCCTTGCATCCCCACTGCATCTATGTTGCCATCGGCCTTTAATAAGTTGATCAGATTTTTGTAGCTATTTACCCGGCCTCCTCCCTTTAATATATTGTTTTCATTTATCCATAATTCGCAACTAGCCGGAGCATGTTGTCGAGCTTTATCGTACACCCAACGTACCCACGCGTAATTAGTATCACCACCTAGGGCATTCCTGATTTTTGCCGGCGGAGGTGATTGAAAAGGTTCGTTTACCACTTCTACATAAGCGGTGTTGGGATAGCGATTAAAAAAGTGTATAATCCACTCTTCCATTTCGGCCCTAATCTGAGCATCGGAGAGACTTAACAGCCAGTCTGCATCGGCTCCACAACACCAGAAAAGGAAGGTATGCTGCTTGAAGGGAATATTATTGGCTTGACAGAAGGCGTACATTTCGTCTAGTGCATCCCATTCGTATACATCCCGGCTCGTTTCGTACAGTCCGTGTTTACCAGCATTTTCGGGGGTCGCCTGGTTCCAATAGGTAGTAAAGAGAGGGTCAGGGGTCATTCCATTGTTTTTTAGCCCCCTTAAGATATTTCCGAAAAACTTATTATGCCCATCAGCTAATTGTGCAATTGAATTAAGAGTGCAAAAAACACATAAAAAGATGGTGGCAAATAGAATACGGGTGAATATCGAGGTTTTTTCCAGTAATAGGGAAAAATCGATGATTGGTAGTAATTTCCTGTTCATGACATGGGTTGTTTTAGTAGATAATTGGGTAGTGGTATAATTAATACCAGATACAGTTGAAGAGGATATCGTAGCGATAAATTTACTAAATCATATGTACCAAATGTACTAAAATGAACAGACAAAAATGACTTTTTATTTAGCTTTCTAATACTGTCTCAAATGAAGATAGCGGGGGCATTTCGACAATCATACCAGAGTAGGTACAATTAGCAAGCGGTTAATAGTTTACAGGCTATGCTGACTTCTAGACTTATTACTCACTGTTACTCTATAATAGGTTAGCTAAAACTCCTCTCGTTTGAGTAGCTGCTTCTTCTAACTTAGTTACTAAAGCAAACTGAGCCTTAGCCCGCTGAAGATTATGCTCCGAATGATTAGTTTTATAATATACATCCCCTTGTAGATAATCAGTGAGCATCCGTAACCCCATAATAAAGGTCATATAGTTGGGAGCAAAATGCAGTGACTTCCTCTCGAGTATAGTAAGTTGTTGTCCAGATTCCATCAAGAAACCTTGAGCGAAAGCGCGGTAATAATCCAGGTCTACCGAAATCTTAGTTAAATCAGGCTCATCCTCTTCAGCGGTGTTGGCGATTGTCCGAATAGCATCCCCAAAGTCGTACCCAATTACTCCGGGCATGACGGTATCTAGATCGATCACGCAAATAGCCTTCTGACTAGACTTTTCTAGTAACACATTATTGAATTTGGTATCATTATGCGTTACCCGCCAGGGAAAACTGGGTTGGGTTACTAAATCGTGCCAGGCCATCATTTCTTCCCTACGCGATAAAGCAAAGTCGATAGTGGGCTTTGCCGTCTTAACCCGATCTGCTGAGTCAACCTCCCAGGCTAAGTCAAACTTGGCAAACCGATTCTCCATATCGTGGAATTTGGGAATAGTTTCCACCAGATCGCTGCCAGGAACATCGCTCAACAATTGCTGAAAGTAACCAAAAGCATACCCCGCCTGATAGGCTTGCTCTTCCGAAGTTACTAAATCATAGGTTACGCTATTTGGAATAAAGGTAATGACCCGCCAGTAGTTACTCTGCTCATCCTGATAGAATAACTTTTTTTGGGTAGTAGGGATAACTTGAACGGAAGTAAAGTGAGAATTAGCCCGCCCCGCTAATTTCTGCTGAAGGTGACGGGTAACCCGTTCCATATTATTCATCAGTCCATCAATATTCTGAAAGACCCGATGATTGATCCGTTGTAGCAGGTACTTTTCCTTAGCAGAATTAGTAATCAGGAAAGTATCGTTAATATGACCCGTGCCAAAGGGGGTGGCTGAGTTATGTAAAGCATCAGGGAAATATGCCGTCAGGACTTTGTCTAACGAAATTTTTTCGTCAGACTTCATACGTTAGCCCATAGGTTAGCCGGATACACTCCCTGAGCAACCAAATCGTTCAGCGTTTGCTTGGCTACTTTTTTATCTTCCGGATAGGTCACTCCAAACCAAGTATCGGGAGTGAGTACTACTTTTACCTTCGCGATATTGCTATGAATAATTTCGTTCATCACCGACGGCAAATAAAACTCCTTTTTAAGATGCTGGGAATTCTCTTTGAGAAAGTCAGTAAAGCAACGCTCAAAGACCGAAAAAACATCGGGCGTGAACCCCATTAGATTCATGGAAGCGGTTGCCTCGCCACTTAGCGTCACTTCTTGCCCTTCTTCGGTTTGGTAAATGATTTGACCATCGCTTTTACGCTCAATGTGGGTACGCTCAGTAATGCTTTGGAGTGACTCATTCTCCACTTCGCAAATCCCCCGCGAAACGTAGCCAAAGTCCGATAGGGTATTCTCGAGTTTATAGCCCAGCAGGCAATGACTATTCTCCGGGGGGTTACTTAAAAAATCAGCCATGCGTTGCAGCGACTCCCGACCGTAAAAATCGTCGGCGTTGATAACGGCAAAGGGTTCGTTTACCTGATTGGCCGCTACCCATACGGCGTGCCCCGTGCCCCAGGGTTTCTCACGCTGGGCTGGCAGTTCAAACCCCACTGGTAGTTTTTCTAGCTCCTGAAAGACGTACGCTACTTCAATAGCATCGGGAAACCGCTGAAGAAACACTTCTTTGAACTGCTCTTCCAGCGACTGGCGAATGACAAATACTACCTTGCCAAACCCCGCCCGAATAGCATCATACACTGAGTAATCGATAATAGATTCACCCGAAGGTCCAAATTGATCCACCTGTTTTAAGCCACCGTAGCGACTGCCCATGCCGGCTGCCAGCACAAGTAATGTTGGTTTATTCATAGTTTAATTAGTCGTAAGGCCAGCTTCTAGCGTCGGTATTATAAAAGCTTCTAGTTCGGGGGTTGTATGAGCTTGATTGGCAATTGACTGCGCCCGCTGCACTACTTCCGGATGTTCGTCAGCCACATTATTGTTTTCGGTTAAGTCCTCGGCCAAATTGTAGAGCTCCAGGGTAGGTTCGCCCTCACTCAGCCTTCGCTGAATAAATTTCCAGTCATCTAACCGAACGGCTACTTGCCCAGTGTACTGCGGAAACTCCCAGTACATAAATTCGTGCTTAAGTTGTTCTGTCTGACCTAACAAGGTTGGTAAAAAACTGATTCCGTCGGTAGCGGGTAGATTCTCAACACCCGCTACCTCAGCTAACGTAGGCATTAGGTCGTAGAAGGCAGAAACATGGTCGGTAGTGCTACCTGCCGCTATCTTATCGGGCCAACTGGCAATCATGGGTATCCGAATACCCCCCTCGTATACGGTTCCCTTTCCCCTACCCTGCTCACTCGGAAAAGGACCGCCACTATCAAACCAAGGCGAATCTGTTCCACCGTTGAACGATGAGCCATTATCCGAAGTAAAGATAATCAGCGTATTTTCGTATTCACCCAGCTCTTTAAGCTGGCTTACTAACTGCCCAACCTGCTCGTCCAGATACGAAACCATAGCAGCGTAAGCAGCGTGCGGGTAGCGATGAGGAAAATAACCCCGGTCAGCTAAATACGGATCTTCTTCGCCAAATTTTTTCACATAATAGTCTACCCACCGCTGGGGTGCCTGAAGCGGTACGTGCGGAATGGGGGTAGCCCAGTACAAAAAGAAAGGCTCACCAGTATGTTCATTCACAAACGCAGTTAGCTTCTCAAACATCAAATCGGGAGAATAATCGGCTAGCGTGTAGTCGACGTAACTAGCCTGATTGTAGGGGTCAGCATCATCCGCTAGTTTAGTGCCCGGTGGCACCGTATCGTTTGGCAAATATACCCGTTGTTCATTTTCGTACAGATGAACTGGGTAGTACGTATGGGCCTGACGCTGGCAATTGTAACCGTAAAAGTAGTCAAACCCCATCGCAGTAGGTATTGACTCGGTATGCGGAGCACCCAGCCCCCACTTGCCAATCATACCCGTGGCGTATTCCACCTGCTTAAGTAACTTGGGAATGGTAGGGGTTTCTTTTGGTAAAGGACGCTGCCCCTCTAGCGTGGAGTCTTCCAGCATTGCTATAAAATCCCACACTTCGCCTCGCTCTTTCCACTCGCCGTTTCCCCGAATGTAAGCGTTGCCGGTATGCCTTCCCGTAAGCAATACACAACGCGAGGGCGCGCATACCGGGGAGCCCGCGTAGTGCTGAGTAAATTTCATGCCCGAAGCTGCCAGGGCATCAATATTGGGGGTCTCAATTTTTTGCTGACCGTAAGCCCCTACATCTCCGTAGCCCAGGTCGTCGGCCAGAATGTAGATGATATTAGGTAGTTCAACCTCAGCTTTATGGTTAGCAGATTCAGATTGGCAACAAAGTAATAAAGCTACCAAGCCAAAGAATATCCCTAGTTTCATACTGTTGCGGGTCAGTGGTATGAGGCACCAAATCTAGTAGAAAGAAACGCAATAAGGAAACTTATTTCCTACAAGCTTATGATAGGTAGCCGGACAGCCGCAGATCTTCTTTATTGGTTTTTCTATTTTTTCGTTAAATCATAACAATTTCGTAAAATAAGGAGTATATCAATTGTAACGATTGAAAGATGGTAATTATGCCGCAGTCCAAAGTTACCAGATCAACAATAAAAAGATTCCAAGAAGGGCATGCCGATGCCTTCAAAGCTATCTTTGATACCTATCATGCCCAAGTGTATGCTTTCAGTTTAAAAATCACTAAGTCTACTATTGAAGCCGAAGAAGTTACCCAGCAAGTATTTATCCGTCTTTGGGAGAAAAGACACTTAGTTGACTTGGATCGCCCATTGGCGGCCTATCTGTATAAGATTACCCGCAACAATGCTTTTAATCATTTAAAGAAAATTGCTTTCCAACAACAGCAAACTGCTGAGTTAAGAATGCTTTCATCCTCTCTACTAGCCGAGGACGATCTTTCATTCGCTGAATGTCAAAAACTGACGAATGAGCTAGTCGATTCATTACCCGAGAAGCGACAAATAATTTATAAGATGCACATTGAAGAAGGCTACTCACCTAGCGAAATAGCCTCTCTGCTGGGAATCTCACAGTCTACTGTAAAATCGCAGTTGGCAAAAGCTACCAAAGCCGTGAGAGGTTTCCTATTGAGTTATCGTTCAGCTAGCACTTTGGCTTTATTACTACTTTTCTGATTTTTTAAAATAGCGCGCTAGGACTAATAAAATTCACATCCTATTGGTGCTTTTATTACCTTTTTCATAAAAATACAATTGTTTTTTTTAAAGGGTAATCCTCCCCGCTTATCTGACTGTATTTACAGTATAGAATGCTAAAAGAACAGTTGGCATGAATCAGGCTAAACTACTACTCAAGAAATACTTAACGGGTGACTGTACCCGTAAAGAGAAAGAGCAGCTCTATCATTATCTCATGCAAAGCGAAGCTGAAGACTATGATGAAGTGTTGCAATCTCTTTGGGCAGAATTGCATGAGGCACCGAGACCTGGAGAAGCCTCTTCAGAACGCATATACCAGTTTGTAGTGGAAAATACATCGAGTTCCCAACGATATTTCTTTCCAAGGCAAACATGGTGGGTAGCGGCCTCCTTAACAGGAGCGCTTATTTTGCTGGCAGCTTGGTACTATGTACTTCCTCAGCAAGAGATGCATCGGACTCAATACGGTGAAGTGAAAACTCTAGTACTTCCCGATAGCTCAGTTGTACACCTCAATGCTAATTCTCAGCTTTCCTATTCCTCCGACCTAGCTACCAATGATGTCCGCGAGGTGTGGTTGAAAGGTGAGGCTTACTTTCAGGTAACCCACCAACAGATTTCGACTGATGAACCGGTCAAATTAATTGTGCACACTAACCAAGTTAACATCGAGGTGCTAGGAACATCCTTCAATGTCAAAGATCGTCGGGGAGTCACTCAAGTGGTATTGGATGAGGGAAAAGTGCGGCTGAGCACCCCTGAGAGCAATGACGAATTAGTTGACCTTGAGCCAGGCGAGGCTGTGCAAGTAAACGGCCAACAAAAATTTTCGGTACAAAGCGTCGAGGAGCCCACCCAAGTCTCTTCTTGGAAAGAGAATGAGCTTTATTTTGACGATCATACCCTAGTGGAAATACAGCAGATTCTAGCTGATAATTATGGCCTTCAGCTACGTTTTGCCGAGCCTAGTTTACGTCAGTTGCGTTTCACTGGTTCTACGCCAGCGGATAATTTATCAGTACTGTTTACAACACTTGAGAAATCATTTGCCTTAGAAATAAAAGAGCTAAATGGAACATATATGGTGAGAAGCTTACCCTAGAAACTTTACAATCAATACCTATCAAATAAACCCTAACAATTATGAGTAGCAATCTACCCCCCTTTATCCGAAGCGGCATGCTACTGTTAGCCACGCTAATCAGTAGTATCACGCTTGCCCAGACGGTAGCCCTTTCCACTCCATTTCCAACGGGACGGGAAGTGCTCCATGAAGTGCCCCGACAAGAGGTTAGTAGCCTTAAGCTTGTTTTAGAGCAACTAGAAACCGAGCACGACGTACGGTTTAACTACGCTAGCCAGCTCGTGGAGGGAAAAAGAGCAACAGTACGTGAGTCCCAGAACGCGAAGACACTGGACGAAAAACTAGTGTTGCTACTGAAGCCCCTCGGGCTGCGGCACGAAAGGATTAGCGAGCAGATTTACGGTATTTATCTGGTAGTGCCCCAGAAGGCCAAATCTTCTGATGAAAATTCCTCTACCGCCGAAGAACAAAGCTTGTACGAAGCCAATGTAAATGCGATCAACCGCATGAAGAACCTCCCGTTACGAAGCCCTATCGTAGTAGAAAGAGATATTTCTGGGCAAGTAACTGACGAAGAAAACGAACCTCTACCGGGGGTCAATGTGCTGGTCAAAGCTACGACCATTGGTACTGTAACCGACATTGAAGGTAACTATCGTCTCACGGTACCTGATAATGCTGAAACCCTAGTTTTCTCATCAGTAGGGTACGAGACGGAAGAGGTAGCCATAGGAGGTCAGAGTATTATCAACTTAGCGATGCTTCCAGATATTCAAGCACTTTCTGAAGTAGTGGTAGTTGGCTACGGTACGCAGGAGAAATCAGACTTAACCGGAGCCATTTCTTCGGTAAAGTCACAAGATATTACGCGTCTTTCGGAGCGTCGGTTAGAGAATGCATTACAAGGCCAAGCGGCCGGAGTGCAAGTAGTGCGCACGGAAGGAAGTCCGGGAGCTCCAGCTAGAGTCAATATCCGTGGCTCGGGCTCCATCGGAAATACCGACCCACTCTGGATTATAGATGGCGTACCGATGGACCCCGGTAATTTCTTCAACCCCAATGATGTTGAGTCGATAGAAATCCTAAAGGATGCATCAGCGGCAGCTATCTACGGGGCCCGGGCTGCACACGGCGTTATCTTGGTCACCACCAAACGAGGAGCCGAAGGCCGGGTAAAGGTAAACTTCAACACCCAAGTAGGTCTCCGTCAACCTCGTCCGCTCCCCAATATGCTGGGTACGGAAGATTTTGTTCGCGCCAGTTCTATTGCTAGAATTAATGCGGGACAAGACCCAGAACCCGCTTGGGATAATCCGGAAAGCTTGCCTAATACCAACTGGGTAGACGAAGTTTTTGATGGTAGCGGTATTGAGCAGATGCACAATATATCCATCTCCGGCGGAAATGAGAACGCCTCTTTCTTTGTATCAGGTGCTTACGACCGCGAAGAAGGAGTCATGATTAACAACTGGTTTGAGCGATTTGCCCTCCGGGCTAATTCTGATTACAAAGTTGGCAAGCGAGTACGTCTGGGACAATCCCTATTGGTTTCTCGCACCCGGGAGAACCCAACGGCTACTGACGGTGGCGACTTACAAACGGTATTTCGGGCCATCCCGATTATGCCAGTTCGCGACGAAAGTAATCCTTTCGGTGGGTGGGGAACCGCGGCTTCTTACTTCCAGGGACCTAACCCGGTAGGAGTACAAATGCAAAACCACATACTGGAACGGGTAAATCGCATCAACGGTAACGTCTACGGTGAAGTAGATATTCTAGATGGCTTGATGCTGCGCGGTAGTGTAGGAGTTAATATTGCTGCACTGCAACGTGAGCATTTTGCCGAGTCGTTTAGCTACGGAGCACTGTCTAACCCGATTAACTCGCTCACCATGCGTAGCCGGGACAGCGAAAGCCTGAATACCAACTTAGTCTTGACCTACAATAAATCACTAGGTAAGCATGACTTCACTGTAATGGGAGGATACGAAAGCTTTCGTAGTGATGCAGTAGACTTCGCCGCTACTGCTCAAGATTTCCCAGTAAACTTCGCCCGTAGTTTTGCTTTGGCCACCGGAGCGGTTGATATTTCTGATCGGACTACGATTGATGCCCAGTATCGCTTAGAATCACTCTTCGGGCGTATCAACTACAGCTTTGATAATAAATATCTATTTAGTGCTAGCGTACGTCGCGACGGTTCTTCTCGTTTCGGAACGGCTAATCAATTTGGAGTCTTTCCTTCTTTCTCCGCTGGGTGGCGCATTATTGAAGAAGAATTCATGCAAAATGCTTCTTGGCTTTCAGACTTGAAAATTAGAGCTAGTTGGGGTATACTAGGTTCAGACCGTATTGGTGATTATATCTTCTCTCCTACCTACCGCAACACCCGCTCTACTTACGCATTTGATCCTACCGGGCAGTCGGGTGGAAATAAGGTACGAGGCTTTTACCTGAGCCGATTTCCTAATCAGGAGGTGAAGTGGGAAGAGATTGTACAGACTGATATTGGAGTGGACGTGGGATTACTAGATGGTCGCTTTAACATTACGGCTGATTACTATGTAAAGAATACTACTGATATGCTAATTGGGGTACAGTTGCCTCCTTCGTATGGTGTGTCCCAGGAAAACCGAAACCCCCAGAGTACCCAGTTAAATATTGGTGAGGTAGAAAATCGAGGGTTTGAATTGGCCTTGAACTACCGCCAGAATGTAGGTGACTGGACGTTTGACATCACTGGTAACGCTGCTTGGAACCAAAACGAAGTAAGAGCATTGGATGACAACCAGCAGATTTTGGCTGGTGGTGGTGGTCACGGCTACGCGGGCAACACCTCCATTACGGTAGCTGGCCAGCCTATGGGAACTTTCTTTGGCCTCGATGCGATTGGTATTTTCCAAACCCAGGCTGAGATTGATGCCCTAAATGAAGCCTCTCCCACCGGAGTCTACCAAAACCAATCTACGGCTCCGGGCGACTTACAGTACCGGGATATAGACGGTGATGGGGTAATTACTCCCGACGACCGGACTTTTATTGGTAATCCCTGGCCCGAAATGATCTACGGGTTAAATGCTAACATTACCTTCCGCAACTTTGACTTTACTATGTTCTTCCAGGGAGTGCAAGGGGTTGATCTATTTAACGCACCTAAGGCCTATACCCGTACCGTGTTTAGTGACTATAACACTAGTGACCTAGCATTTGAGGCTTGGACACCAGAGAATCCCACCGAGCAACCGCGGTTAATTGCTACGGATCCGAACGGAAACTTCCGGCAACCTTCTTCTTATCACATAGAAGATGGCTCTTTCCTACGGCTGCGTAATATACAGCTAGGTTATACGCTGCCTAATCAGGTACTAGATCGGCTCGGACTGACCCAGGCGCGCATTTTTGTGAATGCCCAGAATATTCTGACCATTACCCCGTACGAAGGGATAGATCCCGAGGTGGTAGGAAGCGAAAACTCGAGCAACGCTAATACGCAGCGAGGAGTAGATCACTTTCGGCAGTACCCTCAGACCACTTTAGTTTCGGCTGGACTTCAACTTGGCTTTTAATATACATGACTATGAAACGATTTCTGAATAACACACTTTACCTAGCACTGGCTGTACTACTATTTGGCCGATGCTCGGAAGATCCTTTGGATGTCACCAATCCCAATGAGATTGACGCTGCCAACTTCTTTCAAAATATTAACGATCTGGAGCTTTCCCTTACTTCGGTATACTCGGCGATGAAACCCCACGACCTGTTTGGGGCAGACCTTTGGCCGAAAGTACATTTTGGATTGCCCAAGACAGCCGACCAGGATTGGCTAGGAACCGATGGCTGGAACCAACTCTATCGCAATGAGGTAACCGCGGATAATAATTTAGTGCGTAATTTCTGGCGGGCTTTTTACCGAGGGGTTGCCCGCTCGAATGATTTTATCAATAATGCCAATCAGTACCTAGAAACCCAGGAGCCACCAGCCGATGAAGTAGCTCGTATCAATGAAATGGTCGGTGAGGCTTCGTATTTAAGGGGATTCTTTTACTTCCATATGATTCGTTTATGGGGAATGGATATCCCGGCTAGAAACCCCACTGCAATGGGAATTCCATTAACCCTAGATGTAGCGGCTACGCGCGATGATATGTTTGTAGAGCGAGCTACCGTAGATCAAGTATACCAACAAATTATAAGTGACCTGGAAGCGGCCGAAGCGGCTCTACCGGACAGTTGGGAAGGCGATAACGTGGCCCGTGCCGATGCCTTTGCTGCTAAAGCACTACTGGGCAAAGTGTATATGAACTACGAAGATTACCCTACTGCTCAGGGTTACTTCGAAGAAATTATCAATAGCGGTCAGTTTTCTTTGGTTCCCTTTGAAGAATACCAAGGGTTATTCAACGGTGAGAATGAGTTTAGCTCAGAGTCACTGTTTGAAATCAACTTTTCTACTGACTTGCAGGAAACCGCTTGGCAGGGAGGATTAGGAGCTAATATCGCACTACAAATTTCTCCTAAAGGGACCGGCTGGAGCAATGTCTACCCGCACGATGTAAATGTACTGCGGTTTGGTAATGATCCGCGTTTGCGAGTCAATACGCTAGAGCCTGGGGTAGATTCTGTAGTTTTTGGTGATGGTACCACCCGGATATTGGAGCCTATGGTGGGAGATGCTGATGCCATTGCCTGGAGCTTTCGTAAGTGGGTTCCTACTGATTACTCCGTTTTTTCTACCAACCGAAACTTCGGGGCTAATCTGCCCCTTACCCGTTTAGCTGACATCTACCTGATGTACGCTGAGGCGATGAATGCTCAGGGTAATGATGCGGTAGCGGCGGAATACATGAACAAAGTCCGCCGTCGGGCTTACGGCCTTGATCCGGATGCTCCCGATGCTTCGGTAGATTACGTACTGGGAGGTACTCAACTGCGCGACTCTATCCGGGAAGAACGCTTCCGTGAGCTATTTGCCGAGGGACAGCGCTGGTACGATATCACCCGCTGGGACATTGTAGAAGAAGAGCTGTCAAAATATCCTAGCGTTCGGTCGGGTACAGTCATCTTCAATCCAGAAGACTACTACTTACCCATCCCGCAGCAGGAATTAGACACGAACCCTAATATTACCCAGAGCGAAGGCTATTGACAGCTTCAGCTAAGGTAAAAGTTTGAAAATTATATTAGCCTTTGGAGCAGAACTCCGGAGGCTAATTTTCTCCTTGTCAATGCATACCACTCTCCCATTATTGTTTCTATCACTCTATTTATTGTTTTCAGGTCTGGCGTGTACACCAGCTAGTAACATGACTCCGGGAGAGCAGTTAGCTCGTACGCACTGCGGCAGTTGCCACGCCTTTCCCGAACCGGATTTACTCGATCGCGCTACCTGGCAGAGCAGCGTGCTACCGCAGATGGCCCTACGGATGGGCATTACCCCAGCCAACATCAACGACCCGAAAATTCAGCAAGCCTACTACCATCTCACCGAAACCGGACTGTACCCACGCCCTGCCCTAATTTCTACCGAAAATTGGAAAAAAATCACCCAATTTTACGAATCACTGGCTCCCGATAGCCTTCCAGTTGTATCAGAGGAGTTAGCAATCACTAATCAGTTTACATTTCACCAACCTGAACGAAGGTTACCACCGGCCGTCACTTGCGTGTACTTTCAGGAAGAAACGCAACAAATGTTAGTCGCCAATCATACTCAAGGCCAGTTGCTCACCATTGGTTCAGATTGGAAAGCTCAACCGTTGGTTGCTCAAACCAAGTTAGTGAGTCATGTTCAATCACTTCCCAATAATCAACCCGGTCAGTCTTCTTTGCTAATTACTTATCTAGGAGAGGATATTCGTCCCGAAGGTCGCCCGTCGGGAGAAGTAGCCGAAGTAGTTATATCACCAGATACCTTATTAAGTTATCAGCGATTAGATTTGCCCGATCTGCCCCGAGTAACGCAGGCACAGTATGTTGACCTAGTAGGCGATACGGTACCCGAGTTACTGACCTGTAGTTTCGGGTACTTACACGGGCGGCTTTCTTTTTGGCAAAAAAACGTATCTGGTGATTATCAAGAAACTGTCATTCGAGAGGAAGCCGGTGCTCAGTGGGCGATACCGAAGGATGTTAACCAAGATGGGAAAATGGATTTGTTCGTCCTCTGGGGGCAGGGTGACGAAAGAATAGTTTTTTACGAAAACTTGGGCGATGGTTCTTTTAAGGAGAAAACCGTGCTGCGCTTTCCCTCTTCTTACGGTTCTAGTTATTTCGAGATAGCTGATTTCGACGAGGATAGTTTGCCAGATATTTTGTACACCTGCGGTGATAATGCCGACTACTCTACCGTACTCAAACCCTACCACGGCATATATATTTTTCGTAATCAGGGTGACTTGCAATTTGAACAGACTTACTTTTTTCCGATGAACGGAGCTTACCGGGCGATTACCCGCGATTTTGACCAGGACGGCGACCGGGACATTGCCGCAGTCTCCTTCTTTGCTGACTACGCTCACCGTCCCGAAGAAGGGTTCGTTTATTTGGAATGTGATAGTTTGTTTAAGTTTCAGGCCAATACGCTGCCTATTCACGAGTTGGGCCGTTGGATTACGCTGGATGCCGGGGATGTAGACCAAGACGGAGATTTAGATTTAGTAGTGGGTAACTGTTCTACTGCGGGCAGTTTTGACCGAACTTTAGACCAAGCCTGGAAAGAAGGCCCGCCTTACCTGATTCTGGAAAATACGCACAAACCATCGTGAATTTTGCTATTTTACCGTAGCCTATGAATCAACCGACCACCATACCTCATCAGCGGGAGCGATGGTTTAAAGCCATTGCCGTAGCACTACCGTTTGTGCTTTTGTTGCTGCTAGAGGGGATACTACGGTTGGCGGGTTACGGACAAAGTTATCCTTTATTTATCGCCAGCGAAGATTACGCTGATCATTGGGTGATGAACCCTCAGGTATCCGAAAAATACTTCTTGGAGCAGGCGAATGCCACCGTCGGGTATCAGGAAGCCTTTCCAATGGAGAAAGACTCCAACGCCTTTCGTATATTTGTGTTAGGGGCCTCTACTGCCGTAGGCTATCCGTACCTGTACAACGGTTCCTTCCACCGCTGGCTTCAGCATCGCCTTAATTACACGTTTCTTAATAAGAATATTGAAATAATCAATCTGGCGCTAACCGCCGTCAATTCATATACGGTTCTTGATTTTGCTCAACAGTTGATTGACTACGAACCCGATGCGGTACTAATCTACGCTGGACATAATGAGTACTACGGGGCCTTGGGGGTAGGCTCTACTACAGCGATTGGAAGTAACCCCGCGTTGGTGCGCCTAGCTTTAGAATTGCGAGAGTACCGAATCGTTCAACTCATTACTAGTGCTCTCAATTTATTTAAGCCTTCAGTATTAGAGCCGGATTTGCAGGAGAACCTGATGAAGCGTATGACAGCCGAACAAGCGATTGCTTATAATTCTGATCTATACCAAAAAGGCATTCAGCAGTACCGAGAAAATATGACAGCGACCTTATCTTTCCTCAGTGAACAAGGTGTTCCTACCTTCATCAGCACCCTGGTTAGCAACGAGAAGGATTTGCCACCTTTTATCAGCGATAGCACTCTGGAAAAGTCAGCCCAAGACTATTATGAACTGGGAAAAACGGCTTACAATCAGCAGGATTTTACTTTAGCTAAACAGCATTTTGTACAAGCCAAAGAGCTAGACCTGCTTCGTTTTCGTGCCCCCGAAGCTATGAATGATATTATTCGTCAATTAGCCGAACAGCTTTCAGAAGTTTATCTAGTAGATGCTCAGGAGCGACTGCAAGCATTTACCCCAAATGGTATCATTGGCGAAGAGGTCTTACTAGAGCATGTGCATCCCAACTTACTCGGTTACTCATTACTGGCTGATGCTTTTTATCAAGTACTACGGGAAGAAAATATGATTAGTGAAGACTGGCAACAAGTCTTGACGTGGCAGCAGGCTCACCAAGAAATGCCGATTACTGAAGTAGGCTCCTTGAAGGGAAGCTACGAAGTTATGATACTTAAGGAAGGTTGGCCTTTCTACGAACCAATTACCGACCTGGATACCGCCAACCGCAGTCTACCCGAAGCGATTGCGGGAGCACTAGCCGTTCAGCAAATTTCCTGGCAAGAAGCCATGGAGCGACTGTATCAATACTATTATCAAAATCAAAGTTACGAAGAGGCCTTGAGAGTAGCTGAAGCAGTTACGTTGGAGCGACCGCAGGAACCCCAATTTTTTACGAAGGCGGCCGGACTAGCGTTAGAATTGAATCAAATTCAGCAGGCAGACTATTTGTTTCATCGAGCGTTACGGCTGGAATCTTCCGTTCCGCTAGCCCGTAAGATTGCTATCAATTTCATCAAGGCGGATGCTCTGGAAGCAGCCTCGCCTTACCTTCAATTTGTAATGGAGAAAGAACCCACTGATTTATTCAGCTTTCGTCTGGCCGAAGCAATTGAATCAGTCCAGGATTGGACGGAAGAAAGCGTTTCGCTACAAAACGATACTGAAAAAATGACCCGGATAGCCGAAAGCTACCTACTTCTGGGCAAGCAAGATACGGCTGAAGTGTATTTGCAGCGGGTGCTAGCGCAGAAACCAACCCATACGCAAGCATTGAATCTTATGAAAAAGATACAAAAGTGACTATATGGAAACGATAAAAGAATTCTGGCTATTTATTCGAACCCGCAAGAAGTACTGGTTAATCCCCACCTTCATCCTACTGCTACTGATTGGTTTTCTAATCGTCGCGACCAGTGGTTCGGCCTTAGCCCCATTTATTTATTCTATCTTCTAATTGTGTTTAAGTGTTAGTGTATTTTAGTGTTCGGGTCCTTAATTAGTTTATATACCTGAACACATGAATACCTTGATACATGAACACTTTCTATGCCTATGAAACTATCCAAAATTATCGTCACTAAATTTAGCCAGGTACAATTATTGGAAACCAGCTTGGTAATTGTGATACTCAGCGTCATTCTGGGAACAGTACAAGAGCGCCAAATTTGGCTAATCGCAGCGACGATTGTAGCGGGAATTGGTTTATTGCTACCCCGATTGCTGTATTCAGTAGCGGTAGTTTGGTTCTCACTGGGAAATGTACTGAGCTTGGTGATTTCGCCGATATTGCTGACAATGGTATTCTTGTTGATTATTACTCCGATAGGAATCATCCGACGATGGCTAGGCCACGATTCTTTGCAGCTTAAAAAGAGGTCTGACTCGGTGTTCAAAGAACGAAACCATGTGTTCTCGGCAACTGACTTGAAAAATCCATTTTAACCCTCCCACTAAAATTAGTCTAGCTCGTGCCGCACATTATCCTGGGAATTTCAGCTTTCTACCACGATAGTGCGGCAGCTTTGGTCATTAATGGGAAAATCATTGCCGCAGCTCAGGAAGAACGCTTCACTCGTATTAAGCACGATGCTTCGTTTCCTAAGCAGGCAATCCGCTATGTACTAGAAGAAGCCGGGCTTACGATTAGTCAGGTTACCAGCATCGTCTTTTATGACAAACCCTTACTGAAATTTGAACGATTGTTGGAAACGTACCACGCCATAGCCCCCCGTGGCTTAAAGAGCTTTCTCACCGCTATTCCAGTCTGGATCAAAGACAAGCTTTTTCTCCGCCGACTGATTCGTCGGGAGCTCGCTAGCCTAGGTAAAGTGTCCACTCCTACATTGTTTACTGAGCATCATCTATCTCACGCAGCTAGTGCCTTTTACCCCTCCCCTTTTGAAGAAGCTGCGATTCTTACGGTTGACGGAGTAGGTGAATGGGCTACGACCACCATCGGTTACGGTAAGGGCAATCAGATCACCATATTACGCGAAGTTCATTTTCCCCATTCATTAGGGCTGCTTTACTCGGCATTCACCTATTATCTGGGCTTTCGGGTCAATAGTGGGGAGTATAAATTAATGGGATTAGCTCCCTACGGGGACTCTCATGTTAAACAGTCGAGAGGTTTTCGGGAGAAGATATTACAAGAACTAGTCACGCTTCACGAAGATGGCTCTTTGCAGCTCAATACGCAGTACTTTAAATTTTTAACTGGGTTGCGTATGACGGATGATCGCAAGTGGGAACAGTTATTCGGTATCACTCGCCGTTTGCCGGAATCAGAAATCCGCCCTGAACACGCTAACTTAGCATTAGCCATTCAACGGGTCACTGAAGAAGCCGTATTCCGATTAGCCCGCACCGCACAAACGTTGACCCAAAGCCGTCACTTAGTAATGTCCGGAGGAGTGGCCCTGAACAGCGTAGCCAACGGAAAGCTACTTGCTAAAAAGGTATTTGACAATATTTGGATACAACCAGCGGCAGGTGATGCCGGGGGTGCCCTTGGGGCGGCGTTAGCCAGTTGGTATATCGGTCAGCAAGGCCAGCGAATAATCGCTCAGCGACCCGGCACTCGGCAGTCCGATCAAATACCTGATGCCATGCAAGGTGCTTATCTGGGGCCTTCGTTTACTAATCGGGCTATTGAGCATCTATTGCTTCAAAACGGTACCGACTATACTCACTTTGAGGACTTTACTGATTTGGTAGACGTAGTAGTGCAACATTTAGTTGATGGCAAGGTTGTCGGCTGGTTCCAGGGGCGGATGGAATTTGGCCCCCGGGCCTTGGGTAACCGTAGTATCTTAGCCGACGCCCGCCATCCCGAAATGCAAAAGCGCATCAATCAGAAGGTTAAATTCCGGGAGAGCTTTCGCCCCTTTGCCCCCAGTGTGCTAGAAGAAGAAGTATCTGATTACTTTGACCTGGAAGTACCTTCACCTTACATGTTACTGGTACATTCGGTGCTGGCGCAACGGAGAGAAACGATCGTGAAGAATCCCACCGAAAGCTGGCAAGAGCAGCTATCGCGAATTCGCTCAGATATTCCGGCAGTTACTCACGTAGACTATTCGGCTCGTGTTCAAACCGTAAATGATCAGACTAACCCCCAGTTCGCCCAATTACTTCGTGCCTTCAAAAAACAGACAGGCTATGGACTGTTGGTGAATACCAGTTTTAATGTACGGGACGAACCTATTGTTTGTACGCCTGCAGATGCTTACCGATGCTTTCAGCAGACTGAAATGGATGTGCTGGTAATGGAGAATTGTCTTATTACAAAACAACGCGTGACGTAAAATAACCAATCCTATGTCTTTGGAAACTACCTAATACAGTCCCTCCTGACTGGCTCAGGTAGACCTCATGAGCATAGTGTTTAACATAGTGGGCCCTGCTGGGCTCGAACCAGCGACCACCTGATTATGAGTCAGGTGCTCTAACCAACTGAGCTAAGGGCCCTTCGCTTACAGCGAATTGAAGCACAAGTTAAGCAAATCTAACAGAAGTCCACAAGTCATTTTAACGAAAGTCTATCGTCTGATATACAAATAACTAGAGCTTCAGCTTTTATTGCGATAATCACGCAGTACTGGACCAATAACTAAAAATCACACCTTCTGAGGAGGTGGCTTCGGATAACCCCTACAAGGGGCTGGAAACATCGTGCTAAAAATCAGATCCCTATTGTTAATCTTCTATCTCTTTTTCTTCTTCTCTTGATACTTCACGTACCGATTGAGCATTTCTTCATCTAGACCAACTGTATTAACAAAGTATCCTCTGGCCTAAAAGTGATTCCCCCATCGGGGCGCCAGCTAATGGGGTTTCTTTTTCAACTGCGGGTAACTCTTGAAAAGCTTGACGGTGGCCGCGCTACAGCAATCCTGCCTGTCAAGAAGCCTATCAATTAGGAGATAGACACCTTCAGCGGAACCGAAACCACCAAACAACATGGTAATCACATTTGTAGACTACTTGACTCTCTTTTCTGTACTTTGCCATCTCACAACGATAGGCTCAGCAGTACACAATCACCTGCTAAATCGGTAAGTTTCTAAGGTGGACTAAACACTAGATAAAGATTACTAATGGGAAGGCTAGGTTGTTTGGTCTGGCCTTCTTTTGTTAGTCATTACGAAGAAAAAGTAGTAGCTTGGAACCCACAACAGGTCAGAATTATTGCTTCCTGTCAATTTAACTCACTAGCGTTATGACCTACCAAAGAAAACAACCTAATCGCCGGAAATTTTTGAAGCAAATTGGTGGTTCAACCGCTCTACTGACCGGTGCTACTTCAGCTTTTGCCACTAACGCCCCGTTTCAGATTTTAAAACGAAGACAAGCCACTCCGGCGAACGAACGAATTACTATTGCCTGTATTGGCATGGGAATTATGGGTTTTGGCGATACCGATACTGCCCTCAAACACCCCGGTATTGAACTCATCGGCGTAGCTGATTGCTACCAGGGACACCTGACCGCCTCTCAGGAACGCTACGGAAAAAACCTTAAAGTGACTAGGGACTACCGGGAGCTACTGAATGACGATAGTATTGATGCGGTTATCGTGGCTACGCCCGATCACTGGCATGACCGTATCGCCATCGAGGCCCTGCAGCAGGGCAAAGCCGTGTATTTGGAAAAGCCGATGGTACAGCATATTGACGAAGGCCACCGGGTGATTAAGACTCAGCAGGAAACTGGCCTGCCACTGCAAGTGGGGAGTCAGTACGCTAGTTCTATCGCCTTTCACAAAGCAAAGGAACTATATGAACAGGGAACTATCGGTGAAATGAGTTTTGCTGAGGTCTACTTTGACCGCTTCAACGCCATTGGTGCTTGGCAGTACTCCATTCCACCCGATGCCTCTCCAGAAACCTGCGACTGGGAGATGTTCCAAGGTGATGCTTCGAACATCCCATTTGATGCTACCCGCTTTTTCCGATGGCGCAATTACCAAGATTACGGCACTGGTATTCCGGGCGATCTATTTGTCCATCTATTCACTATGCTTCACCTGGTTACAGGTTCGCAAGGACCTAATCGCATTTATTCTACCGGTGGGCTACGCTACTGGGACGACGGTCGCGATGTAGCTGATGTGATGCTGGGCTTGTTCGACTACCCCGAAACCACCAGCCATCCGGCATTCAACCTATCCCTTAGAGTAAATTTTGTCGATGGCTCCGGGGGCGGTCAGCAAACGAAGATTGTCGGTACCGAAGGGGAAATGGTACTGGATCCTAGTCGGGTGATCGTCCGTAAAAAGAAGCTGCCTAAAGCCCCGGGTTACGGAGGGTGGGATACTTACAATACCTTCCCCCAAGAAATTCAGGAGCGGTTTGCCGAAGAGTACCGCCAGAAATACGGAAATACCCGACCTGAAATGCAAGAACCGAAAGAGGTGGTATATCAGACTCCCGAGGGCTACGATATGCGGGTTGACCACTTCGGCGATTGGTTCAACGCTATCCGCAACGGTGGTGAGGTTATTGAAGGGCCAAAATTTGGGCTACGAGCCGCCGGACCAGCACTAGCCTCTAATATCAGCCATTACGAAAACCGCATCGTAGAGTGGAACCCAGAGGCCATGCAACTTGTCGAAAACAGTCAAGCAGCCGGGCAATAAAAAGTGGAAAGTTGATAGTGGATAATGGAAAATGACTGATGACAATCAGCAATCAACAATTGAGCTATCGGGCTATTGAATAATTAAGCAATCGAACCATATAGATATGTATCACACTTTATTTATTTTAAGTATCAGTAGTTGGTTAGTCCTGGGTTGCTCCTCATCTTCGGAGAACACATCCGTGGCTAACGAAGAAAGTCTTCCGACCGAAGCTGCCGTAAGTCCTGCTGAGGATGACTGGGTTATTCTGTTTGACGGTTCAAATCTAGGTGCTTGGCGCAATTACCAAAGCGATAGCGCAAACTGGCATATTGAAGACGGAGCCCTAAATACCGCTGGTGGTTCGGGCGACCTGATGACTAAAGAGACATTTGCCAATTTTGAACTAGAGTTTGACTGGCGTGTCGCCGAGGGTAGTAATAGCGGGGTTATTTACTTAGTTCAGGAGAGTGATGAATACAACAGCACCTACGAGACTGGCCCCGAATATCAGCTTATTGACGACGAAAGCTACGGCACCGTTCACAACGTTGAGTTAGAGAAAAACCAGATGTCGGGGGCCAACTACGCACTGGATGAACCACAGAATGCTCAGCTAAAGCCGATAGGTGAATATAATGAGGGAAAAATCATTGTGGATAATGGTCACGTTGAGCATTGGTTAAACGGGCAAAAAGTGGTAGAATATGACCTGTGGACCGATGAATGGAACGCTCGGGTAGCCGAAACCAAATTTAAGGATATGCCGGACTATGGTAAATCAAAGGAAGGCCATATCGCCCTGCAGGATCACGGTGATCCGATTTGGTTCAAAAACATTCGTATCCGTCGCCTGTAAACCTTATTTACCTTGATTTTACGACTAGTAACTGTTCTGCTAAGTGGAACTACGTTAGCTTGCTCATTTGATACGGAAAAAGCAGAATCTGAAGCTATCCGGGCGGTTATGGATCAGCAAGTTGGTTGCTGGAACCAGGGCGATATCACTTGTTTTATGGAAAGTTACTGGCAGTCCGACTCTCTGATGTTTATTAGCAGTAATGGCATCATCTACGGCTTTGATAATACCTACCAACGCTACCAAACAAGATACCCCGACCGGGCAGCGATGGGGCAGTTGACGTTCAATATTATTAATTTAGATCATTTGGCACCCGATGCCTACCACATGGTCGGCCAGTGGACTTTAGACCGTAATTCAGGTGAAATAGGCGGACATTTTACGCTGCTATTTCGTAAAATTAACGGTCAATGGGTCATTGTACGAGATCACACCAGTAGTTCATCCCTTTAATTTTTATTGCTTTATCTTTCCACAAATACTCAAATGTACCTTATGAACGCCTTTCATTTTCTAATTTATATTGCTTTCGTAGTAGGTTTAAGCTTCGGATGCAATGCCCCGGAGAGTAGCACGTCAATCGCTGAGCCAGTGGAGAACTCTATCCCAGAAGAACCTGATTACCCCGCTGTTTTACAACAGGCACTGGAGGCTCACGGTGGTCTCGATCGCTGGAAATCTTTTGGGAAACTAGAATATGATCTCTACCGAGGAGAAGATTTGGTAGATCACCAACTTATTGCCCTAAACACCCGAAAAGTGCTACTGAACAATGAGCAATACACCATTGGCTTTGATGGTCAGCAAGTATGGGTTAGCCCCGATACTTCGGCTTACTCGGGCCCATCAGCCCGCTTTTACCACAACCTCCAATTTTACTTCTTTGCTCTTCCGTTTGTTCTGGCTGATCCGGGCATTAAATATGAGGTACTAGAGCCCCGGCAATTTCAGGAAAAAATGTACGATGGGCTGAGAATCACTTATGAACCTGAGGTGGGGGATGCCGCTGATGATGAATATATTGCCTACTTCGATCAAAGTACGCATCAACTCTATTTACTGCTGTATACCGTAACGTATTTTTCCCAATCTCCGGCAACGCGTTACAGTGCCCGGATCTACGAAGAATGGCAAACCATAAATGGTCTGAAAATGCCCCTGCAAGTACAATCTTACCGATGGGAAAACGACTCGCTGGGCGAACAACGAGGAGTGACCGGATACCGCAACGTGGTTCTCGATGAAATTCCACCCGATCAGAGTATGTTTTTAATGCCTAACGAAGCCACAGTATCTGAACGCTAGTCGAAGCTTCGTAAAGAGATAATCCACGGAATAGCCATTACGTACATGGGTTGCACTCCCGCCCGATGGTCTGAAACCAGATCAAAGGGAAAATAGGCAATATCCGTCGCCCCATTTTGCTGCATCAATTGAAAAGTACTCGCTGAAGTTGGCTCAGGCACAACCTTATCCTTGATCTCATGATACAAGCGTACTGGGGATTGAGGTGCCCAATCGTGAATGCTGTTGTCGTCTAATGCTGCCAAAAACTCAGTTTCAGTTCCATCGCGCATGTTAGCGAGAAACTGAGGTTGAAATAGCGCGTTTAAATCCGTGGTCAATTGCTCATTAATTGTTATGGTGGTAGCACTACCGTCAAATAAGCCAGGAATTAGCGAGGCGTAGGGCTGCTGAAAAAAATCAGTAAGCGGCCTAGTCCAGTCATTGGTTTGCTGGTAGGCGTAGACCAAAAAAGCCAGATTAGCCGGAACCGAGTAAGTAGAATCTTGTAAAATAATATCTGTCCCCCGACGAATATCGTAACCACCCGCCCCAGCGGCGGTAGCTATTACATCAACTCCCAGTAAGGGATCTACATTTTCTTCTAAATATCTCAATGTCGCCATCGCTACGTACCCGCCTTGGGAGTAGCCCGTCAAGATTAGCTCAGGGTTAAACGCTACTTGTTGCTCATCCAAAAACTCCTGGGTAGCCTTTATCATATCTATTGAACTTTGTGCCGAAGACTGATAATCAAAGTACGGGTGGACTAAGTCAGACGATGCCCCAAAACCCAAATAGTCCGGAATAATACTAACGAAACCAAAAGAGGCAAATAGCTCAAACCCACTGGTACTGTTCTGGGCAAAATTGAGATTGGAAGGTGCCTGACTGTTATCTGTAATCGTTCCGTGTGCCCCTAGCAATAGCGGAAACCGCTCATTCCCCTGCGGTACGGCAACCAGTCCTGACGCCTCTACTCTTTCTCCTTTAAAATCAGTACGATACGTTATTTTATATAAGGTGAGTCCGTACTCAATTAAATCTTGGTACTCACCAAACCCAGTAAAGGCAGCAATCACTTTTAGCTCTTCACTAGATATAGCAATTACTTCTTCATGATCAACTAGGAAAGCATTGGTTTGAGGGGTGACTTCCTCGCTTTCATTACAGGCGTATACCGAAAAGAGGATCAAAAGACCCACAAGAAAATGATGTAAATGAAGGGTGGAATTATTCATAAAATAAAAAAGCATTGCTCCATGACGATGCTATCACGTTAACTGATATTAGTAAGCACCAATTTCCTGCCGGAACCCTTGCCATTCAATCCGATATTGCGAAGTAGATAATTCCTGTCGAGCGGTTCCATTCAAGAATAACCCATTTTCAATGTAGTACAAAGCTTCCTGTAAACGTAATTCTTCAGGATCACCAAACTTATTACTTAAATCGTCAGGCACGAAGGCATCGGGGGCAAATCCCTGGAAGTACTCCCCTTCTCCATCGTCATTGGCAATTTTAAAGCTAATCGGATTGATAGCGTAACCGCCAAACCTAAATGGAAAGCTTCCGACTGGTTTGCCACTAGTATTCTCACCAACCGATACAACATCCATGAATGGTGCCAGTCCATTAATCACTAATTCACTGGCGGAAGCTGTACTTCTTGAAGTGATGGTGATTAAGCGATCTAAATTCAGCGGGTACTCAGCTTCGTTAAAAGGAACTTCCTGATTTTGTTGCGATTGCTGTTCATTGAAAATATATTCAATGAAATTGCGGCCGTTCGCCTGGTTTCCGACAATATTGGCCGCCAAATATTCAGCCACATTTACCCGTCCACCCCCGTTGTAGCGCAAGTCTAAAATTAGCTCGTCAATTCCCACTTCTTGAAATTCCTTAAGTACTGGCTCTAGCTCATCGATAGAAGTAGCTAAAAAGCTATTGAAAACCAGATAACCAACCTTTAATCCGCTCACATCGAGAATCTGATGATGCAGCACCGTATTAATTCCGATGGTCTCCTTGGTCAGGGTTTCGGTAATGATGTTCCCTTCATCATCAATCAGTTCAAAAGTGTTGGTTGGATCGGATATTTCCCGGGTTACTCCGCCGTTGGCTACAATAGTCGACATATCCTTGCCGTTTATTCTATTGATTATCCAGCTTCGGTCTACCCCCAACCTTCCGAAGGGAGAATCCCGGTAGGTAAATGCCACTCGCAGTTGGTCGTTATCATCAAACTGCATACGAAAACCGTAACCTTCGTACTGAGCGTTGTTAAAAAAATTGTCGTAGGTTTCTTCTTCCTGAATATACGACCACTTATCCAACGGATGCCGGAAAGCATCTATGATTGCATTGGCAGTTTCATAATCATTAGGGTTAATTTCCGGGGCTTCAGCATTCCAGAGATACCATTCCTGCATAATTCGGTAGGTGGTATCAATCAAACTAATTTCTTCGTCTAGCGGTGGGGGCGCTACCTCTTCATCCTCCTGACAACTCCACAAAATAGGAATTGCTATCAGCAAGAGTAACCAGTTATATTTAAATTTGAGCATAAATCGTTCGTTTGAATATGATGATATGTTTTGAGCAATAACCACGCAGAACCAGAATTATTGCCGGAAAATTATCACAATTTATTAACGTTAACTAACGCATTTTGATTCATAAGCCTTACCGGATTTCTTACTAAAATACATTTTTACTACATGAAATCACAATTATATTGGATGTCAATTAGTAGCAAGGTCTTGCTCTTGACAGTTATTTGGGGAGCCGTATCGCACAATAGCCTAGCCCAGTCTGAGGAAGACTCCGTAAAAAATACTATCGAAAAGTTATTTGAGGGAATGCGTACCGCCGATAGCTCAATGGTTCATTCAGTCTTTGCCTCCGAGGCGCGACTGCTCACTATCGTTGAACAGAACGATAATATAAGCTTACGAGAAGCCCCGCTCTCCCGCTTTTTACAAGCAGTAGGCACGCCCCACGATAAGGTGTGGGATGAGCAGATTCTCGATTACCAAATTCAAGTAGATGGAGCGATGGCAGTTGCCTGGACACCCTACCGTTTTTACCGAGGCACTACCTTTAGCCACTGTGGCGTCAATGCTTTTCAATTGTACCAAAGCAGTGAAGGCTGGAAAATCATTCAGATTACCGATACCCGACGCACCGAAGATTGCCCGGAATAGTTTTCTACTGGTTGTTAAAGTAGTTTTTACTTGGATTTCTCCTCCAATGCAGTAATACGGGTTTCGTGGTCAACCAAATAACTGGAAATGTAACTCATAAATCTTTCTAACTCTTGCTCAACATCTCCTAAACCTTTGGCTACATTACTGATATTGTCATTTACAAAAGAAAGTTTTGCATCTGCTTCGGCGAAATGACGGCGAACCCCCGATAATTCTTTATTTACGTCTGATAATTTTGAGTTAACCTCTTTAAATTTTATCGAAACATTCTTCTGAAACTGGTTTAATCGTTCTTCTATGTTCATAATAGCTTGCGTTTGCAATAAATAATATACGAAACTGTGGTAACTTTTCTCATTCAGCAAGCTCGATTATTACTTTGGCTATAAACTACACTTACCGCGAAGATGTACTGAGAATTAAGCGGGGAATTCCCGCGCTCTCAATCGTTTCTTCAAAGGCCTGAATATCGGTTTGCCACAGTTGATCGAATTGCTGACGGTACTGGGCTAATTTCGCATTCAAGTCATCAAAGCGTTCGTAACAGCCTTGGGTCGGATCCGCATCCTGAGAATGGACTACGGTATATAAGTAACTGTACTGATTGTCCAACTTCACCGGATAGTTGATTGGGTCTTGTGAACTCTCACTGCGGGTTTGAATGAGTTCTTCTTCCAGTGCCGTTAGTTTATCTGATAGCTCCTGACAATCATTGCCTAGCTCAACTTTATATTCCGCCCGTTCGCTACGCCGGGCAATATCTTTCACCTGGGTACGTACACTGCGAATAGTACGAATTAAATCGTGCACTGCCGTCAATGTATCCCGCACGGCAACCGCCAGATCAAACTGGGCTTGCAGATCCTCAGTGCTGCTCTCCCAACGTGGATCAGCTTTTAGTTCCAACGATTGCTCCATCTCCTCACCGTCGGCTACCAGTTTGATTTTATACGTCCCCGGTACCGCAGTTATTCCTCCAGTGTAACTCAATGACATTACCGCACTTTCAATCAACTCTGGTTTGGGGTACTTCAGATCCCATACAAAGCTCTGTAATCCGGCCTCAGCCGATAGTTTGTCATCTTCCTCAGTATTGGAAAAGGTTCGCACTTCTTGCCCCGCTGCATCCAAGATAGTCAGCGCCACACTATCTTTGGGTGCATTTAGCGAATAGTAGATCATAGCACCCTTGGGCTTATTATCTGGAACGTGATCACCCCGATACCCCCGAACCTGAGTGCGATAAGCAGTGTTAGGCTTGAACAAATTGACATCAGCCTGAACGGTTTCCGCATTCATTTGGTGCAAGGGCGACAAGTCGTCCAGAATCCAGAAGCTACGTCCCTGAGTGGCTACTACCAAATCTTTTTGATGCACTTTTAAATCGGTAATGGAGGTAATCGGCAGATTCAACTGAAAGGGTTGCCAGTTAGCCCCGTCATCAAATGAAATATACATACCAAACTCAGTTCCGGCGTAGAGCAAGCCCGCCCGATCAGGATCTTCCCGTGCCACCCGCACAAAATGGTCGGACGGAATGCCATTTTCACCATCCGTCAGTAATTTCCATGACTTACCGTAGTCTTCGGTGCGGAATACGTAAGGTTGGAAATCATTATCACGGTAGCGATACACCGATGCATAGGCTTTTCCCGACTGGTGCGGCGAAGGATCAATAGCGTTAACTGTTCCTTCAGCTGGCATATTTTTAGGGGTTATATTCTCCCAGTTTTCGCCTCCGTCACGGGAAATGTGCAATAAGCCGTCATCGCTTCCGGCCCAAAGTACTCCTTCCTCTAATGGTGATTCTTCAAAGGCGAAAATCGTGCAGTATAGCTCCACTCCAGTATTATCGTGTTGAATGGGCCCACCCGGAATATCCAGGTACTTATCAATATTTTGAGTTAGGTCCGGGCTGATCACTTCCCAGGATTGTCCACCGTCGGTGGATTTATGCACATAGTTAGAAGTGTAGTAGAGAACGTTAGCATTATGCGGAGAAAACCGGATAGGAGCATTCCACTGGAAACGATACTTGAGGTCGCGTCCTTCTACTCCATCGTTCAATTCGGGGTAGACTTCCACGCTACGGACATGCCCCTGAGCCCGATTGAGTTTGGTCATAATACCAATATAGTTCCCCGCGTACACCAAATTAGCGTCTTCGGGATGAACGGCAATATGACCACTTTCGCCCCCTCCTACGGCGTACCAATCCTGAATCGGATCAAAGTCCGCTAGCCCTTGGCTAGGCACTGAGATCGTAGAGTTATCCTGCTGCGCCCCGTAAACCCGGTAAGGAAATTGATTATCTACCGTCACTCGGTACAACTCCGCCGTAGGTTGATTACGCTGCGTCGACCAGGTTTTACCTCCGTTAAACGAAATATTAGCCCCACCATCGTTACTCTGAATCATAATATCCGGATCGTCGGGATTAATCCAGAGATTATGGTTATCGCCGTGGGGCACGGAAATTCGCTCAAAGTTCGCCCCGTCGTTGAGCGACTTATAAAATCCGGTATTTAGCACGTAAAGCGTATGCTCCTGCTGGGGGTCGGCAAATAGTCGAGAGTAGTACCAGGCTCGCTGTCGGTACTCTCGCTTGCGATTGATTCGCTGCCAGCTATCTCCACCATTTTCCGAAAGATAGATACCACCTTTATCTTCATCCACGTGCTCCATAATTGCCCACACCCGCTGAGAATTAATCGGAGAAACCGCTACTCCCACCCGTCCGACTACTCCCGTAGGTAACCCACCTTCTAAGCGTTTCCAGGTATCGCC
>JBCCTI010000074.1:0-36186 GCA_039198955.1 Bacteroidota bacterium | reverse complement strand
TTCACAAACAATACTACTTCAGGATAAAGATTGTGCACTATAAAATTTTGATTTACAGATATTTAACAACTATCAATTGTCCATTTTCAATTGATCTATTATCTACCGAACTAGTCGTAATTGTCCAGATTGGGCACCTTCAAACTGAAGGGGTGTGCCATCTTCAAAAGAACCGGAGATTTTCCATACGTAAAGCCCGTTGGGCAGGGGCTGATTGCGGTATTTTCCGTCCCAGCCTTCTTCTATCCGATTGGTTTCAAATAGCAGCGTACCTTGCCGATCGTATACCTGAAACGTCAATGACTCAATTCGTTGACCGTACAAGCGAAATTGGTCGTTCTTTCCATCACCATTGGGAGAAAAAAGGTTAGGAACAAAGAAGGTTCGCAAAGCAGGGGCAGGTTCTACCACTACGGTAATGCTGTCGATAACCAGGCAGCCATTGAGCGTGATCGCCTCCAGATAATACTTAGTGGTTTGAGAGGGGGAAACTGTCGGCGATTGAGCGGCAGTATTGCTTATGTTAGTAGCTGGCGACCAACGATATTCAGTTGCCTCACTTGCGGTTAGCGTTACCGATGATCCTGCCTGCACGGTAACTAAGGTATCAGCGATCAAATCTTCATCAGGAAATACGTTGACCGCTACAGTATCGTATATTATACAGCCGGAAGGCAACGTGGCTTCCAGCCAAATGGTGTCGGTCTCACTTACCACTAAGGTCAGTGTGTCACTAGCACCTAACGAGCCATTGAGAACCGAAAACCATTGGGTTGCTAAAAAGACGGTATCACTGGCCAATGTTAACAGTTCGTTCTGGCAAACCAGTGTATCACTGGGAATCGGATCGTAACTGTCGTCAGTAGCAATGGTGATAGTATAGTTGATAGCGCAGCTTCCCCGAGGCTGAACGCTGTAGTACAGGGTATCCGCTCTTTCAACGGTGTAGTCTAGCTGCTGACTGGTTTGCAAAAAGCCTTGTTGGGTAGAGTACCAGTCTACAGTTTGTTCAGCCGCTAACTGAAGTGTCGTATTCAAGCAGACGCTGGTATCCTCTCTCAAAATTGTGAAGCAGACCTCCGGACCTTCGCAACGGCCGCCTAGCTGAAAAGAATTATCTACGCCAGCTACTCCCCAGAAAAATGTTCCTTCCGGTAGATCATGTGCAGTATGTCTGGTTCCGTAACCCGACCGTCCGTAGTCCGCTCGATGTTTGAATCCGTCTGCAAACTCAGGAGAAACTTTAAAGCTTGTATCGTTCTCGAGCCGAACGTACAAGTCAAATGTAAGGGCGGATAGTGCTGTGGTATCGTCGGGAGAGGCATCCCAACGAAGCAATGTTTCGTCGGCAATGGTGCGTACTCGAGGGTTAGTGGGGCTATCCGGTCCAAGGTTATCGGTTTCGCTTTGATTCCAGAGTAAAAACAGGGAATCAGCGGAGTTTGCGTAGTTTAGTACTACGAGAGCCTCGAGATTACCGTCATTATCCATATCACCCACGATGTGGTGAAATTTGGAAACTGATAATAATGAATCGTAAGCTTCTTCTATCAGCGTACTATCCTGATTGAAGTACCAACGGGACACTGACTGTCCGGTAGAATCGGTTCCAGCCAAGCCAATATCGGCTAAGCCATCGTGATTATAATCAGCCAAAGAAGCAAATTGCCCCTCTACCAGAGGCACGTTCAGGTCAACCAACTCATACGCCTGATTAGTGTACTGGTACAATTGTATCACGGGTTGATCTAGGAAGTTATGCCCGGAAATTAATATATCGCTATCACCATCGTGATTGTAGTCACCGGAGGTTAAAGCGGTGCCAATTATTTCATTAGAGAGGGCATCTTCAGGTTCAAATACAAACTCGGTTTGGTTCTCGTAAAGCTGGGTTAGGGCTTCTCCACCTTCAGTGATTCCGCTAAGTAGTAGGTCAATTTCATCGTCGTTATTCCAATCGTAGGCTGTAGCTACGCCTTCTTGTAAAGCAATGTCCAGCGTATCCTGAATGATAAAAGCGGTATCCATATTTTGGTAAACAAAGGCAAACAGAGAATCGGATTTGGCACCATTCAGTAGTAAATCCCGCCTTCCGTCATTATCAAAGTCGGCACAGACCACAATCTTAGCCTGAAGACTATCTACCAACATTTGGCTCTCAGAATCAGCTAAAGAGAAAAAAACCTGGGTGATTCCTACGCCAACGCTATCGTTCCCAGAAATTATCATGTCTAACTGATTGTCCCGATTAAGGTCGGCAAAAGCGAAAGTAGCATCGGTTACTGTTGGTAACGGGAGTGGCTTTAGTACAAAAGTCTGGTCACCCTGATTTTCATAAATCCAGTATCCCAGATTGCCCACTGAATCGGTTCCGTAGAAAAAGTAATCTAGGAATGAATCGTTCGTTAGCTCGGCGCTAGTGACGTATTCTGTATTGATCGGTAAAGTGAGAGTATCTGGCTTAAAGTTTTGAGCTGATGCTGTTGTGGTAAGAGTGAGATAAAATATGATAGGAAGTAAAAAGTGAAGAAAAATCCCCCTTAATCCCCCTCGGAACAAGTCCGAGGCAGGCTCTTTGAAAAAGGGGGAAGGATATATCTTTATTTTAAGTAGATAACGATAAATATCTCGATATATATTTGCCGGATGAGGCTTTGCGAATTCCGGCATCTCATGTTTTTTCATAAGTCAAAGCATTAAAATTCATCATCTAGCTGGAAGGTAAGTGGCATGGTGTGCTTGGTGGCGGTGGGGGTTCCGTTTACCTGAGCGGGTAACCACCGGGGCATGGATTGAATAAGCCGGATGGCTTCCTGATTAATATCTTCGCGCACACCCTGCAAAACCTGGATTTGGTCAGGTTTTCCTTCTTCATCAATATAAAACTCAACCAATACGGTGCCTTCAGCTTGTTCTACCCGGGCTGCTTCAGGGTACTTGAGTTCAGCGGCAAAGTATTCGTACAGTGCCGGATAACCCGCTGCCGGACGAGCCTCCTCAAACTGACTGCTTGGTTTTATTTCTACTGGGCTTGGGTTAGGTAACCTAGATTTAGCAGTAGAAATAACCTTTTTTTCGGGCAGTGGCACGGGCTTAATCTGAGCTGAAGGAAGCATCGAGTTCTCTGCATCCGGTAGCTGAGGAGGTAATGAGGTAATTCGATCGATTGAATTAGCCGGACGTAAGCCCTGACTAAAATAAAATATCGTGCTACCCGCTAGTATTAGTGCCGTCAATATGATTGCACCGTACCACCAGCGACGAGCTTTGATCTTGGCTTGTTGAGCCTGATGATACTGCGATAAAAGTTGGTCAAAATTTTGCCACTGGGCTAGGTCAGCCTCCGAGGGCGGATGATCGTCAAACATACAGTGATACGTTAGTTTCATGACGTGGGTATTTGTATTTCCAGGCGTTGACGCAGCTTACTGAGCAGCCGATACGTCTTCACTTTTGCGTGGTTTTCGGTGATATTGAGGATGAAGCCAATTTCCCTGAAGGGCTTTTGCTCGAAGAACCGCAGTTCCAGTAACTGTACTTCGTCCAGAGGCAGAGTATTGATGGTGGCTACCAGACGGGATCGCCATTGTTCCATATAATCCGGTGAAGCATCTTCTTCATTTTTTAACTCGGTTAGCAGTCGTTCATCAATCACAATCTTACGAACGTGCTTGGTACGGCGGAAGAACTGCATCACTTCATTGTGGGCGATACGGTACAGCCACGATTGAAACGGGGCTTTCGTTATCTTGTATCGCTTCAAATGGAGTAGCGCATTCAGAAATACCTGAGACGTGATGTCAGCCGCTGTACTTTCATCATCCACCCGACGGTACACGAATTGGAAAATCGACGGATAATACTTTTCGTACAATGGTCGAAATGCCTGAGGGTCTCGCTGAGCTTCCCGAATATGCTGTTCTTCGTTAATAATAACTGATGATTGGTGAATAATTATAAATGACCAATATTGATTAATCATTCAGTAGGTAGAATACCAAACTCCAGAAAAGATACAGCTTTGAGAAAAGTTTTTTTAGCGGAGCGTGAGTAGGGCTACGTTTTCTACGTGGTGGGTGTGGGGAAACATATCGACGGGTTGTAATTTCTCCACTTGGTACTTTTCGTGCAGTAATGCAATATCACGAGCTTGGGTAGCAGGGTTACAGCTTACATAGACAATGCGCGGAGCTTCTACGGCTAGTAACTGCCTTACTACATCGGCGTGCATTCCAGCTCGGGGCGGGTCTGTAATAACTACATCGGGCTGTCCCTGCTGCTTTAGAAAGTCTGGATTGAGTAATTCCCGCATATCGCCCGCAAAAAAAGACGTATTGCTGATATTATTAATCTGGGAATTGACCTTGGCATCTTCCGTAGCGGCGGTCACGTATTCAATACCAACCACTCGTTTAGCCTGGGATGCGATGAAATTCGCAATTGTACCCGTTCCCGAGTATAAATCATAGACTATCTCTTCTCCCATCAATTGAGCAAAATCGCGCGTAATTCGGTACAGTTGATAGGCTTGTCTTGAGTTAGTCTGATAGAATGATTGGGCACTCACCCGAAACCGCAGGTTTTCCATTTGCTCGGTAATATGCGGTCGTCCGGCAAATAAGATAGGTTCCAGGTCGTGAAAGGTATCGTTCATCTTGCGATTAATCACGTACTGGAGTGAGGTAATCATGGGGAATTTCTCTCGCACATGATTAAGGAGACCCTCGATAGCTTCCGGCTTGTAGTCGGCATCTCGGCCAAACTGTACCATCACCATCAACTCCCCGGTACTAGCCGTACGGATGAGAAGCGTTCGTAAAATCCCGGCATGCTGCCGCATATTGTAATATGGCAATTCGTGTTTTTTGGCGTACTCATCAACCGCCAAACGAACATCGTTAGACGGATCAGTTTGTAGGTGACAATGCTCAATAGGTAGGATTTTCTCGAAGCTACCCGGAATATGGAAGCCTAGTGCCCGCTTGTCCAACTCCTCGCCCGAAGCTATTTCCTCCCGAGTAAACCAACGTTGGTCAGAAAACGCAAACTCCAGTTTGTTGCGGTAGTAGCGGGTTTCGGGCGAAGGCAAAATGGGTTCTACTTTCGGAAAAGGGATCTTGCCAATCCGCTCAAACTGATCGATCACCTGCT
The DNA here is from genome assembly GCA_039198955.1 of Bacteroidota bacterium. GTDB lineage: Bacteria > Bacteroidota > Bacteroidia > Cytophagales > Cyclobacteriaceae > Tunicatimonas. The sequence continues at coordinate 31,035 of JBCCTI010000074.1, read as the reverse complement.
GTCGCTTATAGACTAACTGTTGCTCGTAGGGAATGTGCTGCCACTTGCATCCGCCGCAAATACCAAAATGGGAACAAAAGGGTTGGGTTCGCTGGGGCGAATACTGATGGAACTCGACGGCTTTTCCCTCCCAATGCTTTTTTCGGGCTCTGGTAACTTTAATATCCACTACGTCGCCGGGTGCAGTGTAGGGAACAAAGACAGCCTTTCCACTAGCGTGGGCTACACATTTCCCTTCAGCAGCCATTCGTTCAATAGGTACAAATTCCAGCAAAGGTAATTTTCCCTTTCTTCCCATAGTATCCGCAAAGGTACGCTATTTGTGCATTCTCAATAACTCGCTACGATATTTGTAACTAGCCCGACTAACTATTTAGGGAAAATAAGTATCTTTAACATTGAGGGAAGTAAAAACAGCGTTTTTTACAGGTTTTGGACTTAACCTTTGGCGAATGAAGAAGTGTGTACTATTGTTAATTCTGGGCTTTACGTTTCTCAAAACAGCGCAGGCAACCCATATTGTTGGCGGAGAGTTTGAGTTACGGCATATTGAGGGGTTTCAGTACCGCCTCAACCTGATTCAGTACTTTGACGATGTAAATGGTAACCCCGATGCTGAGGATGATTTTGCAGTAGTCTCAATATTTCGGAAGAGCAACAATTCCTTAGTAGGGAATTTTCAGTTGAATAATGTGAGTCAGGAATTTGTAGAATACACCAATCCTGAGTGTACAATCGACGAACTATCTACCCGCCGAATTCTGTACACAGCTGTCATTGAGCTTTCGCCTACTATTTACAATGAGCCCGAGGGTTATTATGTGGTGTACGAACGCTGCTGCCGTAACTACGTAACCGAAAATCTAGAATTGCCCGAAGAGACCGGGCAGACCTTTTATCTGGAATTTCCTCCGGTAACGAGAAATGGGCAGCCATTCGTAAACACTACCCCTATACTTTTTCCGCCCCTAAGTGATTACGCCTGTATCAACAAGCCATTCTATTTTGACTTCGCCGGCACTGATCCTGATGGTGACTCATTAGTATATTCTCTATCAGTTCCCCTTAATAGCTCAGCTTTTGAAGCCCTACCTACGCCTACGCCTGCTCCTCACGATCCGGTAGATTTCAAGGAAGGTATTAGCGTAAATAATATGGTACCAGGCACTCCTCCACTACGTATTAATCAAGAAGGGCTGCTTACCGTGACTCCCTCGCAACTGGGGCTATTCGTATTTGCTATTAAAGTAGAAGAATTTCGTAAGGGAGAGAAGATAGGAGAAGTTCGTCGGGATTTTCAGATGCTGGTGATTGACTGTCTGCCAGGAGAGACACCTGAAGTGCAAGCAAGAGTAAAAGGGGAAACTGACTTCTACGAAGAAGGTAACACAATAACCTTTGGTTTGGAAGATGAGAAATGTCTAGAATTGTTCGTTACCGATGCTGACTCAGGGCTACCTGAAGGAGAGGTTATTCGGGTAGAGGCAAAAGGGGTTAATTTTGACGAAGATATTCAAGAGTTAATCTCACCGAGCATACGTATTTTAGAAGGGGCTGATGCGGTGTTCCCCATTGAGCTTTGTTTGCCCGACTGCCCTTACGTGCGCGGTCCAATGCTGATTGACATAATCGCTTACGACGATGCTTGTAGCGTTCCGCTGCGCGATACCCTCCGGCTTACTGTGGAAATAGACGGGCCGCAAAACAGCGATCCGGTGATCGTGAATAACCCCAATGTGCTTAATGTTGATCTCAACGTGGGCGAGGATTATGAGTTGGAGATTCAGGGGTTGGATGAAGACGGTGACCAGTTACTGTTGACGGCAGAAGGCGATGGGTTTGATTTGAGTGATTTGGGTATCAGATTAGAAGAACGACTACTCGTTCCGGGTGAAGTGCGTAAAGTACTTACCTGGACACCGGACTGTACCGAATTTGACTTCCGGTCGCAAAATGAATTTACGGTGCTGATAGAATTAGATGACTTAAGTGAGTGTCGATTAGGTGAACCCGACCGAATGCAAGTCCGCTTTACTGTAAACTTACCGGATAATAACCGACCCAAAATTACCCTAGATGGATTGGAAGAAACCGAAATAAGCGTTCGGATTAATGAACTACTTGCATTTGATGTGCTGGCGGAAGATGTGGATAACGATCTGCTTGATCTGCGAGCGGAGGGCGATGGCTTTGATTTAAGTGATTATGCGATCAACTTTCCCGGTAATTCTGGTATCCGGAATATCAGTTCCCCCTTTAGCTGGAGATTGTCATGCAATAACATCGATCTAGCCGATCGTAGTTCCTTTGATATTATCTTTCTCTCAACCGACCAAACTGGTTGCAGCGATCCAGCGACTGACTCGCTCCGTATCACAATCAATGTGTTGCCCCCCAACAATACTGCCCCCGAAGTCTTTATTCAAAATACGGATGCCGATACCGTACAAGCTGCGGTGGGCTTTCCAGTGTTGTTGGATGTAGTGGGTGTAGACGAAAACGAGTTCGATATTTTAACCCTTCGGTTGGCTGAAGTCACGCTCGATGGCACACCTATCGATCTGGAGATAGTTAATTTTCGGTTTAATAATGTACGGGGACGAGGGCGAGTGCAATCCCGTTTTTTCTGGGTACCTGATTGTTCCCTACTTCCCGCAGACTTCGACGAGGCTACTTTTAACCTGACTTTCACGGTGGAGGATGATCAATGCTTCAATAGTAAGAACGATACTACTACCATTACGTTAGAAGTTGGCGTGGCGCCCCTCAACTTCGATGAGTTTGAACCTCGCAATGCTTTCACTCCTAACGGGGATGGAACTGGTGACTTCTTCTACTTAAACTTCTGCAATGAGGCTGACCGCGATTGTGATTTACCCATTGGCACCTGTGCTAATCAGTTCCAGCGTATTGAAATCTACAATCGGTGGGGAAGGCTAGTCTTTGAGTCAGACAGCCCCGATTTCAGATGGTACGCGGATAAGAGGGCTCCCGGGCCATACTATTATTTGGTATACTACTCTCGCGAAGTCTTTAAAGAACGAGTGTACATTTATTCGCCCGATACGGAGTAGCTACTCAAATCGAAGTGATTCAATCGGATCAAGCTTAGAAGCTTTGTAGGCAGGGTAGTATCCCGAAAAAATACCAACAGCAATGCAGATTAGCAGCGCGCTCAGAATCCAGAGCCAGGGTACAATGAATTGACCTACATCCATAAATCGGGCTACTATGTTGCCCATGCCCATGCCAAGTAGTACTCCGGCTATGCCCCCGATTTGACAAATGACGATAGCCTCCATTAGAAATTGCTGGCGGATACGCTGCGGGGTAGCCCCTAAGGCTTTCCGAACGCCAATTTCGCGGGTACGCTCAGTTACTGATACCATCATAATGTTCATCAGGGCAATAGAGGCTCCCAGTAAGGTAATAAGTCCAATGGCGAAGCCTCCAATCCGTAGGTAACCCGTAATTTCGCCTAGTTGCTCGCTCAACGACTTTTTCTCCTCGATCTCAAATGATGGTTCGCTACCGATAGGGTCTTGCCGGATGGCCTGCATCAGACTGGTAGCTTCGCCCATCGCCATATCGATTGCCCCTTGGCGGCTCACATTAGCAGTGATCGTATAATTAACGAAGTGGCCAATAACAAATTGACGGCTCTTATTAAGTGGGATAATAACCCGACGGCTGGCGTCATCTCCGGCAGCCGCGCCTTGGTCTTCTAACACTCCAATAACCTGAAATCGGCTACCAAGTAACATAATTTCTTGATTGAGAGGGCTTTCATTGCTCTCAAATAGGGTATTTACTACGGTCTCACTGACAATAGTAACGTTAGTCCCTTTTTCTATATCTAATAGGGAAAAATTACGGCCTTGACTTAGGTTCAATCCTTCGGTGATGAGATGGTTTTCATCGCTTCCTATTACTTGAAAGTTAGGGTTGGTTATTCTCGTCCCCCGTTTTATTTCAGCATTACGGGTCACTCTGGTTTTTACTGAAATCTGGGCGGGGTAATTATACCTTTTCTTGAAAGACCTTACATCACTATAGCGGATAGGTAAGTAGTTTTTTTCAGTACGCCCCTGTCGGCTGCGGAGGTTGCCCCCACGCTTTTTCTTAATAGTAAACGAGTTCACTCCTAAACTGGCAAAACTATCGTCTACCGAGGCCTGAATGCCATCAATAGCAGTTAGTATCCCGACTAAGGCGGTGATACCCAAGGCAATAATTAGAGCGGTGAGGGTAGTCCGCAACAGATTATCCTTAATTGCCTTCAGACTTTCTTCTATATTATTAATCAGATTCATAAAGAACAGTACATACGTAAGGTAAATTTGGCAAAATACTGATTACTAATTTATATTATTCGCAACTTTTCTGTACTTTCAAAAGAATATCTCGCTAATAATATTCCTCATTTCTTGGCAATAAATCGTAAGAATTATTCATTAAAATAGTAATAGGATAGCTTATGAATATGAAACTTGTGTTAACTAGCTTATTGTTGGTGTTTGTCAGCGGATGCGCCCAGGCATCCTACATTTTACTCCCCATGGACCAAGTGCAGTCCAACCACTTAAAAGCCTACGGAATTGCCTACTGGGTGTTGCAGCAAGATGGTGAAGTGGACTGGCTACTAAACTACCGGGGTGGGAGCTTCGCCAGTAAATATTATCAGAAGCTGGAAAACGAATGTGTGATTCGAGGCGTGAGCTACGAAGTTATCTCCGATGCCCAGTACAATCAAATCATCAGCGTAATTGCCAGTCCATCGTCTAACAAGGACTTAATGAAGCTGGAGAAACACCCTAAAATTGCCGTCTATTCTCCTAAAAGCAAACAGCCTTGGGATGATGCCGTGACCTTAGCCCTCACTTACGCCGAAATCCCCTATGAGGTGTTGTTCGATGATGAGGTAATGTACGATAAATTACCGGAGTACGACTGGTTGCACCTGCACCACGAGGATTTTACCGGGCAGTACGGTAAGTTTTACCGTATTTATCGTAACGCTCCCTGGTACATCGAGCGGCAGCGCAAGTACGAAGAAACCGCTCGTGAACATGGTTTTGCCAAGGTCTCTCAACTAAAATTGGGAGTAGTGAAGAAGATTCGGGATTTTGTATCTGGGGGCGGATTCATGTTTGCTATGTGTTCGGCTACCGATACCTACGATATTGCCTTAGCTGCCAACGGAGTAGATATTTGCGGGCCGATGTATGATGGGGATAACGCCGATCCTAATGCCCAGGAGAAACTAAAGTTCGATAATACATTTGCCTTTCAAGATTTTCAGATCGTTTACAACCCCTACGAGTACGAATACTCTAATATTGATGTTGATCCCCGATCCCGTGGTTTGAGCCAAGATAATGACTTCTTTAACTTGTTCGAATTCTCGGCTAAGTGGGATCCCATTCCAACGATGCTTACCCAAAACCACGAACGAATTGTGAAAGGGTTTATGGGGCAAACTACTGCCTTCCGTAAAAGCCTGATTCGCCCCGACGTGGTGGTATTGGGCGAAACCCGATCGGCGGGAGAAGCTAAGTATATCCACGGAGTATTCGGTAAAGGCTTCTGGACGTTCTACGGTGGGCACGACCCCGAAGACTACCAGCACCGTGTAGGAGAAGCACCCACTGACCTCAACCTGCACCCCAACTCACCCGGCTACCGTTTGATTCTGAACAATATCCTGTTTCCCGCCGCTAAGAAAAAGAAGCAGAAGACCTAAAATAGATGAATTAATTTTGGTTTGGATTCTGACGGATTATATCCATCGGTTTTTCGATCCCAGTTGATTATTTTATCTTCCCACGTACACGATCTTTTTCGTCTCGAAAAAACCTTCCCTGAAGAATTCGGATAGCGGGTAAATGCGGTGAGGCAGACTAGCTTCTTCAAGCTCTTGGGTTAAATCTCCTCCCTTCAGGCAAAGTATTCCATTGGGTAAATCATGCTGTGAGTTGGGAAGAATTTTTTTATGGCACCATGCCCAAAGTAACTGGAGGCGACCCACCGCCCGGGTTACCACAAAATCAAAAGAGCCTTTTACCTTTTCAGCGCGTTGGTGTACCGCTAACACGTTGGTCAAATCCAGTCCTTCTGCCACTGATTGCGCTACTCTAATTTTCTTACCGACAGAGTCTACTAGGCGAAATTGAGTACCGGGAAATAAGATAGCCAACGGAATACCCGGAAAGCCACCCCCGGTGCCCACATCCAGTACTTTAGTGCCTGATTGGAAAGAAATAACTTTAGCAATAGCTAATGAGTGCAAAACATGGTGCATGTAGATATTATCAATATCCTTACGGGAAATGACATTGATTTTCTCATTCCACTCCCGGTATAAAGGGGCAAGATCTGCTAACTGCTGCTTTTGTCGGTTAGTAAGGTCAGGAAAATAGTGATAAATACGCTCGAGCTGCTGGAAAGGTGTCATAATGATTACGAAATAGCTTATAGTCCACAGACGACGGTCGACAGCAGTCCCGTGTTATATTCTGATGTTTAAAGTTAGCAGATTAAGAGAAGCTTCAGGTTCCAGATTTTGAACTTTTCTACCCTCAACCGTTCCGGTGGCTCTCTTCCATGATCCCGTCTTCCTCTTCTTTTTTCACCTTTCGTATTTCATATTCCACGTCTTATATGTGTTCTTTCTTATTCTTCACTAAATCGTACATTAACTCGCGAGCGCGGTGGAGTTGGGCTTTCACCGTACCGAGGGGAGCATCCAGTTCTTTGGCAATTTCGTCGTACGAAAATTCTTGGAAGTAGCGAAGTTTGACCAAACGCTGGTACTTAGGTGGTAACTTAGTCACAAAAGCCCGAACGAGTTCTTTTTTCTGCGCCTTAATAGCTTCTTCTTGTGGATCAAGATTATTGTCTTCTACGTCAATATTTACCGCATCGCCGTTGTCATCTTTAAATGAAGTGTTCAGGCTCAGGGTTTCTAGCTTTTTCTTGCGGATAAAGTCGATAGCGTTATTAGTAGCAATCCGGAAGAGCCAGGTACTGAACGTATAATCTTTTTTGAATCGGTGGAGGCTCTTGAATGCTTTGGCAAAAGCTTCAATAGTCAAATCTTCCGCATCATCTACATTACGCACCATCTTCAGTACCATATGGTAAACGGGCTTTTTATAACGGCGCATCAGCTCGGCGTAGGCCTGCTCATCGTTATTCTTGGTGGCTTCGTCAATAAGTCGGAAGTCTTCTAATGCTTTCTTGGAAAAATCTTTTTTTACTTCCATCGGATATATTTTGAAAGCAGGGCGGTAGGACCTATGCTTATATAGTAAATAACGTATAAAAAATCGAATATTGGCAGCATATGTAAGGGAATTGGATCGTTCAACCTATTAGAAGCGATGCGAAATGTCAAAGCCATCAATCCCCATCGGATTGTTATACTGACTAATGCCCATACCCATGCCCCAATAAATATTAAAAATAACCAGCCTAACCAAAACCCAACAGTTGTTACCGAAAATATTCCTAACCACCGTTTATCGCGGGTTTTATAGTATTTTCCCACACTTAGGTGGCGAATTTTCTGTCGAATATACGCTTTCCAACTCGTTTTCGGAAGTGAAAGCACCTGGCTATCGGGATGAGTGATAATCGCTGTGTTTTCATTTGTCGCGTGTTGGTTTACAAACAGATCGTCATCGCCCCCGGTAATATGCCAATAACCACGAAACCCACCTTGATTTAAGAAAAACAATTTTCGATAGGCTAAGTTCCGGCCAACGCCCATATACGCATATCCTCTTAAAGCAGCTCCCAAGTACGTCATGCCCGTGTGCAAGGTCTCGTAGCGAATAAATATATTTAGAAGACCTTTCCGTCTTTGATAAGGAGAGTACCCCAGGATAAAATCATATTTCGTCGGCCAAGGTTGTACCATGTGCTGTATCCAGTGTGGGCTACACGGACGGCAATCCGCGTCGGTTAAGAGTAAGTAATCGTATTTTGCCGCTCGTATGCCCAACGTCAGGGCGTATTTTTTACCACCTACGTGCTCCGGCCGATCCCGTAGCCAAACAATTCTTAGGTTAGCTTGCTGCTCTTTCTGATCCAGTAAAAAGTCCAGACTATCATCGTACGAAGTATCTTCTACTACGACGATTTCGTAAATCGGATATTGCTGTTGATATAATAGGGGCAATAATACCTCAAGGTTAGAGCGTTCATTATGAGCGCAAACTACGATAGAAACTGGAGGCTGGTAGGGTGATGAGTACGCTGGCAGGCGGTACTTATGCCAAGTTTGATATAAGATATAATACCAGCCTACCTGGAATAGCCAAGCCACAAAAAAAAGTAGTGTAACTACCCATATCATAAATTCGTTGAGCTTAGCAAGTTTGGAACATAATTTGTAGATTTAAGTTAGTCCAAGCACTAACTCCTTCCTTTACTGTGAGCAAGTGGCATGATTCAAGTCTGGGCATCTCCGCCAAGCTTCGTAAATCAGATTAAGGTTAGTAAAATTTTAGTACCGTGACAATAGATTTCTTTCTGGTAGCAATTATTATCCTCTTTGTGCAGTATACTGGAGTATACCTCTTCGTTCGGTTTGGTAGCCAGTGGTCGCAGAAGCGGTCAGTTTTTTTCTATATCGTAGCTACCTTGGTGGGTACTTTAGGCTTTAGTTTAATCTTCTCCATGTATAAATGGTACTTCGGATTTACTTTTGTGAGTACCGATTATGAGCTTTATCGGAATTGTATAGGACTCCTCTCTTTTTTGATGATTGGTAAAATCTACGGTCTGATGCCCTTGGAGTTTCTGATCCGACACCTCCCGGCAGCATTCAAGAGATGAACGCTGATTTCAGTAATTCCTTTTCGCTACGTTAGGGCTGCAACCAGTGCATTAGCCCCTTTTTTCAAGTCTTCCCAAGGAGCATTCAAAGCCGGAACAAAACGGATAGTATCTTTACCAACCGCACTGGCGATCACTCCATGAGTTAGCATTCGTTCAGCGACCGGGCGGGCGGGCTGATTAAGTTTAGCTCCAATCATGAGTCCAAGACCACTTATTTTAGTAATTGCTGAATTTTGAGCCGAAAGCTCACAGAGATACCCCGTTAATTGAGCACCTGATGTTTCAGCTTGTTGGGCGAGCTTTTCTTCTTCAATAATTTCTAGCGTTGCCAACGCAGCCGCACAAGCCAACGGGTTTCCACCAAAGGTAGAACCATGATCGCCTTTGTTAATTGCCTCGGTAACTTTCTGTCCACACAGTGTTGCTCCAATCGGGAAGCCACTACCTAGGGCTTTTGCCATCGTAATAATATCGGGCTTGACTCCAAATCGCTGATACGCCATTGGTTTTCCGGTACGCCCTACCCCACACTGTATTTCGTCAAAAATCAGTATGATATCATGCTCATCGCACCACTGGCGTACAGCCTGAAGAAACTCCAACTGAGCCACCCGAATGCCCTCCGCCCACTGCACTGGTTCTACTAAAACCGCTGCCACATTATCCGAGTAAGCACTTCTTAAGGCATCAATATCATTATAAGGTATTTTTTTAAACCCAGATGGAATCGGGTCATAACCTTTTTGATATTTGGGGCTACCTGCCGCCGCAGTAGCTAATGTTCTGCCGTGAAATGCTCCCTCAAAGGTGATAATCGTTCCGCCCCGGCCTTGCTGATGGGCGTACTTCCGGGCAATTTTTACTGCCCCTTCAACGGCTTCTGCTCCTGAGTTAGACAGAAACACCCGATCCATTCCAGAAAATTGAGCCAGTTTTTGCGCCAGTTGCGCCTGAGGCTCGCTCAAAATCAGGTTGGAAATATGCATAAGCTGACTGGCTTGCTGCTGAATTGCCGTAACCACTTTAGGGTGACAATGCCCTACACTGGTTACGGCAATACCCGCTAGCATATCCACGTATTCTTTTCCTTCAGTATCCCATAGCCGACTGCCCTTGCCACGGGCTAAGATGATGGGGTAGCGATTGAAAACGGGTAAATAATATTGCTGATCGAGTTTGGTAGGGTTCACAGGTTTTGGGAATTAGGTATTGGGTTTTGGGAAGGAGATTCTACTAACTAGAGCTGAATTCGCGTATTGTTTGGATAGCTAATTTACGAGTGTAAAATTAAGAGTTTATATGTATTTGACCAGCCTAATTTCCAATCCCTAAAACCCAACCCCTATTTTACGGAGCTAACCGCCGAATCTGCCACTGGTCGCCTGAGAGTTGGTAAAAGATGCGATCGTGCAGTCGGCTGGGGCGACCCTGCCAGAACTCAACCGAATGGGGGGTAACGGCGTAGCCTCCCCAATGCGGGGGCTTAGGTACTTCTTGTTCAGCAAACTGTTCACTGAACTGAACTTCTCGTTTATTGAGGACTTCCCGATTCTCAATGGCTTGGCTCTGGGGCGAAACCCAGGCTCCGATCTGACTACCTCGGGGGCGACTGTGAAAATACTCTGCCGAGACAGATTCATCTACTTTCGCAATGCTTCCCTCAATGCGGACCTGCCGCTCCAGCTCAGCCCAAAAAAAAGTTAACGCGGCTCGCGGATTCTCAGCTATTTGCTGGCCTTTCTGACTTTGGTAATTGGTATAGAACAGAAATCGTCCTTGCCATAGGCCTTTTAGCAACACAATTCGTCCTGAAGGTCGACCATTGGCCGTAGCCGTAGCGAGGTGCGTGGCATTAGGTTCGGGTAACTGTGCCCTTTCTGCTTCTTCAAACCACTGCGTAAACTGTTGGATAGGGTCAGCAGCAACATCAGTAATATCGAGCGACTGCTGGGTGTATTCCTGTCGCATGTCGGCGATAGAGGTGCTCATAATCAGAGATTAAAACGGTGGGTTTTCTGCGGAAGGGGCATCCGGGGCAGAACTATTGCCATCGGGGTTCTTAAAACCGGGGTTGTTGGCCTTACTAGTGTAGGTGATGATACTCGATGAGTCGTTAAATTCTTGACCGCCACTGGCACTTACGAGTGAGCTTCCGTAGTTGGTATTGCCCATTGGGTCGTCCAGATTGGTGAAGCGGGTGTACTTACCAATAAATTTTAGGTTAACTGTATCCAACGCCCCGTTCCGGTGCTTGGCAATCATTACTTCTCCCATCCCCTGCACTGATTGTCCTTCTTCATTCTCGGTAAGCCCGTAGTATTCAGGCCGATACAAGAAGATTACCATGTCCGCATCCTGCTCTATACTACCTGACTCCCTCAAATCCGATAGCTGAGGACGTTTATCACCACCCCGGGTTTCTACCGCCCGGCTCAACTGGGAAAGAGCGATTACCGGAACGTCCAGTTCTTTCGCCAGGTTCTTCATTGCCCGGGAGATAGAAGCAATTTCCTGCTCACGGTTTCCACCGCTATTCTTAGAAGCATCGCCCGACATTAGTTGGAGATAGTCTACCACAATGAGTTGAATGTCGCTCTGGGCTTTGAGGCGGCGGCACTTAGAGCGTAGTTCCCGGATAGATAGAGCGGGGGTATCATCGATGAAGATAGGAGCTTCGGTCAGGGCAGCAGTTTTGCTGTACAATTGCTGCCACTCGTGATCGAGCAGATTACCTTTCTTAATTTTCTCACTTTCTAGCTCAGCCTCAGCACTGATCAGACGATTCACCAGCTGTACCGATGACATTTCCAGCGAAAAGATAGCTACCGCGTGACCAAAATCGACTGAGGCATTCCGCAGTGCCGATAGGATGAAGGCTGTGTTATGAGTGACGGTCATATCCTCCAGTAAGAATAGGTGGTTTCCATCAATCTCAAATCCGTAATAATCATCTACCTTATCGTACTCAATTTTAATACCAGTCACCTGCCAGTTTACTGGGCTTTTCCAAGCCTTCGCTTTCTTGCGAGGTATGCGCACAGGAACCTTTTGAATATCTCCGTAAATACGTATTCGGTACACTTCTGACTCGTACCCTATACTGCTAATAGAGGCTTTCTTTTTACGAATAGACGTTCTGAACCCTAATGTATCACACAGATACTTAATCTGATGAGCCAAACGCTCGTTTCTTTGGGTAATCTCATATCCGTTAGATTGCTCGAGATAGTGTCCGTCACTATCAATCAAGCCAGCTAACAGTTGAAGACGGTTTGAAGAAGAGTTTGCAACGTATTGGTGAGGGATATGCTTATTGCCTAATACTCCCAATTCTCGTAACTGTGATTTTAATGTAACTACACCATCTCTTCCCTGATAGCCTTTGGTAATCGCATACTGGCTACACCGCCCCTCATAGTTGTATGTGCTAACAGTCGCCTGAAGCCCATTTTCGCAGAGTTCAGAAGCATAGTTCTCCAAACTTTCTATAATTTCTTGATCGGCAGTAGTAATTCTAGGAGTATTGGTGTCACCATCTCCTAACCAGATACCTAAAAAATAAGGATCTATTGCAACTTCTTGTTCTGGAAACTTAATCCCCACTTTATAGCCTTTGTAGTTAGACTTAAACTTGTTGGATTTTTGAAGATAATCTCTTACCGATATATTCAGCACATCGCCATTTACATGAGAACCCTCTGTCCGGCTACGCTTTAATGACAGAATGTGACTCTCATTAACCCGATAATCTATACTTTTATTCTGGCGAATCCAGTACATCTTTTCTCTACCTCGGGCAATAGATAAAACTCGACGAGGGGTAGAGTCATCTCCCATCAGTAAATCCCCACTTCTAATATCTTCTACTTTTTTCAGTGAGCCATCGTACATAACTACTTTTGTGCCTTTACCCAAGCATTTCCCCATCCCCGGTCTCGCGGCAATAATTACCAAATCTGACTTTTGCCAACCGGAAGTTAAGCGATCAAGAACAACAAACCCAGTGGGTACTCCGGTTAGCCCATCTTTGCGAAGCTTCTTGGCCTCTAATTCGCTGAAGGCTTCGCGCATCATGGAGCGCATATCGGCGTAGTTCTTTCGGATGTTGGCTTCCGACACACTGAAGATACGCTGCTCCATTTTATCGAGCAACGAGAAGGTATCGGTAGTGTCCTCGTAGGCTTCCCGCTGGATTTCAGCGGCGATAGTAATCAACTCCCGCTTAATAGCCATCTCAGAAACTATACGGGCGTGATACTCAATATTGGCAGCCGAACTCACCCGTTGGGTTAACCCGCTGACGTGAAACGCTCCACCGGCCAGCTCGAGAGTGCCATTTTTGCGAAGCTGATCGGTTACGGTGAGAATATCGACTGGTTCCGATTTGTCGAAAAGGGCAAGTATGGCTTTGTAAATTTCCTGATTAGCTTCGCGGTAGAAGCTTTCGGGTTGCAAAATCTCAATTACCGTGGTAAGGGCATCCTTCTCCAACATCAGGGCTCCTAACACGGCTTCTTCCAGATCAACGGCCTGCGGTTGTATTTTAGCAGCACTACTTTCTAGAATCTTCCGCATGCGGTTGCGGGTATAGTCGCCGCTTCTTCCGGGCGAATCGCCATTCCGAAACTGACCGCTGCCCTGTTTGGCCGTATCCATAGATGATAAATATTGGTAGTAGTTACAAATTCGCTCAGGTTATGAAACCGCTATCACGCTAATCTCATAAGTTAGAAAAAATAGCCTAAGCTCCTAACGACTTTTAAACTTTAAGATTATGAACCCTAGTTAGAAATCGATGAAGGCAAACATACTAAAAAGTTGGGCTAAAACTGGTTAGATTGAGCAACTAAAATTACAAGTAGAATTACTTGCGTAAAGCATAGGTTACACCAAATTAAGGTGAGTTTCTGACTATCAGGAAATTACAATATCAAATTTTGAATAACGCCTCGAAAAAACTCATGTTACTGTTTTTTTCCTTGGCAATAAACAGGGGAATATTGGTTTGATATTGAAGTAATCTCTCGGCTACACTGCCTAGTAAAATGGAGGCAGCAGCCGTTCTTCCCCGAGAGCCAATAATCAGCAAGTCAACATCTTTCTTCTGAGCAAAGCCAAAGAGTTCATCGTCGATTTTACTGTCATTGCTGAGCTGGTAGCGCATTTCGCAAATATTTGCGTCCAGGTTGTGATCTTGAAAGAACTTCTTGGATTCTTTCTTAGCATTTTTTTCCATGATCTGGCTAAATTCCTCAAAGCCCTTACCCGTCTTAGAATATCCTTGAGGTATTTGGTAGACATGGTGACCGTAAACGATTACGTTTTCACTCGCTTCAGTAAATTTAACCGCCTGCGACAATGCCATCTTTGCATGATCCGAAAAATCGATAGCTACGGCAATTTTCTCAATACTAATATCTGCGTTTTCAGGTACGAAAAGCACTGAGCAAGAGCTAATCTCGGCTACTTTACTCGGCTTAGGCTTTCTGGGGAAGCCCGAAGGTTTACCCAAAATAATCAGGTCAGCATCTTTCTGTTTTCCGTAGCGGATCAGTTCATCGGTAGGTTTTCCTTGCAATACATCTATCGACACCTGAGTACTTTCTGAATGAGGAAAATACTGGTCTACTAAATGCTGTACCTCGTGCTTAATGGTTTCATCTACTGGAGCTAATACGCTACGGTACTGCTCCTTTAGGTCATCGGGCAAGTCTAGCGAACCTGCTACGTGAACAAAGTATACGGAGTCGGCATCCATAATCCGGCTAACGCTAGAAGCATAGCGGACTACTTCTTCGTCTAGGTCGGTCAAACTGACGAAAACTACGATACGTTTTAATTCATACATACGAAAAAAATTGTAGGTTGTGAGATAGGTAGACTATCGTAGTGCCTAAATTAAGAATAATGCTGACGAACGGCAATGCTTTTCAATAGCCGTGGGGCACTAGCATAGTATGAATTATCCGGAAAACTGTTTTTTGAGCCTGATTTTGTATCTTAAAGACTCGTTTCAAACAACTTAACGCATGAACACTTCCCGAAGAAACTTTTTGACTAAACTCAGCGGTGGAACTGCTGCTGCCATGGCTGCTCCTACTGTACTTGCTGCCCAAAATCGTCCTAAAATTGCCCCTAGCGATCAAGTAAATATCGCAGTAGTAGGAGTGCGAAATATTGGTTGGGCCAATCTCCGTTCGCACTTACAAATACCAGGCGTTAACTGCGTGGCTCTCTGCGATGTAGACCAACGTGAGTTGGACAAGCGCGTTAGCGATGTGGAAAAAATGGCTGGAAATCGTCCGGAGACATATACCGACTTTCGCAAACTATACGAACACCCTGATTTGGACGCGGTTATCTTGGGCACTCCTGACCACTGGCATACATTGCAAACTATTTACGCTTGCGAAGCCGGGCTAGATGTATACGTAGAAAAGCCGCTGGCGAACTCCATTGAAGAGTGTCAGGTGATTGCTGAGGCCGTAAGGAAACACAACCGAATTGTGCAGGTAGGTCAGCAGCAGCGCAGCAGTGACCATTGGCAACCCGCCATGAAGCTAATTCGCGACGGAAAAATCGGCCGGGTAAACTTTGTACGAGCCTGGAACCACAGCGGGCCAGATCGTATTGTGCAACCCAAACCAGATATGGCGACCCCGCCCGAAGTTGACTATAAGATGTGGCTGGGTCCCGCCCCGGAGCGACCGTTTAACGAAAACCGTTTTCACGGTTCATTCCGCTGGTACTGGGACTACGCCGGAGGTAAAATGACTGATTGGGGAGTGCATTTAATTGATATGGTGCTGCTCGGGATGGACGCAACCGCCCCTAACTCGGTGATGGCCTCGGGTGGGAAATTCGCTGATCCCAACAGCGATATGGAAACCCCCGATACCATGAGTGCTATTTATGAGTTTGATGATTTTGTGATGGTGTGGGAGCACAATATGATTAACCGCAACGGCCCCTATGGGAAAGATCACGGAATTGAATTCGTAGGGGAACAAGGCCGTATGATTATTGATCGTAGGGGCTGGGAAATTACTCCGGTTACCGAACGTGCCGAAGACGGAAGTTCTCGCTATGTAATGGAAAAAATGCCTTACCAATCACGGCAGGGTGACCCGCGTACCGAGCACGCCCGTGACTTTATCAATAGTATCAAAACTCGGAAACAACCCATTTGCCCCATTGAGATCGGTAGCCACGTAGCTGTAGTAGCTCATCTGGGAAATATCTCTTACCGATTGGGTCGCAAAGTTTACTGGGACTCAGATGCCTACGCCTTTAAAGACGATGCTGAAGCCCAAAAAATGGTGCAAGCTCAGTACCACAATGGGTGGAAGTTATCGGTGTAAAACCCAATTGCCCGACGAAAACGTTAAGTATGTTATGAACTTACTAGAAAAGCTAAGTACGGAAGACTACATCCGGTTGGAAGACGAAACTGGAATGAAACATGAGTACTACGATGGCTGGGTGGTTGCGATGGCGGGCGTAACCGAAGAACATGATCTGATCGCTTCAGTTATTCGTAATCGGCTTTGGAATTGTCTTCGAGAAAAAGGTTGCCGGATTTACAGTAGCGATATTCGAGTATCTGTACCAGAGTGCAACAAATTTGTGTATCCCGATGCTACTATTATTTGTGGGGAATCGCAGAGGCAGACATTGCCCCGAGGAGCTTACGCACTGACCAACCCAGTGGCAATTGTGGAGGTGCTTTCCGAAGGTACCGAAAAGTATGACTTAGAGGATAAATATAACTGTTACCGAGCACTTCCATCGTTTCAAGAATACCTCATCGTTTCCTCTCAAAAAATTCAAGCAGAAGTACGCAAAAAAAGTGCAGATGGAAAATGGAAGACTAAAACCTTCCAGCAGCTCGAGCACATAGTGGAACTATTGGGATGCCCGCTTAGTCTGAAGGAAATCTATGAGGATGTTAAACTATAATAATCTGATTGTCTTATTAAAAACAGCCTATTATGCTCGTAGAATTTAAACGAACTGGAGAACGACGATATGCTATTTCCGTTACGGGTACTCAATATCCCGACTTGGAAATGAATCCAGCACCGGGCTATGACCCCTTCCTACCACATGATGTTTTGCATCTGGTAGTTGAGTCCTACCTTGGCATTGAGCAGGGTATATTTGGCCAACTCGCTGCCGGAGGACATGCCGGGACTTTCCATATTAAAGCTGGCTCTTATCGCAACTCACGCGAAGAGTCCAGAGAATGGCGACGTATAAAAAAGCGGGGCACTCGCCTAGCAAAATTAGGCGCGGACGATGCTGCAAAGTCAGAGCTGGCCGCATACATATGTTGGCAAGAATGGCTCTCTCGCTCAGATTCAAAACTGCACCGAAAGCAAGCTTCAACGATGAATCAGCAAGGTAGGCACATTCGAGAGTTAATGCCCGAAGAGCAACCGGAGAGTATTGATGTAGTAATGGATAATATATGTCAATATTTGGATACTGTAAGTACTTATTGGTACTTCCTTAAAGTAGGAGAGTCGATCCAGATTCGGTGGCTAGATCTAGCTATATCAGATCGTAAGTCTAAAAACGTACTATCTACTTCTTGATGATACAAACCTCTTGCGTATAAGTATCGACTCGCTCATCATAGCTATCCATTATGTACGTTAATGAACATTTTTGCCCGACAGCGTACACTTCATTTTAAATAGAGTACGGTAATCCACCGATTCTAGAGCATTTTGAGGGTGGCATGTATCTTGAACTTAGCAGTGAAAAAATACAGCCACCTTACTTCGTTGCTCAATGCTCAAAAATTACTTCACCATAGCTCTACGTAGCTTAACTAAGCATAAAGGCTACTCTGCTATTAATCTCTTAGGGTTAACCGTTGGGATCACTACCTGCATCCTAATTTATCTTTACATTCAGCACGAACTCAGCTACGACCGCTTTCACGAACAGGCTGACAAAATTTACCGGGTCGATAATACCTATCTGGCCGATGGAGTAGATTCGTACCCCACTGTTTCTTCAGCTTTAGCAGTAGGTACTAAGGAGACGGTTCCTGAGGTGGAAGCAGCGGTGCGTATTAGGCGGCTAGGCAATGGGTTTAACAGTGCCGTGGTGATTCAAGTAGAAGATGAGTTTTTTCGAGAGCAGCAGGTATACTCGACTGACGCATCTTTCTTCCAGGTATTTTCTTTTCCCTTAGTGGAAGGTGATGCTAATACGGCTTTGGTTGAACCTTTCTCGGCGGTACTAACTGAAGAAACCGCTCAAAAATATTTTGGCAGTACCAATGTGGTAGGTCAATCGTTTCGTTTCGCTAACGATGACGAGCACGAGTATCAAGTAACGGGAATTACAGCTACACCACCGACTAATAGCCACATCACGTTTTCTGTTTTAACCTCTATCGGAAGCTTCACTTCGCTAAACCCCAACGTAGATTTAGCCGCTACCTGGAACAACGATGGCTGGTATACGTACCTACTACTCCAAGAGAATAGTTCTCCTGAGAAAGTAGTTGCCCAAATTGATGCCCTTAATGCGGAGCATCTATCTTCTCAAGATATAAAGCGTAAAACATCGCTAACAGCCCTCACTGATATTCACCTACACTCCAACCTGCTTAATGAGCTAATGCCCAATGGCAGTGTAACGCAGGTCTACGTGTTCGTCGCCATTGCTTTGTTTGTGCTGTTTATTGCCATTGTAAATTATATGAATCTGTCTACTGCTCGTTCAGCTCGCCGGGCGAAGGAAGTAGGCTTACGCAAAACATTGGGAGCCGAGCGACTGCAACTTATCAGGCAATTTCTGAGTGAGTCCATATTGCTCGTACTATTTGCTACTATAGTATCACTGTTACTAGCTCAGGTGCTGCTTCCTACCTTCAACCAACTTTCAGGCAAAGAGCTGACGCTAGATTTAGGTCAAAATCTTGGGTTATGGATTGGATTAATTGGAGTGGTTCTTCTTACGGGTTTAGTATCGGGTAGTTATCCAGCTTTGTTTTTATCTAGCTTTAAACCCGCCGAAGTGCTGAAGGGAAAGTTAGCAGTCGGTATGAACAGCTCACCTTGGTTGCGGAAAGGGCTGGTGGTGTTTCAGTTTGCTGTTTCTATTACGCTGATTATTGGATCCTGGATGGTATACCGTCAAATTGACTATCTACAAAATAAAGATTTGGGCTTTCAGAAAGAGCACGTAGTAGTGGTTCAGAATAGTAACAATGCAGTAACGGGCCAACTCAATACATTTAAACGAGAGTTAACGCAGCATCCAGGGATACTATCCGTTGCGGCTTCCCTTAGCGTGCCGGGAGGACTACGTCCTATTATACCGATCAAAACCGACCAGATGAGCGAAGATGAGCAAGTCAATATGGCCGGTATTAATATTGACTTTGAGTACCTAAAGACGATGGGTATTGAGGTAGAAGCGGGCCGTGATTTTAATCCTCAGTTTACTACCGATTCTACCGAAGCTATTATCATCAACCGTCAGGCCATTAAAGAACTTAACCTGATTGGCGAACCGATAGGACAAACAGTCCGAATCAATCTGGCTTTCCCGGATGAAGATTACCAAGAAAAGCGAATTATCGGAGTAGTAGATGATATTAACTTTGAACCATTATACCGTTCTACAGCTGGAGCCTTTTTTGCCCCCTTACTACCGATATATAATTACGTCTTTGTAAAAGTCACCCCTCAAGAACGGGAGGAAGCCCTGCGTCATTTGGAAGATACCTGGACGATGATGGTGCCCGATCAGCCGTTTACATTCTCATTTCTAGATGATGACCTGAACCAACTTTATCAAGCAGAAGAAAAGTTGAGTACTATCGTCACTTACTTTTCGGTGTTAGCCGTTATTATTGCCTGCTTGGGCTTATTTGGGCTAGCTTCTTTCGCCACCGATCAGCGTCGTAAGGAAATAGGTATTCGTAAAGTGCTGGGTTCTACCAATGCAGCAATTATCAGACTATTCTTTAAAGAATACTTGCAGATTATCGCGATAGCGAATTTGGTAGCATGGCCGTTGGCTTATCTACTGGCTAAAGAATATATGAGCAATTTCGTGTTTAGCACTCAAATTCAGTGGTTTATCTTTCTGGTCGCCGGAGGGCTGGTACTTGCCGTTGCTCTACTCACGGTGGGTGCGAAAGCCATCCGAGCTGCTATGGCCAACCCAGTAAAATCTTTAAGAAGCGAATAAATCTAATGATGAATGAATAATGACTAATGATATTCACTAGTCATTATCATTAGTCACTAATCATTACTCATCAATCATTATGTTTAAGAACTACCTCATCACCACGCTGCGAAACTTTCGCCGAAACTCGTTTAGTACTATCATCAATGTGCTGGGCCTCACGCTGAGTCTGGCTTGCTGTATCTTTATCTATGCCTTTATCAAACATGAACATAGTTTTGATGCCTGGCACGAAAAATCTGATCGCACTTTTCGGGTAGTCTCTCAGTATCGGGGAGAGAATGGTATTAGTTATAATGGAGGTGTCCCATTTCCTATGGCTGAATCTTTCCGGGACGAGTTTGCTGATATAGAAATGGCTACTCGAGCAGTAATGGGGCAGAATGTTAATGTAAAAGTAGATAGAGAAAGCGGAACTCCAGTGATCTTTGAGGAAGATAATGCGGTATACGTAGATGAATACTTCTTACAGACCTTTGACTATAAGTTACTAGCCGGACAAGCGACGAATTTACTAAGTAAGCCAGACGAAGTAGTCCTCACCCGAGAACTGGCTGATAAGTTTTTTGGCAACGAGGTTAAGGAAAATTACCAGCAGCTACTCGGTAGAACAATCATCATAGAGCAGCGTCCTTACCAGATTAGTGGTGTACTAGAAGATACGCCGCGCAATACCAACGTTACGTTCCGGATGCTGATGCCTTTGCAAGACTACATACAGCGTAATAAAGAATGGCTTTACGATTGGAATAGTGGCAGTTCCGACTGGGTTACCTTTGTCACTTTACCCGAAGGATATGGCGCAGCACAATTGGAAAGCCGTTTAGGAATATTGGTGGAAAGGAATTTTACGGGTGATGGAGCTACTCGTCGCAGCTATCACCTTCAGCCCTTACCCGAAGTACATACCGATGAACGTTACGATGGGACGATGTACGCTACTCCTAGCATTCTTATTATTGCTTTCGTTACTATGGGTATCATCGTATTACTGACTGCTTGTATCAACTTTATTAACCTATCAACCGCCCAATCGGTGAAGCGAGCCAAGGAGATTGGTATTCGCAAAGCCCTGGGCAGCCGGAAACGACAGATAGTGCTCCAGTTTATGGGCGAGACCTTCATTATTGCGGCAGTAGCTTCCCTGTTTGCAGTAGTCATAGCGGGAGAATTTGCTGATGCCTTCAATCAGTTTTTGTTAGTAGTGTTAGACTACGGTTTGACCTTAGATACCAGTGTTATTTACTTTTTAGTGGGGTTGGTTATTATGGTTACGCTACTAGCGGGGTATTATCCAGCTCGTATTTTAGCAGGTTTCAAGCCAACCGAAGCACTCAAACAATCAATGTCCGCCAAGAATACTGGGTTCGCCGGAAAGTTCTCGCTTCGCAAAACCTTAGTGGTTACCCAATTCGTTATTTCTCAATTACTCATTATCGGTACCATTGTAGTATCCAGTCAAATGAGCTTCGTGCGGGAAAGTGATTTAGGATTTGCCACCGATGATATTGCAGTAGTATTTATTCCGCAAAAAGAGGAGCAAAATCTGGATACTTTCCGCGACAAAATTGTCGCCCAGGCGGCTGTAGCCGATGTAAGCTTCTGTACCGGCCCACCCATGTCGGGTAGTAATAGTTGGACGGTTATTTACAATCCAACTCAAGGAGAAGACCAACGGTTTGGCATTGAGCGAAAACGGGTTGACCCGCAGTATTTATCAGTGTTTGATATAGAGTTAGTAGCCGGACGTAATTTACGGGAAGAAGACCGGGTATTTTCCTCTGATTCTACAGATGAATACAATGTATTACTCAACAAAAAAGCTGTTGCTAAACTAGGTTTTGCTAGTCCCGAAGATGCGATTGGTGAGACTATGATTACCTACGGTGAGCAAAAAGCAACCATTATCGGTGTGGTCGAGGACTTCTTCAACGCTCCCCTTCAGGATGAAATCCATCCGGTGATGCTCCATAGCAAAGGTGAACACGTGTGGATGGCGGCCGTCAAGATGGCGACTCCCCAGCCCGTGCAGCAGCTTACCGCCGTGGAAGAAAGTTGGAAGGATATCTATCCTGACTACTACTATTCGGCTATGTCACTAGACGAATATTTTGAGTACGGGGCTTTCTACGTGATTGAGGATGTGATGTACCAGGGATTCCGTTTATTTGCCTTCCTAGCTATTGTAATTGGCTGCATGGGGCTGTACGGATTGGTGTCGTATCTGGCTCTGCAACGACGTAAGGAGATTGGAGTGCGTAAAACACTGGGGGCCACCGTCAGCCATATTCTCTACCTCTTCACCAAAGAATTTGCCTGGTTGGTAATACTGGCCTTCGTCATCGCCGCCCCACTGGGTTACTTTGCTATGCAAGCCTGGCTGGAGACCTTTGTATACAAAATTCCGCTTAGCATTAGCTACTTCGTTCTAGCCCTAGTCGCTTCTATGCTAATTGCCCTAGTAACTGTAGGCTACAAATCAATTCGAGCCGCTACGGCTAACCCAGTAGATTCTTTACGAAATGAATAAACAACGGTCAACCTATTTCAGGCATAGACAACCCTCTACCTTGTACCCTTAACCTTAAACCTTTAAAATAATGGTTAAAAATTACCTCAAAATTGCATTACGAAATCTCGGTCGTTACAAAGTTTATTCTTTTATCAATGTGCTGAGTTTAGCCATTGGTATGGCGGCCTGCTTAGTGATTTTCCTCTTCATTAGCGATGAGCTAAGCTTCGATGCTTTTCATCAGAATAAAGAGCAAATTTATCGACTTGACGAGGTTCAGTCCTTTCCGGGAATGAGTCCGCAAAACGTGGCTTTGTCCATGCCGGGTATGGGCCCCAATCTGCTGAATGATATGCCCGAGGTTACCAATTTTACCCGTTTCTGGATCTGGGGAGATCTTTTATACGAGCGGGACGACTTGCAACTAGTTATTGATCGTACGGCTGTAGTAGATTCTACCTTTCTGGAGATCTTCGATTTTGAGTTACTGCAGGGTGATCCGAGTACCGTATTAGATAAACCGAACAGTATTGTACTTACTGAAACCACCGCCCAAAAGTTATTTAACGATGACGAAGCTTTGGGAAAACAACTTGTGATTGGCGATGACAACTACGCAGTTACTGGAATTTTGGCTGATGTGCCGGAGAATTCTCATTTGCAGTACGAAGCTCTAATTTCTATCAATACTGTCACACGAGAACGCCCGGAATTCAATGATCAATGGGGAAGCAATTTTATGGTGACCTACCTGGTGCTAGCTCCGCAAACTAATATTGAGCAGTTAGAGGGTAAGTTTCCCAAGTTCTTGGAATCGCACATGAGTGAAGAAGCTACTACCGACTACACGCTTTTTCTACAAAAACTTTCGGATGTCCATCTAGGTTCAATGGATATTGAGCACGATTACCAGAACTATCGTAAGTTTGATGGTTCGTATATCCAGACATTCTCTATTCTGGCTTTTTTCGTGCTGATTATCGCCAGCATCAATTTTATGAACCTTTCAGTGGCTCGCTCTACTACCCGTTCTAAGGAAGTCGGTATTCGCAAATCTATTGGAGCTTCAAAGCAACAGTTAGTCGGACAATTCTTGGGTGAGGCCGTATTGTTTACCCTGATTGCGCTAGTACTATCGTTGCTAATTGCCGCTGCTTTTGTTCCGTATCTCAACTCAATCTCTAATCGCTCCCTATCCTTGCTGACGATCTTCGACCATATTGAGGTAATTGTGGGAGTACTGATTGTGGCCTGTTTGGTGGGAGTATTATCTGGTTCGTATCCCGCTCTGTTTCTATCCTCCTTTCAACCGGCTAAAGTGCTGAAAGGAAAACTGGAAAGCTTAAACCAGAAATCGCTGCTAAGAAGTGGTTTGGTAGTAGTACAATTTGCGACCGCTATTGCACTGATTGTGGGTACGGTACTGGCGACGCAGCAACTCAATTTTATGAAGAGCAAAGACATTGGCTTTAACAAGGAGCAGATGATGCTGATCCCAATGAATAACGAAGCCAACGAGCAGTACGAAACACTCCGCAATGAGTTACTTGCTCACGCGGGAGTAGCCGGAGTAACTGCCTCGGGTCAGCGGATTGGGAATAACTTCCACCAAACTGGAGGAAAAGTAAAAACTGATACCTCAATCCACGAACTAACCATTTCTCAGGTGAATGTCGACTACGATTACCTGGATGTGTATGGTATTCAAGTAAAGGAAGGGCGCTCTTTCTCTCGCGAGTACGCTGACGACGCCGGTTTTAGTTTTATCATCAATGAATCCTTAGCTAAGGAATTAGGGCTGGAAGATCCAGTTGGGGCGCAGTTTGGGTTTAGTTTTTATGACAACGATACGCTAGGTACCATCGTAGGTATGACCCATGATTTTAACTACAACTCACTGCACCATTCGGTGAACACGTTAGCGATTCACGTGAATCCTGAATCGGGATTTAGTGAACTTTCGGTTAAGGTGCGTCCAGACAATCTCAATGAAACTATTGCTGCCGTACAAGGCACTTGGGAAACGTTAATTCCCAACCGTCCCTTTGAGTATTCCTTCCTGGACGAGCACTTTGAAGAATTATACCAGACTGACGAACAAATGAGTAAGGTAGTATCCGTAATTGCCGGGTTAGCCATCATTATCGCCTGCTTAGGATTATTTGGGCTGGCTTCTATTGCTACGGAACAGCGAACCAAAGAAATCGGGATTCGGAAAGTACTGGGTGCCTCGTTGGTTGAATTACTGGTGGTGCTGTCCAAGAACTTCATCGGCCTCATCCTGATTGCCTTCCTGATTTCTGTGCCAGTTACTTACTATCTATTACAAGGTTGGCTAGAAGGGTTTGCCTTCCGCATCAGCATCGGTTGGTGGGTATTCATTTTCGCTGGATTCTTATCGCTACTGGTAGCTTTAGTGACGGTCAGTTTTCAAACTACCCGCGCTGCTCTGGCTAATCCGGTAGATGCCCTGCGGAGTGAATAGGTTGGTAGAGCACTGGGGGCTAAGACTATTTTACAACCCTTCAGTCTTCAGATAAATTTCTTCGAGCTTAGTTTCAATTTCCACTGATTGTAGTGTAAGAGTTTCCTCTTTTCCTCGTACCCAGTTCATCTGCCATAGGCTGTTTTCTGAATCCCGGTAGTACACTTGTATTACCGGTTCATGCTGACTAACTAGCACGTATTCCTGTTAGGCTAGGAAGTTTACTGAAGTACTCAAATTTCTCCCCACGGTCGAAGGCTTCCGTACTATCTGACAGCACTTCCATTAATAAAATCGGGTTTGTAATTGCTTTAGTGTCCTGATCAGACCGTTCAACGGAACCACAGGTAACCGAGGCGTCTGGATAAAATGACCGATTAACCGATTGGATGTATACTTTCTGATCGCTATTGAATACATTGCAGCTTTTGTTACGAAGTAACGGACTAAGGATAGTAGTTATGTTTACTCCAATTGTATTATGCACCGGATCCCCCCCGGCCATTGCGTATACCTCACCATCATGGTATTCGTAGCGTTGGTAGTTTTCTTCTTCAAGTTGGTTGTATTCCTCTAGGCTAAGTCCTTGAGTTACTCGAGGCTGTTCCATGACTCTTTGTTTTCCTTAGTAAAGCTAAGATACGAATTAATACGAAGACTAATCAGTAAGGCTTCAAGCGGGTGTACGATAAAATTACACATCAACTTGCCAGACCTGTTTTGCGCCCCGACGGGATCTCCTGTACTGCAATGGGGAGATGCCGGCCATCGTGATGTGTAGTTTTGTCGTACACCCACGATCAACTATATCCCCTGTCAACTTTCAATTGTAATACCTATCTTGTCGGCCATGAAATTGAATATACTGCTTTTCGGAATCACCAGGGATATAATCGGGCAGCAGAAACTGCGCTATGACCTGCCTGAGGGTGCTACTGTTCCCCATTTGGTTAAACATCTGAAAGAGAGCTATCCTAAACTGCACGATCTGGACTCGGTGATGATCGCTGTTAACAATGAGTACGGTCAACAGGGGCAGGTTTTACACGAAGACGATGAGGTTGCCCTAATCCCTCCCGTGAGTGGAGGGTGATGTACGGAAACCGGAGACCGGAAAATACTAAAACCATACTCGGACTTTGGTCTTCGGTTTCCGGACTCCAAGAACCCAAGCCATGAATTTTAAAGAAAAAATATCGATTGTACTGACTGATGAGCCGTTACAAACCAATGTGGTACTAGATGCGGTGCAATCGGAGCGGGCGGGGGCGGTAGATGTCTTCATTGGTACAGTACGTAATCATACCCAGGAGCGAACGGTGGTGCGGCTCGACTACGAGGCTTACGATAGCATGGCGGTAAAAGAGATGGAGAAACTAGCTGAACAAACCTGCGAACAATGGCCGGTAGAGAAAATTGCGATTCACCACCGGAAGGGGACGCTGTACGTGGGCGATATTGCGGTGATCATCGCGGTAGCTACGCCCCACCGCCAAGCAGCTTTTGAGGCCTGTAAATTTACCATTGATACTCTCAAACAAACGGTTCCCATCTGGAAGAAAGAGATTTTTGATGACGGTGAAGTGTGGGTATCGGCTCATCCCTAATGTATTATGAAACGTATTCACCTTATCTCTAACCCTCGCAATCTATCTACTGCCTTAATGTACTCCTTCGCCCAGCGGACGGATACCCGAGTGGTTGATGAGCCTTTTTATGGCTATTACCTGACCCAACGTCCAGAAGTAGATCATCCCGGAAAAGAGCAAGTACTGTCGAGTATGGCGACTGATGCCCAGGCTGTTTTAGATAAGGTAGTGTTTGGCGACTACGACTGCCCGGTACTATTTATCAAAAACATGGCGCACCATTTCGTAGAACTAGAGCCGAGGTTTATTATCCGGCTGACCAACCTCTTTCTTATCCGCGATCCCAAGCAATTGATTAGCTCGATTGCCCAAAAGATGTCTAACCCCACAATGGACGATATTGGCTGCTACCGTCAGTATAAGCTGTTTCAGTTTTTACAGAATTTGGGTTTGCCCCCCGTGGTACTGGATTCGGGCGAACTATTGAAAAATCCGCGGGGAGTGCTGCAAAAACTCTGCGGAGCACTGGATATTCCTTTTGAGGAGCAGATGCTTGCTTGGGAGGCTAAGCCACTGCCTGAAGATGGCGTTTGGGCTAGGTACTGGTATCGCAATGTGCATCAGTCGACCGGGTTTTCTCGCCAGCCTACCAGTGACCGACCACTGCCCGAGCATCTGGAAGAGCTTTATAAATCGGCACTACCTTTTTACAATAAACTGTACGAAAACTCTATTCGCGCCTGATATGCTGCAACAATACAATCCCCGTAACCAAGATATTCAAATTTACGTCGGTGACCGTCTCTATCCGCGGGGCGAGGCCAAAGTATCAGTTTTTGATAGTTCAGTGCAAGGGGGAGATGCTGTATGGGAAGGGCTGCGCGTATATGAAGGTGGAATTTTTTGCCTGGATCGGCATTTGCAACGATTGGTTGACTCGGCTAAAGCCCTTCATTTTGCCGAAATTCCAACGAAAAACTACGTAAAACAGGCAGTGTTTCAAACACTGGAAGCCAACGGTATGCGAAGTGATACCCACATTCGGTTAACGCTCACCCGAGGGGAAAAAGTTACTTCGGGAATGGATCCCCGGCTCAACCAGTCAGGCTGCTGCCTGATTGTGCTAGCAGAATGGAAACCTCCAGTGTACGATAACGACCGAGGCATTCGGGTTATTACCTCTAGCGTAGCTCGTAACTCACCCCACCATCTAGACTCTAAAATTCATCATAACAATTTGCTGAATAATATTCTGGCAAAAATACAGGCGAACGTGGCGGGAGTAGATGCTGCGGTAATGCTAGATGCCCATGGGTTTGTCTCCGAACTGAACGATACGAACCTGTTTATGGTCAAAGGAGAAAAACTATTCACCCCGCACGCTGATGCTTGCCTGCCGGGAATTACGAGGGGGCTAGTACTGGAAATTGCCCGAGGGCTGAATATTCCGGTCCTAGAAAAAAACTTATCATTATCGGAGTTTTACACTGCCGACGAAATTTTTGCGACGGGTACGATGGGCGAACTAACCGTCGTCAACGAGATTGACGGGCGGTTGATAACACCCATAGCTTCAGACCGACTACTCGCTAGAATTACTAGCGGGTTTCGGGAGCTGCACCAAGACATGGTAGAACCTTTGCCGTTTTAATCTTCAACGAGTTGCTGCTGGTAGTTAGCCATTGCCCGCCTGATGCCTTCTTGGGTAATCGGTTTGGATATATACCCTTTTACAGCCTCGTAACTTCGAGCCCGGTCAATGTCAATCCGGTCAACCGAAGAAGAAAGCACGTAGATTTGAGTAAAGCTCTTTTCAAAGTGCTGATATTCATCCAGAAACTCCCAGCCGCTAAATTCAGGCATAAACAAGTCCAGGAAAATAAACTGAGGTGGCTCACAGTTCGGTAATTTAAGTTGGTTAATTACTCGTCTTCCGTTAGTAAATTCCTCAGTGGACAGGGAAGGTTCCCAAATTTGCAGCAGTTTGCGGGTGATAAGCAGATCAATTTCATTGTCGTCAATAAGCCAACACGTCATCATACAGTGATAAATAGTTTATGTAATAATACTAGAAATAAAGACTTACCGTAGAAATGTTTTTAGGTATAAAATGTTCCTTAATACTTCTTAAAAACGTGCTTAATTTGATAATAACCATAAAAACAGCACAGATTGCTCTGTATTTTGCTCTATTGTAAGTTACCACTTCAATAATAAATGCTTTTTGTAATCTTTGCAAGAAATTTATGTTTAATCAGTGCTAAAGTCACTTTTCCCCCCAGCTTTACTCAGTAAGCGGGTATTTTTGATGAAAATAGCGTGGGATAATACCTTGCACATATCGTAAATAGTGAGGGCTGCCACACTAGCTCCAGTGAGAGCCTCCATTTCTACTCCCGTTTTACCATTTACTGTCACAGTACATTCAATCAGTATTTCATAATTCTCAGCGGGCTGAATCTGGATACTACAATTCTCGATCACTAGCGGATGGCAAAAAGGAATGAGTTCGCTCGTTTTTTTTACAGCCATCGTTCCGGCAATAATCGCCGTCTGAAATACTGGGCCTTTTTTAGTGTAGATGTCATTATTGGCTGAAATGTCCAAGCCTAACTGCTGCCATAGCGATTGATCCAAGCCAACAATGCTTTGAGCCATAGCAGTCCGCTGCGTTATTAGCTTCTGACTGACGTCTACCATTGTAGGGTTATTCTGTTCATCTACGTGTGTGAGTTTATTTTCACTCATGACTCGTAATTTTAATCGTTATTTAACCATTGTATAAAACAAGGTACTCAACCAGTAGGCATAAAAAAAGCCCAGTTACCCAGGCTTTTGTGTATCTTTTTAAAAAATTTTACTATCCGTCTACCCCTAAGTTACCCCGTTCAGCAGCTTTTACCATCTTATCATTAGCGTAAATGGCTACCTCTACTCGGCGATTTTGCTGTCTTCCGGTCTCAGTATCGTTCTCAGCGATGGGTTGTTCCTCGCCGTACCCTTCAGTAATTAATCGGTCGCTGTTTACGCCAATCGTTTGCAGATAGTCTGCCACCGAAGCCGCTCGCTCTTCTGATAAATTTTGGTTGTAGTCATGAGAACCAGTGGCATCGGTATGCCCTTCAATCAGAATATTAGTATCGTCGTACTTTTTGAGGATAGTTGCCATTTCTGATAAGTCTTCTTTAGTAGTAGAACGAAGCTCATCCGAATTAATATCGAACAGTAGGCCAGAATCAAACGTGATCTTAATGCCTTCGCCGATTCGCTCTACGGTAGCTCCTTCTAGGTCGCGTTCCAATTCCTCGGCCTGCTTATCCATTTGACGACCAATTAAAGCTCCGGTGGCACCCCCTACGGCAGCCCCTATAATTGCCCCAACCGCTGTATTTCCGGAGACTTTACCGATAATTGCCCCAGCAGCCCCTCCCGCACCAGCACCAATTGCCCCGCCTTTAGTGGTATTATTAGTAGAAGCACAACCGCTTAAGAATTGAACATTAATCAATATACCCGTTATCAGTATCCACTGCGTTAGTGTATGTGGTAGTGTACTTATTAAATTTCTCATAGTTATCTTATTTATCATTTGGTAAATGTCGGATACACGGCAAAGGTGATACCATTCAAGAAACCAGCTTTTTATTATCAGGTTGAGCGTTACATCAGCTAAAAGTAAAGCGTGATACAATATATTTTCTCAGTAACTTCTACACTTTATGCAAAATTTCCCCCACTTCTAGATGAATGGTTGACTAGTAAAATAACGTAGATAGTAGCCTCAGGTTGGCTAAAGCTGGAATTACCGCCTTAAAAAGTATTATGGCATGGATTTTTCGCTTTATATAGATAAAAATGTCTCACAAAAATTTTTTTGGGCTTATGAAACTAAGATATAACAATAAACAGGTTTTAAGTGATAAAGTGATTGCGGGGATTATTGCTTTGTTTCTTAGTTCGATGGTGATCCCAATCAGTGTGATAGCGTAAGATGTTCGCACTGGAATTAATGGGGGCTAAACGCGAGTAACCTGTACATTAGCTACCTAGCTCACGTTAGTTTATTCACTGATGGAGACCTGGGAAATAGTGCTACCGATCTGTTTTTGAGTGATGCCCGAAACTCGCTGGCGCAGGTTTATTTAGCCCTAAATTTATTATACTAAACTAAGCAATCAATTTTATTGAATTGAAAAGGCGCAGTGAGGTGCCTTCTCGTGTCTTGGACTATCTTATTCTCTCAGTCTTATTACTATTCGCACAAAAAATAAACTTTCAGCTTAGGGTTAGTGATAAGTTACCATTTCCAGTCCATCCTTTCTACACTAACCTGATTCTATGTCTTCACAAAAATATAATTATTCTAATTTTTATTTATATATTTATTT
>JBCCTI010000073.1:0-37088 GCA_039198955.1 Bacteroidota bacterium | reverse complement strand
CCTGATATTGTGGCTCGTATGTTCTACACCCATCAACTGCTAATTGCCCGTAAGTTTGGTTCGGCGCTGTCTTTACAGATTATGCCCACCTTGGTGCATCGTAATCGCATTGAGGAACGGGAGGGAGAGAATGATATTTACGCATTGGGAGTCGGTGGACGCATAAAACTAACCCAACGGGTATCGCTCAACAGTGAGTACTATTACCGCCTGAATGCGGAAGAATACCCCGAGGGTGATCTCCGCCAGTTGTTTAACTCTTTAGCTATCGGCTTTGATATTGAAACGGGTGGGCATGTTTTTCAGCTTCAACTGACCAATAGCCGGGCGATGATTGAAAAAGGCTTTATTGCCGAAACCAACGGTAACTTCTTCGCCGGGGATATTCACTTCGGTTTCAATGTATCCCGAGTATTTTAAAATAGGAGTTGGGTGTTAGGGATTAGGTATTAGGGTTTTCTAAAGCCAATACCTAAGACCCAATTCCCAACACCTAAAACCCAAACCCCAAAAATCATGAAATTCTTGAAAAAACTACAAACCCGCTGGAAAGTAAGTGGCGTACGCCAAGTAGTACTCATCTTAATCGTATTCAGCCTCACCGGTAGTACGGTCGTTATGATTCGCCCTCTAGTATTTCAGTGGATAGGAATAACGGCTGAAACCAGTGCGGTTACCCGTTGGATGTGGTACATCTTATTTATTATTCCGGCGTATCAAGTGTTGTTGCTTGGCTACGGCTGGTTGTTTGGGCAATACTCCTTTTTTGCCCGTCGCTACCAAAAGATACTGCCTGCCCGGTTTGTGTCTTCCTCCAAATAATCTGACGATGAGAGACCAGATTTCTAACTTCCATCTTATGTACTGTTCCGCCATCTGGACATTAGTCTTATTACTAGGGATAGTACGTTGTCAATCCCCCCAGCGGTCGGCATTGCTTCAGGCTCCACTATTCAACAATCTGGGAAACTACGCATTAAAAATTTCTACTGATTCAGATTTGGCTCAGCGTTATTTTAATCAAGGGTTGAACTTGACCTATGGCTTCAATCATGCTGAGGCGGAACGTTCATTTCGAGAAGCTATTCGCTTAGATTCTACCTGCGCAATGGCCTACTGGGGAGCGGCTCACGTGCTGGGAACTAACTACAATTCAGCGATGGAAAATGATCTAAAAGCAGAAGCTCTGCACCTTACCCAACTAGCCGTAGCCAATATGGACGATGCTTCTGATTGGGAGAAAGCCTTGATTAGAGCTTTAACCCATCGGTATAACTACGAAAAAACGGATGACCAAGCAGCGCTGGATCAGGATTATGCTAGTGCCCTAGCAAAAGTATACCAGCAGTTTCCCAATTCTGATGATATTACCGTTTGGTACGCTGAATCGCTCATGAACCTGCATGCTTGGGATTTATACACCAAACGGGGTATTGCCAAGCCATGGACACCTCAGATTACGGATTTACTGGAAAGAGTGATGAAACGCAACCCCCAACATCCGGGCGCAAACCATCTGTATATCCACGCCGTAGAAGCCTCCGACACCCCAGCCCGGGGGTTAGCCAGTGCCGAACGGCTGAAAGACCTAGTTCCCGGTGTCGGACATCTAGTACATATGCCTTCTCATATCTACATCCGCACTGGGCATTACCATCTGGGGTCGGAAGCAAATGAGCGGGCGATTGTCGTAGACAGTCTGTATTTGGAAGAGTGTCAGATTCAAGGGGTGTATCCCTTGGCGTTGTACCCCCATAATATTCATTTTCTGGCGGCCACCGCGGCACTAGAAGGCCGGGGTGCATTAGCCATTAATGCAGCTTTTCGCACGGCTCTGCATACCGATACGGTGATGATGCGTGAGCCCGGTTGGGAAACTTTACAGCACTATCATATGATTCCTAATTATCTGTTGATAAAGTTTGCTCAGTGGGATCATATTTTGACGCTTCGCCAACCGGACTCAACGTTACTGTATCCGCAGGGGGTGTGGCACTATGCGCGAGGAATGGCCTACACTGGAAAAAGCCAACTGGAAAAAGCCCAAACTGAATTGGCCAAATTGAAGAAGGTTGCCGCTAACCCCGATTTACCGAATATTACAATTTGGGAGCTGAATTCGGTAGATCAACTATTAGCCATTGCCGAACGGG
Source organism: Bacteroidota bacterium (assembly GCA_039198955.1). Lineage (GTDB taxonomy): Bacteria > Bacteroidota > Bacteroidia > Cytophagales > Cyclobacteriaceae > Tunicatimonas. The sequence goes on along the minus strand of JBCCTI010000073.1, from coordinate 34,935 downwards.
TCTTAGAAGCCGAGATTTTACGACAGCAAAATGATCGCCGTGCAGCAGTCACTTTGCTACGGGAGGCAGTAGAAATAGAGGGTCATCTGAACTACAACGAACCGCCCGATTGGTTCTTTTCGGTGCGTCACCCACTGGGTACAATCTTGCTCGAGATGGAAAAGTTTGCTGAAGCTGAGGAGGTATACCGGGATGATTTATTTTTCTTACCCGAAAACGGATGGGCACTCAACGGACTTTATTTAGCTCTAAAAGCCCAGCAAAAAATATCGGAAGCTGAGCAGGTGAAAGATCGGTTTGAGCGAGCCTGGCAATACGCTGATATTCAGCTATCTGCCTCAGAAGTAAAGCCGCTAGCTTACAAAAATATTGATAGTAGTTCACCCTTTGGCTCGTATCTGGCTGGAGTACCCAAGCTTAGTTGGTGTGGACTGAGAAAAAAGTAGTTTTTAAGGTTATCATAGGTAGATAGTTTAGGGAAGAAAGCACTCGCGTGAGTGCTTTTTTCTATTCCTGTCTAAGCCATAATAGTACAGGTATTTATCTGGCTCCTCAAGAAATGAAGATTTACAGTGCCCAGTAATCAGGAAAAACGGTGCTTTAGCTGACTCGGCAACACCCCAAAGCGGCGTTTGAAAGCAGCCGTAAAGTGAGATGCATGCTGGTAGCCACACTGCTCGGAAACCTCGGTAATTGTTTTGTCTTTCTCTTCCAGTAGCATTTCATGTGCCTGCACCATTTTTCTTTCGTGAAGATAGCCAAATACGGTAGTGCCAAACAGTGCTTTGAAGCTTTTCTTGAGGGTGAATTCGTTGGTGCCTACTTGCTTGGCTAATGCACCTAATGAATAAGGGTTACTTAAGTTGGCTTCAATTATTTCCCGAGCGGTGTACATCCGATCAATGTCGATTTTCCTCAAGTGGTAAGGCGACGGCTGGCTTTGGGTATCGGAACTAGCCATGATCTGTTCCAACTGTAGTAGCAGTAGTTCTATTACCCGAGCCTCAATAAGCATTTTTTTGAGTAACCCAGTTCTATTACAGTGGAGAATTTCGTGAATGATGAGCCGCATTTGCGTAGTGATGGGCCGATTGTGACGCAGCAAGGTGCTAGTCTCTTTTCGGGTCAGAGCAGCGCGAAACGCATTAAATATCCGGTGGTCGGGGAGGTACTTGGTAAACAGTTCGGGTAGGACGTTTATCTCGAAAACCTGCATATTAGTACCGGAAGCCCAGTTTGATTGCCCTTTAATGCCCGCCGCGTACAGAATGTTGTGCTCGTTAGAGGCAAAGCGGTACTGCTTCTGGGTGAGCAGATCCGTAGCCTGAGCCTGACCACTGATGGCAAAGTGCATTTCTACCGACTCAAAATCACTTTCAAAGTCGATGACCGTATTTTCTTTCAAAGATAAATCTCCGTACCCGATGTGTATCCCTCGGAAAAATATTTCCCGGTACTGTCCTTCTCCTAACCAAGCGTTAGGACGGTGTACACATTCAGTAACCGTTTGTTCGCTATCGTGAAAATGAGGGGGGTAGGTAATCTCAATTGTCTCACTATCTTTTAGGTCGGACGCGTGTAGTCGTACTTTCATAATTCCGCTTAACGTAAGTTTTTTTCCGTATCGAGTTAGCCACCTTTACCGTAGGCCAACTTATTTGTGGAAGATATAATTATTTAGAACAATTCTAAACGAAATGATACAAAAGTATCTGCTTCTAGCTAAAATTGGTCTATCTCCCATGAGTTAAAGATACCCTAAGTAAGTTAAGTAAGCAAATTATATTTGGATATATCTAAATAAATTTTTAGCTTAATCTAAAATTAATACCCTTACACTCAAAGAGTATGAAAAAGAAAATTATATGGACAGTATTGATATTTTTTTCACTGATAGTAGCTTTGGTACTCTTTATATTGATTGAGGATTTGACTTATGACAAGAGCGAAACAGACCCTAAACTGGATGATCCGAGAACAGCATTGGTTTTAGCTTGGGAGACTAATGATCAGCGTGCTTTTTGGAATGACTATACGCAATATCTACATCCGGTAATTGTAAACTGGCATCAAAAACAGCGAGTCAATCAAGTGCTTCCCTTTGAACACAAGCCCTTGAGCTATAAAGATGGACAAAGGCATTGGACCAACTGTGTTGTCCTCATGCTAACCGACGAACAATATAATCCTGAAATCCCTGCATCGCTCGTTTCCGCGATTGAGGGTTCTTCTCTGAGTGAAAGTTTTTGTTCATTAGATTTGATGAAGCTTCAACCAGGATTGGGCATGGTTTATCCCCTTAAGAACGGAATTGAAAGAGCACCTACAATGCATCAAACCATAGAGTATGTTTTTTCAAATCCCGCAGCCAGGGAAGAGTACTACCAAGACCAATATCGTTTTTCTGGCCCGGCCATGCAGGACTTACATAGCCGAGATAAGGCGGGGAGATTTATTGGCTTTGAGCTTGAAAAGCGGATATTTGCATCCAAAAATATGCCTCAGTGGGATGTAATTCATATCATGGGCTTTACCACTTGGCAAGAAATTAAAGCTGTCCCGTTTTTTTACCAGACCTGGAATAAGCATGCCGAAAGAGCCTACGGTGAAGGAATGACTTTAAAGAAAAAATTGGCAGAATGGAATAAGATACGCACCAACGTAAAAAGCGCAACAAAACAAAATTTTTCAATGACCTTGACAAAAAACTAGGCACATAAAAAAATCTAACCTCATGGATATAAAAGATCGACAAAAAACACTGGTACTCCAAGAAAATCTGACCAAGGTAATGTGGAAGCTTTCTCTACCCGCCATTGCCGCCATGGTTCTGTTCGGACTGAACGCTTTTATGGACACGGTCTATATTGGTCAATTGATGAATCAAACGGCCCTGGCTGGAGTAGCTCTAGCCTATCCGCTTACCGCAATCATGATGGGACTGGGATCCTGGGCGGGTACAGGTGCAGGTAATTTGCTCAGCATTGTTCTGGGGAAAAACGACGAGGAAACCCAACGGAAAATAATAGGAAACGCTACCTTGTTCATGCTGCTGACGACTGCGTTGTTTGCGCTTCCAGCTTACGTATTTGCCGATAGCCTAATCCAGATAATGGGGGGTACTGGTGAGGTGCTCGCCTACGGAACAGAATACCTGAAAATAACGCTGTTGGCTTCCCCGCTGTGGGTCTACGGACTGGGACTCAATTTCATCGTTCGCGCCGAGGGCAAAATGAAGGAAGCAGCTATTATGATGAGCTACGGCCTCGGAGTTAACTTAGTATTGACCCCGATCTTTATCTACTACTTAGATATGGGAGTAGCCGGAGCGGCCTGGGCGACCAACATTGGGATGCTGGTGTACTGCCTGACGGGTTATCTTTATTTCCAGCGGGGAAAAGCCTCCTTTCAAGCGGACATCCACTCACTTACTTACGATCAGTCGGTGTTCTCATCGATTGCCAAAATGGGTTTTCCCGGATTTATCTTAACAATTATGAGCTTGGTACAGGCAGTGGTAGTATTTAATGCTATTACTGGGATCGGCACTGAAGATGATCTGGCGTTTTTTGCGGCGGCTAACCGTATTCAGCTCTTTCTAATGACGCCACTTTTTGGGCTGATGCGGGCCCTGCAACCTGTGATCGGTATCAACTTTGGGGCCGGGCAGTACGTTCGGGTAAAACAAGCATTTTTTCTGTTCTGTAAAACGGGCTTCTGGCTCATTGCCCCTTTTTGGTTATTGCTAACCCTCTTCCCCGCCGCTAGCCTCAGCTTGGTGCTGCCCGACATGGTGTTTAGTCCGGCGGATTTGCTTCACTTTCGGGTGTATGCACTCGTACTTCCTTTTTTACCCTTCGTCTTTATGTCGCTTACCTACCTACCGGCCATTGAGCAACCCAAGTACGCCAGCATTGTTGGTCTAGCCCGGCAGGTGGTCTTTTACGTACCCGTTATGCTACTGCTTCCCAAATGGATCGGAATCGGGGGCGTGTACTACGGATCTACGGCCATTGATATTATACTAACGGGCTGGTTGGTGTATATCGTTTGGCAAACTTTTCGGTCATTCAGTGCGGATGAGCCCGAGCCGGAACTCAGCAAGTCAACGGCAATATAATGTTTTCAACTAACCGGGTGGCCGCCCCGCCCGGATGCTAAGTTTTCAACATTGTTCAGTCAACAAATCTGAGTCACGGTGGTTATGTAACTTTATTACATCTCTATTATTGATACTGTGAATTCGTTTGATCAGAAATTTGTGGATGGTGCCATTGAGCACGTCAACGACGACCATCGGGACGCGATGACCGATATTTTGCAAGGACTATGTGGAGCAGATTGGGTAACCGATGCTGAAATCGTGCACTTTGATAAAGATAAGATGAACGTACGCGGATTGAACGAGGCAGGAAGGGAAGAACTCTTTACTGTGCCTTACGACGAGTCACTAGAAAAGCCTAATCAGTTTCGTCCAATGCTGATTGCCCTGCTTAAGCGAGCAAGAGCCCGGCAAAAGTAAAGGGTCATGACCGTGTAGTAAACAGAACTGGTCCATAGAGATGTCAACCTTACTGTAGATGAATAAACACATTGCGGTATTTGGGTCAACTGGGGGCACTGGTAAGGCTGTGGTTGAACAGGCATTGGAAAAAGGTTATGAGGTAACGGCCCTGGTGCGAACCCCTAGTAAGCTAAATATAGTACACGACCATTTATATTTTGTTCAGGGCAATGCTATGCAGTACGAAGATGTGCAAGCAGTAGTTACTGAGAAAGATGCGGTATTGTGTTGCTTGGGCACCCGCGCGGCTGATAAGACAATGGTTCGGGCTATGGGCACCGAAAATATTGTACGGGTCATGGAAGAGGAAAATATTCGTAGACTGATTTGTCAAACTTCGCTGGGCTACGGTGATTCGGCCTCGGCAATGCCGTGGTATATGACCTACATTATCATTCCCTACTTACTCAAAAATGCCTTTAAAGATCACGCTGAGCAAGAGCGTATTATTGAGCAGTCAGATTTGAATTGGACCATTGCCCGACCGGGTAGCCTGACCAACGGACCCAAGACCGAGCATTATCGGCACGGCTTTCCCCCAGCCACCCGGACAAAGCTGCGTATTTCCCGCGCTGATGTCGCCCACTTTATGCTTGATCAGATTGAAAGCGATGGGTACTTGCATCAAAGAGTAGGCTTGTCTTATTAATTACATATAACTACTCACTGATTTTGAATAGGGTTTGCATAGAGGTTTTCGTTTAGATAAATTCCTTTTTCCTCGTTCGTCAGCAGTCTTCATGATAAATTAAACTCAGAAGATATGAAAGCAGTATTACCGAAGGTAGGGAAATAAGCCTTGACGATTGCCGATATGCTAGAAGTACCTCTTTCTACGGTCATCTAAGTCCGGGATTCCTTAGAAAAGGAATAAGCGTACCACTGACTTACTCCTAATAAAGTCGCCAAATCTTCTTTCTTAGTTCATCCGTCTGCTTCATCGCCCTCAGCAAGATACGGTGCTTATGATCAGGGGATTGCTATAAGTAACGATGGAGCTCCCAGTAGTAGCGGTTGAGGTTTTGTTATTTCTTGGTAGTAGATAGTTCTATTAGTTAAATAGGTAAGATTGTACCTTTACTCAAGAAGAGACCAGAAATTCTTAAAAAACGGTATGGGCGACTACGATAAAGTAATTAAGGAAAATATTGAATCTATCTTTCTACCCCTGCTTGAGAAGTTTACTGGCATTCGGGTCGTTCGCTCAACTCAAATCAAAGATAAGGTTCAGCGGACTTTGGAACGTGAGCCTGATTTTTTAAAAAGGGTCACCGATCAGCACGGCAACACATTCCTATTGCAACTGGAGTTCCAAACGCAAAACGACCCTCAGATGGTGTATCGTATGGCTGAGTATAAAGCTTTGCTACAACGAAAGTATCGCCTGCCAGTGCGGCAGTTTGTCATCTACTTGGGTACCCGCAAACCTACTATGCGTACCCAGCTTACCGCAGAGGAACAGATAAGTGGCTTTACACTACAAAACATTCACGAGTTGAACGCGGATGAGCTAACCACTTCAGAGATTCCCGAAGAGATTATCTTGTCTATTTTGGCGAACCCTACCCAACCTGTTGAAAAAGTCATTGCCTCAATCATTGCCCGGCTTCAAGCCTTAGCAAGGACGGAAATGGAACTTCAACGCTACATTCAGCAGTTGATAATCCTGAGCCACCGTGGCTCGGTAGATTACGTAAATTGGAAATAGTAACCAGAAAAAAGATAGAGGAAATGCCAATTACATATGATCCCACTACCGATGGCTTGTATCAGCAAGGATTTGAGCAAAAGACGCTTCAAGCCATTGCCAAAGCCATTCAGCAGGGAATCTTGACCTTGGAACAGATTGCTGAAATGCTAGAGGTACCCCTCGATACAGTTATCCAAGTCAGGGATTCCTTAGAAAAGGGGTAAGCGCACTACTAACTTATTCCCGATAAAGTCGCCTGATCTTCTTTCTTAGTTCATCCGTCTGCTTCATCGCCCTTAGCAGAATACGGTGCTTATGATCGGGATCATCCCGTAAGCAGCGATTAAGTTCCCAGTAGTAGCGGTCGAGGTTTTGTTGGTTTTCGGTAGGTGATTTCCCAGCCTTGTGCCGGGATCTTGTGGTTGGCTGCTTCATGGGCGGATGATTTGGTTAATTGTCTGCACTAGTACGCCAGTCACAGAAGGCACGCACTTACCATACGTACCTCCTGATGAATTAAGCTATAAAAATATCCAGGTTAAAGATCAATCTCCCCAAAGCTTACCGACCCATTGTATCGCCGTTCCACTGTAGATTCCAAGCTGGGTGTAATCATTCACCGAGTTTTGACGTAAAATATGCGACGTATCGAATGCCGATTCTCCCGTACTGAAAGCAATATAATAATTAACTCCGTCAATCCGATTATTTAGAATAACAAAATCGTATTGGCTAAGTGCAGTAAATTCGGTGACTTCTCCGGAGGTTAAATCTACCGCGACAGTGCGGGCATTGGTTCGACCAAAAATAGCTCGGCTATCTTCATAAGAGGGATCTAGCTGGTCATCTGCGGAATCGTAGTAGTTTAGCACAATCTTGTTGTCGGCTACCAAAACCGCTTCTGCATATACTTCAATGTCCAGGTAATCATCCAGGTTGAGCTGAAAATTAGGATCAAATGTTCCGTCATCGTTAAATTTTAGTACCGTATGCGGAGACGGTGCATCGTTGGGATCAAAATCAAAATACTCGGTGATCCAGCTGTTTTCATCAATGGGTTGAACATAAAAATCCCCATTTTCATCAGTGATAAAACGGAATACAGTTGCCATTAAGCGGTCATCTTTTTCATACTGTAAGGTTTTACTGTTGACGTCAAAAACAGCTACTGTCGCACCCATTTCACTTGTATTGATGGAACAGCATAACTCCGGACCGTCCTGGCCGATGGGCATGAATATTTTTCCATCTTTCACATAATTTTGGAACTCTATAACACGACCACCAGGATGTATCGATATCAAAGGTTCGACTTCATAGGTTTGCGTCACTGTCATATCACTTGGGTTCCACTCGATTATTAAACCCTCAGTCAGGTTTGTCATAAATGCTTGTGTTTCTGAAATAAATGCAGGATAGAAGGATGTTGTATTAAATCCTGTTGCCGCCAAACTCATAATACCTACCGGGGATAATGAGAGATCTGATCGATCTACTGCCCACTTCGTTACCGTTTTTCCATCAAGATCATAAACATAGGCATGCTCACCGTAAGAAATTACACTTTTGCTGAGTCCTAATTCTACAGCCTCTGATGCATTAAACTCATTGGGGATTTCTTCACTTACATTCATATACCAAATACGCCCTTGCGGCGTGCCTACAAAAAATCCGGTCACCCAAGCAGATGCCACTTCCGCTGGTTCTTCTGGATCAGGAGTTACAGTATTGTCATCATCATCGTTGTCACAGGAAGTAGTTCCTACCAAGAGTATTCCTATTAGCAGTATGACCATCCAGGCTCTTATTCTACTTGTTTTTTTTGTGTTTTTAGCATTAAAATTTTTCATTTCTTAGTACTTTGTATTTAGTAATTATTTAGTTACGACCTGCCATATTTAGGAATGTGTCCTGCACGACACATTTCCTTGGCAGGTTTCCCCAATCAAGTTTGGGACAAGTCCCTGAATTAAGTTCAGGACAGAATAAGTCATCCGACTTAGTATTTTTTACGTTTCTGTTTCTTCTACATAGGCATTTAATTTAGTGTTAAAATTGAATCGTTGGTTTAATAAAAAAGGCCCTTCCCGGTCGCTGTACGCCAAAAAAGTTAAATTTGGTACCGGGAAAAAAGAGGTTATCTCTACTGTCTAATCAAGCTGTATAACCGAAAAATCACTGGCTAATTCAAGTTCCTCTTTGTCTTCAGCACCTGGCCCCATATTCTCGTTCTTGGCTATGCTGGCTTGTTGATGGGAACCACTGAGGTAATAAGTTTGATGGGGCTTTAACGTGAACTCTTGCTCTCCGCACACAATCCGCTTAGGATGCGGTGCCTCATTGTACAGCCCCAGCCTTCCCTCAAACTCTATCCGGTAACTATTCCCGGCCACTACGCCGTAGGCCCCGTCACCTCCGTAGATGTGCAGCAGACCGGATAGACTAGCAAGTTGGTTGGTTTGCTTCACCGTATCGGCTGCTGGTTTAGCGAAGGTGAACCCAGTGGAGAAACCAGCCGCAAAAACCCCGATAATCACGCATGCGGCCGCGGCGTATCGGGTCATCCGTCGGTGCATTGGCGCTACCTTCGTCTCCGACCAGCCTACGTTTTGAATAATACTGCGCCACACCTGGGTTCGTTCTTCCGCGAGTTCGGCTCGGGGCGAGGTGGTGCTTAGGTCATCGTGGGCGAGCCACTGCTCTACGAGTTTACGTTCTTCTTCGGTACAGGTACCGGAAGCGTACTTTTTCAGTAATTCGGGAGAAATGTTCATCAGATCGTAGTATTGCTTTTTACACTATTATCCGAATGAGCGGGGCACTACATGAAGGTCGAAGGTGAAAAAAATTCGAATTTATTTTGATTTAAAACGTAAATATTTCGTAATGAGCGACTTATATTCTGCGTTTTTTCTTGCCTAAAATAGGTCGAGCCCCCAAATCACATGGTCTGTGAGCCACAGACTAGGGTATAGTGGAACGGACTGTACTGGAGGCTTACACAGCGAGTTTTTCTCGCAAAAAAGTAGTGGCCTTGGCCAGATGATACGCTACCGCCCGTTCGGAGATCAGCAAGGACAAGGCAATTTCCTTATTGGATAACCCCTGCTCGCGGCTCATTTTATACACCCGGCGGCACTGGGTAGGTAACTCACTCACTACGGTATCTACGTTAGTTTTTAGTTCGTTAAACGCCACTACCTTTTCAGTGTAAGTATCGGAATCAGTGTAATCTATCGTCGCTTGCTCGCGGTGGTAACGCTGCGTGGCTGCCTTCCTAAAGTAGTCGATGAGGCGATATTTAAAAAGTCGCAGTAGGTAGTACTCCACCTTCTCTTTGGTAGCCAGCGTATCTCGCTTCTCCCAAGCCGATGTGAAAAATTCCTGAATAAGCTCTCGGGTTACTTCAACATCTCCAGTTTGTGAGCAACCAACTTCATACATCTTATCAAAACAGCGGAGGTAAATTTGCTCAAACCCTTCGGGAGTACTAATATCTGGTTCGGAAAGCTTGGGCTTCTCCCTGAAGAACAAAGACATGTAATTTTTTTGGCTAGGAGTAGATAAAAAAGGTTACTGTGAAATAATACAAAAATGAGTAATATTGTTTAGAATGGTTGTAGATAATAGAGATATCTATCATTAGGTCTGTGCTGAACACGTCTGAAAAATCCCTCGAGCGTAAATTTTATTCCGTTTAGCGTTAGCCCTATTTAGCAATTCCTGTGTAAATTTATTATCACCAAAAGTTAAAGTGCGGTAGATAGATCCTGGCTTTGAGGCCGGATCGAGAATGGGAATGATACTATCAACTTTCAAATAATAACATTCAATTACTATTATGCCTAGTCTACCTAAGTGGATTGCCAATGGTACCGAGGTGCTCTTCCGTAGTATCATGCATCCCGTAGAAGTCAGCCAAACCGAGTATCTGGACGATGAGTTAAAACGCGTCCGCTTCTTCGGCGATTTGGACTCAGCAAATTACATTCCCGGACAAGTAGTAGAGTTTCGGGTAAACGATACGGAGTTCCGTCATTATACCCCGGCCCACTACGATCAGGAGCAAGGAATATGTGATGTGCTTTTTTACCTCCACGACTTCGGTCCCGGTAGCCAGTGGGCTGATGCGCTGACAAGCGGAGATACAACCAAGCTAATGGGCCCGGGGGGCAAAATGCAATTTCAAACTAAACATCAGCACCACTTTATTTTTGGTGACGAATCTTCGTTAGGTTTGTGCGCAATGTTAAAGTCGGCTGCCGATGAGCAGCAGCGAGAATACCTCTGCCTGCTGGAGCTGAATGAAGCCCATCGGCACTGGCCTGAGCTAGTCAACCTTCAGGCTGATGTAGTGGCTAAATCGGATCAGCCTCCTGCTCAGAAAGCGGTGCAAATGGTGCAGGATATGCAGGGCAACTTGTGGGACACCTGGCAACACGCGATTTTCTACCTCACCGGACGAGCCCAGTCTATTCAGGCTGTGCGGCGTACGCTGGTGGAGCGGGGCGTCGGATCAAAACAAATCATCACCTTCCCGTACTGGGCCGACGGGAAAACTGGATTATAATATGGAAAAGAAGAAAAAAGACGGCATTGCCCGGCTACTGGAAATCGCCGGAAGAAGAAAATACCACTTAATATTGTCAGGGCTGTTAGCAGTACTGCACGCTGGACTGGCGCTAGTACCTTATATTCTGGTATACTATATCATCAAAGAACTGGTAAACCCACCGATTGATTCGGCAGTGGTACAACGCTACCTGCTGTGGGCGATTGGTGCCGGAGTAGGAAGCTACGCCTTGCTTTACGCTTCGGGGATGGCGTCCCACGTAGCCGCGTTCAACATCCTGTACGAACTCCGTAAGCAAACGGCCGCCAAACTGGGACAACTCCCCCTGGGATTTATCACTACCTACTCATCGGGAGCACTGAAAAAGATTGTGGCTGACGACATAGAGCGAATCGAGAATTTTATCGCCCACCAAATTCCCGATTTCGTGAAGGGCATAACCCTACCGTTGGTCACGATCATCTATTTATTTTACGTCGACTGGCGGTTGGCGGCTATCAGCTTTGTCCCGTTAGTAGTGTTGGCAGTCTGGATACCCTTGATGTTTCGGGCGGAATACACCAAGGAGATGATGAAGAAGTACCATCAATCCCAGGAGGATATGAACAGTGGCATTGTAGAGTTTGTACGGGCCATGCCCGTCATGAAAATCTTCACCCAAACCGCCGATAGCTTCCGGCAGTATAGCAACTCGGTAAATGAGTACGCCGCTATGTCCGTTCAGTGGATGCGAAAAAGCTCGCCCCCGTTTGCAGTCTTCATGAGTTTTATCAGCAACGCTACCCTTCCGGTACTGATATTGGGAACGTACCTCTACTTGCAAAATGGCATTACCTTCGCTACGCTAGTGCTATTTCTGATTTTAGGAGTAGGTTACATCAAACCGGTGTTTGCGCTGGCGAATATGGGGATGCAGATCTCTCTCATCAACCGAGGCGTACAACGTATGGATGATATTCTGCAACATCCTATCCAATCATCATCTCCTGAGCCAGCGACCTTCTCCGATCACTCCATTGAATTTCGTAATGTGAGTTTCTCCTACGTCGAAGAAGTTAAGGTACTCGATAACGTTTCTTTCACGATGCCCGCTGGAACCATCACCGCCTTGATAGGGCCTTCGGGGGCGGGGAAGTCTACTGCGGCTCAATTGGTGGCCCGATTCTGGGATGTGCAGGAAGGAGAGGTTCTTATCGGTGGAACCAATATCCAGTCGGTGCCCGTGGAGAATCTAATGCGGGAGGTTTCCTTTGTCTTTCAGGATAGTTTCATGTTTCAGGAAACGATCTATGAGAATATCCGCATGGGTATGAATAAGACCGAAGAGGAGACTGTGATGGCCGCTAAAGCGGCTCAGTGCCATACGTTTATCAGACAGCTTCCGGACGGATACCAAACGCGATTTGGGGAGCGGGGGGTACACCTGAGTGGGGGGGAGCAGCAGCGCATTCAACTGGCCCGGGCCGTACTGAAGGACTCGCCCATCCTGATTCTGGATGAAGCCACCGCCTTCAGCGATCCCGAAAATGAGTACCTTATTCAGAAGGCCTTTGGTCGTTTGATTCAAGATAAGACGGTGATTGTAATTGCCCATCGCCTCAGTACCATTATCGACGCCGACCAGATTGTGCTATTTGATCAGGGTAGGGTGGTGGCTACGGGCACGCACCGAGATTTATTAATGCAGAGTAAATTGTACACCAAAATGTGGAACGCCCACAACCGGGCCAAAGAATTTACACTGTAGAAGAATGGAAAACAGAGGAGGGAGAACGGAGGAAGGAGTCCTGTACTGTACATCCGTTTTCCGTCCTCCCTTTTCCTTTCTCCTTGTTAAACATTATTTCCTATGATTAAAAATATTCTATACGCCTTTCGCTATGACCCATCGGGTATTCGTAAAGCCTTCTTCTGGGAGTTCTTACACGGATCGCTAATTGCCGCGCCTAGTGGTATTCTATTAGTTATTATCTGGGAGTTTTTTAAGGAGTCGCCTGACCTTACCAAAGTCTGGACCACCATGGCCGTGATGGGTGGATTGTTTTTGATTCAGCTTTATGTAGCTCAGAAAGCGATGATGGCATCTAACCAATCTACCTTTGAAATGAGCCGTCGGTTACGCCTGGCACTGGGCAATAAATTGCAGCGGCTCTCGCTGGGATACTACAAAAAGCGCGATCCGGGAGAACTGGCTTCGGTAGTGCTTCAGGATGTGGCAAATTTTGAAAATATCTTTGGACACAGTGTCACTAACATTGCCAATGCCCTATTTGGTACCGTAGTGATTTCCCTGTTTTTACTCTGGCTGGACTGGCGGTTAGCCGTTACGCTACTGTTGGCGGTAGTCATTGCCGTTCCCTTGATTCAACTCGGTAAGCGGCTGGTTGAGAAGTACGGGAAGCAACAAATCGCCGCCCGTAATGCCACCGGGTCGCGGTTTCTGGAGTACGTACAGGGCATCCGGCCTATTAAATCTTACGGCATGACGGGGGAGCGGTTCCATTCCCTGGATACTGCCCTTGACAACTTACGGCGAGAGAGCATCAAGACGGAAGCAATTCCCGGTCCAGTAATACTGACTGCTGGGGTTTTCTTTGAGATGTTTTTCGTACTGATGATTTGGTTAGGACTCTACTTGCTCGCGGGGGGTGCGGTTACCCCGCCGGTGCTTATTGCTTTTCTGATTTTGGGCTATCGCCTTTATGAACCCATGAAGATCCTGATGGTAGAGTATCCCGTTTTGAGCTATATGAATGTTAGCCTCGGTCGAGTTATTAATGTGCTGGAAGCCTCTGAACAGGAAGCGGGTGATGAACAACACCCTCAGTCCTACGACATTGCTTTTGATCAGGTAAGCTTTAGCTACGTGGATGAACAGTTGGTGCTGGATAATGTGAGTTTTCGATCTCCGTCCGGTACGATGACCGCCTTGGTTGGGCCGTCGGGGTCGGGTAAAACGACCATCACTTCGCTGATTGCCCGTTTCTGGGATGTGCAGCAAGGTACGATTAGTATTGGCGGTATTGACGTGCGGGATATGACCCCCGCCACGGTCTACGATATGATTAGCGAGGTGTTCCAAGAAGTGTACCTATTTAACGATAGTATTTACCATAATATCCAAATCGGGAATCCTCAGGCTAGCCAAGATCAGATCATCGCGGTGGCTGAGAAAGCTCAGGTGATGGAATTTGCCGAGGCCTTACCCGAGGGGCTTAACACCCTTGTGGGCGAAGGAGGCAGTAAGCTATCCGGTGGACAAAAGCAACGGATTAGTATTGCCCGGGCGTTGTTAAAGGATGCCCCGATTGTATTACTAGACGAAGCTACCGCCAGCCTCGACCCCGAGAATGAGATTTACATCCAGCGAGCGATCGAGGAGCTGGTCAAAGATAAAACTGTCATCGTGATTGCCCATAAGCTGTCTACGGTACAGCAGGCCGACCAGATAATTGTCCTCGATGACGGTAAGATCGCGGAAGCGGGTCAGCACGAAGCATTACTGAGCCAAGAAGGACTCTACCATCGGCTGTGGAACACCCAGCAACGCGCTAGTGGATGGAAGATTGAAAAAAATCTGAAAACGGTGTGATATAACTATCTCAACAATAGTTATTAATCATTTTGGCAAAAGTTTCGGCCCATCTTGCTACACTCTGCTAGCAGCTATTCATGTCATCCGTCTGGTACTGAATCGATGCTGCCCCGCTTCATTATCCCAGCTCTCAGTTGATCGGTTATTTATTATTTTGATCGCCCGTTAGGCAATCTATAAAACCTAGCTGGTACTAATCCCATTTTTCACGTTTTATCATTTCTCACTGTCCTGTAATTACGGTACTCCGGTTATTAAAGTACTGAGGATAGTATCGTATATTGTTAGTGATAAAATCAGGAGACCGCACTGAAGTACTAAATAACTGGTAGATAGTGTGCTTTTGTTTGGGCTGAGGCTAATCCCATTTAGTAACTATGCCTGCGGTTTCTTTCATCAGTAGTGCTACTTACTGTACGCATGTCCGATAACCAGCCAAATGAAGATAAGTTATTAGAGAGTTGTTTAAAGGGCAGTCCTTCCCACCAGGCTCAACTTTACTATCGGTACAAAGGGTTGGTTATGGGTATCTGTCTCCGCTACGGGGGAAATATACCTGATGCCGAAGATATGTTTCAGGAAGCATTTGCTCGCATTTTCACAAATCTGAAACAAGTGAGAGAAGAAAGCCGCTTGCCCGGTTGGATTCGTAAAGTAACGGTTAGCACCGCTATTAACTATCTTCAGAAACAGCGCAAGCACCAATTTCAAGTAGTAACCGACTACAGCACTTCACCCCCCGAAGTTCCCGAGCAATTTACGGTAGAAGATCAGATTGCGCAGGAACAGCTAATGCGGTGGGTACAGGAATTACCCGCGGGAAGCAGGGTAGTATTCAATATGTATGTCATAGAAGGATACAGTCATAAAGAAATCGGGCAACGGTTGCAGATTAGTGAGTTGAACTCCCGATCTCAATTGAGCCGAGCCAGAAAATTGTTAAAAGAAAAAATCGCCTTACACTCCTTTAACAGATCAGATTATAAAAGCAATGGATAATCCTTTAGATGAGCTTTTCCGGAAAAATTTATCGTCATACCAAGGGACAACCACCCCTGAGTTGGATCAGATAATGCTCAACAAACTGGTAAAACCCCGAAATAGAACCATCCGAAATACGGCCTGTCTACTCGGGGTTTTGCTCTGTTTTGTCACTATTCCCGTCGGGCAGTCAATCTTTACCAACGAGGTAAGCCCTTCGAGTCAGAATAATGATCTGGATAATCAGTCAGTGGGTTTACAAACCCGACCGTCAACTTCCCCGCAAGAGCAGTTAACCCTGACTGAGGAGGTTCCAGTTCGTTCCCACCTTAGCAATTCCAAGAAAGCATCGGTTATTTCGGACGTGACATCTCAGTCAAAATTCTCGGTTACGGATCGAGCTTTTCCAGAACTATGGTCAAACAGATCCGGGGATATTCCGGATAGGCTGCCTCCAGCACCGCTGGCAACTCTTCCGTTATCAATTTCGCTGGGAGAAATATCTGCCAATTCCATTGATGTAGCGGAACAGGAGAAGCAAGTAATTGAGCGTAAACCATTGGAATGGTACACCAAGCTGGGGGTACTACACAGCTACCATCATTTTTTTCCCAATGATCAGGATGATGTCTTCATTAGCCAGTTCGATCAGATAACCGGAATAGACGCAGCTCGCCTTTCTGCCGAGATTGAAGGGGGGGTAATCCTTAGAACAAAATCCCGGTTTCATCCAATGGCCGGAGTTACTTACCGCTACTACCATTCTTCAGTATCGTATACCGAGGGACGGGTCGCTGGGTACGAACAAAAGCGAATAAATACCGATTTAAATCGTATTGTCTACGAGTTTACTCCAAGTATTGAGCCGGGCGATACCCATCTATCTACCGTACATATGCATCACGTTGGATTGCTGTTGGGAACATCGTACCAACTCAATCCAAGACGTCAGATTGTTCCCTACCTAAAACCTCAATACGTTCAAATGCGAGCCGCTTCAGGTGTTGGCCACACCTATCAGCTAACCTTAGGAATAGGCTTCCAGAGCCACCTTTTGTTGGGTAAACGTCGGTTGATGGTGGAACCTCGAGTAGAAACCGACGTCCGAGAAATACAGTTGGACAATCAGCCCTACGGTTCGCGGCAGTGGCGGGTGGGAGTATTTATTCAACTTCCCTGATTCTCAAGTCAAACTGTTACAGTGATTACATACTGGACTCAGTTTACATCAACAAAAAAAGTGCTACAACTTCACAAGTCATAGCACTAATGGTTACGAGAAAATCTTACTAGCCAGCGGATCACTCAATAAGAAATCTGGTTACAGCGCGTCCGGTTTTTCCATCTTCAAAGGTCGCCTTGTAGATTACATCTACGAGACCCGTGTAAGTATCATTGGCCTGATAGATAATTTCGTTATTGTCGGTGACCGAAGCCGTCCCTTGAGTTGGTGGCACCTCCACTTCCAGCGAAGTAGCCCCCTCGGCATCGTTCGCCAAGACATCAACGACAATACTTTCCCCCGGTTTTAGGATACCACCGCGGTCGTATACGGCTCCTTGCTCGGAAATCGGATAGCCGACCCGGCTAACAATTTCTACCTGAAACTCTCGCTTATAGGTATTAGCCGTTGTTCTGATTTCAGCGGTGAAGCGATCGATTGAGCGATTGTTCCCCCGAGGGGCTTCGTAAGTTGCCAGTCCTTTGTCAATAATATTCAATTGCCCCTGAGTGGGCTGTTGCCGCACCTCAAATTGGATGGGACTAGAGACATTCACTCCCTCCAGTAAGTCGAGTACGGTGGGTTGACCAGGAATAGAGAGAACCACTTGAGGAGATAATTCCTCGAGAGTCTCATCTGTTAACAGGTCATCTTCCGCTTGTTCACAGGCTACCATCGCTACTGCGCCAAATAGAAATACTAGGCCAGTACGTAGTGCCTTCATCTTCATTAGGTTCACCTTCATAGCATTTTAGTTTTTGTTTAACAAAAGTTTTACAATCTACCACAAAGACAGATGCACATGCAAAAACGTTAAAAACAGTGAATGTCAATCCATGCCTTTTTTAATGAAATCAACTAAACTCAAGCAGCTATTTCGGGACAAAGGTAGGGGTTGTGTCTAGAAAAACGATCACAAAAAATTTCATAGCGAAACTCTGAGAATTAAAAACTACGCACAATCAAACGGATAGAAACTAACCTTCAGTTTGCCTAAGCGTTGCAGCAGGTCACCTATGTCTCCTCTCCGATGAGGCTGTTTAGGCCCACTGCTTCGATGATAGGGACTGTCCTGCTCAACTGAGCATTTTTGTGTATCTTTATCTGATATCTTTTTTGCCCCTAAGATACAATGTCATTACATATAATAGATAGAATTGGCCGCTGAGGTTGTGCAACAATCATGACCGATCAATCTAAACAATAAAACTTAATTAAATTACACGAAACGATGAATCTAACCTACTCAGCTTGTTGCCAAATTAAATCAACTGGCGTATATCTTACATTCTTATCTATCTTTTGGCTGATTTTAGCCCCTAAGGCATTCAGCCAGTCGCTTTCGGCGGGTACTTACTATGCCTTTCCTGAACGCATAGCCTTGGTCGATGGCCGCTACGCTACCGGCGAACGAGGACTACTGGCGGTACCCCTCAATCGGGCCAATGAGGAGGAATCAGCTAGTATTCTCATTGAGTTCTTTCGGTTTAGGGGAACCAATGACGGTGCCCGTCGCCATTCCCCGATCTTCCGACTGTACGGAGGGCCGGGATTTTCCGGTTTAGATAATCGGCTGTCTGATCCCGAATTCTACGCTCGCGAAATTGAGCCTTTCCTTTCTGTAGCCGATTTTGTGGTGGTAGGCCAGCGGGGGATCGGTACCTCGCTACCGAACACGCTTTGTGGCTCGATTGACTACCCATCATCGGAACTAACCGAGGAAGCCGTGACCCAAGCGATTCAGGAGGCTTGCCAGGATTGTAAACAGTTTTGGGAAGAGAAGGAGTTAGACCTTACTTCTTTCAACATCGTAGAAGCGGCCGCTGATGTGGATGATGTTCGGCAGGCGCTGGGCTACGATCAAATCATGATCTGGGGCGGGAGCTTCGGATCCCACTGGTCGATGGCGGTGATGCGCTACCACCCTGAGGTCGTTGAACGAGCTTTACTCTGGGGACTGGAAGGCCCTAACCATACCTATGATGTGCCCAGTTACGTACTTAATTCTGTAAAGCGAGTTGCCGCCGCCGCTGACACCGCCGCTGCCCTGCAAGACTATATTCCTGAAGGAGGGCTGATTGCTGCCCTGGAAACGGTTATTGAGCGAGTAGAGCAGGAACCAGTGACTATCACGGTCAACCCCGAGAGTGAAGACGGACAAGTGATGATCAATGCTGATGTGGTACGGGATGTTGCGTTGGGCTACAGCGGACAGATCTCAAGCCGTAGGAATATGCCTACTTGGCCATCGGATATTCTGCATCTATACGCGGAAGATTATGAACCCTTAGCTCGAGCTGTCTACTATTACCGACAAAACAGCCGATTGCCTACCGCCAGTTTTTTTATGCTCGACTGCGCCTCCGGTATCACCCCGGAGCGACATCAGCAAATTGCCAACGATCCCGCTCAGAAAATACTGGGAAATACCGGGGGTTTTTACGATGCGGCCTGTTCGGTATGGGATACCGATTTGGGTGATGATTTTCGAGCTAATTTTGATACGAATATTCCGACTTTGCTGGCTAATGGTACCTGGGACACCTCCACCCCTATAGAAAACGTCAGAGAACTGAAACCCTATTTCAAAAACAGTCACCTCGTCGTTATTGAAGGAGGGTCTCATAATGCTTTTAACGAGGCGATGGCTGAGTCTGAAGCCTTGCAAAAGGAAGTGAAAGAGTTTCTTTCTTCCGGTGATTTTACCGGATTACCCGAAACGGTCACGCTGCCGCCTATCGATTGGGAAGTTCCGAACCTGCCTACCGCCCAAGCTGATGAATAATACTATGCGAAACTTTATAAGCTATCTCTATCTACGGATTAAGACCCTTGTAACCTGCGCGATAGTTGCCTCTCTAACGCTGGCGGTTGATACTCTTTTGGCGCAATCGGTGACCAACCTACTGGAGGAAAACCCCCGTGTTTTTCGCTGGCAAAATATTGGCCCCGACCGAGGGGGGCGCTCCATTGCCGTGGCGGGCAGCAGTCAGCGTCCCTACGAGTACTACTTCGGGGCCACTGGGGGTGGACTGTGGAAAACCACCGACGGCGGTACCGAGTGGTTTCCGGTAACCGACGGGCAACTCAATAGCTCGTCAGTGGGAGCGGTCGCCGTAGCTCCATCCGACCCTGATCGGATCTACCTCGGCATGGGCGAAGCTCAACTGCGCTCTAATGTAATGCAGGGTGACGGAGTATACGTATCTCAGGATGGTGGAACCAGTTGGCAACATAGCGGACTGGCTCAAACCCGGACGATTAGTCGGCTGCGAGTACATCCTGAGAACCCGGATGTAGTGTACGCAGCCGCCTTGGGCGATCCGTTTAAGCCCAATCCGGAACGGGGCATTTACCGCAGCCGGGACGGTGGTCAGTCCTGGGATAAGATTTTGTTTAAAAACGATAGCACCGGGGCCTGCGACTTGGTGATAGATCCCAACAACCCCGAGGTGCTCTACGCTACCCTCTGGCAAGTGTACCGTAAACCCTGGGTGCTTTGGAGTGGTGGCATCGGATCGGGACTCTATAAATCGACCGACGGGGGCGAAACCTGGCAGGAGATCAGTCGTAATCCCGGCCTGCCCAGTGGCGTTTGGGGAAAAGCAACGGTGACCGTTTCGCCCGTCAATTCTCAGCGAGTATACGCCAATGTGGAAGCGAAGGAGGGCGGGTTGTACCGCTCAGATGATGGTGGGGCTACCTGGCAATTGATGAACAACCACCGCGACCTGTGGCAACGAGCGTTCTACTTCCTGCGCATCCAGGCTGACCCAGTGGATGCGGAAACCGTTTACGTAATGAACTTCATTCTGATGAAATCTACCGACGGGGGTGAGAACTTCCGAACCATCGGTACGCCCCACGCCGACCATCACGATCTCTGGATTGACCCCGCCAACAATCAACGGATGATCGTAGCCAACGACGGTGGTGGTACGGTTTCGGTAAATGGCGGAAAAAGCTGGACGGAGCAAGATTACCCCACTGCCCAAATCTATCGCCTGGAGCTAACCAACGAATTTCCAACTGATGCCTGCGGGGCGCAGCAGGACAACACCACCGTCTGCGTGCCTACTATGAACGCCCGATACGACAATCCCTTGGCTGACCGAGAATTGCTTTCCCCCCCTTATACCATCGGTGGAGGTGAGAGTGCCGCTATTGCCAACCATCCCGCTCAACCTGATATATTTATGGCAGGATCAACCAATTTGCTTACTCGCTACGACCGTGCCACTGGAAAGGTGCAGGATGTACAACCCTATCCCTATCTGGTGATGGGCCAGCCCGCCCGTAGCATGAAGGAGCGTTGGAACTGGGTGTATCCGGTTGCCTTCTCGCCCTTGCCCCCGCACCGCCTATACGCCGGGTCGCAGCACCTGTGGGAGAGTGAAGACGAAGGAAAAACCTGGCAGAAGATTAGTCCCGATCTGACCCGCGCCGATACTACGACGCTAGGTGACTCAGGCGGACCCCTGGTGAAAGACCAGGATGGTCCCGAGATTTACGGCACGTTGTACTCCATTGCCCCTTCTCAACACAGTGACTTTACGCTCTGGACGGGTTCGGACGACGGACTGGTGCAGCTGACCCACGATCGGGGCAAGACTTGGCAAGATGTCACCCCACCGGATTTACCTGCTCATAGCCGAATTGGTGCCATCGCAACTTCTCGTCACACCCCTGGCACCGCCTACGTGGCCGCCCGTCGCTACGAACTGGGTGATCGACAGCCCTACTTGTACCGCACTACTAATTACGGTCAGCAATGGGAGAAAATTACCACGGGGATTGCCGATGGACACTTCGTACACGTAGTGGCCGAAGATATCCGGGAGCCTAATCTACTGTACGCCGGTACTGAGCATGGAGTATATGTTTCGCTAGACCAGGGCCAGCGGTGGGTTCCCTTTCAGCAGAACCTACCCAATGTACACGTATCCGGGATTCAGGCCACCGACCATCAGTTGATTATCGCCACCCACGGCCGTTCGTTCTGGAAGATGGATAATGTAGGCTTGCTTAGGCAACTCGCCGAGAATACTGACTTATCGAGTTCACGGCTATTGGTGCCTGACTACGCCCTACGTCGGATGGTGCCCGCCCAGATGGCCTACTATCTAGACCGTCCGGTGGATAGCTTATCGCTTACGGTGATAGATTCCAGCGGGGCAGTGGTGCGTCGTCTCCGGGCCTCCCGGAAGAGTGCTGGTTTACATTCTTTCCGATGGGACTTGCGTACCGAGGGAGCTACGGTGTTTCCCAATATGATTCTGGAGGGCCCCAGTCCGGCCACTGGCCCTTACGTAGCCCCCGGCCGTTTTCAGGTTGTGCTTACCACGGAGCACGGTGAACAGACCGCAGTATTGAGAGTGCAATCCGATCCCCGACAACCGGAGGTAACCTTAGCTGATTTACGAAAGCAATACGAACTGGCAATCAAGGTTCGGGATTTAACTAGCCAAGCCAACGAAATGGTGATTCGCATTCGCGAGATCAGGGAGAAGATGAATGAGAAGCTTGGGCAGCTAGAAGAAAGTGCGGTGCTTCAGGAAGAGGCGCAGCAGTTGCTACAGACGATGAGCGGTATTGAGGCGCAACTCTACCAAGTGAATAATCAAAGCCCTAAGGATAAGATTGCCCTGCCGATCAAACTAAATAATCGTTTGTCGGGCTTGCTGGCCATACTGCAACTGGGCGACCAGGCTCCGACCGAGGGCCAGTACCAAGTGTACGAGGAACTAAAAAGTGAACTGGAGGTGCATACCGAGCAGTTTAATCAAGTTCTCACTGAGCTGAACGCCCTTAACAAAGCGTTTCAAGAACAGGGCGTTGGCCGAGAGGAGTAATGTAATTTATTGAAAAAGAGATTATGGCAGTCATTCGTCTGGTATGGGAGCGGATGAAGACCATCGATCATCGTGGAACCCTCCTGCGTGATACCGCTAGCTGGGGTACCCAGAGTGCTTTCAAAACTGACGGATTGTCATGATTCACTATCAATTTTCAATTAAACCAGTATCATCATGAATCAGAATTATCCAGCCTCCGGCATTCGCGTATTTGCTGATGCTGAAATAGCCGAAGCATTGTCCCTCACCGAATGTATCGCCGAAGTGGAAAAAGCGTTCATACTACTGGCTGAGGGGAAGGTGCTCGACAATAACTTGATGCACCTCAATGCTGAAGAAGGCGAGTTTCACGTTAAAGGGGGCGTAATGAAGTACGGTGAAGAAGAAGCCTACTTTGGGCTAAAAGCTAATGGCCGCTTTGCTCATAACCAGGCGCGCTACAGGTTACCTAATATCAGTGGGATGATCTATCTCAGCGATGCCACGAAGGGGCAGCCTCTGGCAGTATTCGATTCAGCCTACATTACCCGGATGCGTACCGGGGCGGCTACGGCGGTGGCAGTGAAGTACCTCACCTTACCCGATGCTCGCCAGGTGACAATCTGTGGTGCTGGAGTGCAGGGAAAAATCCAGCTCGAGGCCATTGCCCAAGTACGCCCTATTGAAAAGGCATACTATTACGATTCTCGTCCCGAAGCGGCGGCTGAGGCGGCTCAAGCCATGCAAGCGCAATTAGGTATTGAAGTCACCTCGATTGATCGCCCTGAATTGGGAACGCGGGAAAGCGATATTATCGTGACTTGTACTCCGGCCCGTAAGGCCTATATTACCCGCGAAATGATTCCTAATACGGCCTTTGTAGCCGCCGTGGGGACCGATAGTCCGGGTAAGCAGGAGCTTGCCCCAGACTTGGTATTGAATTCCTACGTAGTGGCGGATTTACG
Source organism: Bacteroidota bacterium (assembly GCA_039198955.1). Lineage (GTDB taxonomy): Bacteria > Bacteroidota > Bacteroidia > Cytophagales > Cyclobacteriaceae > Tunicatimonas. The sequence continues at coordinate 11,511 of JBCCTI010000073.1, read as the reverse complement.
GTCACAGGTGGTACAAGTAGGCGAGTTACAGTATCAGCCTCCCGAAAAGATTAGTGAAATCCTGCTCGGTGAACTACACGAATTTGTATCGGGACAAAAGCAACGGCCTACTGTCAACCGTCCTATTATTTTTGACTCTACCGGAACCGCTATTCAGGATATTGCCGCTGCCGTGGCCGTTTGGAAGCAGATACCAAATGACTAAGACGCATTGTGCTCTTGAACAATCTGAGTTATGATATCCTTCAACAATTCGTCGGTAGTTACTTCCTCATCTAACATCTGCTGAAGTATCTGAGCAATTTCGGAATCACCATGGGCCTCGGCGTAAACAATGCAGCCACTGTAACCCGCAATATCATGATGGTTGATATGTTGAACCGACATGGCTATTCCAACATCCCTGATACTTCCACTTTTAGTATAGTCCAATAATTCATGGGCCTCGTGAATCAGCCCCTGGGTACCTTCGCACTGCTCCCCATCGGGTTGCTCACCCATGGTGGTAAACAGCTCAGCAAGTTTTTCCAGATGGCTCTGATTAGATGCTATATCTTCTTGGATGATACGTTGCAAGGTGGGGCTAGTGGTAGCTTGTTGCAACTTTGGATACATCTCGGCCTGCTGTTTAGCGGCATCGTATCGGTCTCTTAGTTGCTCTAAAAACAGATCTTTAAAACTATCTACGGATTTCATGATCGTTTGGGGTTTAATTACTAGTTGTTCGCTAAGTATACCTATCACTTAGCTTACTAAAGCTAGCCAAAATTACTAGCCGAAAAAATGACTTAGATCATCTGCTGGGAACGATATTTGTCATAAAATAGACGAGAAGAATAGTGGGTATTGGTAAAGAGCTGTACTCTCGATAATGGAACATTCAGCAGCAGGCCAGTGAGTGAAAAGTTGAACGGAATCCAAAGATAGTTTATCAACTACCCAGCCCTAAAATACGTATACAATAACGGGTGACTTAACTTACAATCATGAAAAATTTAGTCCTCCTTTTTCTGTGCTTGTCCTTACTTTTTTCTTGTGAGGATGATGCGTCTAACGTTCTTCCCAGCACTCCACCGGAGGAAGAATCCCCTGACTGGACGACGCTGATTATTCCTAATGGAAGAGAAGCCTACGCAATCACGGGTAGTATTGCCGATACACTGTTAGTTACTACCTGGACGAAAGCATACTTCACGACGGATGGCGGAAATACCTGGCAGGAATCGCGCGACTTTCAGGGACCCATCTACGATATGGTTAGGCGTAAAGATACTGTTTTTGCCCTGCTCGCTAGCGGTGGTTTGAAAGATTACGTCGGACCTCCGTTCATAGCAAATCAAGTATACGCAGGCATAGGCAGTCAGTACACAACCGACTACGGCGGCACCTGGCAGCGAAATACCAGTCGGAATTATCATGATATAATAAGCCCCATAGGCATTGCCAAATCCAACAGTGGGGTTACTTATCGCATCAAAGATGATATTACTCCATTGAATCCTGATACGACTTCCTACTTGACAAACTACTCAACGGTTGAGATGTATCACCAAGGATACTGGCAGACGATAGACTTTCCGTGGGAATACGAACTTAACAACGTATACGTAGACAATGATAATCGATTATATGTTTCGGCTTCTTCGTGGAAATACGTACAGGATAACCAGATAGAAGGTCCGGATGAAAACTATTCTGCACTAGTATACGTGTACAACCAGTCACTGCCATAAGAATAACTTTTCGTACGAATTGATAATTTATACACCTCGTAATTATCCGTGGTTGTTTACCCAGCGTTCTGACTTATGTTGTTAGTTGCTAACTGAGTACCAATATTTCTAGGTTTTGGTCAAGTCACTGTTGCGGATTTTGCGCCATGTTTGGCAGTATCGATAGCTTCCTCGGTAGGCTTATTGGATTAAGTTGGAACGTCAAGTACCCAGCCTGTAGTAGAAGTTGAGCTATTCGGCGAGAAAGAATATCAGTAGTGGAAATGCTCACTAATAATTTTTTATAAAACTCTCCCTTGCTTTGAGTTCACTCGGGGAATATCCAAAATGTTTCTTAAAAGCAGTACTGAAATGCTGAGGGTTCTTGTATCCGATCTTTGAACTAATTTCGGTAATGTTCATCATACCTTCGGTTAGCAGCGTCCTTGCCTCTTGCATCTTGATTTGGTTCCAGTACCCAAAAACGGTGGTACCAAAAAGCTCTTTAAAACCCTTTTTCAACGCAAATTCATTGGTGCCTACCTGTTGAGCTAGGCTGTTAAGCGTAAAATTAGCATTGAGCTGCTGATTTAGAATCTCTCGTGCCGCGTGAAGTCGCTCCTGGTGCTGTTTGTCAATAGCACAAAATACCTTACAGTCATGATTGGCAATTTGCTCTAGCTGTAGCATAAGTAATTCAATAATACTCGACTCTAAAAACATGCGCTTAAAATGTCCAGTGCGATCACAATGAATAATGCCCTGAATTAGGTTCATCATTTGCGGAGTAATTGGATAGTTGTGCGGAGAGATAACGGTTGATTGCTTCCTTTCTATACTCTCGAGAAAAAGATCAAATAGATAACCATCAGGGAGATATTTCTTCAGGAAGGAGGGCTGCATATTGATCTCCAGCAGTTTCATGCTCTCCTCTGCACACCATTCGATAGACCCCTGAAATCCACAGGCGTAGATTAGGTTATGTTGATTGGCTTCAAAACTCAACTCTTGAGGAAAGTTAGGTGAACAGCCGCGTGACAGTCCTCCTAAGGCAAAGTGCATTTCAACTGTCTCCATGTCGGTATCGAAATAGGCTAGGGTGGGCTCTGTCAAAAGAAAATCCCCGTAACCAATATGGATGCCTTCAAAGAAAGTCTCTTTGTAGCATCCCGCTCCTAAAAATGCAGCAGTGGTGTACTCCTTTTCGTAGTAAGCAGCCCCCGACGTCGCAAAAGAGTCAGGATAATTAACCTCAATGACCAGTTCTTCCAGCTCGGCACCGTATATTTTCGTTCTCATATAACTCAGGTAGGTAATTGTGTAGGGTATTGAAACAAAAATGCACAGTAAACTAATGAATTTCAATACCTATGCGTAGTGTGTTTAGGGTACTAAATATAGCTAAATCAGCGAGCATCTCACTACGTCGTTTAATATTTTGGGTGCAAAGCTCAACGAAACTTACTGTATGGTGAATTGTTTTCCACGGTTCCGCCTTGCGTAGGTTTTTATCCGCCTCGCGTAGGTAATTTTTTTAGATGGTTCCTAGATTTGAAATCGTTTAAAATGATTCTAAGTTACTACCGACCTACATGACCATCAAAAAGAGCTTGAACAGTAGGCTCACCGTCAATAGTGTTTTGAAGGTTGCCTTTGGGTTCTTTCTAACCGCTATACTTAATCCCTCACTTGCTGAAACCAACCAATGCCGGGTTACATTAACCATCCTTGATGAACGCCAGAATGAAATCATTGGGGCTTTTATTGAGATAACCGAAGCTGACCAGAAGGCAATTAGTAATGTTAGCGGAGAGGCTAATTTCCTGCTTAGTCAGGGTACTACCTATACCCTATACGTTAGCTCACTGGGTTTCGAGACGGTTCAACGCTCGATAAAAATACCAACCGATGGGGATTTTCAGCTACAGATTATTCTTAAAGAATCGACTACGAGTCTGGATGAGGTAGTCATCAGCGGAAAATCGCAAAGAGCTACGACGAAAGCTCTACCGTACAAAGCGCAGGTAGTCAACTTAAGTACGCTACGAGCCCAGCCAATCCAAGTTACTAATATCCTGAACCAGCTTCCGGGGGTACGAATTCGGCAAGAAGGCGGAGCGGGGAGCAGTGCGAATATTATGTTGAATGGCATTGATGGCAAAGGAGTGAAGCTCTTCGTCGACGGTATTCCGGTATATCTGCTGGGCGCAGGCTATTCGCTCAACACCATCTCGCCCGGCATGATTGAGCATATAGAAATCTACAAAGGTACCATACCGGTAGACTACGGTTCCGATGCTTTAGGTGGGGTAATCAATGTCGTCAGCCGGTACGGTAATGCGGAATACGCGGATTTGAGCTATGGTTACGGTTCTTGGAACACCCACGAAGCATCCATCACGGTTCGAGAAAACTTCGGGAGTCGCGATAACTATTTTATCAATCTGGATGGATTTTATAATTATTCCGACAATGACTACTGGATGGATAATGTTGATATTGTGGTCGATGACCTGTTTAATACCGAGCCAGGACGGGCCCGTCGGTTTAATGACCAGTTTCAATCCTTACTTACCCGAGTTCAAGTAGGGGTTAGGGATCAACGCTGGGCCGATGAGTTGATGCTGATGTCCTCATACTCTCGTATTGATCGAGAATGGCAGCACGGACTTAGAGCCGAAGTACCCTGGGGCGAGCCTACCTCTACCCAAGACTCGTGGAATGCTGCCGTTTCGTGGAAAAAGTACGGAAAATCAGATCGATGGAACGCTTCCGTCGTGGCGGGCTATACCTACGACCAACTTCATTTTGTCGATACCGCTCGGAGAACGTATTTCTGGGATCAAAACTTTGTTCCCAAAACCAACGGAGGTGAGTCGGGGTTGTACTCCAATGGCACCATTCCCGTGCTGACCACTAGAACCCTATTCAGCAGAGAAAGCTTCAGCTACTCGTTGAATAACCAGCACACGCTCAATCTAACCATGCTCTTGACCAATGATGAGTTGCGTATTCGAAATGATGTTCTTTCTCGAGAAGACCAAGAGGGACTGTTACCCGCCCAAACGCTGCTCAAGAATTACACCGGTTTAGCCTTAGCCAGTGAACTTCTCGGCAGTAAGCTGACTAACACTGTATCGGCTAAGCATTTTTACACTAGGTCGTCGGGAGTGACATTTAACAATCGCTTGGTAGGCCCGAGGGAAACAAATGAATTTTCTATTGTCGGATACGGAGACGTGATCCAATATCAGATAAATCCCCTAATAACCATAAATCTGGGGTATGAATTTACCGTAAGGCAACCGGATGATGAAGAGATTTTTGGTAACTACCTCACGGTAGCCCCTAACCCTTCCTTGAACCCGGAGCAGAGCCATAATATTAACTTCGGCACGGAATACAGCACCTCCCGGAAGCGGTTTAATGCCGGGGCGACATTTTTCTACCGCAATACCAGTGACCGAATTTTTCTCAACGCAGTAACCTTCGGACTAGCCCGATACGAGAACCTGATTGGAACGCAGGCGGTGGGCGCAGAACTTCATGCCGATTACCTGATCCTCGGAGGATTGAGAGCTGCTGTTAACGCCACCTACCAAGACATTACTTTACAGGAAACCAGCCCGCAAGGGAACATCCCCAATCGCTTCATAGGGGCCCGGGTACCCAACACTCCTTACCTGTTTGGTAACGGACAATTATCCTACTCGAGAAAAGCCGCCTGGTTGGGCGATGGAACCATTAGTGCAGGCTATGACTTCAACTACGTTCACGAGTTTTTTCTGAGCTGGGCCGAAGATGGTCGGGCAGAAACCAAAGACATTATACCTACTCAGACGTTACACAATATTAATTTATCCTGGATGGCACCTCGAGATCGCTGGAGTATCGGCGTAGAGTGCCGCAATTTGACCGATGCCCGAGCTTTCGACAACTTCTCCGTTCAGCGACCAGGAAGAAGTTTTTACATAAAAGCCAGATTATTCTTTGGCACTTAATTCTTAATCTACGCAATAATAAATTAATACCAGATGAAATTTACAATCAAACCCTCACTTCCGAGCGCACTGATGGCCGTGCTAATCTCCTTGCTAATGTTGGCAGGGTGTGGCGATGATGATCCTACCCCAGAAGCAGGACCTGGAGAACCAGAAGGTCTTGGTGAGTACGCTATGGTTACGGCCTCGCTCAATGCTGACGGGCAAACCCGGGCATTTTACCTCCAGCGAGTTTCGGTGGATAATACCGAAATCATTGACAATAGCGATGCTACCGAACTTTCGGCTGCTACTGGTGCCATGATCCATTCTTTTGGGGGGAGTATTTATTTCAGTGACTATGGAAATCAGAGTCCTAACATGGAAAAATGGAACATCGATGAGTCAAATAATGCCACGCTGGCAGGGGATATGAATCTATCGGAGCTGGGGTTCCAAGGAAATACTGCCTTCAAAGATGAAAACACTGCCTTCGTCGGCGGGATTTCCACGGATATCATCATCTTCAATCCTACCACCATGCAAAAGACGGGGACGATTGACATTACCTCAGTCTCTAACATTGGTACTGTTACCGATTTTCCGCAACCGGGTGCTACGATTGTGGCTGAATCCGTTACTGAAATTTTGATTCGGGATAATCTGCTTTTTGCCTCGCTTATGCCACTATCCGATCTGGCCACTCAGTCTCCGGGTGAGAAAGGGTGCTCTATTATCATTATCGATATGGATAAAATTGATGCGAATGCTCAGGGCAACGCTGATGCGGTGGTCAAACGTATCTTCGATGAGCGGGGTTCTGCCACCGGTGCTTGGGGCTCCGGCGGTGGTTCGCCCTTCATGCGTTTGGATGAGAGAGGGGATATTTACGTACTGTGTCATAATTCCTGGGCCGGATGGCGAGCTGCTTTTGACCGTCCGGCAGCTATACTAAAAATTGCAGCAGGCACTACCGACTTTGAAGAAAGCTACTATTTTGATTTGGAATCGGCCGCCCGAGGTCTTGGCAGTCCGGTGATGAACCTGGAGTACTACGGAAACGGTAAGTTTCTGGGGGCGGCCCAAGATCCTTCTGCCATTAATCCTGATAATCCTTTTTCCTATTTTATTGATCCTATTTACCAGTGGTGGAGCTTCGACCTGTATAATCAGACTGCCGAGATTGTTGCCGAGGAGTACACCCGAGCGGCGGTGGCATCGGTCACTTATTTTGAAAATGGCTTTGGCTACGTTCCTTTTGAGGCAAACGGTGAGCAGTTCGTAATGAAGGTCGATTTGAATACGCTGGAAACCAGTAAGCAATTCAATACTACCGGAACACCCCATCTTTTCAGTCTACAGTAGCAAGATGGTAGTCGACACTGGTCTATGAATATTACCCGGTATATCATAAGGTTTCTCTTAGCACTCATCTTTGTTTACGCAGGAATAGAAAAACTATTCCTGCCCTACAATCCGTCGGTTTTTAGGGCCGACGTGGCAATGACTGATCCGAAATTCTTCGAATTTTACGATTTTCTGATGGGCACGGGTTATCTCTACTTCGTAGGCTTTTTTCAGTTGCTTAACGGATTGTTATTGGTTTTTCAAAGAACTTATCTACTGGGAGCGGTCATGATGGTGCCGTTGATACTGTGCTTACTGATGACTAACGTGTTTATCTCTAGGTATTGGGAATTCATCATTTTCGATGGGGTACTGTTGCTGCTCAATAGCATTTTGCTGTTTAGCCACTCCAAAGAACTGAAAGCTACGTTCATCAAACCTCACCCCAAACTTATTTGAGATTAGACCACTCATCCTGAAAATCATTTACAAAGCTCAAACCGGAAGATTACTGCCAAAGCTATAAATAACCAACCATTACGTACCTAATGAACACTGGAAAGAAATTAGTAAGATGGTTGCTGGGCGGAGTACTACTACTCATTGCTATCTTGGGCATCGTGGAGTTCTTCACAGTAGGGTACAATCCCCAAAATGAAGGTATCTTGCTGTTTAGTGATCCGTTCCGAGTCTTCTTCAATGCTATGATGGATACCTATCTGGGTATTGGTATTCGGTTCTTTCATGTACTAATTGGCATACTACTTTTTACCAAAAGATATTGGTTCATAGGCTTGTTGATCCATCTTCCGATCGCTTTCAATATTTTCTTCATCCATCTTTTTCACGATATCCCCTTTGCCGACCCGTTCTTTTTCGGAATGGGAATGTTCGTGTCGCTCGCCACATTCGTCCTGCTTTTTATGGAAAGGAAACGATTTAATTCATGGCTCATTCAGCCAGACGTTAAACCCGCGGATTCATGATCACCTCAATCCTGAAATTCGAGCTGGCGAGCCGGTTGAGGCGACCACTTTTCTTGGTGTTTTTCGCTTTGATGGCTTTTCAATCCATTTGGTTTCTCCAGGGTTCATACGAAGTTTACATTAACGATGCTACTAATATGAATGGCGCAGTGCTGTTCTACCGAAGCTTCGCTGGGGGTGGCATTATCATGACAATAATCATCGCAATAGTTACTGGTTCAGCACTCTATAAGGACATACAATACAAATCTGCCGGGATCATTTACACCACCCCAGTGGGTGATAAAACCTTCTTTATGGGAAGGTTCTTATCAGCCTACGCTATCAACCTCATTCTCGGGTTCGGGCTATTTGTTGGAATGGCTCTTGCCCCGTATTCGGGGATTGGAGCGGCCGATAAGTTTGGGCCTACCCCCTGGAGCCAAATGTTTTTTGGTTTTTTTGTATTTACTGCCACTAACTTATTCATCTACACTGCTGTCAGCATCTCTTTTCTGGTATTGACCAAACGAATGGCCGCCAGTTATCTGAGTATTTTCTTCATCACCCTCCTATTTTTTATCTGTGAGACGCTCCGGCCAGATTCCTCTCATCTTGAATTATTACAGATTCTTGACCCTTCCTCATTTGTATACACCACCACCACGATTGATACTATACCTATCAATCAACGGAATGAAGCCTACTTGCCACTAAATAATATGTTTCTATTGAATAGAACGGTATGGCTGGGATTCTCGATCATTATGCTTTGGATTGCCTATCGGTCGTTTACGTTCAAAAGATTTATAGCCGGGAATACGGGATCCAGAAAAAGAAGACTAGTTAGTGAGAAGCAATTCCCTCTTGCTGGGATAAACAGCGGGGTTTTAATTCCGAAGGTGCAGCTGAGCTACCGATTCACCGATTTCTTGAGTAAGCTTCTAAGATTCTCTTGGCTAGAAATCAAGAATGTTGTCCGCACTTCAGGATTCAGAGTGCTTATATTCATCTTAAGCATTGTCTTTTTCTTGAGCAATCTACTATGGAATTCTTCCCTCTACATAGGCTCGAGTTATCCACTTACTTCAACGATGACGTTAACCCGGATTTCAATGGGCACTTGGGTTTCACTCATCCTGATGATTTGGACTACCGAGTTGCTGTTTAAAGATAGAGTGGTTGGTTTTTGGCAGGTGAAGGATGCCTTACCCGTACCCGTCTGGGTCAATATGTTGTCCAAGTTTCTCGCCATGAGCGTAGTGACACTGCTGATCTCATGCATGTTTATCGTATTTGGCATTGTGGCCCAATTACTGAAAGGGGCTCCTGAAGAAATTAACCTCACCCTCTATTTCACTGATTTATTGGGGTACAACTGGGGGTGGCTAAACTACCTGCAAATGCTCGCGCTGGTGTGTTTAGTAGCCGGGTTAACCGCTCATAGATTTGCTACTTATATTATCTCTATCTGGATTTACTTCTTCAATATGGTCAGCTTTGACCTGAAGATCATTGAAGAGCTTCGCTTTATTTATATGTTTGTGCCCGGCGTAGATGATTACTCGGAAATGAACGGCTATGGTATTTGGGAGACGTCTATTCCCTGGTTCTTTCTGTTGTGGACTACCCTCGCTACCGCTTTTGTTGCAATGGGTATTTATTTCTGGAAGCGAGGCGAGAGTTCGAGATTTTTTCAAAAGTTTACTTTTCGGGGAGATCAGCTTAATTGGATAGGAAAAAGCTTAGTAGGTGTTTCACTGGTGACTTTTCTTTATCTGCAATTTTTCATTATCAGCAACGTTCACGCCTACGGAAATTTTGAAACCGAACGACAGGAACAGGAGAAAGATGCGCGGTACGAAAAGAAGTACAAATATCTAACTACCCTCATTCAGCCTAGAATTACCAGTCTGGATTTGAAGCTAGATTTCTATCCTTCCAATCGATCAGCTGAGTTCTTAGCAAATTATACGTTGCGAAACTTTCATCAAACTACCGTAGATACGCTCTACCTTAATCTTCCCGACTTCACTACCTACCAGGAGTTAGTTTGGGAGGAGCAAAAGCTACAGCCGGCCTGGGTTGATGAGGAACTTAATATCATAGCGTTGGCAGTCAATATACCGGGAGATGCGACGAGCGTGTTCCAGATTAAAGGATCGAGAAAGCATGTTGGGTTTACCCAAGACAAAGAAACCCAACAACCCGAACTAACCTACAATGGCTCTTTCCTCCGGGCGCAGGATCTGCTTCCTGTCTTAGGTTACGATGATAATCGTGAACTAACGGAGAATCGGTATCGGAATGACTGGGGATTGGAAAAATTACATTCTCGTATGCAACCGATTACCGATTCTACTGCTCTAAGTGCGGATGTATTCTCCCCTGATGCAATCTGGCTGAATGGTTCCATTGAGTTGAGTACAGCAGCTGATCAGGTGGCGATAGCTCCCGGGAAATTGATCAAATCATGGCAGGCTGACGATAAAAACTATTTTAGGTATTCACTCGAGGCACCCGCACCATTTGAATGGTACTTTGGTTCTGCCAATTACTCCCAGTTCTCATTTGATTACGAAAAAGTACAATGCCACATCTACCACAAGCCTGAGCATGCTTACAACGTTCCCTTCTTCAAAAATTCATTATCCACCGCACTTGATTTCATCAATACCAAGCTAAGTGATTACCCCTACAGTGAGGTTAAGCTAATTGAGATTCCTTTCTACCAGGACCCCCACTACACCTTTCCAAATACTATCGCGATCTCCGAAAAGGAAGGGTGGTTTGCGGATTCTACCTCTCTCGATAATCGAGTGTATATGGACTTCACCGTAGCGAGCAACCTAATTGCCCATTGGGTGATGCAAAACGTTCCGATTGCCAACGTGCAGGGGGCAGATATGCTTCGCAACGCACTTCCTGAATGTTTGGCTATGCAAATCATTGATGACATTTATGGTCAAGAAGGAATTGATTGGCTGCTTACCAAGAAAACAGGAGTATACTCCCGCGAACGGGGCAATGAACCTAATGTAGAGCAACCATTGATCAAAGCAGATGGTATTGAATACCTGGAAAGAAACAAAGGCACCATTGAGCTTTACCAACTAAGTGAGGCGATAGGTGCCGATCAGTTCAACTATCTAGTTAAAACCTGGGCAGAGGGGTTGGAGGATAAAGCCACTTTTCACGATTTGTATTTAACCCTACTTGCAAGTGAGATGATAGCCAAGCTGCCAGAGAAAGATATTCAGGCTATAAAAACAGGATTTGAGAAAGTCTCTCCGTAAACAGCGTAGTGACAAAACATTTAAAATAACCAATACCTAAATCAATCAAATTATGCAATTAGAAATACACAATCTCTCCAAAACCTATTCCAATGGAGTACAAGCTTTAAAGGATGTTAGTCTTAGCATCGGTAAAGGTATGTTCGGTCTGCTCGGTCAGAACGGAGCGGGTAAATCTACCTTGATGCGTACCGTCGCTACCCTACAGGAT
>JBCCTI010000072.1:0-37105 GCA_039198955.1 Bacteroidota bacterium | reverse complement strand
GTTTGAGAGAGCAAAAAAAATACAAACGATCTGAAACGACATATCAAGCGGCCTTGAATATTTATGAAGAATTAACTACCAAGGACCAATCTTTTAAATTACACGTTTGCAAAATACATTCAAATTTGGCTTTGCTACATTGGCAATGGTCTGATGAGGGGCGAAAAGCAAAGTTTCTACAGCAAGCAGCAAAACACTCAAATTTGGCCAAGAAAATTGCTAAAATGCTAACTGACAATGAACGAAAGAAGATAAAAATAAATGATTATGAGTCTGTTAAACCACAGCCTATCGAGAAAAAGAAACGAGCGAAACTAAATAATGAGACTATTAATACGAAAAAAAATAAATCATGGTCTTTTAGGAAGTTCATAAATTTTTTTAAAGATGATTAATAATTTATCATCTTAACTCCCAAGGGATATTGCCGGAAAACTGGCACAAGCGGTTCTTAGGGAGTGTGATGCAGTAAGGCACTACCTTTGCCGGCATTCAAATAATTTCAATATCCATAACAAGTAAAAATGTCATGGATATAAGCTTAGAAATCGCAATTCCAGTTAAAGTAATAGAATGCCTAGCTTTCGGGCCTGTTATTCATTGAAAATGAAAAGCAAGAGTTACGTAAATGTTGTACCCAAAATAAAAAAGGTAGCCACTTTTGATTGTAACTACCTGGTAATCAGATTTATGGGGACGGGATCGTTGCGCGAAGCCTCGAACCTGTGACCTGCGGGTTATGAGCCAATGGTTTAGTCAAAGTATCTCGCTAGGATGATATAGTCTGGTATTCTTTCTACTACGACATGATAAGTTCGTCATACTCATCAATCACACTGTTCTCAAAAGAGTCCAGATACGTTTGCGTGATCTCTTCGGTAGCATGCCCCATGCTTTCCTGAATAACCGCGGTCGGTACACCTTTCCGCTTTCCGGTTGTGGCGTAGGTATGTCGAGCTGTATAGATGGTAAAGGGCGTAATGTCACACAATGCCGCTATTTCCTTAAGTCGTTTGTTCAACCGCTTGCGCCTATCTCGTATAATGTCAGCATAGCGTTCGGGCGGATCAGTTGGCTTTAGGATGGGAAAGATAAAATCATCCGGGCCAGTATTTCTGCCAATATACGATAGCAATAATTCTTTTAAGGCTGGGCTGATCTTGATACTAAACGGCTTGCCAGTCTTTTGGCGCACGTAGTGTATCCGCTCAAAATCCCCGTGAATGTTAGAGACTTTCAGTAAGGCCATATCCATCCAGTTCATCCCGCGCATAAAGAAGCTTGCCATGAACATATTTCGGGCGTGGTAGAGTGGAGAACCCTGTTCTAGGGCAGCATCACGCAGTGCCTTGAATTCCGTTTCAGTAAGGGACTTGCGAACCGGTGTCTGGCTTTTGATCTTATAGTCTTTGAACGGATAGTAGGACTTTGCCACAATGCCGGACTTTATCGCTTTGTTATAGGCAGCTCTTAGAGTTCGCATATATACACTTAATGAGCCTACCGATGAGCCGTTGCCAAAATGCCAGTTTTCAAAGCGAGTTAGGAAGGCATAGTTCAAGGCTTCAAACTTGAGGTCTTTTCCCTTGGTGAATGAACGCAGCCTTCTTAGTACCTGATCGTATACACCAGCGTTGCCAGTCTTTCGGGCTTTTTGTAATTCGCTGATGTGCTCTTCCAGGAAAGCAAAGAGAGTAGGCTTAACGGTTACTTTGTTACCCGTCAGCAATGTCTTCAGCTCGGTCATGCTAAGAAGATAGAGCTTTTTCTCATCATCCAATCGGGCAACAATGTCATAAGCTTTCGCCCGCTTCTTATGTATCAGGTTGTTGAAGCGGGTGGTGTTCTCTACAATATTAGCGGATTTTTTGACCTTCTCGTTTTTACTGTCCCAGTCTTTCTCACGCAGGCTGTAACCTAGACTAATATTGATGCTCTTACGGTCGCGGATCACCCGCATCACCAGTGGGTAAGACCCGTCTTTACGAGCGCGGCGGGTATCCAGTAAAAGTTTGATGTTTGTAGCCATTAGAAAAATTTGCAAGCTATTTGCAAGCAAATATAGGCATTTTATGGCTTAGTCTGAAATTGCTAAAAATATAAATTACTGATAATCAGATATATAAAAACATATCAAACCATATGAAACCAGTATTTTACCTGCCTTACAAGCAGGGGGTCGTAGGTTCGAATCCTACAGGACCCACTTGATAATCAAGCACTTACGAAGTAATTTGTAAGTGCTATTTTTTTAGGTGTACACGAAAGCACACATCTTAGAGATTATTTAGATAGTTTTTTAATGTGAAAACTCGAGTGTGTACTTGTCTAAATATCCACCCAGGCATTCCATTGAAAAGCAGAGTGTTCTCCATACTGAACATAGCCTAATTGATTTGTCAACATACGGGTCTTTCCAATGGAAAATTCAGGCTTGTTGCGATGACTGTGACCATATATCCAGGCATCTACACCAGACGTTTCTATGAAAGAAGTCATATCTACGCAGAAAGCTTCGTTTAGAGAACTGCCTTTAAATTCCTCAACATTACAGTGCTCACTGGGTAAATGATGAGTAATTACTACTTGCTTCTTTTTACTATTACTTTCAAGTGCATCGGTTAGAAATTCTCGGGAAGTGCGATGTAGTTGATTGTATTGCTCAATAGTGATAACCTTACCATTGTAGCGAATACGCTTGAAATCATTCAGGCCCAATAATATGGGAGCAATTTGTCTCTCTATTTTTGACCACAACGTAGTGAAGATCAAGCGAGAGTCTGGCTTTTCAATGACTACGTTATTGACCAACCACACATTTGGGAATAGTTCTTCCTTCACTGCACCTTCATAGTTAACCAGATCGTAGCCACCATAATACTCGTGATTTCCGGGCAATACATAAACCTCATCGAACTGACTGGAGATTGTCTCCCATAAGGGTAGTTGCTTAAAACCTTGTCCAAAATAGTAGGTGTCTCCTGCCAGTACCAGTAAATCCCCTATTGGTTCGAGCGGATTTCTGGCTAACCAAAGACGATTCTCAGGAAATTCAAGATGAAGATCAGAGCAGTACTGAAGAATCATATCTGACGATTAACTATTTTCCACTTTGGAGAGAGTAACCTCTATACACTAGCGTAGTAAACAATACGGTCGTTTCCTTTACCCTTTAACGTGATACAACAAAATCGCTGTTTCAGCATCTAAGCTAGTTAGCAAACTTGGTTAACTTTTCAAAGTAAAACTAGAGGGGCTACCTCTGAGTTTCTTAACCTCTGATGGTATGAAAATCGGCTACGCCCGCGTCTCTACCGTAGAGCAAAATGTAGAATTACAGTTGGATGCACTAAGTCAAGCGGGCTGCGAAAAGATCATTACTGACCAGATAAATGGCTCAGTTGCTCCTTGACTTGCACTATTCCCGTTCAATCAAGCGCCAAGCACTCTCACCTGACCTTAAATGATTTCAAAATAGCGTTTGAGTTCCCAGTCAGTAACGGCCTGGGCGTATTGCCGACACTCCCACTCACGGGTTCGGATGAAGTGATCCACGAAGTCAGCCCCGAAGAGTTCAGTAGCTAAATCGGAAGTTTTCATTGCCTGAGATGCTTCCCACAAATTGCGGGGCAATATGCCATACTGCTCTTCTTCGTAACCATTTCCTATCGTTTTGGGCTGATCGAGTTTTAGGTCGTTCTTAATGCCGTATAAGCCGCTGGCCAAAGCAGCTGTCATTGCCAGGTAGGGATTCACATCTGAACCTGGAACGCGGGTTTCCAGTCGAGTCGATTTTTTGCCTCCGGCTAACACCCGTAAAGCTGTCGTTCGATTATCAGTGCCCCAAGTGAGGGTAGTTGGTGCCCAGGCCCCTTCTACCAGCCGTTTATAGCTATTGATAGTAGGGGCGTACATCGGTAAGATGTAGGGGAGGCAATAAAGTTGACCGGCCACGTAACCTTGCATAAGCACTGACATAGTAACTGCATCTGCCTCGTCGAAAAACAAGTTGGTCTGCCGATCACTATCCCATAAGCTTTGGTGAATATGGCCACTACAGCCAGGTAACTGCTGATTCCACTTCGCCATAAATGTAGCCATAATTCCGTGCTGATAGGCAATTTCCTTTACTGCGGTTTTAAAGAGCACCGCGCGGTCAGCCGCCTCAAGAATATCGCCGTAGAGAATAGCTGCTTCGTATACTCCTGGTCCGGTTTCAGTATGCAGCCCTTCCAGCGGCACATCAAACTGTAGTAATAAATCAAATAAATCATTGAAAAACGGACTATTCAGCGAACTACGCAGCAGCGAATAACCGAACATTCCCGGAGTCAGCGGCTCAATATTAGTGAATGATTTCCCATTCAGCGTCTCTGGGGTTTCAGCGAAGTTGAACCATTCAAACTCTTGAGAGAACATTGGTGAATATCCTAAGTCTACGGCTTCCTGTCTAACTTTTTTTAGTAAGCTACGTGGGCATACAGCTAAGCCTTCCCCCGACTCATCGACAAAGTCACCCAGAAAGAACGGCAAGTTTTCTTCCCAAGGAATTTGGCGGAACGTATTAATGTCTAGCTGGGCATTAGCATCGGGGTAACCCGTGTGCCAGCCGGTATATTGAGCATTATCGTAGGCAGTATCTACTGCATCCCAACCGAACACTACATTACAAAAGCCGAAGCCCCCGTCTACAATAGACATAAGTTTATCTTTATGCACTACTTTTCCGCGCAAGATGCCATCAATATCGGTAATAGCTAACTTTACTTTGTGAGCGGGGTGGCCGCTAACCTTTTGCTTGATTTCTTCCTGTGTCATAAAAGCGCATGATTGAATGTTGGAATGAGTGAATAGAAAGTCTACTTCTTTAAAAAAGGGCAAGTTAAGGTAAGGTGCTAAGGGTGCATAACATTTTGTCACAAAGGTAATATGAATTGGCTATCTTGTAAGAAAAAGCGATGACAAAAGAGCAGTATCTATAGTTAGTCGAGGCCAAATGGGAGGCTTCGCGTGGCGGTCGCGCAAAAAAAATTCAAACCCGATATGGAATGATATGTTTTAGCTAGGTTTGTAGTATTGAAAGGTACTTACTCATAAATAGCGAAGGTTGTTTTTACAGGATACAAACTATATCTTATCAGGTCTAAAAAACACAATAGAAAAGTACGCATGAACCTCAACCAAATCACCGTACCTTCGCTAGACTTAAATAAGTCAGTACCATTTTATCGGCAGCTCGGACTCAAACTCATTGTTAAATCGCTACCTCACTACGCCCGGTTTGAATGCCCCAATGGTGATGCTACCTTCTCAATTCATCAGGTAGAACAACTACCAACCGGAAAAGGTATTTATGTATACTTTGAGTGCGATGATTTGGATAAGCGGGTAGATGAGTTGGTGAAAGCCGGAGTTATCTTTGAGGAGCTACCTAATAATAAGCGATGGCTCTGGCGTGAAGCTCGGTTAAAAGACCCAGATAACAACCAGCTTATTCTGTTTTATGGCGACAACAATCGGAAGAATCCTCCCTGGCGAGTAGAGTAAGTTTGGTAGTTTCTGCTCTGTCGACACTTCTCCTGCTTTTTATTCATATGAGATAAGATAACTTTCCTTGTAATAGTCAAAGTGTATATTACAGGATAAAAAGTGAGTGCTTTATACAATATTTATCCTTAAAAGTGCGAATTATCGGGTTTTTGTATCTCTATTTTCTTGTGAGAAAACAATTTTTTGGAATACTATATTAGGAATTAATTTAGATTGAGGCACTGGAATGGAATATTCTTCTGCATCATCCCTTTTATTATTAAATCAATTTTATCGCTCTATCCAAAAATTATTACATCGAGCAGATAAGTGATGTAAAACCTAAATAATATTTTATTTATGAGAATATTCATATTCTATTTAAACTGAGTAATAAATTATTGCGATTACTCTTAGCTGTTTGATGAGCTTTTCGCCAAAGCCTGTAATAATTATTACTTAATCTGTTGTGTTTCAAATTTATACCGAATCCTGAAAACTATTAATAGTAGTAAAATTTACTTAATATTGTTGGAATAAAATCAAGAATAGGGTTTAAGCAACTATCAAAATTTACGATGGCGAAACTTAAGAACATAATTAAGCAGTTATCCGACTCCGATTATACATCAATCCATGAGTCGTTGATTGAGAACAGTGCGGAGAAGTCAGCTTACCTACTCAAAGCCATGCGCGAGCGCTCATTATCTGACAATAAGATTATGGATGAACTAGGGGTGAATACCAATGCTTACTATACATTACGCTCTCGTCTCAATCAAAAGATTGAGGAATATTTGCTTCAGCAGATGGAAAATCCTCGGACTGATTTGATTAAAAAGGTAGCTAATATTAATGAAGTAATTTTTACCAAGAAACGTGCCATCGCTATTGCTACGCTTAAGAAGATTGAAAAGGAGTTGCTAGACTATGATTTACCCAGTGAGCTGACGACAATCTATAAGACACTTCGGAAATTACATATTAATACCCCCGATCACTTTACGTACTCTCAGTTGTACAACAAACACGTGGCGTACACGCTGGCAGTAGATAAAGCGGAGGAGCTACTGTGCCAGTACTTTAAAAAGTACGGTGACTATACCATGTCGCGGGATGATACAACTCAGTTGGAGCTTTCGCTCTTAACCGATGAGATGAATAACTTGTGCAATCTGTACGACTCTCACCGACTGTATATTTACCAAAGCTGCCTGAATATTTTTCACCGCTTGTTCGTGGAGGGTGAGTCCTTTGACAATAACACCCACGAACCTATTGAAGATATTCTGGATAAGATGCAGGAAATCCTTAGTAACTACTACCTGGATTCTATCTACCATCACCTTCAGTTGGTGTATGAAATGCTGCGGCTCGAGTACTACAATCACTATAAAGTATACCGCAAGGCAGAAGATTACTACGAAGAAGTGAACGATGCGGTAGATACCCTACTGACGAATTATAGCTTACATACGTATCCAGCGCAGTACCTGATCTCTAAGATTGAACGGTCGCAGCGAATGGGCAATGAGGATACGCTGTACGAAGAGAATAAAATGCTCTTCCATGATTACGAAGGTGATCTAGAAGATGTGCCGAAGTACGTAACCTACGTGATGTACCGGGCGTTGGCTTGCTACTACGCCGGAGAGTACAATGAGTCAGCCCGTTGGATTAACAATCTACTAAATGAACTGAGCCTGAAGAAGTACCCTTACGCTCAGCTAGAAGTGAAAGCGGTACTAGCACTTCAGTACTGTTTAATGAATGACTACGATTTGTTCAATCAGTTAACGAATAGCATTCAGCGTCAGATACGTTTGCTGGGTAAGGATAACTGTGAATCTATCGTCATCTTTACTAAAATTTTGAAAATCTCAGTTTCAGACGTGAAGCGCGATAAGTATAATAAGATAAAAGCACTATCAGAACGCTTCAACCGATTCGATATGAAGCACTTTGCCCCCACCATGCTCATTAAAATGGACGAGTCTTTTATCAACAAACTTTGCTAATAACTATACTCTTCATACGTGAAATAAAGCCGGAAATACAGTTTCCGGTTTTTTTATGCCTAAACCAATTCTTCTTTCTTAGAAAAGCTAGCCTACCGACAAAGAGGTAAATATATTGTATCTTCAGGAAAGCAACCTAGTTACCTATGCTGAAGCTACTGAAAAATAGAGCCACCTACGAAACGATCATTCGCTACGCACTTGGTTTAGCTATGTTACCTTATGCGTTCACTAAGCTGCTTAGAACCCAGTTCATTGTTCTACCTTTCCACCAGTGGTCGGAACCGTTAGAGCGTATCTCCGGAGTTACCCTAACTTGGGCATTCTTAGGTTATTCTAAGTGGTTTACTATACTACTTGGCGTACTTGAGCTGGTACCCGCTATTCTACTACTTTTCCGAAAGACTAGATTGTTGGGAGCAATATTACTGTTGCCTGTGGTACTCAATGTGTTTCTAATCAATATCGCCTTAGATTTATGGGAGGACACCCAGCGTATTTCAGGGGTGTTGTTACTGCTTAATATTGCCTTGCTAGTATTTCATTTCCCCACTCTGAGAGACTTTGTGTTGAAGATATTCTCAGTAGGTTCTATGAAAAGAATAGGAGTAGAAACAGCAATCAACATGGTGCTGGTAGGTGTGGTTTCGTACTTCTTTCTGGGGCAGGTGCTCAATTATTTAGATCAGCGAAATTTTTTGACAGGCGATTGGTATAATACCCGCCCTAACGTTTGGGTGGTTACTGAAACTACTTCGGCAGGAGAAGTTAGCAAAATAGCTAGTCCCTACGAACAGGGACACCCCCGCTACTACTTTCATCCTCAAGATTGGGTAACTGAGTTTTACCGGGGAGTGATGACCCCTTAGGTAAGGCGTACAAACTAGATGAAGAAAATCAGGTACTGAAAATCTTTACTTGGCAAAAGTCAGATACGCTTAAGGGAAATTATATGTTAATTGGTGAAGATACCCTAGAGTGGACGTTAGAGAACGGTACTATTATGCGATTAGCCCGACGGGAACTGAAATAGATAGTCATCTCATAACTGTGCCGCGAACACTCTACAAATACTCTTCTACTGCTATATGGGGCAGATCAAAAGCCTCAGCCACACTCTGATAAACTACTTCTCCCTCTACTACATTTAAGCCTAGCTTAAGTGGATTAGACTGGCGACAGGCCTGCTCCCAACCTAAATTGGCCAATCGCAGGGCGTAGGGTAAAGTGGCATTGGTAAGAGCCAGTGTAGAGGTGTACGGAACTGCCCCGGGCATATTCGCCACGCAGTAGTGCAGTATATCATCAATCACGTAGGTTGGGTTCTCATGGGTAGTTGGTTGGCAGGTTTCAATGCAGCCGCCCTGATCGACGGCTACGTCTACCAGCACGGTACCTGGTACCATCTCCTTCAGCATGTCGCGAGTAATGAGCTTAGGGGCTTTTGCTCCCGGAATGAGTACCGCCCCTACAATCAGATCGTGCGAGCTTATGAGTGAGCGGATATTGTACTCACTTGACATAAAGGTGTTGACATTGGCGGGAAGTATATCATCTAAATAACGCAAACGATCCAGATTGATGTCCATCACCGTGACGTCCGCCCCCATACCAGCTGCCATTTTAGCTGCGTTGGTACCCACAATTCCACCACCGAGAATAAGTACTTTTGCGGGGCGTACCCCCGGTACACCACCCATAAGGATACCCCGCCCCTGCATCGGCTTCTCCAAGTACTTAGCCCCTTCTTGAATAGACATGCGCCCCGCCACCTCTGACATAGGAACCAGCAAGGGCAAACTACGGTCAGGGAGCTCGACAGTTTCGTAAGCGAGGCAAACGGCTCCGCTGTTCATCATGGCGCGAGTGAGGGCTTCGCTAGAGGCAAAGTGAAAGTAAGTGAATACTAGTTGATCTTTACGAACCAGATCATACTCCGGGGCAATTGGTTCTTTCACTTTGATGATCATCTCCGCCGATTCGTACACCGCCTCGATCGTAGGTAGAATTTCGGCTTCAGCTTCTTGATAGTCTTGGTCAAGAAAGCCACTGCCTACCCCAGCGTTTTGTTGTATATAAACAGTATGCCCCGCTTTGGTAAGTTCTTTGGCTCCCGAGGGCGTTAAGGCCACACGATTCTCATTATTTTTAATCTCCTGTGGTACTCCAATAATCATAAAAATAGGGGTTAATGTTGGTCGTAAAACAGGCTGTAAATATACGCAGTCTAACAGATTTTATCAGAACGCTAAAGGACAAAAAAAGCCCGTCAACTGACAGGCTAGTGTAAAGCTAAGTATACTGGGTCTTTACTCTTTTGTTTCCACAATTACGCCATCGGCCACAAAAGAAATCTGGGTTTTAGGCTCTGTAATCTGGTTGATTTCTTCTGGTGACTTTCCAGCATCTTCGGCTAGGTGGCGCTGGTCGTCTACCGATACAGTTTCTATCAGGGCTTCACCCTCAATAACGACGGTTTGCCCGGTAATGTCTTTGGGTACGAAGAAACCATAGTCTTTAAAGCGCACCATCATTTCCTGGTTGTCGCCGACGTTTACGGTCATCCAGCAGCCTTTGACTGGACAAACCCCCGTGACCTCGCCCCGAACTTTGGTTTTCTGATTACCCTCATCAGCTAATGCTGTTGGTAGCTCAGTAGCGGTCAAGGCATCTTCATTAGTAATTTCCTCGCCAAAGTACTGCTGGGCAGAAACTGCACTGGCAAAGAGACAAAAGGTCATAGTGTAAAATAGTGATTTCATGGTTTTCAGAAAGTTGAGTAATTAGTCAATGGGGCTAAAACAACAAATAGCGCATTCGAGTTTGAGTTAGATTAATTTGCTACCAATAATTTAGCACTTACCACGCTGCCCGTTTCTAAAAACACCCGGACGATGTACAGCCCGGTTGGCAGCACCCGGGTTTCTAAGCTGAGGCGGCTCAGGGGTTGGGTGAGTGACTGATTGAATACTACCTGACCCGCTGCGGAAATAATCTGAACCTGCCGTACCGCACCGCTCGCCTGAACCGTAGTGACATCAGAATCGGTAGCCGGGTTAGGAAATACTCCTAATGAGGCAGATTCGCCCTCTTCGCCTGCTCCATTCTGACGTAAGTGGAGCAGCGAGATGCCCCCGCGCTGGCTACCCACCGCTACGGTAAGCCTACCTGCCGTGATTTGCCCAGTGGCGAGCCAGTTTTGCCTACCAAACTGAATGGGCACTGCTTCGGACAGTAAGTCGTTTTGCACCACAATCGTATCTACCTCGTCGGTTGAATTAGCGTCTAGACTACGGAGTAGTAGCCGTCCCCGGGCATCAATACTGAGTAACTCATCCGCGCCATCTCCATCTGTATCGGCAACGGAAGAAGCCAAAAACAGGCCTCGGGCGTTTCGTTCTATTCCGGCGAAGGCATCGTCTTCCTGCATCCACTGAGGCGGGAAATTGGAGCTTTGGTTTCGGTAATATACTAAGTTACCACTTTGCTTGCCAACCAGCACATCCATCTGTTGATTCACATCTACATCGTAAAACGCCAGATTATCTTCTGAGCGGAAAGGGAGGTTAAGTAGCTGTCGCTGTTTGGGCTGAAAATCAGCGGGAAGACCAGCATCAGCCTGATTGAGCAACGCATACAAACGGGTTTCCCGCGACACCGATTCCCGACCGCTGATGATTAAATCAATCTTTCCATCCTGATTGATGTCGGTAAAGTAGGGCTTCAGCTCCTGAAGTTTCCAGTCCGTTAAACCCAGAAAATTGCTGGTGATGAACTGAAACGAGGGCAGGGAGGTATTGCCGATATTTTCGTAGAGGTACAGGCCAGCATAGAAACCGTCGCTTTGCAGTTCTCCCCGGTTGCCGATGAATAAATCCAGGTCGCCGTCGGCATCGTAGTCAGCCAGAGCGGGAACGGCATCTTCGCCCACGTCAATCATTTCGTCCTGTAAAAAGCCTGAAGATTGCCACTGCCAATTGGGGACTTGTTCGGTGCCATCGTTGCGGTACCACCAGCTAGAGTTTCTGAAGTCAATATTGTTACCCACATTGGTGCTGGCGTTGGGTGAAAATAACAAGTCATTGACTCCATCGCCGTTGGCATCCGCGAGAAACGCGCCCGGAAAAAAGACCGAAGAAGCAGGCTGGGTATTTTCGGGAAAATTAGTTTCTAGTTGCTGAAAAGCTACCGGAATGTCAGTTGGTTGATTTTTCAGCAATGCCGTTCCGAAGCAGCCTTCATCTCCCGACAATGCATCTAAATCCCCATCGCCATCCGCATCAACAATGAGTAGGGCTTTTCCCCCTACGTGTTCCAGTTTGGCTTCGGGGAGTTGGCGTGAACCGCTACCTAGATCGTCGCAGGTCTGATCGCCGAAGGCAAATAGTCCGCAGTTGCATTCTTCTACTTCGCCCCAACGAATACTGATAGTACGGTATACCAGTGAATCAGGGCGGTTAAACTGCTCAATACTTTGGTTTTGGTGTAGGATGAGATTACCGCTGCCAATACCACTGTAATTGACAATATCCAAGTCACCGTCACCATCCACATCGGCAATAGCCGGATAATCAGCCGAGTTGACTTGCAGCGTTACCGTTGCCCCGGACGCAAACGCGACGGTCCGGAGTGGATCGGCTACTTTTGTCCAGCGAAGCGAGCCACTGTTTTCCCGCTCGTTTCGGTATACAGAAATTCCCCGCCCACCGGAGGCAGTAAAGATATCCTGATCGCCGTCCTGGTCATAATCTAGTAGGGCAACCCAACTCTGTAATCCTTCCGGGAAGAAAGGAATATACTCCGGAGCGTACACCCACTGACCGTTCTGGCGCAAAAACGGGTGAAGCGTGCTGGATGAACGATCGAAGAGTAACAGATCTTCCTGATCGTCATCATTGAGCCGGAGGTTATTATACTGTACAGCATTTAACCCACCGACCCAAGGTAACGCGAAAGCATCATTTCCTCGGGAAACCGGAATGGAAAAATTCCATTCGGCTACGCGCTGAGCTTGGCTACCGAGCGCAAACAATGACCAGAAAATGATGGTCAGGAAGGTTGCTTTGCCTGAGAAGCAGGGTTGAATCATACGGCACTTAACAGTTCTATCAATTTGCGTAGAATGACTAGTAATAGAAATCCTACAAAGATATAACTGATGGTGCGGGAAGATATTTTATTAGCGACCCATACTCCTAATGGACTACCTACTAGCACACCTAGCGACATGGGCAAAGAAACCGGAAAAATAATGTAACCAATCCGCCCTAGTTCTACCGGATGAGCGGGCTGATCAGCTAGGCTAAATAGCGTAATGGCGAGGGAAGCGATAAAAATTACGCCCAGCGATATGGACTTGGCCCGTTTTATATCCATTTGCAAGCCCGAGGTGAGCAGCGGAACAGTAATGGTGCCACCTCCTAACCCCGACAAAGCCGAAAAAGCTCCGGCTACGCTACCCGTAACCACGTACCAACCATTTTCATTACTCACCGGGTGGTTGAGTATAATACTGGAGCGTTTTTGAAGGAAAGTAATAAGAATAATAAGACTGAGGAAGATGATAACCGCGCCATTGAAGAACGGACGAGAGTAAAGCGGGGTATTGACAAAGGTAAATAACAGTAGATAGGAAGCCACAATAGCACTGATGCCTACGAAGGCTACTTCTTTCCAGTAAAAATCTTTGTTTAGAATAAGGGTAACACTACCGAAGAGAGCGGCAGCCGCCGTGCCAAAAATTGAGTTAGCAATGACGTACTGCGCTATTTCTGCGTCAGAGACACCTATGTATTCTAGGGCGACGGGTAGAATGAGGATGTAGACAATGCCTCCGCCAATACCTAAAAAGCCGGCCAGGAATCCTCCTCCCAAGCCGGCTAACGTTATCCAGAAATATAATGCGTTGGTCAGCAAAAAGTTATTGTCCCTGCAAGATAGCTTCGTATTGGTCTTTATCGTTTAGTACCTCAATAGCAGCTTGTAATACATCATCATCGTCAAAAGAAGCCTCGGTCTTTCCGTCCGATAGATGATATCGGGCAGCAATTTCTTCTTCCAATAATTCCTTGATCTCGCCTTTGAATTTTTGTAAATCCTGCTCCTTATTGTGCTGTACTTGTTTACGAAGCGAGGCAATCTGCTCCTTAATATCCTGATAATACTGCTCATCCTTAGCAATTTCGGTCAGATCATCAATGGTTTGCTCTACTTCAGTTACGTAGTCATATTCTTTGCCCGATAACCAAGTTAGGAAATTTTCGTATTCGGTATCACTCATCTCAAAGGACTTGGAATCGGGGGCTTCAGGATGATCGTAAAAGTATTTGGTGGCATAATCGAAGGTCAAGTTTTTGGTGAATAAGCTTACCGTGATGGGAGCCATACGCCCTGGTTTTATTCTTACATCAGGATTTACCCCTCCGCCATCGTAAACCACTCGTCCGTTCTGGGTCTGAAACGCTGTGCGTAATGAATCGGGCACCCGACCCACGCTGCCGTCTTCGCCCCGGTGGCTGTAGTCAATCGCTTGAATGCAGCGGCCACTGGGCGTGTAGTACTTAGCCGTGGTTACTTTCAGTTGGGAGTTATAAGTGAGCGGACGGGTAGCTTGCACCAACCCTTTTCCAAAGGTTTTTGCACCCACCAGCACTCCGCGGTCATAATCTTGTACCACTCCGGAGACAATTTCGGCTGCTGAAGCTGATCGACCACTAGTAAGTACCGCCAGCGGAATTTCAGTATCTACTGCACTATGGGGAGCGCGGTACACTTTGTTCCAATCTTTTACCTTACCCCTAGTACTTACAATCTCCGAGCCTTTGGGCACAAATACATTAGATACATTCACCGACTCGCTGAGCAGACCACCGGGGTTTCCGCGCAAATCAAAAACAATCTTCTTGGCACCTTCTTCCTTCAGTTTGGTGAGAGCTTTCTCTACCTCCCGCCCGGCTCCAGTTGTAAAGTTACTCAATTTGATGTAGCCAATGTCTTTAGTAACCATACCCGAGTACGGCACATTGTCTACAGTGATGCGCTCCCGCTTCAGGGTGACGGGCAAGGTGGACTCCTCACCGTAGCGTTTGATGGTTACCGTCAGATCAGTATTGGCTTGCCCCTTCAACAGCTTACTAATCTCGCTAACGCTTTTGTCGGTTACATCCACATCATCGACTGCCAGTAGCTCATCCCCGATTTTCAATCCACTTTTTTCCGCTGGAAATCCCCGATAGGGCATCAACACCAGATTTTTTCCGTTACGCTTGCCGATTATCGCCCCGATACCTCCGTACTGTCCGGTGGTCATGGTACGATAGTCTTCAATGTCATCTTCGGGAATATAATTGGTGTAAGGATCCAGTGACTTAAGCATAGCATCAATGCCTACCTTCATCAACTTGTTAGGGTTTACCTCGTCCACATAGTAGGTGTTTACCTCCTTGTATAAGGTGGCGAAGATATCGAGGTTCTTAGCGATAGCAAAGTATTGATCGCCCGGACCACGAAAGGCAACCAATCCAACAAATGCAAGGACAACAATGGCAACTGATGATTTGCCTACTCTACGGGTACTCATAAGCGCAATAAATAATGAGGGGTTATACTTTGTTTAAACGGTTTATAGCTTCCTTTATTTTGGTTTCCAACTGATGATATTCAGCTTTCTGTTTTCCAATATAAATATACCCGAGCAAAAAGTGAACATTATCCGGCAGGTTGTAAGGAATTAAGTGTTTATGCAGCCGATAGGCTTCGCGCATTTGCCGCTTGAGGCGGTTACGGTCGACGGCCTTCTTAAAATTGCGCTTAGGCACGCTGAACAAAACCTGGTGATAGTCCTGATCAGAAACCGGCAGATAAATAAACCGAATGGGGTAAAGTGTGGTAGATTGCCCTTCGCGAAACAGCTTTCCAATGAGTTTTTTATGCGTTAGCTTTTCTCGCTTCGGAAACGTTTTGCGCACATTGAGAAGTGATTAGAAAGGAGGCTGGACAATGTTGCTTCTAATAAGGGATGAATACAAGCATATAGCTGAGTAGCCAAGAGGGACAGAAAGAAGGACTTAGTGCTTGTGCCTTCTTTCGTCAGAAACCGAAATTTTCTTACGGCCTTTGGCACGACGACGAGCCAGGATTGCCCGTCCGTTGGCACTTGACATTCGCTCTCTGAACCCATGCTTATTGCGCCGCTTCCGCTGCGATGGCTGAAATGTTCTTTTCATGGCTAATTTTATTTGAGGTGCAAATATAATTTGATTCTGATGAAGTTCCAACCCCCATCGCGAAGAATAGGTTTCCTCAAATACTCAATTGTCCAATGACTCGATTGTTTTCAGTCCACAGTTGATGGCCGCCGTGGAACGGTCGACAGTCCACAATCACTTACCCTTGTCCTTTTCCATTATCTACTGTCAATTGCTCACTGCACATTACCAATTATCTACTGTCAATTGTCCTCTGTCCAATCATATTTTCTTAACTTTGCCCGCTTATTTACCCAGTGTAACCATATTATGAAAGTTCTAAAGTTTGGTGGCACCTCGGTAGGGTCAGCCGAAAGCATCAAGATTGTTGCCGATATTGTGGCGCAGTATCAGCGTGAGCAGGTTCATTGTGCAGTAGTAGTTTCTGCCATGGGAGGGGTTACCGATCGTTTGTTAGCGATTAGTCAAGCGGCCGCTGAGGGAGACGAAACCTATAAAGAGCAGTTGGTAGAACTAGAGAATCATCACTTCTCGGCTGCCCGCGAGCTGATTGGCGTCCACGCCCAAAGCAAAGTTTTTGCTCGGCTTAAGACACTGTTTAACGAACTGGATGATTTGATGCATGGCGTGCATCTGCTGCGCGAACGCTCGCCCCGTACCATGGATCTGGTACTGAGTTTTGGAGAACGCCTTTCAGCCTACCTAATTAGTCAGTACATGCGGGAGATTAGCATTGAGGCTGAATTTCTGGACGCCCGGGAAATCGTTGTCACCGATAAAACTTTTAATAATGCCAAAGTGGATTTTGCGGCTACCAACCAGAAAATAAAGCGTTACTTCAATGAGCATCCGAACTTGCAAATCGTGACAGGCTTCATTGCTTCTACTCCCGAAGAAGAAACGACTACGCTGGGGCGAGGCGGATCGGATTACACTGCATCAATTCTAGGAGCAGCCCTTGACGCCGAAGAAATTGAAATCTGGACAGACGTAGATGGGGTAATGACTGCCGACCCCCGTCAGGTAGATGCAGCCTTTTCTTTAGATGCCATCTCCTACATTGAGGCGATGGAAATGTCGCACTTTGGGGCGAAGGTGATTTATCCGCCTACCTTGCTTCCGGTGCTGGGTGCGAGCATCCCGCTGCGAATCCGCAATACCTTTCACCGAGAGTTTGTAGGGACAGTAGTTAGTAAAACCCCCTATTCGTCAGTAGTACATCAGGCACTGAATAATGCCAAGACCCCAGCGGTAAAAGGGATTTCTTCTATTAAGGAAGTAGCGATGTTGACGCTAGAGGGTAGTGGGATGGTAGGTACACCGGGTATATCGTCCCGGCTGTTTGGAACGCTGGCACAAAAAGAGATTAACGTTATTATCATCACCCAGGCCTCTTCAGAACACACCATTACTTTTGCAGTGAGCCCCGCCGATGCTGATGCCGCCCAGCAGACTATGAGCGAAGAATTTGCCACTGAGATTGCTTCGGGTAAAATTATAGCTCCAGTTGCTGAACGTAACCTTTCCATTATTGCCATTGTAGGTGAACATATGCGGCAGACCCCTGGTATCTCAGGGAGGCTATTTATTGCGCTGGGACGAAATGGTATTAACGTGCGGGCTATCGCCCAGGGCTCTTCTGAAGCCAACCTTTCGGTGGTCATCTCCCGTCATAATCTACATAAGGCTCTGAACACCGTTCACGAGGCA
The DNA here is from genome assembly GCA_039198955.1 of Bacteroidota bacterium. Classification (GTDB taxonomy): domain Bacteria; phylum Bacteroidota; class Bacteroidia; order Cytophagales; family Cyclobacteriaceae; genus Tunicatimonas. Next base: position 19,641 of record JBCCTI010000072.1, on the reverse strand, counting down.
TTCTTTCTGTCAGAAAAGAAAACCCTAAACGTATTTCTAGTTGGTGTCGGGCTAATTGGCAAAACGCTACTCAAGCAAATTGCCCAACAGACGGAATATCTGCAAAAGAACCGTATTCTGGAGATTTCAGTCATTGGCATAGCCAACAGCAAGCGTATGGTTTTCTCGGAAGAGGGGCTAGATACTGCTCAGTGGCGTGAGCTGTTAGAGCAGCAAGGCGAACCTGCCGACATGCAGGTGTTTGTGCAGCGTATGAATGAAATAAATATGCCGAATAGTGTGTTTGTAGATTGTACCGCTAGTAAAGACGTGCCCAAGTATTACGCGGAAGTGTTGCAATCGGCTATCTCGATTGTTACTCCGAATAAGCTGGCAAACTCGGGCACATACCAGGAATACCAGAAGTTGCAGACAGTTGCCCGTCAGGCCGGGGTGCAGTTTTTGTACGAGACCAATGTAGGGGCGGGGCTGCCCGTTATCCGGGTTATCCAGGATTTGAAAGACAGTGGCGATAAAGTATACAAAATCGAGGGAATTTTGTCGGGTACACTTTCGTACATTTTCAATACCTTCTCCCCCGAGACCCGCTTTAGCGAAGTGGTGCGTCAGGCCAAAGAGTTGGGCTACACTGAACCCAACCCCCGTGAAGACCTGGATGGAATGGACGTAGGCCGAAAAATCCTGATATTGGCCCGGGAGGTGGGAATCCCGTTGGAGCCGGACGATGTGGAAGTAGAAAATATTTTGCCCGCCGCTTGCCGAGAGGCAAACTCGCCTGATGAATTCCTGAGTAAGTTAGCTTCTGCTGACGATGAATTTGCCCAGCGCATTCAGCAGGCGCAGGAGAAAGGCGAAAAGCTTCGCTTTATTGCCACGCTGGAAAATGAAACAGCTACCGTTCGCCTGATGTCGGTAGACTCAACCCATCCGTTTTACGCGCTCTCCGGTAGCGATAACGTGATCTCGTTTACTACCGCCCGCTACCGCGACCGTCCACTGGTCGTGAAAGGTTCGGGAGCCGGGGCTGAGGTTACTGCCGCTGGGGTCTTTGCCGATTTGATTAGCGTCAGTAACTATTTGTATCAATAAAACAGATTAGTTACTCGGTGGTTAAGTTATCATGGCTAATTTGAACTCTTCTCGTTTAAACCGCTACCTAGAGTACACCCAGCTTTCGGCTACGCTGACTTACGATAAAGTAGATCAAATGGTAGTAGATGCCAAAAAACATAATTTTGTAGGCATCTGCGTGCCACCGTTTTGGGTCAAAAAAGTCCGGCGCGATTTGGGTGAGACCGATATTCAATTGGTGACTGTCGTTGGTTTTCCGCTGGGTTATCAGATGACCGAAACCAAAGTAGAGGAAATGAAGCTGGCGATACGGGACGGGGTAAATGAACTGGACTTGGTAATGAACCTCTCGGCGTTTAAATCAAGAATGCCCTGGGTAAAGGTTGAGATTGCCAAATGTGCTGCTCTAGCCCACGAACATGACTGTTTACTGAAAATAATTATTGAGACGGCTTATTTGAGTGATAACGAAATCACTACTGCCTGTAAACTATGTGCCGATGCCGGAGCCGATTTTGTGAAAACGTCTACTGGTTTTGCTTCCAATGGCGCAAGTATCCACCACATTAAGCTCATACGAAGTATGCTACCGTCTAACGTAGGAATCAAAGCCTCGGGAGGAATTAAAACTGCTCAACAAGCTATTGATTTGATCGAAGCTGGAGCCGACCGAATTGGAGCTTCGGCTGCGTTGGGAATAATTAGTGAAGAATGAGTAATGATTGATGAATAATTAAATTAACGTATGTTGTCATTTATCATCATCAAACTATGCCAGCATATTCCATACAGGTGACCGGAAAAGTGCAAGGGGTATTCTTTAGGGCGAGTACCCAGGAGAAAGCTCAATCGTTAGGAGTTCGGGGATGGGTAAAGAATGAAGCAGATGGCTCAGTGCTCATTCGGGCTGAAGGTGATGAGGCGAATTTGCAAAAACTAATTGAGTGGTGTCACCAAGGATCAACTCACGCTAGGGTACAGCAAGTGTATCAAAAAGAAGTTGAGGAAGAAGGTTGCTCTGACTTTCAAATCAGGCGATAAATCACTGCTCTTTTGTCCGGCGACGACGAGGTTTATCGGGCAAGGTAGCATCCTGGCTAATTTCCGGATCACCCTCCTCCTCTGACGCAGGGGCGGGTGGCTGTTCGTTTTTAAATATCCGATTAAATGCTTTTTTGTACAGTATGGAAGCTCCCTGGCGTTGGTTTATTTGACTGATCACTTGATCGCGGTCACTCACCTGAAAGATCCGGATCATCAACTCTCCACTTTTAGTTAGTTCGTATAGAACCTCAAATTCTCCGTAGATATTCTGGTCGCCCGATGACTGCTGTTCGGTAGTAGTCATTCCGCCTACTTTCACGGTGAGCCGATCGTTAAACAACTGCTTAGATAACCCTACGCTCACATCGCGGTCAGCCAACAGGGAAGCCTGCGCCTGCTGCTGATTACTAGAGGCTAGGTCTACACTCAGTGATACTCCGCCCAGATACTCTTCGGTAAGATCACTCAATTGCTGAGTTAGTACCTGACTGACACTGCCGTTAATCTGCTCATTGACCGAAGCAAATCCACTATTGCCTGAACCTAATCCACCTGTAACTGGAATAAACCGACTTAGTACAATTAATCCGAACACTTGCTTGTAAAGTAGGGTTTCGTCCTGCTTAATCTCTTCTAAGCGATCTTGGATAAGAGTAGCCGCCAATCCCCCGGCATTAATTTCGGGAAGACCTAAGTTGAAGGCTAGCTGAGGCTCAGTCAGGGTTCCGTTAATTAGTAGCTCTACTGATACCGGACGATCCACAATTGCCTGCCTGCTTACCTCAGTATCTCCTTTCATCAAATCCTGAACCAGTGGTTCCAGGTCCGTTTCCACCTCATATACGGCGGTTAGCTCCATCTCAGCATTAGTCGCATCTCCCGACCAGGCAATAGTACTGCCTTCCCGGACAGAGAATTGTTTTTTCACCACCTCGGCAAAGTTGAGGACGTACTGTCCCCGGTTAATGGTGTACACACCCTGCAAGTTCAGGTCGCCGTTGGGCTGCATGCCAAACTGCAAGTCAGCCTCACCCGCTGCCGTAATTTTATCGCCCCGCACTGGGTCGACAATGATGGTAAATACTGCTTCGGGATCAAGATGAATATTGGTTTTCAATGTAAACCCACTGATTGATACGGTGTCTTCGGTAGGTGATTCGTCCAACACTTGCAGAGAGTCGAGGTGGGTGGTATCAGCCCGTAAAAAGGCGTTACTATCCACAAACTCGATAAATCCTGCCCGCTGCACTTCTTCGGGTTCCGATACCAGCGAGATTGTCATGTTAGTTCCGGCGTTAACGCCCATATCTCCACTGATAACCAAATCCTTGAGTGATCCACTGATGAAAGCGTTGGCTGAGGCAATGGCCTTTCCGTAGAAAGCTTCGTTTTCGTAGCTCTCACTATTTACGAAGATAAATTTATCAGTAGTAAACTTCAGCTCGAGAGCCGGATTGGTAAGGTCAGCAAACGCAATTGTGCCGTTGAGCACCGCTGGGGTGTTAGCCGAATCCAAAATGGTGAACTTATTCATTTTGAGCGTCTCGCCCAGAAAATCCAGTTGCTGATTTTTGATGAGGTAGCGAGCACCAGAAACGGTTGGCTCCAGCACTACTTGCTCCCCAAAGCGCAAATTTCCTTTCACGTTGGGCTTTTCGGGACTTCCAGTAATATTTAGATTAGCGAATAGCTTACCAGAAAACTCATTCATTTGCCCATCCAGAAACGCTTGCCAGGGATCGAGTAAAAATTCATCTAGGCTGATAGATAGGTCAATGGGTGATTCAGCATCAGTGGCTAGATTGTAAGAACCATCTACAGCTAGGTTCCCATTTGGCCCCTCGAGTGAGGTAACCAGATTTAATAGATCGGCATCATTCTCAACGGTTGCTCCTTTGCTGGCCTTTAGCTTAAAATCCCCCACTAACGAATCTTGAACCGTTAAGCGTGAGATGTTTAGACTGGAGGTAATCGCACCGGTCTGAAATACGTCTTCTAAGGTAGCTTTGCCGAATAGTGTGCCTTTCACTTGATAGTCGTCTAGATCAAAACTGTTTAAGAAGGGCTGAATCTCAAACTGGTCAATGGCCACTTGCAGATCGCTGCGGTCGTCCTGGTTTTTGGTGGAGATGAATAGCTCCTGATCGCCGTTTTTCAAAAACAGCCGATCAATATCCAGATAATTGGTAGCGTACACGATACGCCCCTGATTGGAAAATTCCCAATCGGTACTGTCCAGCACAATTTCGGAGTCGTCCATCAGCACCGTTACTGTATCATTTCCGGAGCGGATGCGCGAGTTGAGATCGAGACGATAGGGTGAGTCACCTTCGCCCATTTTTACGTTCAGATCTAGCTCAGTAGTAGCGAGACGTTTTTTATTTTGTGGTTGATCTTCATTGGGTATGCCCGACAGCTTTCCGGCAATCAGAAACTGGGGAATATTCAGTTCGCCCACTTGCACGTAGTTGGTCAACAGGTCAATATTGATTTGCCGATTGGTGGTAATTGCGTGTAGATAAAGGCTGTCAATAGAATTACTTCCGTAATCAATATGTGGGGCTTTCAGATCTACCCGTAGGCTTTTTTCCCGGCTATCAAAAGTTGCATCCAAGCTCAAGGTATCGGGAATATTCAGATCAGATGCGAAGGCTTGCGCTAGTAGCGGGGTTTCTTTCACCGTCAGGTTTATCTCCAGTTGCTGCCCGCCAGTCTCAAAAGTCTTTACAGTATCCTGATCGATAAAAGGAGTTTGATAGCTGGTGAAATAATACTGCTGAAAATCTTCAAAAGCCTGAGGCAGTTCAGCTACGGAAAATTTCCCACGTAGCGAAGCGTCTACGTAGTCGGAATATAAATCCACAATCCGCTCATCGTTCTGACGATCAGCCCTCAGTTCCAGCGAATCTAACTGATAGGTTTCGTAACCTTTAATCACCCGCGCTGAAGGAATGCGAATAAAACCCAGGATAGAATCAGGGTCAGTCCCCCGTAGGTCGGCGATCATCCGAAAGTCCTGGACGATGACACTGTCGCTGGCCAGATTGAGTCGAAAGAGGTTGGCGTTAGACAGTCGTATATCCAGGGCATACGCCAGATTGGGCTGACGCAAATCCAGCCGGGCATCGGCCAACATATTGAGCAAGCTATCTTCGTACTTAATTTTATTAGTCAGTTTCTTATCAGATAGATAACCTTCAATATTCAAGTCCTTATAGCGATAATCTTTATAATCTACTTGGTCAATAATTACATACCACTTGGCTTGGCTGAACAACGTATCTGTAGCCGTTACCGTTTGCTGGGCGGAAAGCCGCGCCTCAAACGCTAGCTGATTAAAGTCTTGGGCTAGTGAATCTCGCCCCAACGCTTGCAGCAGTCTTTTTATCCGCAGTCGCTGCCCCCGTACTGAGGCGGTTACGCTAGCATTTCCATTGGCTTGCTGCCGATAGCGTCCATCGGTCACCAATTGCCCTACCGAAGAACGAAGCTGGAGATTGGCCCGGATATCGTCCAGACGGCCCTTGACCGAGGCTTGCAGATTGAGTGTGTCGTTCGCCAGTTGGGGCAGTCTGGCATCATCACCTACAATCTGCCGAATAAAGCCTAGGTTAGTACGAAATGGTTTTATATTGATCTGCATCTCAGGGCTGCCCGCTACTTTTTCATCGAGGCGGGCGAGTTCCGAAAACTCAGCATCTGCCTGAAGGAGTACGTCCTGGTTCATTCGTAAAGTCAGGTTCTGCACTTGCCCTACCCCGTTCGCTAGGTTGACTTGCCAGTCCAGTATTCCCTGGGCATTTTTGAGTTGAGGCATGCCATCGAGAGCGTTGGTAAAGTACGCTGCATCCGCCAACCCCAGCACCGCTCGATTAAGTTCTGATTCAAATGTTAGGCTACTGATTAAATCTGCCATTGATTCTTCCAGCGATAGGCTGACTGCTACCTTACCATTTAGATTGGAGTTCCCGGTTTGTAATTCGTTAAGTGTGGCTTGTACCTGGGGCATATCCACCGCGGCGTTTATTGTCAGGGCTTGCAGGGCAAAACCGCTGTGCTCTTCGGTGAAGGCAAACTGATCTAGATCAAGTGAAGCGTTAGTGCGCCCCACTTCAACATCTTCTATCTTCAAGTCTAGGTCGGTGATCAGCAGGTTTTCAAAATTTATCTGTGGACCAGCTGGGGCAGTTGCCCCCACCCGGTAATCAATCTGACTATTATCAATAGAAAAATTAGCTAGCGAAAAAGCGTAACCTGAAGGATTAATAATATTTTTAAGACTGTCGGGGGTGAGTGGTTCGGCCTCGGGTGCATTGGTACTGTCGGTGGGTGCCAAGCCAGGAAGTTGTAAGGCCACATTGAGCGCATCAATCGCTAGTTCTTCAGCTTGGATATGCTCCTCTTCCAGCCCCAGTGTTTTTAGCAGTAGCGAAAGATGTCCTAGTTGAACGTGGGCTTTAGTGCTATCAGCCACAAAATCTACCCGAAAATTGTCCAACGCTAGCTGACGGGCTTCAATAGTAAAGCTAGAAGACGAGCTGTCTTGGGGTACGGTGGTAGTATCGGAGGAAGCAAAAGCTGCCAGAATGTAGTCAAAATTCAGGCTATCGGTATCAGGGATCTGGTAAATATTAACGTAAGTATTCTGGACATCTATCCGTTTCACCATCAGGGTTTTACGAAGCAGTGCCCAGGGCTCAATATTCACCTGCAACTGCCCAAGATACAATAAGGTGTCCTGTCGCTGATCTTCTAGATAGAGACCGTGTAGCTCGGCAGCATCTAACCAGTCAATATCAATACCATTTAGACTTACGGGTGTACCAATTTGTTCCTCAATTGCCCTGGCAATTTTCCCGGTGATAAAGTTCTGTACAGGTGGCAAACGTAGGGCGACAAAAGTAATAAACCAGAGGCCAAAGAATATTCCAGCAATAAGTAGTAACCGCTGCACCCAAATCGGCAGATATCCGGTATGTTGCTCTTGTGCGTTAATAAATTCAGATATTTTGTTAAAAAATACTTTCGGCCTATTACAAAAAATGGTAGGAACCCGCGCAGTTTCTCAGGAAGAGGGCAGGGCTTCCTTCGGCTTCTACCTGATTATTATCGTCTTTAGACAACCATCTATCAGCTGAGTGTTCTTTAACCGAACGCATCCTCTTTCGTTAGGTTCTAAATAAACGTTACCTTTACTGCTTAATTACTACATAATCTATACCACAGTAGATTAAATTACTGTCTCGCGTCAGATGAATAAGGAAGAAGTACGTAAGTTACTGAAGAAGCTACGCAAGTACGAGATTGCTATTCGTAAGGCAATTACTACCCAGATGCAGGGCGATTTCCACTCGGTATTCAAGGGGTCGGGTATCACCTTTGATGACGTGCGTCCCTACCAGTACGGCGACGATATCCGCTCCATTGACTGGAACGCCACCGCCAAAGGGCAAGAAGTATATGTAAAAACCTACCGGGAAGAGCGGGAGCAGATTGTGTATCTAGTGTTGGATGTGAGTGCCTCACAGGAGATTGGCAACCAGGGGCAACAGAAGGTGGATGTTGGTAAAGAAATTTGCGGAGTGCTGGCCCTGTCAGCCATTAAAGAAGGTAGCCAGGTAGGAATGTTTTGCTTTTCTGACCAGAAGGAGGCGTACGTAAAACCCAGCAAGGGCGATAAGCACGCCTATCAGATTATTTCTAAACTCTACAATCTGCAACCCACCTCTACCCGCACTGATCTGAATAACGCTATTCGCTATTTACTCAATGTGATTAAACGCCGAAGCATCGTTATTTTCGTATCCGATTTTATCGATGAAGAGTACGATGACAGCCTCCGGGCACTAGCGCGCAAGCACGATCTAATTGTGGCGCACTTATCAGATCGGCGGGAGACCCAGTTACCGAGTTTGGGAATTGTACCCGTATATGATAAAGAAAGCCGAAAGACCCTTTGGGTCAACTCTTCTTCTTCCTTGTTCCGTAGTCGGATTAGCAACACCTACGGCGGTACCCGAGAACGACTGGAAGACTTCTGCCGAAAGTATCAGGCTGATTATCTCCCTATTGACACCGAAGAAGATTACGTACCCAAACTAATCAAGCTATTCCGGGTACGCAGCCGAATACGAAAAAGCAGCTAATTATAATTGAAATCGCGGCGGCGGTCGATGGATAAGGGACAGTGGATAATTGAAGATGGAAAGTGAAAAGCTGAAGGCGATAAACTGCCGGACTGGCTATCCTGGTTGACTATTCATTATTAATTTTCCCTTATCCCCTGTCCATTTTCACCTAATTTAGCCTGTGGCTCGGATACCACCCGAAATTGCATTTACCGTTAGTAACAAGTCCATTAAGACAGATTCATCGTTATTACCCGTAGCTTTATTACTGCGCCAGGTTCGGATTTGAGCAATTTGGTGTCGGTGCAGAGCTACTAATTTAGCATGGCGCATCTCTAACATTTTGGCAATGCGGGGGCGTCGCTCGCTGATGCGGCTACCGTAAATCGTTTCAACTAACCGTCGCGCTCGGGTCAGCTCCGCCAGAATTTGTTCCATAAATCGATCGCGTAGCGCCTTGTCTTCTACCAGGGCGGCGTACTCGTGCATCAAGGCTTCGTCAGCCATTAGTATGCCGGAGCTGGAGTTAGTCAGAATATACCGCAGTGGGGCGTAGCTCACCGCCTGTTCGCATAGTAAGGCGAAATTGTCGGGGCGTTCGTTTTGTAGTTGCTCTAGAGCGGTGCCCACCCCGTACCAGGCTGTGAGGAAGAACCGGGCTTGACTCCAACTAAATACCCAGGGGATAGCCCGTAAATCATTGAGGGTTCGTTGTCCGGTACGTCGGGCGGGGCGCGAGCCAATGCGACTACCTTCAATCACATCAATGGGGGTAACCTGAGCGTAAAAGTCCATGAAGCCCTCCGCGTTGAGCAATTCGCTGTAGTACTGACTGCTCACCTCTGAGAGATAATCCATAATAGGTTCCAGTGGATGATTGGGAGATTTTGTGCTTTGTTGGCGGAGGGTAGCTTTGGTCGTTCCGGCCAGCATGAGTTCCAGATGGTAGGTGCTGGTAATCAAATTCGCGTACTTCTGAGCAATCGTTTCCCCCTGCTCCGTCAGGCGAAAGTCTCCCTGAAGACTCTGGTAGGGCAGCGATTCCAAGAAGCGATGGGTAGGTCCACCGCCCCGACTGACCGTACCACCCCGCCCGTGGAAGTAGCGAATACGTACTCCGTGTTTTTTTCCAACTTCAGTAAGATTTCGTTGCCCTCGGTTTACATTCCAAAGGCTGGCTAAAATGCCCCCATCTTTATTACTATCGCTGTAGCCAACCATCACTTGCTGCACTGGTGCGACTTGCATAGGTGTGGCTTGCAAAGGTTCGGATTCTCCCTTTTGCTGTTGCTGGTAGGCGAGACTTCGCTGGGTAATGGGGTGCTGAAGAAATTTATCTAGAATGGTGGGACTCCCTTTCAGGTCGTCAATGGTCTCGAACAGTGGTACGACTGGAAGCCGACTAATCAACCCTTCTTTACTCCAGAAGACCAAACCAACCTCTCGGCCTAGCAGATAAACGGTTAACAAATCGGACACGCTGCGGGTCATGCTAATGATAAGTGAGCCTAAGCCTTCTGAACCGTAGTGCTGTATAAAGCGATTTACCACCCGATAACAATCCAGCACCGCTTGAGCTTCTTGAGCTAACGATGCCGTAATCTGGGTGAACGGACGAGCTGATTGTAGTTCCCGCTCCAGAAACACGATGCGCTGCTCTTCTGACCAGTTGGCGTAATTAGTGTCAGGCAAATCATCCGTAGCAATAGCAGCAGCTTGCAGTAGCTGGGTAACTGCTTTATCATGAAACGCACTATTTTGTCGAATATCCAGTGCCGCCAAATGAAAGCCAAACGTTTGCGTCTTGCGTAGCAGGGGTTCTACTTCGCTACGGGCTACCGAATGGGCATTTACCTCATTCAGCGTTTCCAGGATTATTGTAAGATCGTTGGAAAGTTCAGTGCTGCGCCGATAGGAGTACGGTTTCTCATCCAGGTCACCGTGTACATCCAGTGGGATGCGAAGACGCATAAGATTGACAACCTGCCGCCACGGTTCATTCTGATTACGGGCCATTGGTACTTCGGCAGCTTCGCCAATAAGATCCTGCATATCCGTAATTTTCTGGCTCAGCCGATCGGGTATTGGGTTGCGAATATTGGTGAAGCTAAGTTTAATGGTAAGCGCTTCCAGATCGTTGGCGTGGAGTTGTAATGCCTGCCGACGTAGTTCTCGCAGCGTTCTCTGGGTTACCTCCGCGCTCACAAAAGGATGCCCGTCACGGTCGCCACCCACCCAATCGCCAAAGCTAATCCGGGGCAGGTCTTGGTAACCATCTATCTTTTTAGGATCAAAGCCGGAGTAGCTCCAGGCATCGCGCAGTCGTTGGTCGACCCGAACCAGGCTCTGCGGAAAAACCTGGGAAAGGTAGTACATCATGTTCCTCAGCTCGTCTGATACTGTCGGTTTTTCCAGATAGATTTCGCCGGTGCGCCATAAGATTTCTAATTGATTCTTGATCGCTTCCCGAATTCCCTGCTGCTCCTGCGGGGTCCATACGGGGTTCTCCCGCTTGACCAGAAGCAGATACATATCGCGAAGGTGACGGAGCACGGTAGCCCGTTTGGCCTCGGTAGGGTGAGCAGTTAGCACAGGTTCAATGCGGACTTGGGGTAGTACTTCGGCAATCTCTTGTTCGGAGAAGCCTTCTTCGGATAGCTGATGAAAAGCCTTGGCCCACAAGCCTGAGATACGGTCTAGACCGGCTTCGGTTTCCAGACGACGGCGGTACTGTGCCGTTGCATTTTCTTCTACCAGATTGAGCCACTGAAAGTATGTAGCGTACAGGCGAACCATATTCCGGTTCATAGCGGTAGGCTCCTGTTGAAGCGTATCAGCTAATTGATACTCACCTAGCGATTGCAGTACTTCACGGAGGCAGTCACTCAGAAATTGGGTATCGTTTTCTACTTTTTCAACGTCAATAGAGGCATCGGTAACAAGCATAGATAGGCAGTTATAATAGTATTACTACTAATTTTGAGTGCAATAATATAAATAATCTAGCGATTTTTGGGAATGTCAAGGTAAGAATTCTACAGCAGCTAAAAACGGCGTAGAATGGAATAATCACCAACATGCGTAATAGAGGCAAATGTAGCAATATAAGAGGTAGAAGCGTACTCTTAATAAATCAGTATTTGGATAGACTTACTAAGACATCATTAGCGCAGTAGTATTCAAAATGGTTCTAGATGAATTTATGTGGTATTGCATTGAGGTCTGATAGTTCCGAAGACGAATAGAATCATCTTTTTGAAGTTGTCGGTGTAGCGAAAGCCCTTCGCTACCCGTTTGATAGTTTGAATTTTGGAATTGACCCCTTCCAAAACGCCATTGGTCAACCGAGAACGAATATGTGCCACAATACCGTCAAAGTGCTTTCGGATAGATTTAGAAAAAGGGTTTTTACCAAAGATTTCTTCGGCCCAATCGGCCATGAAGCACAACTGGGCTTGCGCTCGTTCCAAACATACCTGTCTGTAAAAGTTCACTAAACACTCCGCAAGCAGCACGGCGTAAACTTGCTTAGTGGGATGCTTGTCGGTTAGCTTGTCCAGATGCTTACCAAGTAGCTTGAATACATGCCATTTATCATAGGTCACTCTGACCCAAGGAAAGTGAGCCTGCACCCCTTTAGCGAAAGCGGGGGACATATCCGAAGAGATGTTTTGTATTACCGCTGGATTGGGGTGGTTTTGGAAGAACTGGGCAATGGTGTCAGCACCTTTTCCGTCTTGGAGGTCTATAATCTGATGGGTATCCAAATCTACGAAAGCCGTAATATAATCGTGCCCTTTGCGCGTAGAAGCGGCCGCCGCTGCGGTTTCGTCAATGCCTACTAGCCTACAGGCTGATACGCAATGGGTCTGATAAGCCTCTTCGGTGTAGTGATGATAGATACTGGCAATACGTTGTGGATATACGCCTAACTGCTCAGCGACTTTGGTGATATTATGGTAGAGCCGTATCAACTTCATCACCTGCTGCTCATAGAGCAACGTGAAACGGGACTGTTCCCGACTGAAGCCCACTTGTAAAGTGTGAGTCTTACTGGTTTGCGTATCTTTGTAGACTGGCAGACGGCAGTGGATGAAACAACGATATTGGAACAAAGGCAAATGTTCCCACTTACGATCATAGTACTGATGCACCACTTGTCCGGCAGCAGGACGGTAGGATGGGGCTATCTTCAGATGAATGTGCACCTCCTGCGAGGCCTCATCTTTTTCAACACGCTCTACTTGTAATGGGGTAGCCACGGGGAGTAGGTCTTCCAATATTTTGTAAAGTTGCATATGACTTTTTGATGCAAACATAATAACACCACATAAAATCATCTAGAACCTTCAAAATTAAGAACCTCTAAACCGGGTGGGGTGACAAAGGCTGTCCCATGGTGGAAGCCACCTTTAGATTGGTATTGCAATAAAAAAGTAGAAAACGATACCCAATTTTTTTGATAGAACTCTTCTGGCGACAGGTTGCCCAAGAAGGCGTGTTGCCACTCTCGTTGGTACCATTCACGAATTGATTTTAGACTATTCTTGGTTGGTCAACGCCTGATACACTAGCACCCGGTACTTACGGACAAACTCTCCGTAGTTATGGATAGGCATCACGTTGGTATAGACCTGCATCACTAAGAACATGTTTGGGACAAATCCCATGAGGAATTATGAAAATAGCAATCGGTCAAATACCTTGAAAAGTGACCAAACTTATTCAAGGGATGCAAACCAAGTTTACCGAATTGACCGATTACCACGGGGTCGCCCGGCGATGGCAAATTATCAAAAAACATGTAGAAAGTCACTAACCACGCAAGCACTGTCTGCCAATGATAGTAAATGCTATTTTATGGATCACACGAACCGGTAGCCACGGGGTCGCCCGGCGATGGCGGAATTTAGAGAGTAAATATCCCCCTTGGGAAAGCGCGCCCGGCGCCCGGTGTATTACTATTTTAGCGTGTGGAAGGTGCAAGGAGTATTGAGCAATATTATGCAGGAACTAATTGAAATGGAACGAATTAGACAAGGAAAAGAAGGTGCGCCCTCAGCGGCAGCTATTGACAGCCAAAGCTGTAAAAAATCCCCTTTTGTTTCCTTGGAGACTGGGATCGATGGCGGTAAAAAAACCAATGGGAGAAAAAGGCATTTACTAGTTGATACGCTAGGTCTACCGTTGGCTATTCATGTATCGGCGGCAGATACTTCCGATGCCAAAGGCAGCTACGAACTGCTTTGGCAAGTTGAGCAAGGGAATAGTGCCCGGTTGGAATTGATACGGGCAGATCAAGCATATGCCAAGTTATTCAAACAGGCAGCTAGCTACTATCATTGGGAATTAGATACCACCCAGAGACCTCCTTCGCAAAAAGGGTTTAGTGCTGAAAAAGGGCGGTGGCAAGTAGAACGCTCTTTCGCGTGGGGTAATTTTTATAGAAGATTATCAAAGAGTGATGAAAAATCCCCTGAGTCTGAAGTAGCTTTCATTCAGTTGATGTTCATTAATATCATCCTTGCAAGATTTGACTAAAATTGATCCAAACATATTCTAATCGGATAAAATCTTGAGGTAAACTTATCAAAAAGTAACTGTATCAGCAATCTAATCTTAGTGAGCATTTTGTTTGACCCAAATAAATCTGCCTTATATCAATTTTAATTATTTCAACTTAGCATCAGTCTGAGTGGCAGAAACGTTACGGTGGCGACGGTCGTTTAATTCGGGGTCTTCGCCCATCCAGGCCCAAACTTTAATTAAACCGTTTTGGTGAGCACTAGCTAGAAAGCTACCGTCAGCGTTAAAGTCTAGGTATTCGGCGTGGTCGCCGGCCCATATTTTAGCAGCTACGGGGATTCGGTCATTCTCTTTTTCCAGAATATCATCGGCTCGATATACAAAGATGTAGGGGTCGTGCCCAGCGTAGGCAATATATTTACCATTGGGATGCCAAGTAACCGATTCAATTTTTTTACCTAAGTGGTTAAACGTTTTCTTCAGTTTGCCCTGTTGCCACTCCCAAATGTAGCCGTTGCCCCGGTTCTGATCGGATTGACCTACGGCAAAAACATATTTGTCATCCGGTGAAAATACACCGCTGGTAAAGGTTACGTAGTAGTCAGGATTCAGCGTTTGCGCTAGTGACCAGTCTTGGGTTTTATATACTTTCACCGCTCCGTGCCCCACTGCTAACAAGTACTGGTCGTCTTGAGAGAAGAACAGCTCATTCACCGTACTGCCAAAATCCATCGAAGCTATTTCCTCACCCGAAGGCATTTCGTAAATGCGAACAAATCCCTTAGTAGGCTTGCCTTCCTCTTCAATTTTCTCCTCCCCAATCGCTAATAAGCTACCTTGCTGCGACCACGTAAGTCCATCAATTCCCCGATTTTGCTTGAGGGTTTTTACCACTTCGCCACTGGTAGCATCGTAGACCGTTACCAAGTAGTCTTCACTACCCGCCGCTACGTACTTACCATCGGCTGACCAGCCCACCCGCTCAATTTCTTCAGCGGTGTACTGTCGCCAGAGTTCGGTACCATCACTGGTGCGCCACATAATTACCGAGTTGTCGTACTTGGTACCACTGACTATATATCTACCATCGGGCGAGAATTCCACACTTTCTACCGAACCTAATTCTCCCAAGGCATCGGCAATCCGAGACCACACTAGCTCCAGCCGTAACTGGTAATCAAGAAATTGTTGGGCGTATCCGACTTGAAAAAACAAGAGAAAAACTATTACACTAAATAGAGATTTTTTAGACATATTACTATTTGGGGTTTTAACCCTTTAAAATTTATTCTAATCTTCATTTACTAACGCCTGATAAACCATTACTCGATACTTACGCACAAACTCGCTATAGTTATGAATGGGCATTACGTTGGTGTAGACCTGCATCACCAGATCATTTTCAAAATCGATGGTATATTCCGAGCAGTAAGCCCCACCCCACTTTACCGAGCCAACTGGAGCCTGGTCACCGTAGTGACTGTTTTCGGTGATTACCATTAAACCGTAACCAAACTTATCGCGCCGATCCCAAACTTCTGAGTCACCAATGTGGTTGCGAGCCATCAGTTCAACGGTAAGCGAACCCAGCAATCGTACCCCGTTATAAATTCCTTTGTTTAAAATGATCTGGCAAACTTTGGCATAATCCGCTGCCGTGCTTACCAATCCGGCCCCGCCCAAATAGTAGGTTTGCTCACCGCGGCGGGGAAAATTCTGATACGTTTCCTCCATGCTAACTTCCAGCGAAGCATCGGCTGATTCTTTTTTGAATAGGGTTACTAAACGGTCGGCTTTCTCCGGTGGCAGATAAAAGTAAGTATCATTCATCCCCAGCGGAGTAAAAATATGCTCTCGGAAATACTCGGCTAACGACTGCCCTGATACGATTTCTACCAGTCGTCCCAAAATATCGGTATTCGGTCCGTAGGAAAAATGCTCACCCGGCTGATGTACCAGTGGGCGGGAAGCTAACTGATCGATTGCATCTTCTAGTACTATATTATCTAGCGAAGCCAAAAAGGGAATCTCAAAATCAGTACGCGCCCAAAGTGGGTGTTCGTAGGGAATTCCGGCAGTATGCGTTAGCAGATCACGGATCATTACCTCTCGATTAGCCGGAACAGTCGTGTACTCCAAGCTGGTCGAATCGTAACTCCCCAGTACTTTCGGGTTGGCAAAGGCCGGAATGTACTTGGAAATAGGATCTTCCAGCAGAAAATATCCTTGCTCGTAGAGCATCATCACCGCAATGGAAGTAACCAGCTTAGTTTGGGAAGCAATTCGGAAAATAGCATCGGTTGTCATCGGCTTCTGCTTCTCAGCATCTGCCCAACCGTAGGCTTTGTGCTGCACTGTTTCGCCCCGATGAATAATCATAGATACTGCGTGCGGAATGTTTCCCTCATCAACCCAGGACTGTAAGAAGGAATCAACCTGAGTGAGCCGTTCGAGCGAAAATTCTAAATCAGTACGGGATTGAGCTTGAGCAGCTAAAAAGAAAAACGCCAGAAGGATAGATAAATAGAAGCGGGCTAGCATAGCAGTTAAGTTGTTGTGATGTAGGCAAAATAAGCAAATTCAAAAATAAGTATATATAATATTGTAATATATAAGAATATTATATATAATTGTCTTATGTATTCATCTGAACTAATCAAAGGAACGGTTACTACGCTAATCTTGAAGCTACTGTCCGATAACCGTCGGATGTACGGCTACCAAATTACCCAAGCTATTACTGAGGCTACCGAAGGGAAAATTACGCTAACCCTAGCAGCAATTTATCCAGTATTGCACAAACTAAAAGCTAGCGGCGAATTAACTACTGAGAAAGAAAAAGTAGGCAATCGAGTGCGAATCTATTACTCGCTAACCGATCAAGGCAATGATACCGCCCAAGAAAAACTCAAGGAGTTTGCCGACTACTTAGCTACTATGAAATCACTGCTGGATTTGAAACCGGGACTTCAAAAATGCCTGACGATCTAATTCGCCTGACTAAATCACAGATCAGCATTATTCGATCGCGACTAAAACAAGATGGGATAAAAACTGCTGAATTAGTGGAAGATTTGCTGGATCACTTTTGTGTGGCGATTGAAGAAAAAATGGCGGAAGGACGAACTTTTAATGTCGCTATCGACGATGCATTCGGCTCATTACAAGAAGACGAACTAAAAGCAACCGAAATGAAAACCCAAGAATTGCTGGAAGGAAAAAAGGTTTTTTATCCTGATCTTTTTCAGAGCTTTCTACTGGTACTTAGCGCTTTATTTATTGGCTGGTTAGTATTTTTTGCGGTACAAGCAGTGGCTATTGGAATAGAAGACCTAGAACTGCGAGAACAGTGGTTTGAGCAAAACCATCTATTGATTTTTGAGATTTCAACCGTACTCATCTTCGGAGTTCCAATCGGATATGCTATCTGGAAAAAAAGGCAAATGCAAAGCAGTGCATCTGTATTTTCATTTCGCTCAGTACCGATCTACGTGTACGGAATACTTTTACTTATTGCAACTTTCAGTTGTTTCTGGCTAGAACCCCTTCATCTGTTCATTCCTCTCTTCCGGGAAGGCCAAGAAGCTGAATTTGCAGTACGAGAAGAATTCAACCCTCTACTAGGCATAGCAGTCGGTACTGGCAATATGATTCTAATGGAGTTACCGTCAAGAGGAATAATTCTAAAAGGTTTACTTATGACAATGACTCCACTTAGGGCAATTTTTTGGAGCAGCTTATTAAGTGCTTTATTGGTATATCCCTATTTCACCTCTATCTTTTTTCTTAGCTGGATTCTAGGTTGGTTATATTGGAAGACTCGCTCATTGTACCCTTCTATCTTTATACTAATAGCAATTCCAGTTATTAGCTATATTCTCGCTCAGAACATAAGTGCGTTAAGCAAATCTTACATTTCTTGGTGGAATTATGTTGATCACAACCTACTGATTTATTTGCCTTTAGTTATCGGCTCGCTACTGTTAACAGTAGGCCTACTCTACTACTTAAACCGAAGACTGAGTGTAGAGTCTACAACATAATCTTTTTACTGCCGTCAACACAAAATCTAATGATGAATCGGGACTTTTATTTTTTTGGCGTCTTTTTTCTCGGACTGTATGTGGTTGCTGCATTATTTCAAAGTATCATTTTTTTCCAAATCGGGTACCAGATATACAATCTACAGTCTTTTTCTAACTGGTTTCTGGTGGTGGTAGGCACTTTGCTAGTCGGTTTGGTCTTCATGCTGAAGTATTTTCATCATAAAGGCTATAGATTGGTTTTCATAACCGGGGCAATCTTCGTTATTGCCAGTCTTTATCAAAGTACTATTATCTACCTACTCTTACTGTTGTTTAGGGAGGTGGAGAGCTACTATTTAACCGCGCTCATCCTCTCACTAAGTGCGGCTTTTTTATACGCAATCAGCCTCGTATTTTCCAAAGCAGGTAGAGAATCTTGGTTAAAGGTACTGGGAGTCTTCATGATAATTCTAGTAGGCATCTCAGTTTATCTGTTGATTCTAAGTCGTAATGTGCCATCGGGGCAACTCCCAACCAGCACAGTAACGCAATTAAATCAATGGGTTGCATTGGCTAACTGCCTGATGCCTGTTCCGGTGATCGTACTTTTCTATCGTGAACTAAAACCCTTAAAGACTTCGGATGGGGTTAATAGGTCAAACCAATATACGGGGCTTATGTATGCTTTGGGAGGCATAGCCGCTTTTATGACTTTCATTTTGGGTATCAGAATAGGTACTCAAAGTTATTGGAGTACGCACATATCGGCGAGCACGAAAGCAATGGCTGAACCATTTGAATCTAGAAGCTATGTAAACCAAAAAGGCGATACTTTACTCTATCGTTTAATGGAGCCTCAAGATTATAGTCCTAACCAACAATACCCCATGGTGGTATGTCTACACGGAGGAGCTGGTTGGGGTACAGATAATTACCGAAATATTGAAGGATCTCTATTTGCCCGGATGCTGTCTGAGCCGGAAAACAGAAAAAAATACCCAGCCTTTCTCTTCGTTCCTCAATGCCCACCCGGTTCTTCCTGGGGTGGTTATCTCAATTTACCTACCGTAGATTCATTAGTCTTTGAGACAATTAGTGTATTGGAGGGCGAGTTTGCGATAGATGAGGAGCGACTTTATGTGGTCGGCCATTCGCTGGGCGGATACGGAACCTGGCACTTCGCCGGTACTCGTCCTAATAGGTTTGCCGCAGCAATTCCGGTAGCTGGAGAAGGTAATCCTGCATTAGCTTCTAACATACGGGATGTTGCCACTTGGGCTTTCCACGGAGCCAATGACCGGAATGTCCCGGTAAGCGGCTCGAGAGATATGATTGATGCGATTGAGCAGGCAGGAGGTAATCCACGTTACACAGAATCTCCCAATGGAGGTCACAGCTGGGAAATTGTTACAGAGACCCCCGGAGTTCTGGATTGGCTCTTTGCACAGCAACGAAATTGAAAGGTATCTAATCAAAAGAGGATAAAGGGTTCTAGAATAAAGCCCATTGCTAATGATCTTAGTATTTTGCAATACTTAAGTAGTCGTTCATAAATACGTTGGAATATCCTTGCCGGTCTGGCGAGACCCGGACCTGTTCCGGTATCTCGAGCGGGAGACCCCGGAATTCGCAGAGCCTCATCCGGGCGACCGTCGCGCGGGAAATGCCGTAAGAGTTTCACTCGACTACCTAAATCATAAGTACAGAATGGGTGCATAACAAAATGTCGCTAGGCAGCTTTTTTGATCATTTGTTGAAGTTCATGCCACCGATTGCTCATACGCAGCGCTCTGAGATTGAGAACACTCTGTGCCCCATGGCGCGTCCATCGCTGCCCGGAAAGCTTC
>JBCCTI010000071.1:0-37729 GCA_039198955.1 Bacteroidota bacterium | reverse complement strand
TGGTTAAAACCTGCTGATTATTGCTCAGCAGAAAATCTATTCTACACTGTAAACTTAGCTTTAGCTACTGTTGGTAAAGAGCTGTTTATCAATTTTTCAGAATTCAAAATATAGTTTAACATATTTATGTCTCTATACTTAACTGGATTTGAAGTATCTTCGGATAAAAGCGAGTTTGACCATTGCTAGAAAGTTGACCGCCAACTTTTCGTAGCGCGTAGCAATACGGAGGTATCCTTTCAGCCATCCGTTGGACTGTTCTACCTTACCAAACAATTACCCAACTAGCCCAGCGAGCCAAAAAACAAGACTATTTAACCAAGCAGGATGTAGACCGATAGTGACGTAGCGATTGGGCAGCCTTTCAGCAGCAGTACGCCAAGCACCGGACAGTAGCCATAGCTATTTTTTGTAAAAACCCAGCTACCCAGAAATTAGTGCTGCATTAGCCGAGTTATAAACCTGGCAGCAGGAGTTTAGCTAGATGGCTAAGATGGCACTCAAGGACGATCCTCAGTTGCTGGAAGTGCTAGGTATTGTAGTTCCGGCCTGACAATAGGAAGCCTTTACAATACTGACAGAAACTTCCTTAAAGAGAGCAAAATAAGTGCCTTCCCCAGAGTAATAATAAACTGTCCATATATAAAAAAAGAGGGGCTTGGTATCACACTATCAGGATCAAATCTCCCTCTCTACATTGAAAAATTAAAACTTGAATGAGCCAACCGCTTTTTCACAACCCTCCCAGTTAATATTAATATTGGCTTCATCCAATAATAAGTCTTCCGGTTCTAATAGATCGGGGTAACCACTCCAGCCAGCGGTGGGGCCATAAAAATTACCTGCTTTGGCTTCGGGGTCCATTGCTGCTCGGATAATTCCGGTGGCTCCGTCTTCGGCTGATTGCGCTTGGTTCATAAGCTCTGAATCTCCCTCCATACCACCTTCAGCAGCGGTGGTAACCTGTAAGTTAGTGGCGGCGAGTCCGGGGTGCGCCAGCAATGGAATCACACTTCCAATGTTAGCTTCTGCTAATTTCTCCTTAAGCCCGTAGGTGAAGGTAGCGTTGGCCAGTTTGGTCTGGTGATAGCGCTCCCATCTTGGTCCCTGGAAACTCATGTTCTCTTCTTCGGTACCATCGCCCCCTAGGTTGCCCCCTTTTTGCTCAAAATAATCGGCTACTAACGGGCCACCTAAGCGGGCCATCGATGAGTGATTTACAATGCGGGCCTCACTGCTTTTTTTCATTAGGGGAAATAATTCTTTGGTAAGCAGGAAGTGGGAAATAACGTTGGTCTGCATCTGCACGTCGTAGCCATCCTGGGTAGCTTCATCCTTCATGGCCATCACCCCCGCATTATTCACCAGTACATCAACTACCTCGTACTTAGCCTTAATGCTGTCTACGGCACTCCTAACGCTCCCAAAGTTTTGCAAGTCGCAATCAATGGCATCAAACTTTCCGTCGGGCACGGATTCCTGTAATTGCCGGAGGGCGTTTTCCGCTCTTTCGCTTTTACGGTTGAGCAGAATTACCGTAGCTCCTTGCTTGGCAACTTCTCGGGCGCAGACAAAACCGGTGCCACTGGTGGTTCCGGTGATGGCTACTACTTTGCCAGTCATATCCTGGCCGTGGTTTTCTATTACCTGTTGCAAGTGCTTTGTTTCTATCTGGTTACTCATGATTTATAATTTTTAAGGTTTATACTAATTGAAAGTTGAAAATGGATAATTGAAAATTATTGTCTATCAAAGTTTAGTGTAATAAGAAATGCGCAATAGTAAACTTGAGATAGTTTAAAGATCTTAATTAATTGACTAGCTAGGTTACACAGACTGCATATAGCTTAACACAAAACGCAGAATCTAATTGTGGCTACGGTACTGCCCGGGGGTTAGCCCCGTTTTAGACTTAAATAAGCGGGTGAAGTAATGCGGATAATTGAAGCCCAGATCGTAGGCAATCTCACTAATGGATTGTTCGGTGCCCAGTAGCATATTTTTGGCTCGCTCTACCACGTACTCGTTGATATGATCTTTAGGTGACCGGCCGGTTTCCTTCTTGATTAAATCGCTGAAGTAGTGCTGCGATAGATTAGCCTGATCGGCAAATAACTCAATGGAAGGCACCCCCCGTTCCAGTGCCCGTTGCTCTTTGTAATACGCCTTAAGGCCCTTTTCAAATTGGGAGACTACATCCTTGCTGTGGTTGGTGCGGGTGTTGAACTGCCGCTCGTAGTAGCGCAACGAATAGTTAAGGAGCAGCTCCAGGTTCGAGACGATCACCCGCTGGCTGTGATTATCGATGCGCTGCTCGTATTCGTTTTTGATGTTACTGATGCAGTCGTATACGGTTTTTTCCTCTTCTTCCGAGAGATGAAGTGCCTCGAACACATCGTAGTTGAAGAAGGAATAATCTTCTATGACTTCGCCCAGGTGGGTATTGCGGATTAAATCCGGATGAAAGTAGAGTATCCAGCCGTGAATTTGACCCGGTTGAACTTCGCGCGTAGTGGTATACACCTGACCAGGAGCGGAAAAGACCATCACCCCTTCATCAAAATCGAAGGAGTTTCTACCGTACTCCAGGCCACAGTTGCTGTCCTTCACCGAGATCATGTAAAAGTTGGGGATGGACTTTGACCCCACGGCTGAGGGGGGGATGGTTAATTTTGAAGTATCGAGTAGGGAAATCAGCGGGTGCTTGGGTTTGGGGTAGCCCAGTATCTGGTGCATTTCGCTGATGGACTCAACTTTTTTAATACGATCTGCCATGTGTTTCTCTGTTTACACAAAGTACTAAAAGAAATCAACGACAGTTTAACACAAAACGCAGATATGCTTACAGTTTTCCCCTCGACGGTATTCTAGTTTCTGCTTTTATTTAGTTTGGGAGTGATCCTTCGGAATACTCTAAATAGCGGGGGCTACTCTCATACATTTTGAACTTCTTTGAGCAGATATAACAGATCTTCTGATAAAATTTCGGGTATATCATCTATTACTTTAGATATTATTTCCTTTTTGAGATCGCCTTCTCTTTGAAATCTATTCAAATGCGGGAATGATGATTTTAATTGCTTTTCTAATTCATGACCTTGGTATAGAATATACCACTTAGGTATTTTAACAGATCTACCATTAATGAGCGAAGAAACAATTAATGATTCATCTACAGGTTCTTGAAATATAGACTTAACTTTGTTAGAAATAACATCTACTATATACTGAAGTTTTGAATCATCAAAATTCCTGAGATCAATGTAAGTTTCATTATCCCTAAGTCCTAACTCCATCTTTGGTAGGAATTTCTCCCGTAGCAAGTATGCACCTAGTAGTAGTGGGTCGTAGATATAGTTTTCAATGCTATAGCGTTTATCTTTCCCAAGAATCTTTATGTATTCGTTTCCATTGTTTTTTGTATCCCAATCAATTATTCCGTAGATGGTTCTATTGCCAAAACTAACAAGTTTATTAACTATATCTTTTACTTGATCGCAGTTCCCTTGTCCGTCAATACCTGAAGAGATAAAGCTAATTGATACCTCCTGTACTAATTTTCCCCTTAACTTATCATAAACTTTGTCATAGAAAATAACATCATATTTACTTTCTACAAAAACTTGCCTTCTGTTCTCGTAATTAATACTTAATGATGGGACACCAGAAGTTAACACTTTCAATGCCTTATCTTTAGTGGTTTTCTCTACGCGATTTCCAGTCTTATTCATCACAAAAATTGACTTTTCTGGCGCAAGCGCTACAGTCGAGGGAGAATGAGTAGTGATTATGACTTTCATTTGTTTCTCTTGAATAAAAACATTTTGAACTACGTCTAAAAACTGCTTTATCATTGAAGGGTGTAACGAAGCGTCTGGTTCGTCCATGAGGAGAACCCGAGGAAAAGAGCTGTCAAACTTCGAGTTGTAAAGTGCTAAACCTAATGACATCAATACTTTTTCTCCAGATGACAAATCACTGAATTTTATCTCCGCTTGATTATTTTTATTAATAAGTTTCAGCTCAAATGCAGCATCTGGTTCCTGATCTTCTGGTGAATTAATATAGTAATTAAGGTTTGCTTCTTTTACAATTTGATTTACGAAAATCCATGGTGGTTCACCATACTTTTGTACAAACTGCTCATCAGTTAAATATCCTACATCGTCCTTTCCCTTTTTCTCTTTCAAAAATTGACGAAACTGATTGTTGTATTGTTTTACCTGATATCGCTTAAATAGTATAGAAAAGTTTTGATAGAACATATCATTTTGAGTTAGTCCATCGTCAATAGGATAATAGCGGTAAAAGTCATCGGCAGTTAAATTTGTTATATCTTTTTCAGCGTTTCGTACTATCTGCTCTATAATTTTTACTTGCTTATGGTCTTTGATTTCATTTGACAATGCCCAACTTGGGTGATGCCTCGCCTTTTTTAAGTATTGAACATACTGATTGTATGTATTTGTGCTACTTTGTTTCAAGGATTGATTAGTAACAATCATGCTGTCATTTGGAGCCAACGTTTGAGAGGTTACCAACTTGCAGGATCCTATAAATCTATCATGAGCCACTTTAAGCAGTATCCGATTATTCGCAATCCCTTCAAGTAGTTGTGATTTTCCTGACCCATTCAAGCCGGTGATAACTACAAAATTAGGTAGTGGTATCCCTGGTAAGGGATCAACTGATTTATACTTGTTATTTGATGTCAGCCTCATACAGACATATAAAAACTGAAGTAAGAGCGAAAATATTTCGTGCTAATTATTTTAGTATTAAGCCGAAACTTACAAAATACCTGCTTAACCTTCCTAGTGCTGAGTCAAGAAAAAATAAACCTTTTACGACCAGCATTGGGGATGAGTGAAGTTGCTCAGGGTCAATGTCGATCTATAACGGCACTTCGTCGAGCTGATATGTAAGATTGTCGCCCGCATGGGTACTGATCCGGGTAATTCTGCCGTGGCGAGTGCTGCTGAGGGCAGTTGACCAGAGTAGTAGGTTGCCAAGATGACGCTTAAAGACAATCCACAGTTGCTGAGGGCACTCAGCATTATGGTTCCGGATAAATAAGAACCATCTCTGGAGGTGCAGAGAGAAGCCAATTTGAAAGAGACCGTCGAGAGAGTACAGAGGTTCGGTGAAAATGCGGGGCACGCTTAGCGGGCATCGATATTTTGCACTTTGCTAGGCGTATATGATTGTTTCATCATCAATGTCCATTAAAGTAGCCGTATAATTGATATACGAACAAACCTATCCCGGCAAGTACCAAGTACCAGTTCACGGCCTTGTAAAAAGCGGGAAACTGTTGGCGTTTTCGCGAAAGCGTAATGATAAAAACAATAGGAATCAATGCCAGCACCTGTCCTACTTCTACCCCTAGATTAAAGCACAGAATTTTTGCCAGAAATTGTTCCGTTCCTATGTCAAAGGACTGTAATCGGGTAGAAAGCCCGAAGCCGTGAATCAAACCAAAAATGCCCACCATGAACAGCAAATTAGGCGATATTATCCTGAGCTTTTCAAAACCACCTAAATTCTCAAATCCCTTGTATAAAACGCTCAGGGCGATAACCGCATCTACTAAGTGTTCATTGGCTGTAATGCCAGCGTAGGTCGCACCTATCAAGGTAATGCAATGTCCTACGGTAAACACGGTGATGAACTTCAAGATGTCCGTAAAACTGCTCAAGTAGAAGACAACCCCGGCTAGAAAAAGCAAGTGATCGTAACCAGTGAGCATGTGGGTGGCACCCACTTGAATATAAGCCCACAAACCCCCGTTGCGTAAAAGCTCCTGATCGGCACTGGAAACATCGTGGGCGAAGCCTAAAAACGGAACGAAAAATAGCAATAGCGTCAGCACTCTTCTTAAATTCACCTGCATCGTTAATTACTTTTTCTAAAGACGAAGAACAACACTCCTATGATCAGCACGCTGCCCAGTATAAAAACCCAAGTGGGAATGCCCTCCTCATGATCGTGATCATGCGTGTGCGTGCCCGAACCGTGCTGGTGGGTTACCTCAAACGTCAGTGTCGCCCATTTAGACCGATGCGTTAATTCATCGCTATCGGTAACACTGACCATATGAATGGTTCGTAGGTAGTAGATGCCGTCTTCGGGTAAATCTACCGCGGCGATGCCTTGGTTATTGGTGCGTAATTGCTGACCGCTGGTATGCGTATGCGCTTCTCCGGACTCGGGCGCATGCTCATGGTCACCGTCATCATGTGTATGATCGTGCGAATGCGTTTCCCCGTCGTGTTCGTGGCTGTGATCACCGTGCGAATGCGAGTGGCCGGTGCTAAGGTAATCTGCGTAGACTAGCTGGTTGGATAGTGGCTCACCATTCAGCAGCAGTTGCACTTCAAGCTTATCACCACTGTACTTTTCGTAAGGGTTGGCCTGGGGAACAAACTCGATAGGGTAGCCTAATACGGTGTTCCAGTCATTGGTCTTGACATCACCCACCTGATAGATGGCTTTTACATGTTTTTCATAACTCTCTACCGAATTTTGATCCAACAAGTTATTACTAGTGCGGTACTCGAGCATATCCAAAACACCGTCGTGCTCGAGGTAGCTATTGAAATCATCGGCAGTGAGTT
Organism: Bacteroidota bacterium; assembly: GCA_039198955.1. Lineage (GTDB taxonomy): Bacteria > Bacteroidota > Bacteroidia > Cytophagales > Cyclobacteriaceae > Tunicatimonas. Next base: position 31,112 of record JBCCTI010000071.1, on the reverse strand, counting down.
CTAGAGTTCTAGCTTTAGTAGAAACGCCAGCTACATAAGTTCCGGCTTCAGCAGTGTTAAAGGTTAGTTGCGTGATGGTGCTGTCTTGATCTTGCCATTGGCCGGAGTCTATGGCTACTCTTTCTCCCTGAGCGATAACTGAGGCGTCCAACATACGATCCCGTGTAATGATATTTTCGCTACTCTCAAAAGTCCCGTTGTATAGGCTCAAGGTTGCTTCTTGATTAGGCTGCAAGAAGTAGGTTTCCATTTTAAGATACAGATCGTGACTGCATAATAGTGTTAGGGCAAACAGCAGGTAAAAGGATTTATGAAATTTATCTCTAAAGTTTTTGGTCATTACTCCTGTATTTGGTTTGATTTCATATTTTGAGGTTGATAGCTCATTATTTTGTTAGGCATATTTTTTGGATTCTCTAAAAAATCACTAATTCCAGGTTTGGATGCCTATCATATTGTACCATAGCAAATAACAAGTCACTATTAAGTGCAAGCTAGCCAAAATTGCTGAATGCCAATATGCCATCCTATTCACGGTGGCATGGCGTTTTCTAATTATGTAAAACACTGACCATACGGATAACAAGGCAAAACAAGTGGTTAATATTGACAGAGAGAGCGATATCAAACTCACTTTTCCTAACAACTCAAAGGGGTCTGAAATTCCTATTATGAGTGTAACAACGATGACCAGGAATGACAGACTGGCCATAAGAGGCCATAAACGAACTTTAATATTGGCCCCACCTTGGATTTTACGCATCCAATAGCGAATGACCCATATAATGCCCGAAAGGATTGAACTGATCATTCCCAAAAGCCATACCCCGATAAGAATCAGCTGACCAAAAACCAGCAGGGGTGATACACGCTTTAGTACTTGGTTACTGGCTTGGATAACCTTACCGGCAAGTGGATCTTGCGCTTGCACCATGCTTATTTTTCCAGTCAAGGGAGATAAAAAGTGAGTTTCATTTTCCGGTAGGTAATTTTCAACATCCCCACCCAATAGGCCTTTGCGGAAAATAGAATTCTCTTTTTGACCCATTCGCTGGACATTCAGTATCCGCTCTAAAAAATAGAACATCTGGGTACGTGGGTTCAGGGTCACGTAATAGCCAGAGATGTCAACTTCTTCCGTCTCAGCCAGGGGATTCCCATTCACCTTTTTACTTTCCAGGTCTTTAATCTGAAAGTCACGTACCAAATCTGCAATGCGCCCAAGCGCCTCGCCATTTCCCGAATTGATCATAAAAGCATATCCAACATTATAGTCGGGGAGGTAGGAGAATTCGGTAAGTCCGCCATTAACCCCACCCTGATGCGTTCGGTACACAAAGCCTTTGTGGGGGAGGGAATAGTTTGACAAACCATAGCCATATTCCAATCCGGCCCTAGCACCGATGGTAGTAGCGGGAGTTTCCATCCGTTTTAGGGATTCCTCGCTTATTAATTGTAAACTATCAACCCGACCTTTGTTGATGAAAAATCGGACCATTTTAGCCATATCATTTGGGGAGGCGTTGATGGACCCGGAGGGTCGCATGATGATGTGCCAATAATCTTGTGGTTTTCCATCTATGTATAATGTGGCACCATATTGCCTATAGTCCTCACTCTCAAAGTAGGTTATGTTCTCCATACCCATTGGTTTGAAGAAGTTCTCCTGAATATAATCTTCAAATGCTTGACCTGTGATCTTTTCCACAATATATGCAGCAACTGGTGGACCTGAATTACAATAAGCCATACGTGTTCCGGGAACCCAACGTGATGTACGTGACTGTGGATGAAAATCAAGCCCTTCTTTCAAACTAATATCAGGATCATTCAGTGCGTACTCAGTAAGATGAATATCATCCCAGCCCGTGGTATGCTCAAGCAGGTGCTCGACAAGAATGGGTGATGTCTCCTCCCACGGATTCTTAAATTCAATTTCTGGCACTAAATCCCGTACTTTATCTTTAAGGCTCACGAGGCCTTCTTGCTGCAACTTCAGAATAGCTAATGAAACATACATTTTTGAAACTGAACCTATTCGGAACATAGTATTTTCATTCGCTGCAACATCATTTTCGACATCCACTTTTCCCAATCCTGTAATCCAAACTGCACTATCTCCATGGACTAATGCCAACCCTACAGCTGGTGTTTGTGTTTCTTCTAATACTTTTTCTATGGCACTCTTCAGTTCAGGGATCGTTCTTGGAGTGCCGGATGTTTCTGGTTCTTGACCAAGTGATTGTGTTAGTTGAAAAAGCAAAAGAATTGCAATGCGAATAATTTTGTGAATTAATTTCATTTTAGTCTTTTTTGTCTCTGTTTTCAATTATGCCCAACAATCGCATAACGACAACTAGTCTTCACTGTCCATCGATAATGGGTAGGTAACGGAAATGTTTCTCTGTTATTTTTGCTGTATCTGTTCATTTAAGTCCGCGACGCATAGTCCGGGGCGCGCAGTCCGCGACGCATAGTTTAAGACACATAATCTAGTTAAGTCCAATACCATAAACGGAAGCCAACTTACAAAATACTTGGTTAATCTTTCTAGTGCTGGGAAAAGAAAAAATAAGGTCCCTACGGCCAGCATTGGGGGTGAGTGAAGCTGCGCAGTGCTAATGTGGGTCTGCATCGGCACCGAATAGTGCAGATATGTAAGATTGTTGATCGCATTGGCACTATGTCGGTTCGACTATATAAGAATATTGGTATATCGTACGAAAAATCCATCGCCGATCAGTTGACGCTCCTCAGTAGCATTATCCGCCATACTAAAGACTGTTCCAAAACCCCTCACGTGCAGGGTGCTCCCATGAATGTTGCCTTAGCAGTACTAGCTGACTGCCAAAGAGAGTTATCGCTTAGATCTGAGTCCTGTTGTTTAACTCATGGAGATGGGAGTTGATGAGACCTCAATCATCGTACGTTGTGCCCGGCGCCCAGTGTCCGACACCCGGTTCACTGCTAATGGTCTTAGCTATCGGCTTCCGTACAGTTCAATGGCCTGCTGAATTTCAGGGTGCTGATCTTGGAGGTCGTAAATGGTTTGGCCCTGTATAGCTCCTTCCCAGGCGAGTTGGATGCTACGGACCCCGGCTCCTAGCCCGCCAGGGTGCCCGGTGATACCGCCCCCGCAGAGGTACATCAAATCCACGCTTTGAATAGCCTTGTAAGTATCGCGCGCCTGCTCAGCCCACTGTCCTGACGAAATTACGGGTGTGACCGGATACCCACCTCCCTGCGGATTTAGGCAAGATTCGATAGAGCGGATGACGGACTCGTCGGTCTCGCAGAACTTATTGCGGATGCCGTTGGTATGCAGATGATCGGCTCCGGCCAATGAAAAGATCGTCTGAAATGCTGGAAACTCCAGTCCAATGGCTTTGGAGCGGGAGTACAATCCCCAGCCGTTGCGATGCCCGTGAATAGGCACCTGGCTGTGCTGTCTTAGCTTGGCTACGCCGCTAATACCTACCCAGTTGAGACTGGCCATCACACAGGTTCCCTCTTGCTGCAAAACATAATCGTGGCGGCGTAGCATATCGTCTATATCCCCACTGAGGTTAAAGGCAAACATGGGTTTTTTACCGTACTGGTCGGCGTAGCGGTTGATAACCTCCATCACTGCATCTACCCGCTGCTCGAAGGGTGAGTGGGGCGAGTCGCCCATCAGTTCATCATCTTTGATAAAATCCAGTCCAGCTTCAATTAGCGTTTCCACCTGCCGGGCGGTTTGCGCTGGGCTAAGCCCCACGCTAGGCTTGATAATTGTTCCGATGATAGGGCGATCCGGCATTCCAATTAGCTCCCGTGTTCCCTTGGTGCCAAATTGGGTACCCGGATAGGCTTGCCGGAATGCTTCGGGCAAAGTAATATCCAGTAGCTTAAGTGCCGAGAACGGAGCCAGCTCAAACAAATTACCGGCTACGGTAGCCATCAGATTAGAAAGATTAGTTCCCACATTTTCTAGTGGCCAGGAAAGCGTAACTTTGGCTTGCTGGTAAGTGGGGCTAGTCTCGCCTTTTGGTACCTTAGCTCCTGATAACGAGGGGCGACTGGTTTCTTTAATTACCTCAACACTTTCAATATGAGCCGCGTGCTTCTCTTTCAGTTCGTCCGTTTCCCCTGGGGTTTTCACAAAAGTGCCGGACGATTGTTCTCCCGCCATAATCTCCGCCGCCTGATCCAGCGGAAAAGCGGTTTCAATGAAGTACGTAGCGTGGATAGGGCGGGAGGTATTCATGTGTTCAGGTATCGTGATAAGTACTAATATAAATTGTCCCAAGGGTTTAATAAAGCTATGCCTTGTTCTTAAATCTCCATTTATCAAAGTACTTCAAGAAAATCTTGCTGATATTTTTAGCATCATCTATCCCGCGATGATGTCTTCCCTCGAAATTAAAATTTTCTTGCTTTAGTGCGTTTGCTAATCCTACTGCTCTTTTGAGGTTTCTAAGTTCTGCATGTTGATGTTTAAGGCTGATATGATCGTTGAGCCACGTCTTATCTAATTGATGCAAATCGCTATCACTCTCGAGTTGCTTTTTATCATAGTAGCCCCAACTACATAACACGTATTCTTCATCCGTATTAATCCAATTCTTAAATCGCTGTGCAGCTTCGGGAAAAAATTTAGCAGTATCAATTTGAATCTGCTGAATGGTAGTTAACTCTTTACAAAAATCTGATAGAATGGGATGTATCACTGGTTTCACAAAGCAACTGAACCCATCTACCATTTTTCTTTGCTGATTGATTTTTGTTGCCCCAATTTCAATAACTTCTCTTCTTTCATCAGTTCTGTCCTTCCAGCAAGTAGCCTCTAAATCAAATACTATGTAATTCATTTTGTAGACATACACTAACACCCTAACACGATCTTTAAGAGAATATTGGTTCTTCCAATGTGATGACCTGCTTCATTTTAGCGGAACGGTAGCACTCGTAGACTAGCTGTAGCGTTCGGTAGTTATCGGCGGCGGTGGTTTCAGGTAGTGAGCCGTTTTGTAAAGCCGTGAGAAAGTCCCGGTTGATATCAACCATGCTGGAGTGTACCAGGTCATAGTCGGGATTCGCCCAATCGTAACTCTTAGGAGTGGCTACTTTGCGAGAGCTCCTCTTTCGGTTAGTCACTACTATGCGGTAGTTATGGTCGAGGCGGATAGAGCCTTCGCTACCTTCAATCAGTACCAGCGTGTGAGGAAAAGCTTCTTTTTCCAGTACCGAGGCGTAGGACATCTCGGCATAGCAGTGTACCCCGCTGTGCATCTCCAGTAAAACATTAGCTACATCTTCACCAGCAATATTGGGGTTTACCCGCTGGGTAATACAGCGTAGATTAGCTGCTTCACCAAACAGAAAGCGAACCATATCTAGCGTATGGGAGCCAATATCAGCTAGAATAAATTGATCCAGCTCAGCTAAATTAGGCTGATTGTCAAACACTGGAAAGGCTGAGGTAAAGGTGACCCGTCCTTTAAATGCTTCTCCGATTTCCCCCGAATCTAGTAGCGATTTTACCCGACGGATGGGAGCCTGCCAGCGGAAATTCTCGTGAACGAAGAGCGGAACACCTGCCGCGCGATGCGCCATAATCATCTGCCGGGCGGTTTCTAAATCGGGGGCGAAGGGTTTTTGACAGATCGCGGGAAGTTGGTGCCGGGCGGCCATTTGGGTAAACTCAGCGTGGGATTCTATCGTGGTAATAATATCCACAAAGTCCAGCGACTCGCGCTCGAGCATAGTCTTAGCATCGGTATAGTAGTTAGCTGCACCGAACTTTTTGGCTGTATTCCGGGCTTTCTCATCATCCTGGTCGCATACGGCTACCAGTTTCGCTCCTTCTAATTCCTGCCAAGCAGCAATCTGATACTGGGCCCAGAATCCGCAGCCAATCACAGCAAATGATAACTTTTGACTCATGGCTCACAAACATAAAAAAATAAATAGAGGGGAAGCGTATTTTTTGGGGATATTCGATAAGATCAATCGGACTAGACGTGAAGTTGAAGAATTTCACTTTTTCCACACCTGGCTTTCGGCAGTAATTTCTACGTCCCAGGACTGGGGTGGCAGGGGGATGTAACGGGGGTCACTATCCTGTTCGGGAAAGGTTTCTATGACTGAAGCTAACTGCTCATAATTCTTTCGGACTTCTTCCGAAGAGAGGTTATCAGATAAGTCCTGTTGTTCGGTGGGGTCAGTCTCCAGGTCATAGAATTGAGCAGGTTGTCCCTGAGTATCTACGTACAGTTTGTAACGCTTATTGCGCAGCACCCGGTCGCGGAAACGATATTCGTTTTCTACTCCCTTTTCGGTCAGACGGGCATTATTCTGGCCACCCATACTCAGTATCCACGAGCGGTCCGTGTCGGAAGTGTCTCCGTAGATTACCTCTTTGAAGGAAACTCCGTCGGTTATTTGACCGGAGGGAACTTCCCTTCCGGCAATATCCAAAAAGGTAGGTAGTAAGTCGGAGAAATCAATCAGGGCATCGGATACTTGACCCCGGGGTGCTTTGCCCGGACAGCTCACAATAAAGGGCGCATTGATGCCGGCTTCAGTGGTTAGTCCCTTACCACCTTCTAAAGGATAATTATTCAATGTTCCTTCAATACCTCGAGCAGTGCCGTTATCAGTTGTCCAGATAACAACGGTATTGTTCCGTACTCCGGCATCTTCCAGGGCCTGGATAACTTCTCCGGTAATGGCATCGGTGTAGCGCACCATCGCTTTATGCTTTCCCAGGTTATCCTCAGCCGAACTGCCGGGTGGGTTCACCAACGGCGTGTGGGTAAGCACCATCGGGAAATAAATAAACATACTGGTATCCCGGTGCTCATGGATGAAATCAATAATAAAATTCTTGAATATATCCGGCCCGAAGGCATCGGGGTAGGTTCGGCTGTCGGTTTCAGTAAAGATGTAGGGGTTCCAGTAACGTTCGGCACTGGCCTCTACTCCGGTTTCGTAGCCAGTCCACATGCAGTAATGGTCAAACCCGTGGCGTTCCATCGCATCGGGCTGCACCCGAAAATCGTTGATTTGCCACTTGCCCGCGATAGCGGTTTCGTAGCCCGCTGCTTTCATCAGTCGGCCTAGCGAGGGATTCGTACTTTCATCGAAGTGGGCTCCGCCACCCCAGCGGGGTACGTCCCAGTGATTTACCCAGCCGTGACGAAACGGGTACTGCCCGGTGAGCAGCGTCACGCGGGTGGGAGTACATTGGGGCATGGAATAAACATTCTCGAACCGGATTCCCTGCTGCGCTAGCTGATCTATGTTGGGAGTGATAATGCTATCAGCCCCGTAGCAGCTTACCCACTCTTTACCCAGATCGTCTACCATGATGAAAAGAATATTCGGAGGGCGGTCGGTTCCATCGTTTTCGATTTGGCTGGCACATTGAGTGAGTGAAAGCGTAATGAATAGTAGAGCAGTACTTTTCAATAGACATTGAAGCACTTTTGGAAAAATCCCCCTAGCCCCCTTTGAAAAAGAGGGAATTAAAATTGTTATTGAATAGGAAACTAAATCAAAGTGGGGGTTCCTCATTCTTTATTGAGAAAAGGTTGCATATTTGTGGGGGTGATGGCGAAGGTGCCAATGTTCACCGAGTGCGGAACGTTAGCAACGCCGATTGCCCGATCGTTTTCGGAAAGCTGATTAGTATTATGCACCATGTCGTAGAGAAACTGGGCTCCGTACCAAGTAAACAGCTCTCGCTTTTGACAAACCAGTTGCTGAATAGCACCTTCTTCCATCAGGGTTAACAGTTCCGGTTCGTAGTTGACAGTGGTGACTTTCACTTCGCCTACTTTACCAGCCTCCTTCACCGTTTGGGCGCAGCCAAAGCCGCTCATAGGAGTGAAAGCACAGAACGCAGCTAGATCGGGGTTGGCACTCAGTACATCGGCGGCGATTCGGGCGGCTACTTCCGCGTTCGCCTGATCGTCGTACTTGCCGATTAATTCAATATCTGGATACTGTTCAATGATATCCACCAGCCCCCGGTAGCCGTTTTCCATATTGGTCATGCCCAAAATGCCGAGGTAGACGATCTTGCCCTTGCCACCAATTAGTTTTACTACCTCCTCACCCATCAGTACGCCCATCTCATACCAGTCGGTACCCAGAAAAGCGTGGCGTTTACTCAGCGGGATATCCGAATCGTAGACTACCGTAGGAATCCCGGCTTCCACTGCTTTATCAATAGCTGATGCGATCGCGGGATCGGTACCATTAATCAGTAAGCCAGTGGGTTTGGTGCCGATGACTTGTTCAATGACCGAGATTTGCGCCTGAATGTCCCATTCGGAAGGACCGAGGATGGAAGTTTTTACACCCTGCTGCTGCCCCCAGCGCTTAAAGGCAACCTGATCGTGATTAACGTACATGGGGTAGTTGACAATAGTGGTAACCATTACGTACTCCTCGTCCGAAATAACTTCCGCAGATTGGTTGGCCGCCTGCTGTTCGCGGTACTTGGCACCTTTCTCAGGATCACAAGATAGCAGGGTCAGACCTAGGAGGAGAAAGCTAATTCTGGTTTGGAGATGAAGTAGATATTTATGACGGCAATTCATGAATCGATAAACTGATCTACGTTTTCGGGAGTAATGGTGAGTAGGCCGGTGTTTACTTGGTAGGGTACGTTGGTGATTCCGGCGGCCTGATCGTCGCCGGAGAGTTGGTTGGTTTGGTGCACCATATCGTAGAGAAACTGGGCGCCATACCAGGTGAACAGTTCGCGCTTTTGCCCGACCAGTAAATCAATCACGCCTTCCTGTACTAGTTTGAGGTGCTCGGGCTCCCAGTCTACGGTGGTTACTTTTATCTCACCGCCTTTTCTGGCCTCTTTAATGGCCAAACCAATGCCGGGGCCGCTGTTAGCGTCAAAACCGCAGACTCCGGCTAAGTCGGGGTTGGCACTGATCAGATCGGAGGTGATACGAGCTGCTTCTTCTACGTTAGCTTTGTCGTCGTATTTCCCAATAAACTCAATATCGGGATACTCGGCCAACACATCTTGTAATCCCTGAAAACCAGCTTCCTGGTTGGTCATCCCCAGAATGCCCATACAGGCTACTTTCCCTTTGCCATTAATCAGCTTAACCATCGCTTCGCCTTGCAAACGTCCCATCTCGTACCAGTCGGTGCCCAGAAAGGCGTGGCGCTGGCTTTTAGGAATATCCGAATCGTATACTACGGTGGGAATCCCGGCTTCTACTGCTTTATCGATGGCCGAGGCAATCGCCGGATCGGTACCATTGATCAGTAAGCCAGTGGGGCGGGTACCCACTACCTGCTCGATGGTGGCGATTTGCGCCTGTACATCCCACTCGGAGGGGCCAAGGATAGAAGTTTTTACTCCTCGCTGTTGTCCCCAGCGCTTGAAAGCAGCCTGATCGTGATTGACGTATAGCGGCATATTTACGGCGGTAGTCACCATCACGTACTCTTCGTTCGGATCAATTTCTGTTGCGGTGGCAGCTGCTTGCTGCTCGCGGTACTTGGCTCCTTTCTCCGGGTCGCATGCGATTAGAGTGAGAAGAAGTAGTGAGAAGAGATACATTTGATGATAACTTATTCGATTAGGTCGGCTAGCTCCGAGAGGTGAAATCCCCCTTACCCCCTTTAAAAAAGGGGGAGTATTTAAGGTTACCTTATATTTGTTTGTTGAAATGGTGCGGTGCTTCATATTAGGCTTGTACTTGTTTGGGTGATGCTACTGAGGTAGCCTGTTGAACGTACTTTTTAGGGGTGGTTCCGGCTCGTTTCTTCAGTAAGATGTCAATAGCGACGGCAACGATTAGAATTAATCCGAGAATAATTTCCTGCCAGTAGCCAGATACCCGGGCTAGAATCATGATGTTACTGACCAGGCCCATAAAGAGCGTACCCAGCAGTGCCCCGATTATTTTTCCCTGCCCGCCCAGTAGACTTGCTCCGCCCAGAATTACGGCGGTAATTACCCGCAGTTCCATTCCTCGCCCGGAGGTAGCTAGCGCGGCTCCCAACCGGGAGGCCAGCAGAATACCCGCAATGCCCGCTAGGGAGGAAATAATGACAAAGCCGATGATCTTTACCCGGTCTACCCGAATGCCCGACAGGTTTGCGGCCTTCTCGTTACCGCCAATGTAGTAAAACTGTCGGAAAAACACCGTGCGGGCTACCAGAATACTGAAGACCGCTACAATAATCAGCATAAACCAAACCGGCGATTGAATCCCTAGAATCTTGGTCTGACCAATGGCGTTAAAATCGGCGGGCAGGTTCTGGATACCCGCTCCGGCAATCATCAGGGCTAGCCCGCGGACGATGCCCATCATGGCCAGCGTTTGAATCAGGGGGTTGATGCCCACTTTAGCCACCAGCAAACCGTTTACCAATCCGATAACCGCGGAAAGCCCGAGACCTACCAGAATAGCAACGGGTGTGTACATGCCGTAGTAGTACATCAGGTAGGCAGTAATGCTTCCGGAGAACGCCACTACCGAACCCACCGACAGATCGAACATCCCCGAGATCAGCAGCAACATCATACCTACGGCCACGATAGACTCAATAGAGAGATTGAGTAGCACTAGCGAGATATTATCAAAAGTAGGAAACTTGGTGGGCCAGATTAGGCTACATACCACGAACATCACCACGATGGTAAGAGCCAACGTAACTACCCTATCTTGTAATCCCTGAAGTATACTGGCTCGATTCATAGCTTAGGCGTACATGTTTTTAGTGCCGGAGGCGTAGTGCATAATTTCTTCTTCAGTGGCCTGCTCGCGGTTGATTTCGGCGGTAATAATGCCGTTCCACATCACCAGAATGCGGTCGCTGAGCAGCAACACCTCCGGTAATTCTGAAGAAATCAACAAAATACTGACCCCCTGCCGGGTAAGCTCGTTCAAGATAGCATAAATCTCAGATTTTGCGCCCACATCTACCCCATGCGTTGGCTCATCGACGATGAATACCTTGGGTTGACGCATCAGCCACTTGGCCAGTACCACTTTCTGCTGGTTTCCCCCGCTTAGGTTCAGTACTTTCTGCTGGCTGCCGGGAGTAACAATCCGAAGCTGCTGTATATAATCCTCAGCTTCCTGCTTAATCTGCTGGGGTTTGAGTACTCCTCGCTCAGCAACTCCTTCTAAGTTGGCAGCTACCACATTATCGGCTACGCTCATGTCCAGAAAAAGCCCCTGGGTCTTGCGCGATTCGGGCAGGTAGCCAATCCCCTGCTGGATAGCATCCTTCGGGTGACTGATCCTTGCAGGTTTGCCTTCCAGCAAAACTTCCCCCTCCAGTACGGGGTCAGCCCCCAAAATAGCGCGGGCTACTTCAGTTCGGCCCGCACCGACCAGTCCGGCCAATGCCAGAATTTCACCTTTTCTAAGCTGAAAGCTCACGTTGCGAAAGCGTTCTCCTTGCAGACCCTTTACCTCGAGCACTACCTCGTCTTGCGTATGGTTCTCAGTATCCTGCGACTGCAAATCGCGCCCTACCATCTTGCGAATCAGCGTATCTACGGTTACTTCGTCAATATCAAACGTGCCCTGGTGCTGACCATCTTTTAGTATGGATACCCGGTTGGAAATCCCGAAGATTTCGGCCATGCGGTGAGAGATGTAAATGACAGAAACTCCTTGCTGTTTTAGTCCGCGGATAATGCTGAACAGAATTTCAGTTTCTACCTCGGTGATAGAAGCAGTAGGCTCGTCTAGAATTAGTAATTCTGGTTTTTGGGAAAGTGCTTTGGCAATTTCTACCATTTGCTGCTTGGCCACGGACAAAGAACCTACCAGGCTCTGCGGACGAATGTCCGATAAACCCAGTCGTTCCAACAGGCCTTTCGTCTGCTGATGCAGCTGGGTAAAGTCAATAAAACCGAGGCGGTTGAGGGGCTTATTGCGGATGAAAATATTTTCGGCTACACTGAGGGTTTCTACCAGGCTGCGCTCCTGATACACAATGGCAATACCTAACCGTTGGGCTTCAATCGGGTCGGGAATCTGCACCTCCTGCCCTTTCCAGCGGATACTGCCACTATTGGGCTGTAAATTTCCCGAGAGAATATTCATCAGGGTGCTCTTACCCGCTCCGTTTTCGCCACAGAGCGCGTGTACTTCGCCCGCTCGTACGGTCAGCGAAACCTGGTCTAGCGCCTTCACGCCAGGAAACTCTTTGGAAATCTGTTGTAGCTCTAGGTTGTTGTCGGACACTCCGAATAATTTTTCCTAAAATAGAAAATTTTGGGAATGGTGAAAAAGGGACAGAATTTAGTTAGGTTATCTTTCCTTTCACAAACTGCATCGTTTCATTGTGGTATTGCCGGACTCGTTGCATGGCCTGCTCACGGTAGGTTTGGGCTTGTTCAAAATCATTATGCACTTTCATTAGTTGCTTGGCAATGTCAGAACCTTGAGTTTCTTCAATCTCGAATATCCAATCTTCTACGCCAATGTCGTACCACATTTGTCCTTTGATGGTGTCTTCGGGTTGGCGCAGGTAAAATGCCGGAGTGCCGTGGTGGAAGGCCATAATGGGCGAGTGGCACTCAAAGCTCAGTAGGGCTAGTGGTTTTTTGTAAATGGAACTAGCTTCGTCGGGCAGCCAGTAGGTATCACGTTTCACTACCTGCTTTTTTATATCTTCCGGTAGCGGGTCAATCAGCAGTTCGTCCATAATATCAAGTTGGTAGGTCATTTCGGGGCAGATCAACACTTTATTGCCGGTCTTCCGCACGTACTCAATCATGGCATGTCGTGCCTTAGTATGGTCTTTCTCTTTATGCTGTTCATTCAACGCATCTACTTCAGCAATTCTCTCTTGACTCCAACCTGCATTATTCGGACGGATTTTGTAGTAAGGAGTTTTTCGCAGGCGAGGAATAACGCAAATAAACTTGCGGGGTTCGAGTTGATGCTGTTGCATAAACTGTTGAGCCTTTTTTTCATCCAGCAGGTTCATTGCGAAAGTAGAATCAGGAGCAAAGCCGATCTTCTCCTCCGATAGCCCCTGCTCAGCAATGTTTTTCAGCGAATGAGTTTCGCGGGTGTAGACGAAGGAAGCACCCTTGAGTAATTCTGCTAAATCACCATTAATATCCTGGATAGTTACTCCGTAGATGCCGTAGGGCTTTCCAGTAGTATGTGACCAGCTCGCCAGTCCCCGCCTACCTACTACCGATGGTCCTGAACCGTGCAGCATAAAATCCGCTTCCCGAAAAGCCGCTTGCAACTCAGTAGTATCTGGCTGACTTTGTTCATTAAGTTTCCCGTTCACGATTTCCAACTGAGGAAAAGCAGCTTCTAACATACTTTCCACTCCCCGGTCTAACCGACTTTTGGGCCAGAGAATAATCTGAGCATCTGGAATATAGTGTTGCAGCAGGGTGATTAGACCAGGAGTGTGACCAATATCGCCGATGTTTACTGTTTGCCAACTAGAGTGCAGTAAGATGGTTGAGTTAGCCCATAGATGAAGTTTATGGGATAGATCAGGTAGAATAAGCGGAGTGCCTAGCCCAGCCATAGACGTTGCCTTTAACCAGTCACGTCGAGTGTAATTCATAGGTTGTAGTTAGAAAGTCTGTTAGTAAAAATAGATAATCTTTTGAGAATGCTAGAATCGATCTGTAGGAATGAATTTAGCAATGTCCTAGCCGAGTAAAATCATCTAGGTAATCTACTATCGCTCGACCAATGGAAGAGGGCGAAAGCACTTCGGTATTAATTTTGATACTCTTCAAAATAGCAACATAACCTATTCCGATTATGAAATACTTTGTCTGTACCTCACTGCTTTTCGTTATCAGTCTTACCGCATCTTCTCAAGATCAACCGTTAAGAACCGAAGAATATTGTGAGATAGAAGTAGAGTGGATCTTTGGTTCGCCACTCTGTCATATTCGGGTGGACTATGGTCAATATCCGCACCGAGGTTTGATAAACTCAGTAGATAAGCTGCGCGATTCAATGACCCGGCGACCGCTAGAGTTTAACTCGCCAGTTGATGCCTTGAATTACATGAATGAGCAGGGATGGGAGTTAGTACAGGCGTACAGCAGCGATAGTTGTGATACGCGCTACCTGATGCGACGGTCATTACTAGAATCAGCAGCTTATGAAACTACCCCTCGTTAGTTTTTAGGGGCATCCTGAAATACGGCTGAAATATTGACTTGATCGTACCAGTGTACGAGCTGGTTAACAGTGGGGTACGAGCGGATTTCCTTAACCCGGTCGCCTTGCAACCCATCGAAAGTAACCTCAATGAATAATTGATTATCGTAATACAAGCACATAGCGTCCTGTTTTGAGCCATGCGTTTGGATAACAAAGTCAAGTAATCGGCAATAATTGTAGATATACTGTAATTGCGACTTAGGAGCAAGTTGATTGAACTTGAAACAATTCATGCTCAAAGCAACCGATTTTTTCTGGTAACAAGTAACTGGAATAGCAGCAGAACTTACAGCGTAGTATTTCGCAGTAGATTACTATTCATTCCCACTTGGTCACTGTTTCTTGCGATTCGTCCTTAAAATTCTACCATCCGGTAGGGTTTATTCGCAGATTGTAGGGCAAACAACCACCTTAGCAATATCAAAAACAGTATTGCTATGCACACTTCAAGTTTCTTTTCTTACGGCTTACATTTTCTCGCATATCTGGCATTAAGTGCCGGAATTGGGCATAACGCCCTTGGACAAATCACTTGGTCGGGGGTAGTGAACGACGGGGAGCAGGCAGTGGTAGGGGCTAACGTATACTTGCAAAACACCTATTTCGGGGCAACCACTGATACTACGGGTTCCTTTTCCTTTACTGCTGATCCAGCCGATACTTCCTACTTAGTAATTAGTGCAGTGGGTTACCAAACTCAAGAAAGGACTATTCTCAAGGGCGAGAAAACCGTTTTACCGAACATCCATTTGGAAGAGGCGAGCCATACTTTGCAGGGGGTCACTATTAGTGCTGGATCGTTTGAGGCTAGTGATAAGCATCAGGCAGTGGCGTTGAAGCCATTGGATATAGTAACTACTGCCGGAGCCTTGGGTGATATTGCGGGTGCCTTACAAACCTTGCCGGGTACGCAAACGGTAGGCGAAGATGGTCGACTGTTTGTACGAGGAGGCGAAGGTTACGAAACTCAGGTATTTATTGATGGATTACTGGCTCACAGTCCGTTCAACGCCTCAGTACCTGGGATTCCTACTCGCGGTAGGTTCTCACCCTTTTTGTTCAAAGGAACGACATTCACTACCGGTGGCTATTCAGCTGAATACGGGCAGGCCCTTTCTTCGGCCTTACTGCTGAACACCAATGATTTGGCAGTTCAGACCGAAACCAATATTTCTTTGATGACGGTGGGGGGCAGTGTGTCGCATCAGCACCGCTGGGAGAAATCATCGGTTTGGGCCGAAGGCGGATACACGGATTTATCTCCTTATCAGTGGGCCGTCCCCCAAGATATGCAGTGGATTACCGCACCCCGGGCCTGGAATGGTGCAGCAGCGTATCGCCACAAGACATCCTCTACCGGAATGCTTAAACTCTACACCCAGGCCAACCGTAGTAAGCTGGCTCTACATCAACCCAATGTAGAGCAATTGCCGAATACTGAGCTGATTTCCCTGGAGAATGATAATCTGTACGCCAATGTATCATTCCAGGAGGCAATCGGAAAAAACTGGACATGGCAGTCGGGAGTAGCTTTCACCCACGATGAGCAGCAAGTAACCGTTAACCGATTACCTATCCATCAGCAACAGCAGAGTTGGCACGCCAAGTCAGTCTGGACCTACGATGTAAACACCAACGTAGCGGTGCGGGCAGGGGCGGAGTACTTCCAAGATCAGTTTGCTTGGGAGATGCCTTCTGCTGAAGGTGATGCGGTACTAACGCCATCATTTACCGACCAGCGTATCACCCAGTTTATAGAAACTGATGCCTATCTAAGTTCCCGCTGGGTGTCTCGCCTAGGAGTTCGTACGGAATACTCTAGGCTAACGGATACGTGGAAAGCTTCACCCCGAGCTTCGCTAGCTTACAAAACCGGGAAAAACAGTCAGATTTCCCTTGCCTACGGTACATTTCATCAGGCGGCCCGCCCCGACTATCGGGCAGTGAGCTCAGATTTAGCTGACGAGCAAGCCTCGCACTACATCGCCAATTACCAAATTACTCAGCAAGGCCGTACCTTCCGGGCCGAAGTCTACCATAAGCAGTATCAACAGCTAGTGAAGTTTGACCCAACACAACCGTACAACCCACTTGCTTACAATAATCAGGGAGATGGCTACGCCCGAGGCTTAGATATTTTCTGGCGCGACCGCCAATCAGTAGATAATTTAGACTACTGGATTTCTTACTCACTTACTGATACTGAACGCAACTACCGGGATTTTCCAACCACGGCAGTACCCATCTTTGCTTCCAAGCATAATTTCTCAGCCGTAGGTAAATATTTTGTCACTAACTGGCGCACCCAGCTAGGAGCTGCTTATTCCTTTGCGAGTGGACGACCTTATTTTAACCCCGAGAACCCTCAATTTCATGCTGACCTTACCAAAGATTTTCATAGCCTCAGTGTGAATGTAGCTTGGCTTATTAGACAGCATATCATTCTCTACGCATCGGCGACTAATGTTTTGGGTCGTGATAATGTTTTTGGCTACAAGTACGCATCGCAGCCCAACGAATCGGGTAATTACGACCGTTTGCCCACCCAGCCTACTGCTCCCCGGTTTTTCTTCATGGGTCTGTTCATTACGCTGAGTAAAGACAAAATGAAGAATCAGTTAGAGACACTTTAAACGGAGACCGAAATTTGATAGAAATTTTCAACCCTTGCAACCTTCCAAATCTGCAACCTAGCTTTAGTAACAAACAGCAATTTAGCAATTAATAATTAACGATAATCTTCAATTTTAAATCTTAATAATATGAAACGTTTATTTATTTCTATCGCATCTTTCTGGATCACTGCTCTGAGTTTTGCTGCTAACCCTTCCTACGAAAAGGCTATGCAGCAAGCCATTGACCAACTGAACCAAGCTAACTCACCTGAAGCCTACCAAGCTGTGGCTAATCAATTTCAACGTATTGCTCAGGTTGAGCAAGAGGAATGGCTGCCGCGCTACTACATCGGCTATGCTTACATTATTCAGGGCGCAATGAGTGATGACGGAGGGCAAAAAGACCAGCACTTAGATCAGGCACAAGAATATTTAGATCAAGCGCAGCAAATAATGCCAGAAGAGTCAGAGATTGTAGCCTTGCAAGGCTATTTACATATGATTCGGGTAACAGTAGACGCAGCGACTCGTGGACCGGAGATGGCTCCGTTAGCTACTCAGACCTTAGCTAAAGCCGTTCAAATGAATCCTGATAATCCTCGGGCTTTACTACTGCTAGGACAGATGCAGTACGGCACCGCTCAATTCTTTGGTAGTGATACTTCTGAAGCTTGCGGGCTTATCAATCAAGCGGTAGCGAAATTTGAGCAAGCGGAAGTAGCATCCTCATTACATCCGGCTTGGGGCAAAAATACTGCTACTGCTTCCCAGCAAGCGTGTAATCAATAAAGTAGATCAATGGTGAATATTTCCCAGCGAATTGTGAGTTATATACTTATTCGTACCTTCGGAATCAGCAGAATCTCTTTATCTCATTATATGTTCTCTGTTCCTAAAAAAGCTCGGTCATTTGCTAGGTATCTAGGGCTCAATTTTTTTCTGGCAGTCACCATTGTTTTCCTTTTGGCGCCCGGTGATTTTATGTCTTGGGAAGGACTTAAGACAGTAGGAGATGATATATTGTACTCTTTCACTCTCTGCATCACATTGGGAACGGGTAACGAATATCTGAACCGCTGGCTTAGTAAACGAGTACCTTGGATTGAGAAACCCACTAAACGGTTTATTCTAAATACGGTCACGCTACTCAGTTATTCCTTTTTGGTTTCACTATTAGTGGCCTACGTATTTATTCAAGTATTTTTTGTCGATGATCCCTCGGGTATACCTTTACAAGTGTATGTTAGGGAAACCTATTTTCCGATGATTGTGGCAGTAGTAATTACCATTTTTCTGACTAGCCGGGGCTTTCTACTAAGTTGGCGACAGGCGGCTATTGAGGCAGAAAAACTAAAGACTGAGCGGGTTGCCTCTCAGTACGAATCACTCAAAAATCAGGTAAACCCTCACTTTCTGTTTAACAGCCTGAATGCACTTACTTCGTTGGTGTACGAAGATCAGAAGCAGGCAGCGAAGTTTATCAAAAAGCTAGCGGATGTATACCGCTATGTGCTGGATAACCAAGATAAAGAGGTAGTGCCCCTGAGCGAAGAGCTCAAGTTTGTAGAGGCGTATATTTTTCTCCAGAAAATCCGCTTTGAGGATAATTTGCAGGTTGATATTCAAGCTCCCAATTATGAATTGATGATACTACCGCTGTCGTTACAAATGTTGGTAGAGAACGCTATCAAGCATAACATCATTTCTGATGATCAGCCCTTACAGATCCGGGTCTATCAGGAAGGGGAAGACATATTGGTGATAGAAAATAACCTACAGTCCAAAATCTCGCACGAGTATTCGTCAGGCTTAGGGCTGAAAAATATTCAGTCGCGTTACGCTCATCTGTCAGGTCAAGAGGTTAAGATACAGAATGGGCCGGATAAATTTATTGTGAGATTACCACTCCTTGTTCTACAGACGGCATAATAGTTTTAGGTATGAATATACCCGATATGGACATACTGATTATTGAAGACGAAAAAGCAGCAGCTAAGCGTTTATCCGCCTTGGTACAGCAGCTATTACCCCAGGCCAAAATTATCGCTCAGTTAGACTCAGTAAAGCGGTCGGTAGAATGGTGGCAAAGTAACCCTGTCCCCAATCTGGTTTTCATGGATATTCAACTAGCTGACGGGCTGAGTTTTGAGATTTTTAAGCAAGTTAGCATCACGGCTCCAGTAATCTTTACCACCGCTTACGACCAGTACGCCATTCAGGCTTTTAAAGTCAATAGCATTGACTATCTGCTTAAACCAATTGATGAGGAAGAGCTAGAAGCTGCTTTAGATAAGTACCGTAACTATCACCAACAGCCATCTTCGGCTGCTCTGGCTGCGCCTGATTTAAGTCAACTTCAGCGAGCGTTGCAAATGCTACAGGCACCTACTTACAAAAACCGTTTCGTAGTAAAAGTAGGAGAGCACCTCAGTGCTATTCCTACCGAGGAAATTCTGTATTTCTACAGTCAGGCCAAAGCTACGTATTTACAAACCTTCCAGGGTAAACACTACATTATAGACTACTCGCTAGAGCAGGTAGAGGAGATGATAAACCCCATACACTTCTTTCGCATTAACCGTAAGTACTTGGTTTCTTTTCCCGCTATCGAAGACATCGTAACCTATTCCAGCAGTCGGTTGAAGTTGCATCTCAAACACAGTAATGATAACGATGTGCTAGTCAGCCGCGACCGGGTAGCTGACTTCAAGCAGTGGCTCGATCGCTAGGGTTGAGGGTACACTGTGGATTAGTTGCCCGGAATACCCAGCGTTGGGGAATTATGTACCCTTTTTTTCTGAATTTCATTTTTTGGCATAGCTTGGAAGATAGTAGGTATACCTAACTTTCTTATGTAAATTACTGATAGACAGGAATATATGTAAACTGGGTTAGCATTCTATCAAAACGGACTGTTTTTGGCAAAAGGTTTGCAAAAACGTAATGCGAAGTGAGGGTTGGTAGATAGGCTCGACTTTTTTTATCTGAAAACAGACATATACTACTTTTTAATCTTACTACCGAGTTTATCTTTATTTACAACTGACATAAGTCAGTTGATGCGACGCAGACAAAACTGCGTCGCTTTTTTATTTATTAGCAGAAAATTCATAATATTCGCTGCAAATCAGCTTTAGAACACAAACTAACCAAACGAATGGATACCAATACGCTCCTACTTCTAGGCTTAGCTGCCGTTTTTATTCTTTCCGCTGTTGGCATTTGGCTGGGTAATCGGGGTAAATAATATTCTTCTACCACAGGTTATTTTGTCCCGTCAATTTTTTCTGCGTGGCATACGCCTGACACGTAAGTTATGCTTATTTTTTACGCGACATTTCTCAATTAATTCCCCTAATTTTCGTTTCAGTTTTTTATTCCAGAGCCGTAGAGATGAACGAGGTAGTGCTTTGTGGATATTTTGAAAAAACAGACTCTTCGTAAAATAATTTTGAGTGATACGTTTTTCCCAGCTACGGCTGGGTTTTTTATTTTTCAGATATTAGATAGCATTCGGTACCTTTGAAACATTACAACCTAACTGATATAACGATGAACCTGAAACGGCTCTGGTTTTGGTCAATTACAGTAGCCCTCGGAGGTTTCCTGTTCGGGTTTGATACCGCAGTAATCTCCGGCGCTGAACAAACTATTCAGCGGATGTGGGGACTTAGCTCCGTACAGCACGGATTCACTGTTTCTATCGCTTTGATTGGAACTGTGTTTGGAGCACTGTTTGGCGGGGTTCCTTCGGATCGTCTGGGACGGAAGAAAACATTGTTCTGGATTGCGGTCTTTTATTTGATTTCAGCCGTAGGTTCAGCTGTGGCTACCGACTGGTATATATTTATGTTTTTCCGGTTCTTAGGGGGCTTAGGAGTCGGGGCTTCTTCAGTAGCAGCTCCCATGTATATTTCCGAAATTGCCCCGCCCGAGTCGCGCGGCAAACTGGTGGCGATGTTCCAATTCAATATCGTATTCGGTATCCTGATCGCCTACTTGTCCAACTACCTAATCGGAGGAAGTGGGGAAAACGCCTGGCGATGGATGCTGGGGGTAGAAGCCTTTCCTGCTTTAATTTTTCTTGTTCTGGTATTATTCGTGCCAGAAAGTCCCCGCTGGCTCATCCTAAAAAGAAAAGATGTTAGCCAGGCGCGTAGCATATTAGCCCAGATTGATCCGGAACGGGCCGATGAAGAAGTGCGTGAAATTCAGAATACCTCGCTTGCTAAAGAAATCAAAACCGAGTCACTTTTTTCAAAACGCTACAGCACTCCAGTCAAGCTGGCTATTTTATTCGCGGTATTTAATCAGCTTTCGGGTATTAACGCCATTATTTACTACGCCCCGCGCGTGCTGGAGATGACAGGGCTGGCTACCAGTTCGGCCCTGCTATCTTCGGCGGGTATCGGATTGGTCAACTTTATGGCTACGCTACTGGCACTTAGTGTGATCGATAAAATGGGTCGTCGCAAACTTATGCTGATTGGTTCCTTTGGATTAATTCTTACATTGGGATTGGTGTCCCGGGCATTCTTTACTCAATCCTTCGGAATCTGGGTACCAATTTACCTATTCGTCTATATTGCCTTCTTTGCCTTTTCTCAGGGAGCGGTTATTTGGGTATTTATCTCCGAAATTTTTCCTAACCGGGTACGGGCTTCGGGGCAAGCGTTGGGTAGCTTTACCCACTGGATTATGGCCGCATTCATTGCATTCGTATTTCCCATTTTTACAGAAGCTTTGGGCGGTGGACTCACCTTTGCCATTTTCTCAGTAATGATGATTCTGCAACTGCTGTTTGTCTGGAAGATGATGCCCGAAACCAAAGGTAAATCCCTAGAAGAACTAGAACTCAACCTATCCTATGAAAAAGCCTGACTCTAATAAAGATTATTCTATCGTCGATAGCCATGATAAAATTTACCCACTTCCTACTTGCCATTTCCAGTTTACTGTTCGCAATTACTGGCTGCCAGCCTCCCTCCTCAGAAACTGCTGAGTCTACTGCAACTGAATCCACAGCGGCTAACTCTGTTGGGACGGGTGATCAGTACCGATTGGTGTATCACTTTAGTCCACCTGAACAGTGGATGAACGACCCCAACGGAATGGTCTTTTACGATGGGGAATATCATTTATTCTATCAACACTATCCCGACAGCAATGTGTGGGGACCCATGCACTGGGGGCACGCTGTAAGCCAAGATTTAGTGCATTGGGAACACTTACCGGTTGCTTTGTATCCTGATAGTTTAGGCTATATCTTTTCGGGTAGTGCCGTAGTAGATCACAATAATACCTCCGGTTTGGGTACGGATGGTAATCCGCCACTGATTGCTATTTTTACCTACCATAACCCTCCTAAAGAAGGTGAAGATCCCGATAATTATCTTCAGACGCAGGGGTTGGCGTATAGTAATGACCGAGGGCGCACTTGGGTAAAGTATGAAGACAACCCGGTGATCGATAGTCCGGGCATCAAGGATTTTCGCGATCCCAAAGTATTCTGGTACGAGGCCGATCAGCAGTGGGTGATGATATTGGCGGTAGCCGATCGAGTTCACCTTTACGAATCGCCTAACCTCATCGAGTGGAAGTACCTGAGTGAGTTTGGCGAAAACAGCGGCTCGCACGGTGGAGTGTGGGAGTGCCCT
Source organism: Bacteroidota bacterium (assembly GCA_039198955.1). Lineage (GTDB taxonomy): Bacteria > Bacteroidota > Bacteroidia > Cytophagales > Cyclobacteriaceae > Tunicatimonas. The sequence goes on along the minus strand of JBCCTI010000071.1, from coordinate 8,651 downwards.
GACCTATTTCAACTGGCTACTGATAGCGGGGAAGAGCGATGGGTGCTACTACTCAGCATCAATCCGGGTGGACCCAACGGCGGTTCAGCTACCCAGTATTTTGTTGGCAATTTTGATGGAACAACCTTCACGAACGATAATCCGGAAGATATGTCGCTCTGGCTGGATTACGGCAAAGATAATTACGCTGGGGTCACCTGGGCAGATATTCCGGCACAGGACGGGCGACGGATTTTTATGGGTTGGATGAGCAACTGGCAGTACGGACAAGAGGTGCCAACTTATACCTGGCGTAGTGCCACGACTGTACCCCGGACGTTACATTTAGTAGAAACTGAAGTGGGGTTTCGGGTAGCATCCCGTCCGGCAGCGGAGTTAGAGATGCTTCGCCAAGATATTGTAGCACTAGAAGCTACTACACTAGAGGGTGAGCAGAATATTAGCGATCAGCTGAACCAACCCTCACCAACCTTAGAAATGAAGGTGGAATTTGATTTAAGTGAAGCGACTGCCAATGAAATAGGGATAAGACTAGCCAATAGCTCAGGCGAAGAGGTGATTATCGGTTATAATCTGGCTGGGCAAGAATACTTCGTAGACCGCACTAATGCCGGAAAAACTGATTTCTCAGCGGACTTTCCCGGTCGGTTTACCGCGTCTCGGGTAGGAGAGGGCAATCGGTTGAGTATGCACCTATTCATTGATGTAGCTTCGGTAGAACTTTTTGGCGACAACGGTACTGCCGTGATGTCTAATATCTTTTTTCCCAATGAAGATTTTACTCAAGTCTCATTATTCGCTCAAGGTGGAAAGGTACAAGTAACAGAAGGACAGCTTTACAACTTATCTGAGCAGTCGGTAATTACTTCTAAATGAAAAGTCTTACCATAGTACAGATTGATGTGAAAATTGCTAACTTATTGTCTTACCATCACACAAAGAATGGTAGACTTTATGAAGCGGTTTAGAGATCATTTTCCTGGGTTGATAGCACTTCTAACTGGATGCTTGGTTTGCTTTCTGCAAGATTTGGCTTTAGCCCAAGCAACCAAGTTTTTCCGGGTAGATATTGGAGAAGTTCCTGTGGAGGTACTTCCGAAGGAGGGACACTATCATTTTGCTGATTTCCGTCGCGGAAAAGTAATTTTTCATAACGGTCAGACAGCTACCGCCAAACTTAACTATAACCGACTGTATCAGGAAATGCAGTTTATTGACCGCAGGCAAGACACGCTTTCCATTGTTGACAACCCACCCGTGAAAGAAGTAGTTGTAAATCAAGCTCGTTTTTACTTTCACCCGCAGTATGGCTACTTGGAAGAGGTAGAAAGGTTTGAGAATTGCACACTAGCGGGTAGTCAGAGACTTCAGTTAGTGAGAGACGAAGATTTAGGTTCGAGCAGTTCTATCGACGGCTTTTTCGGACGTAGTGGCGCGGGTAACCCAATCCCGCCTTCAACGGGTCTTGACCGCTCTCTTACTGAACGAGAGTTTTACCGTCAGCCCGCTGCCGAACCTCTGACATTGGCCTTACTGACAACGTACTACTTTATGGATTTTAATAGTCACTGGCACCCTGCGCGAAAATCCAGTCTTAGGAGAATTTTTCCTGGTCATCAAAGGAGCATTGAGCAATTTCTTCGGGAAAATAAAGTCAATTTTAATGATGCTCGGGATTTGGCCAAACTACTCCATTTTGGTAGTCAACTGGAGTAAAAAATAAAGGAATACTCCCTCATCATAGACTTTAGAAAGTCAGCTTCCACCATTTTCGTCTAAAGGCTCTGAGAAACCCACCTCGCTTAATGAAAAAGAAGCCTTCTTTATTGATTTGGTAAGATAAATCCTCGTTCCGGTCTGAGCTACCGGGCAAAGTGCCCGTAAATTCTATCTTCTGCTTGTGGACGAGCTGAGTAAGTAAGTAATTAGCCTGTGAGGTAGAAATGTGTAGGGAGCTGGCAACCTGGCTTACCGTAAAGCGATAATTGCTTTTGCTTCTTAATAATGACAATATTTCGTCTAGTATCTTTCCTTTTTTATGATTCATAGTGATTTATTTTAGTTACCAGTTGGTAAGTTGCTACCAACAGAAAGTAACCAAAGGTGGGATTTAATTCTTGCAATCAAAGCTGAGATCCCTGATCGTTTTGAAGCTTCAACAATTATAAAATATTGACTTTCTATAGAGAATAAAAAAAGCCTCAAACTATTGATTATCAATGGTTTGAGGCTTTGTAAAGTGACCTTGTCAGGATTCAAACCTGAAACCTTCTGATCCGTAGTCAGATGCTCTATTCAGTTGAGCTACAAGGCCAAATGCCACTCATGTCCTTGAAACCTTCTGACCTGTAGCCTACGCGACGTGGCCGACTAGGCGCGGTCAGACGCTACATTCAGCGGTCGTCACACCGTTGAGCTACAAGGCCATACTCATAAATGGAAGGCAAAGATAAGCAATAATTTTACTTTTGGTCAAGAACAATCTGCGAAAGAAAGAAACGTTTTCCCCCAAATGTCTAGCAAAACCACCAATCGCTAGTATAATTGTTTTACCTTTGCGGGCATGCTTATAAAAAGGTTTAGAGAAAAATAGTTTAACGTGTCACACAACAAAAGTATCTTAGGCGTAATTTTCGCGGCTCTGTTCTTTATCACATCGTCGGTTCAAGCGCAGGATACCACGTCCTCGTTCACAACCAGTGCCCAACCCGACCTACCGGGTATGTTGCTGCTGGATTTTGGTTTTAATTTCTTAGATGGCGCCCCCGACGAACTAGATACTCGGGTATGGGGTTCAAGAGGGTTCAATGTCTATTACCTGTATCCTTTTCCTATTGGGGAATCCCCCCTCTCATTTCACGCTGGGCTAGGCTTGGGCTTTGTTAACTATAGCTTCGAGGGGGCCTTCACCTTGAGCGATACGGATTCTACTCGTATTTTGGAGCTGGATAATACGGTATACCCTAATCTTCGAAAAACCCAACTTACTACGCATTATCTGGACATTCCCCTGGAGTTGCGTTTTTTTGCGAAAGATAACTACCGAGGCTTTACTGCCGCATTAGGTGGACGGGTAGGTCGGCTGATTAACTCATTTACTAAAATTAAGTACGAAGACGGTGGCACTCGGGAGGAAGACAAGTTCAAACGTCGCTATAACCTCAATCCCTGGCGCTACGGGGCTTGCGCCAAAGTAGGCTTTCGGGGCATTACCCTTACGGGACAATATATGTTCTCTGAACTTTTTAGGTCGGGCGAAGGCCCTGAGGTAAATAACTACAAGGTAGGTATTACTGTCAGCCTGTTTTAACTCACATCCACACGGAGCTCAACCGTAGCGGGGCAAGCCATTCTGAAACTCAAACCGCTGGTTCTCATGGTCAATCCGACAGCAGTAGTGGCGTAAACCATTGGTAATAACCAGGTAAGGAGCTTGCAAGGAGTAATTATACCAAGCCGATTGCTGAAAGGTGTTTTCGCCCAACTTCACTTCGTAAGACTTGCACTCTATCACCACAAAGGGATGGGCATCCCGGTCATAAACGACAATATCTGCCCGTTTTTGTTGCCCGTTGACTGTAAGTGCCCCTTCAATTTTGAGTAATGCCTTCGGATATTGCAAGTGCCCTACCAGATAATGGGCAAAATGCTGGCGTACCCACTCCTCAGGCGTTAGGGCCACGTACTTTTTCCGAAAAATATCGAAAATCATTTTCCCACCTCCCTCCTCAACAATTTTTGGGTTAAATGCGGGCAGATTTAAAGTAGGTAGCGATTGAGGCATGATTATGGTGCAGAGTGGTGTTACAGTGTTAAGGTGCTATAGTTCATGAGTTTAGAGTTTTGCGTTCACATGAAAACACTAGGACGATAATACCCTAATACTCAAACACTATCATACCCTAACACCAAAACAATTTTATGTACTAACTTTACAGCACTTAGGTAAATTACTACAATTCTGTAATGCTGCCCCAATATCTCCAGCAAATTATCACAATAGGAAGTATACTGATACTGTTTGTGGCAATCTACCGTGAGTGGGTACGTCCCGCCCTGGGTTTTTTGGGGGTAGTATTGGGTTTAGTGTTACTGGGGATTCTTACTCCTCAGCAAATGCTGATGGGGTTTTCCAATGAGTCCATCGCTAGTGTAGTGCTACTGGTGGTGCTTAGCTCGGCATTGAGCAAAAATTTTCAGATTGAAGCGGTTATTGACCGAATCTATCATTTGGGTAAGCGGGATACACCGTTGAGCTATCGTAATTTTTTGTTCAGAATGATGGTACAGGTAGCTGCCCTTTCCTCGTTTGTGAACAATACCCCGGTAGTAGCCCTCATGACGCCCTACGTATTTAACTGGGGACGCAAGTACAATATCAGTCCATCCCGGTTGCTTATTCCTCTGTCGTATGCGACAATCATGGGCGGGATGATTACGTTGGTGGGTACATCTACTACGCTAGTACTCAACGGCTTTATGATCAGCAACGGAGTAGAGGGTGTTCCGGTGCTAAGTCTGCTGTTTATTGGTACTGCGGTTTGTATAAGTGGTATTTTGTTTATTACGCTCATCGGCCACCGTCTCCTTCCCAACCATCAAGACATTCTAAATACTTTCCAGGAAAATCAGCGGGAGTACCTGGTAGAAACGGCACTGCAAAGTAATTCCCCAATTATTGGTAAAACCATTACTGAAGCGGGCTTGCGCAACCTGCGGGGAATGTACTTAGTAGAAATTATCCGAACCAGGCGGGTGATTTCCCCGGTGAAGCCCGAAGAACGCTTGCAGCGTAATGACGTACTGATTTTTGCCGGAGCGACCGAATTCATCTTTGACCTGACCAGCAATGGGCGGGGGCTGGTGCTACCTCAGTACCATAAAACCAAACAGCGGGATGCGGTAAAAGTGATTGAGGCAGTGGTAGGTGCTAACTCCAACCTAATTGGGTACACGGCCAAAGAGATTGATTTTCGCCGTCGTTACGATGCGGCTATTGTGGCCATTCACCGTAATGGGGAACGTCTCAGTGGTAAAATTGGGGAAATTAAGCTGCGTCAGGGAGATCTGCTGTTATTGTACGCTGGGCGCGACTTTCGCAATCGGGCTGACTTGTACCGGGATATTTTTATCGTCTCTCAAGTAAAGGAGTTTTTACAGCCCAAGCGTAAGAAAACGTTTCTATTTGTATTGGCAACCCTGACAGCAATCGGAGCACTGATGGTGGGGTTTATCTCACTATTCACAGCATTGCTGGTAATTTTCGCCGCTATGGTCGGGCTACGGATGATTGCCCTTTCGGATGTGAAGCGAGAGGTAGATATCAACATGGTAGGTATTCTGGTATTTTCCCTCGCGCTAGGCCAGGCGATGATTAGTACCGGCAGTGGCGACTTATTAGCTAATCAGATTTTGGGGGCAACTACTTCTCTCGGGTCTACGGCAGTGTTGGCAAGTCTGCTGATTATTACTACTGTCCTCACTTCATTTATCACCAACGTTGGGGCAGTATCTATTATGTTTCCGCTGGCCTACGCTATTAGTAATTCTTTGCAGATAGATGGGGCACCTCTGTATTTGGGCATCGCCTACGCGGCTTCCGCTGCCTTTCTCACTCCTATTGGGTACCAAACTAACCTAATCGTGTACGGCCCCGGTGGTTATAACTTCCGCGATTTCTTTCGTATCGGCCTGCCGGTTACACTTATCTATCTAGCTACCGTGCTAGGTATGATTAAGCTACTGTACCCCAATTTTTGACGTCTCTCATCTAAAATACACAAGCTATTTTGCAAAAATGCGCCGTAAATAGCGAATTTTACTGCTTTTTTTGCAAAATTTTTACCAACTTACGGGGTATTGATAAAAGTAATATATATCTGAATGGATAGACGATCTGCTTTAAAACAAGCTGCCCTGCTGGCGGGAGGCTTGGCTTGGCTACCCTCCTGCGACTTTGGCCCGAAACGGGTAGCTATCGCCTTAAATAATTTACAGCTTGATGCCAGCTTGCAGGATTTACTAGCTAAGGTTGCGGCCACCATCATACCCTCGGAACCAGAAGAGTCTAATGAAGCGGCACCCAGTGAGGCGGTACCTGGAGCTGAAGAACTGGATTTGTATCAGTTTATTCTGATTATGGTAGATGACTGTATGGAGAAGAAAGATCAAACTGCATTTACTAACGGACTTCAACAGTTAATTCCTTTTACCAAGATGTTTTTGGAAAAGCCTTTTCCGCAGAAAGAGCCACTGGAGAATGAAAAAATTCTGACCCAGGTGATGGAGATGAAGGAAGTACCAATTGTGCCGATCGAAGGTTCTGAAGAGAATCCAGCGGTATACCTATCTGATATTCAGAAATTTATGGATATAACTAAGCGCTACACTATCCAGGGCTATATGATATCCGAATATTTTATGACTGAAAAATTCCCCTATAAACTCGTGCCTGGCCCTTATCAGGCTTGTGTTTCTACCGAAGGCTTAACCATAATGTAATGGCAAATTTTGCAATAGACAGTAAAGATCAACGAACCTATGATGCCATCGTTATTGGCTCCGGTATTAGCGGAGGGTGGGCGGCCAAAGAGCTATGCGACAAGGGTCTGAAAACCCTGGTGCTAGAGCGGGGGCGTATGGTCGAGCACATCAAAGACTATCCAACCACCAACATGATGCCCTGGGAGTTTACCCACCGGGGACAAATGCCAGAAGAGATCACGAAAAACAATCCGGTAATCAGTCGCTGTTACGCCTACAACGAATCCACCGAGCATTTTTTCGTTAAAGATACCGACCATCCTTACGTGCAGGAGAAACCCTTTGACTGGATTCGGGGCTACCAGGTTGGGGGAAAGTCACTGCTGTGGGCGCGGCAGGTACAGCGTTGGAGTGAGTACGATTTTGAAGGGCCCGCTCGCGATGGCTTTGCTGTCGATTGGCCTATTCGCTACGACGATATTGCTCCTTGGTACAGCTACGTAGAAAAATTTGTGGGTATCTCCGGAAACAAAGACGGATTAGATAACCTGCCCGACGGTGAGTTTCTACCTCCGATGGATTTGAACTGCGTGGAAAAATACTTTAAAGAAAAGGTAGAAACTCAGTACACTGGCCGTAATGTGATTATCGCTCGCTGCGCCCATCTGTCTGAGCCTCAGCCAATTCACCTGGAACAGCGGCGAGGGCAATGTATGAACCGTAACCTCTGCCAGCGAGGTTGTCCTTTTGGCGGTTACTTCAGCAGTAACTCCTCTACACTACCCTGGGCAGCTCGAACTGGAAACCTGACATTACGCCCCAACGCTGTTGTCCATTCTATCATTTACGATGAGCAGCAAGAGAAAGCCACTGGAGTGCGAGTGATTGACGCCGAAACCATAGAAAGCATAGAATTCTACGCTCCTTTGATCTTTGTGAACGCCAGTGCTTTTCACAGCAATACCCTGCTACTTAATTCTAAATCCAACCGTTTTCCAGAAGGGCTGGGCAACGATAATGGCTTACTGGGTAAGTACGTAGCCTTCCACATCTATCGTGGTAAAATATCTGGGACTTACGAAGGGGAATTGGATAGTACTACCGTTGGCCGACGGCCTACTTCCGGTTACGTTCCCCGTTTTCGCAATGTGTACAAGCAGGAAACAGATTTCTTGCGAGGCTACGCCGCTGGGTTTGGGGCTAGTCGCCGAGTTGAGCGGGATTACGACGGTATCGGTCAATCTTTGAAAGATAATTTGCTGAACCCCAAGTGGGGTAACTGGCGGGTGAATTCCCACATGATGGGTGAGACTATTCCCAAGGAAACCAATACCGTGAGTCTTGATGATACTCAAACGGATAAGTGGGGCGTACCACTGCTGAAAATAAATATCGACTACGACGATAACGACGAAAAGATGATTAAAGATTTCTTTGAGCAGTTTACCGAGATGTACGAACGAGCCGGTTTCACCGATATCCAAACCCGCGATACTGGACAAGCACCCGGGCTGGATATTCACGAGATGGGCGGGGTACGCATGGGTAAAGATCCTAAAACTTCGTTGCTCAATAAATGGAACCAACTGCACGCCTGCCCCAATGTCTTCGTAACCGACGGTTCTTCCATGACATCCACTAGCACTCAAAATCCTTCCCTCACCTACATGGCCTTTGCCGCCCGTTCGGTAGACTATGCGGTGCAGGAAAAGAATAAGCTAAATTTGTAGAAAAGGATTTTGCTAAGTCTAATATTTAGATAATCAGTAGATCAAATCATTAAAAAATGATACGGTAACTCGATAGCTGGAAGAAAGGCTAATTTATCCGCAAGAACAGAAGAAAATGCTAACTTAAAAAATGAAAAACCGTTGTTATAATTGATTCTATCAACTGAAAACTGTAGTGAAAAAGAAATATATTCAAATAGATACAAATCAAGGTATTGAGGTTTATATTGAAGTAGATGATTCAATTGTAAACAAAGGAGATGGGCGAGAGATAGAAAATGTTAGAATCAGAAAAGGGTATCCGTCCGGTGAAGTAGCCTGTTATAAAGAAACTTCTATGGCTACCTTTACTGGTTTCCAGTGAGGGGGCAGTAACTCTTTGAGCCGGTTGACCGGCTGCTCCGGTAGCCTTTCCAGTATATCCTTCAGATACGTGTA
>JBCCTI010000070.1:0-37805 GCA_039198955.1 Bacteroidota bacterium | reverse complement strand
TTGCACTTGATTGCGGTAGCCAAAAGTGTAGGTATTCAGCTGACCTTGCAAGATTTTCAGGAAGTGAGTGACCGTACCCCCTACATCGCTGATCTGAAACCCAGTGGCAAGTATCTCATGGAGGATTTGCACAATGTGGGAGGTATTCCGGGGGTAATGAAACTACTTATGCGAGAAGGTTTTATTGACGGCGACTGCCTGACCGTAACTGGGAAGACCCTAGCTGAAAACCTCGATGGGCTGCGCGGACTGTCCGAGGGACAAAAAATTATCTACCCGATTGGACAGCCCATAAAAGAGACCGGGCACCTGCAAATGCTGTTTGGTAACCTGGCACCCGAAGGCTCGGTAGCAAAAGTGACCGGAAAAGAGGGCTTGAAGTTTGAAGGAACCGCCCGCGTGTTTGACAGCGAAGACACCGCCAACGAAGCCATTGACCAGCAAAAAGTGCAAGCGGGCGACGTAGTGGTGATCCGTTACGAAGGACCCAAAGGCGGTCCTGGCATGCGGGAGATGTTAAAACCAACATCAGCGATTATGGGGGCCGGATTGGGCAAGAAGGTAGCGTTGATCACCGATGGTCGCTTCTCGGGGGGTACCCACGGATTTGTGGTAGGACATATTACCCCCGAGGCCTTTGAGGGAGGCTCTATTGGTCTGCTGCGAGATGGGGATAAAATCTTGATCGACACTGAAAACAATCGTCTCAGTGTGGATTTAAGCGACGAAGAATTGGCGGCGCGAAGAAGTGAGTGGCAGCAACCCGTACCGCCAAAAACATCGGGGGCACTCTACAAGTATTTAAAACTGGTAGCATCAGCTTCACAGGGCTGTGTCACCGATGAGCAATGAACAGTTAGTAATTGACAAGGGAAAATTGATAGCGGATAATGGAAAACAGGTAGAAGTTTAGCCGACTAACAATTTTCAATTTTACATTTTCAATTTTCAATTAATTATGGCATTAATTACTGAAAAAGCAACGAAGAAATTATACGATCACCCGTTGCACCACGATCATGAGGCAGAAAATATTCTCACGAAAGAAACTGATCAAGTTGTTAGCGGTTCAGAGGCAGTAATACTCTCCCTGATTGAAGAAGGCGTCGACACCATTTTTGGCTACCCTGGCGGGGCTATTATGCCGATCTACGACGCATTATTTCACTATCGTGAGCAGCTCAACCACGTGCTGGTTCGTCACGAGCAGGGGGCTACCCACGCCGCGGAAGGCTACGCCCAGATGGCGAAGAAACCTGGGGTCTGCTTTGCTACTTCGGGCCCTGGTGCCACTAATCTGGTAACCGGAATTGCCGATGCTATGCTAGATTCAGTACCGATTGTCTGTATTACGGGGCAGGTAGCTGAACCCTATCTAGGAACCGATGCCTTTCAGGAAACCGACGTGATGAGCCTGGCGATGCCTATCACCAAATGGTGCTATCAGATTGCTAACCCTGACGAAATCCCGTATATCATCGCTAAGGCATTTTATATTGCCCGCTCTGGTCGTCCCGGCCCAGTGCTGATCGATATTACTAAAGACGCTCAGTTTAAAGAGATGAGTGTACCGTTTACCTACGAAAAGCGTAAACAGATTAAAGGCTACAAACCCGCCAGCGCACCTCGGGAAAAAGATATTGCCAAAGCAGCGGAGTTACTTAACAGTGCCCAGCGCCCTTTTCTGTTTGCCGGACACGGGGTTCTACTTTCTGAAGCCCAGGCAGAACTAAAGACTTTTGTAGAAAAAACTGGAGTTCCCGTGGCGGGTACTTTGCTAGGGCTTTCGGCCTTTCCGTCGGAGCACCCGCTTTACGTGGGGATGCTAGGAATGCACGGTAACTACGGACCCAATGTCTTGACCAATCAGGCGGATGTAATTGTTGCGGTAGGAATGCGGTTTGACGATCGGGTAACTGGAAACCTAGAACGCTACGCCAAGCAGGCTAAGGTAATTCATATTGATATCGATCACGCGGAAATCAGCAAGAACGTTCCGGCCACAGTAGGTATCATTGCTGATGCCAAAGCGGCACTGAACGAACTCATTCCGCAGGTGCAGGAGCGCACGCACGATGCCTGGCTAGCTGAATTTGCCAAATGTCACGAAGAAGAGTATCAGAAAGTCATCCAGCACGATTTTACGGCGGAAGCTGAACGGATTAAAATGGGTGAGGTAGTTCGGATGCTTTCGGAGAAAACAAATGGTGAGGGAGTGATTGTCGCTGATGTGGGGCAGCACCAGATGTCCGCTGCCCGCTACTCCACCTTCAACAAAACTGATAGCTGGCTTACCTCTGGTGGTTTAGGAACAATGGGTTACGCCCTGCCTTCGGCGTTGGGTGCCAAAATGGGCGCACCCGACCGCGATATTTACGCTATTATTGGTGACGGTTGTTTTCAGATGACCATTCAGGAACTAGGGACCATTGCCCAAACTGGGCAGCCAGTCAAGATTATTGTGATGAATAATAATTACTTAGGAATGGTACGGCAGTGGCAGGAATTATTTTTTGATAACCGCTATTCTTTTGTAGAACTGACTAACCCCGATTTCATCACCATTGCGAAAGGATTCGGCATTGATGGGCACTGTTGCACTCATGCCGACGACCTTTCGGCTTCGTTAGATCAACTGATTAACTCCGAGAAGTCTTACCTGCTAGAGGTGACGGTAGAAAAAGAAGCCAATGTATTTCCGATGGTGCCTTCAGGTGCGGGGGTTGACCAAATCCGATTAGAGTAATACTGCCCCTTTTTCTCAATCTACAATTTGCAATTTTCCAATCTGCAATTCTTATGAAAAGACGCTATACCATTATCATATTCACCGAAAACAATTTTGGGTTGCTCAACCGCATCACCATTATCTTTTCGCGCCGCCGAACCAATATTGAAAGCCTCACCGTCTCAGAAACTGAGCGAAAGGGTATTTCCCGTTTCACCATCGTAATCGATTACGACGAAAACAAGATTCAGAAGCTCATCCAGCAGATTCGTAAAATCATTGGAGTGCTCTTTGTCTTTCATAATGAAGACGACCAGGTCTTTTACGGGCAGATCGCTTACTATAAAGTAGCAACCCAGAATTTTACCGCTCGCGAGGAAGTCATGGCGATTGCCCATCGGCATCAGGCCAAAGTGGCTTTCTCCACTGATGACTATGTTATTATTGAGAAGACAGGTAAAAAAGAAGACGTTATCACGATGCTGCATCTGTTAGAGCCTCACGGCATTCTCGAGTTTGTCAAGTCAGGTCGCATTGCCTTGGTCAAAGATCAGTACCGCTTTAGTCAGTACGCTAAGAACATTGGTCCTGAGGGTTGGTACTCCGATGAAGAATTTCACGAACTTAAAGACCCGGAGCGTAGTGCAGGGGTAAGCTACTAATACGGAGACCGGAGTCGGGAGACCGAAGACCGGATAAATTAATGAAATGATTAGAAAAGTGGAAGACAAAAGTTACCAGGCAAAAAATTTAGCAGTTAAAGTTAGTTTTCCGGATTCCGGTCTGCGGATTCCGGCCTCCAATGATAATTTGACAATCGAGCAATTGAACCATTTAATTTTAATTACCAAACGAAGAAAAACACATGGCAACCATTAATTTTGGTGGCGTTGACGAAAACGTAATCACCCGGGATGAGTACCCACTTTTTAAAGCATTGGATACCTTAAAAGACGAGACAATCGCTATTATTGGCTACGGAGTGCAAGGCCCTGCCCAGGGGTTGAACCTGCGTGATAACGGCTTCAACGTGATCGTTGGGCAGCGTAAGGGATCTAATACCTACCAAAAAGCTATTGAAGATGGCTGGGTGGCAGGTGAAACCTTATTCTCAATCGAGGAGGCCTGTGAGCGAGGCACTATTATTTGCAATCTCCTTTCTGATGCTGGACAAATCGCAGTTTGGCCTACGATGAAGGAATATCTCACTGACGGAAAAGCCCTGGTCTTCTCCCATGGCTTTGGAGTAACCTTTCACGAAGAAACAGGTATTATTCCACCTGGTGACGTAGATGTAATGCTTGTGGCCCCCAAAGGCTCCGGAACTAGTGTACGACGATTATTCCTCGACGGAAAAGGTATCAACTCCAGCTACGCTATTTTCCAAGATATAACCGGAAATGCCAAAGACCGCATTTTGGCAGTTGGTATTGGGGTAGGGTCGGGCTACCTATTCGAGACTACTTTCAAAAAAGAAGTATACAGTGACCTTACGGGTGAGCGAGGTATTCTAATGGGAGCCTTGGCTGGAGTGATGGAAGCCCAGTATAGTTTACTTCGCACCAAAGGCCACTCACCCAGTGAAGCATTTAATGAGACAGTGGAAGAACTCACCGAAAGCTTGATCCGGTTGGTTGGCGAAAACGGTATGGACTGGATGTACGCTAATTGTTCAACTACCGCTCAACGGGGTGCATTAGACTGGAAAGATCGCTTCCGCGATGCAGTGAAACCTGTTTTTGATGATCTCTACGAAAGTGTAGCCACGGGTAACGAAGCCCGTATCACCATTGATCGCAACAGCCAGTCAGACTACCGAGAGAAGCTTCAGGTAGAATTAGATGAGTTAAAAGATTCCGAAATGTGGCAAGCCGGCAGTAAAGTTCGCGAGTTACGTCCATAACACCTATATCGTCTGCCTTTCCCCCTTTGAAAAAGCCGACGCGGTAGGAGGCTCACGCACCCTCAGAGTTTCTTGTGAAGGACTCTGAGGTTAAGAGTAATATTCTTCCATTTTCCATTATCACCTTTCAATTTTCACCTAATAAATGGCCTATCTATGGAACGCTGATCTATATCAGCAAAAGCACGCATTTGTGTACCAGTACGGCAGCAGCCTGATTGACTGGCTGGAGCCGAAGGTTAGGGAAGAGATTCTGGATATAGGTTGTGGTACGGGTGAGTTAGCGCACCAGATTGCCCAAACTGGGGCAAGGGTGACAGGTGTCGACCAGTCAGAAGAAATGATTAAGCGGGCAAAACAGCAGTATCCGGGTATTCCGTTTTATATGCAGGATGCTACTCAACTAAGTGGTTTGCCTCAATTTAATGCTATCTTTTCCAATGCTGCTTTGCACTGGATTAAAGATGCCTCAGCAGTGCTCCAGCAGATTTATCAACACCTGAAGCCAAATGGTCGCCTGGTAGCTGAATTAGGTGGAAAAGGAAACATTTCCCAAATTATCTCTGCTCTAAACCAACAGCGTACCCAGTTTGGATATTCGGTCATTAATATTAGTGAGCAGTGGTTTTTTCCATCGGTAGGGGAGTATAGCAACTTGTTAGAGTCGGAAGGTTTTGAAGTACAACAAGTGCAGTATTTTCATCGTGACACAGCTCTAACTGATGATGGCATAAAAGAATGGATTAGGATGTTTGCCAGTCGGTGGCTGACCGACATAGCTGACCATCACATAGAAAGACTACTGGAAGCAACCCAGGAATCATTGCGTTCCTCATTGTACCGCGATGGAACATGGTACGCAGATTATAAACGGCTAAGAATGTTGGCAATAAAAGTTTAATGGATGGAAACAGCAGTACAAAAATCGGTAATTCCAGTCAAAAATATTATCAATGCCGCCCGTCGGCTGAAGGGGATTGTACAGCATACTCCGTTCATGCCAAGTCTTAATCTATCGGAACAGTATCAAGCTAATATTCATCTGAAACGGGAGGATTTGCAGGTGGTACGTTCCTATAAAATTCGAGGAGCATACAATAAAATCTCTAGTCTGCCCCGTAAATCTATGGCAAACGGAGTGGTTTGTGCTAGTGCCGGAAATCACGCTCAGGGAGTAGCTTACGCCTGTCAAAAGCTGGGTATTCGGGGATATATTTACATGCCCAATCCCACACCGAAGCAGAAAGTAACTCAGGTTCGAATGTTCGGGAAGGGCGCAGTAGAAATTGTTCTGGTAGGAGACACTTTTGACGACGCCTGTGCCAAAGCCCTCAGATTTAGTGAAGAACAAAAAGCCCCATTTATTCCACCCTTCAACGATGAAAAAGTTATTGAGGGTCAGGGAACCGTCGGTTACGAAATTCTGCTGGATTCTCACGAACCTATCGATTACCTCTTCCTGCCCGTAGGTGGCGGTGGTCTCTCGGCTGGGGTAGGCAGCTACTTTAAGCAGATCAGTCCCGATACCAAAATTATTGGGATTGAACCCCAAGGCGCTCCTGCCATGCAACAATCTTTGGAGAAAGGAAAAATTGTTACTCTGCCTAGTATTAATAAGTTTGTAGACGGTGCAGCGGTGCAGCGGGTGGGCGATCTCACCTTTTCTATTTGTCAAGAAGTGCTAGATGAAGTGGCTCTGGTTCCCGAGGGGCAGGTCTGTGATACTATTCTGAAACTCTATAACGAAGAAGCCATCGTGGTGGAACCTGCCGGGGCACTGGCAGTGGCTGTGCTGGATCAGTATCGGGAAAAAATCAAGGGGAAAAATGTGGTTTGTATTGTAAGTGGAGGCAATAATGATATTACCCGTATGGAAGAGATCAAGGAGCAGGCACTGCTTTTCCGGGGGTTAAAACATTATTTTATCATTCAGTTTCCGCAGCGAGCAGGAGCATTGAAGGAGTTTGTAGCAGAGGTGATGGGACCGGGTGATGATATTACCCACTTCGAGTACACCAAAAAAACCAGTCGCGAAAAAGGCCCGGCCCTGGTAGGCATTGAGCTTCAGTCACCCAAAGACTTTGATCCCTTGCTGAAACGGATGCAGGAGAGAAATATAGCGTATGAGTTACTAAACGATAAATTTGAGTTCTTCAACTTTTTGATTTGATCGGGTAGTGCTATAGTGTTCTTGTTCAGTCGCTGATTGTTGATTGCTAAATGGCAGCCGCCGTGCCCACTGCGTAGCGCGGTTCTATCGCCCGATTGTTAAATTTTCATGTGGTCCAGAGTCAGGAAAACTGACTACCCCGCCGCCCCTTTTGTTCAATAACTTTTGCCCAGTTACCTTTTGACTGCCATCTTTCTAATCATTCGTCATTAATCCTTTTCCGGTCTTCCGCCGTCCCTTTTCCATTCCCCATTTTCCGACTTCGGTCCCGGCGGGGAACCGATTCCCATTTCCTTGTCCACAAGCAAAAAAAGCCCCGCAACATCTGCGAGGCTTTGGGGTGTATAGTGTAGTGTGCTTATGGGCTATTGACCAGCCGAGGCGCTAGCGTCCTCTTTAGCTGCTTGCATAGCTTGTACCATGCCACTAAAACGCTGCTTTACTTCACTGTCATTAGCAACTGCTTTCTTTACCTTGGCGTAGGATTTTGCTCCTAAGACACGCTTAATAAGTGTCTTGTAAGCATCAGTAAACTCTGAAGTACGCTCGCTTTTCATGCTATTTACCGCATCAATGAAGGTCTTTTCAGCATCGTTAGCCGGAGCTTCGCCACCAGCTAAGGAGTTATATCGGTTCTTAATTTCAGGATCTTGCGCTTCAACATACTCAGTTACTTGAGCCGATAGCTCAGACTGAAACAAATCTAAGGTTTCTTGCACCACAGCATACTTATAAAGTTCATCGTTAGTCACTTCATCCTGAGCAAACACAGGTTTTACAAATAACGCAGATAGTAAGAAAGAAGCTAAAAGTAATTTTTTCATCTCAGTAGAATTTAAAATAAACGTATGGTTTTTTTGATAATAAAAGTGATTTAAACAAGAAATAACGGAGAAATAAGGCAGATTTGCAAGTTTTGTAGGAAATAAATTACTAAAAAAGACATTTTCACTCCTTTTCTATTAAAAAAAGTCTTACTAACTAAATTGTTTGCAATTAAACCCTAAAAATTTTTAAAAAATTGCATTTCGCTAAAAATACAAAAGATGTAAGAAATAACCATAAAGGCTTTTTATTTTTAACGTCAGGAAATATCAAAATAGTATTGGAACCAAATACCCTGACATTTTGTCATCACTTTTCGTTAGTTTTTCTAACTTTGCAACTTCATTCAGGCTAGAATATATTACAATATGAGTCAGATCATTGAAGCATTGGAGATTCTCACCCCAGAGGTAAAAGAAGACCAGTGTGCGGTGAAAACAACAGTGGAGCAGAATACTGGAAAGCAGCGTAAACTGTATATTGAAAGTTACGGCTGTCAGATGAATTTCTCGGATAGTGAGATTGTCACTGCTATTATGCACCAGGAGGGCTTTGATACTACTGATAGCTTTGAGAAAGCCGATGTCATTTTTCTCAATACCTGCTCTATTCGCGAAAAGGCCGAGCAAACCGTTCGCAAACGGTTGGGACAGTTCAACACCCTGAAATATGAAAAGCCCGAACTGCTGGTAGGAGTGCTGGGCTGTATGGCGGAGCGGTTGAAGAGTCAGCTATTGGAAGAGGAGCAGATCGTGGACCTAGTAGCTGGTCCGGACGCTTACCGCGATTTACCTAATCTGGTAAAGCAGGTAGATGAAGGAAGTAAATCAGTCAACACTTTTTTATCAAGGGAAGAAACCTACGCCGATATTAACCCCGTACGCTTAAACTCTAACGGAGTAACTGCTTTTATTTCCATTATGCGGGGTTGCGACAATATGTGCTCGTTTTGCGTAGTGCCTTTCACCCGGGGGCGGGAGCGAAGCCGCGATCCTTATTCCGTCGTAAACGAAGCCCGAGGTTTATTTAATCGGGGCTATCGGGAGGTGACGTTGCTGGGACAAAACGTAGATTCTTACAAATGGTCGAGTAATACTAAACTAAAGGGAAAAGCTCAGATTGAAAGAGCTGGGGAGACCGATGTGGTCAACTTCGCCAATCTTTTAGAAATGGTGGCTCAGGTACATCCTAACCTCCGGGTGCGCTTCTCTACTTCTCATCCCAAAGATATTACCGATGAAGTGTTGCACACCATGAAGCAGTACGAAAATATCTGCAAGTACATTCACCTGCCCGCCCAAAGTGGTAACAGCCGGGTGTTGGAGCTGATGAACCGAACCTACTCTCGCGAGTGGTACATTGATCGGGTAGACGCTATCCGCCGTATCTTGGGGGAAGACTGCGGTATTTCATCCGATATGATTGCTGGTTTTTGTACCGAAACCGAAGAAGAACATCAGGAAACGTTAACTCTGATGGATTATGTGAAGTACGATTTTTCGTATATGTTCTACTACTCGGAACGACCCGGAACACTAGCCGCTCGCAAGTACGATGATGATATTCCGCTGACCGTAAAGAAGCGACGGCTACGCGAAATTATTGAAAAGCAGCAGGCCATCTCGCTGAAGCGAAACCAACGCGATGTTGGCAAAACCTATAAAGTACTTATTGAGGGTTACTCCAAACGATCGGAGGATGATTTGCAGGGAAGAAATTCTGTCAATAAAGTGATTGTCTTTCCAAAAAAGCAATACCAGAAAGGGGATTACGTCAATGTACGAGTACACGGTTGCACCGCCGCTACACTTTTAGGAAATATTGTAGACTAGACCGTAGATCATTTTTTATGTTAGATCAATCAGAGCTTAGAAGCATTAAACAACGCTTCGGTATTATTGGAAACTCCCAGCGCCTGAACTACGCTCTCACGGTAGCGGCCCAAGTGGCACCCACTGACATGACTGTGCTTATTACCGGGGAAAGCGGCAGTGGTAAAGAGTCTTTTTCTAAAATCATTCATCAGCTTAGCATTCGTAAGCACGGAAAATTTATTGCAATTAACTGCGGGGCCATTCCCGAGGGAACTATCGACTCAGAACTGTTTGGGCACGAAAAAGGAGCCTTTACCGGGGCGCAGGATACCCGAAAAGGATACTTTGAAGTAACCGACGGCGGTACTATTTTCTTAGATGAAATTGGGGAGATGCCCCTCGGCACCCAATCGCGCTTGCTGCGGGTGCTGGAGTACGGCGAATTTATTCGGGTGGGCTCTTCTAAAGTACAAAAAACTGAAGTGCGGATAGTTGCAGCTACCAACGTGAACCTAATCGAAGCGGTACAAAACGGTAAGTTTCGGGAAGATTTGTATTACCGACTTAATTCGGTACCGATTTACGTGCCACCGCTGCGGGAGCGCGGAGATGATACTTTGCTACTTTTTCGCAAGTTTGCCACTGATTTTGCCGAACGTCATCGTACTAAGCCCATTCAGCTACTGCCCGATGCCAAAGTTGTTTTACTGGAGTACCGCTTTCCGGGCAATATTCGGGAGCTGAAAAACTACGTAGAGCGGATGTCGTTATTGGTGGAGGCGCGGGAAATTGATGCCGATACTTTGCGGGGATTTTTACCACCAACTTCTTCGGCACTTCCGGCCTTATATCGAAAAGAGCAGGGGCAGGAAAGTTTTAGCGAACGGGATTTGCTCTACAAAGTGCTGTTTGAGATGCGACACGATCTCAATGAGTTAAAAAAGCTGGTGCTCCAGATATTGCAAGACGAAAATCTCGACTCCCGCGTTATACGGGAGCATCCCGAATTATTTAACGGGGTACACAGTAATTTAAGAAAGTCACCGACCGGGTATTCGGAGTACAATGAGTCGCCATCAGCTCGATCATTTGAGCCAGAATTTGAAGAATCGGTTCCCCCTAGCCTATTAATCAAGAACGGGGTTGGGAATCGAAAAGAAGAGTCTACGGTTGAGTACTCTAATATTGAGGATATTTCCCCCGAGTCAGAAGAGGACGATGATCTTTCACTGGAAAAAAAGGAGAAAGAAATGATTCTGAAAGCCCTAAAGCGACACGGACAAAAGCGCAAGTACGCGGCCCAGGATTTGGGGATCTCGGAGCGAACGCTCTACCGCAAGATCAAACAGTATGAAATTGATGAATAATAGAGTCCACAGTCCACAGTTAATAGTCCATAGAGCGTTTAGATTGAAAACTATTCTGTCGACTGTCGACTGTCGACTATCGACCATAATAAGCCTACTACTTTTTGCAAGCCTCTCAGGTTGCGGAGTATATTCATTTACCGGAGCGGCCCTGGGGTCAGAGATAAGAACTATTTCTATCGATAACTTTTACAACGATGCTGGGAATGGGCCACCCAATATGAGTCAGATCTTCACGGAAGAAATCCGGGATTATTATCAGGCCAATACCAATTTAGCCTTAGTACCTGAAAATGGTGATCTACTGTTAGAGGGATCAATTACTCGTTACGAATTTGTACCAGTGGCACCCCAGGCTTCGGGAAGTAATGATGTTGCTGATGTGGCTGGTTTAGTTCGGCTAAACATTACAGTATCGGCTTCGTATGTAAATACGTACAGCGATGAGTTTAATTTTGAAAATAAAAGTTTTACCTTTTTCGCAGATTTTAGTGCCGACCGTGATCCTTCTTCGGTAGAAGAAGAACTCATTGAAGAAATATTTGATCAAATTATTTTCGATATCTTTGCCGGAACTGTCGCTAACTGGTAATATTTAATGAATAATGATTGATGATGACGGTCGCCGCGTCCACTGCGTGGCGCGAATGACTAATATTGTAAGAATACTAGTCATCATTCATCAGTCATTAATCATTCGTCATTATTTGTAACTAACCAACATTATGGAAGTCTTGTCTGATACGTTATTAAAGATGCTAGCGAACCCTCGGGATATTTCGGCTGAGGATCAGGAAATCCTGGAAAATGCCATTACCAAGTACCCCTATTTTCAGTTAGCCCGCACCTTAGTTGCCAAAGCCAAACACGACCAGCAGGCTCCCGATGCTTACAAGAGCTTGGGCCATGCCGCCATTTACGCTCCTGATCGTCGGCACTTACGCAAAGTGTTCTACGAAGATATTCATATAGATTGGCAATCTACTGAGCAAGCCGTAGAAACCCCAGTGGCCCCAGAAGAAGCAGTGGCTCAAGATGAGTCAGTAAGTACTGATGAAAATCCGGTGGTAGCTAATGAAACAGAAGTAAACAGTACAATCCCAGTAGAAGATAACGCAGAAGGTTCTGAGTCTGAAATAACCGGAGTGGCAAACCATGACGAGGAAGAAGAAATTGTATATCAGGAATTAGAGGAAAATCTTCGAAAGCTTCGTCAGGCGAAAGAAGAGGCCAGAGCTGAAGAAGAAGCGCACAGTAAAAAAAAAATACTGAACGCTAATCAAGCCCCGGTTGAGGCCAATAGCACTGATATAGCCACCCAATCACCCTTATTACTCGACTATTTGCACGGAATAGAGCCCATTTCGTCGGAGCGATTGGGCATTCATCAACGGAAGCAAAATGAACTAATCAACAAGTTCGTCAATTCTGATACCAGTTCTGTGGGACGTCTTAATCATACTTTACCTGACAACGCGCCGGAGACTTTAGATTTATCAGAAAAAAGCGCTAGTTACGACGGCACTCTAGTAACCGAAAATCTCGCGGGGATAATGCTAAAACAAGGGAAGAAGAATAGGGCAATTAAAATCTACCAACAGTTAATGTTGAAATTTCCGGATAAAAAGGCGTACTTCGCGGAAAAAATTGAAAAATTAAACTAAGTATACATGTTTACGCTTGTTATCACACTCACTATTGTAGTTGCGGTATTATTGATCCTAGTCGTACTGGCCCAGAACTCTAAAGGAGGCGGATTATCCAGTCAATTTGGTGGTTCTGGCTCTTCTTCTCAGATGATTGGCGTAAAACGTACTGCCGATTTTTTAGAAAAAGCTACCTGGGCATTAGCCATTGCCCTGATGGTATTGGCCCTGTCTTCCAGTCTATTACTTGATTCTCAAAGAGCTGAGGGCGGATTTACTAGTCCTAATATTGAAAGTGCCCAAGACCGGATCGCCCCGCCTACCTTAAATCCTAGCGTTCCTGCTACCGGTGATAGTGCTGCTTCCGATCTAGAAGGTCTGACTGAACCTGACTCAACTAATGAGTAATGATTGCGGCCGCGCCACGGTGGCCGCCGCGCGGATGACTAATGAATGGTAATGCGTTTATTCATCATTACTCATTACTCATTATTCATTCGTCATTAATCAGGCTGCTTTGCCAATGTGTTGGATCAATAACCGTTTGGCGATGGGCAGCAGGGTCGGTTCTAGCGGATACGTTTGCTGAGAGACTGCCAGATATGTCGCCGGATTGGGTAAATTTTGGTTAGAAGTAATGAGGTTTCTTTTTATCTGCTCAAAAGAATTGGTCAGACTCCAGCTAACGGTTTCTAACTGTTCGGTTCGGATAGCCCGGTAGGCTTCGTCGGCCTGATGAAAAACGGTAATCTTGTAGTGATAGATATACACCGCCTTCTGCGACTTGGCAGACAGTAATAAGTATCCTTCATTCTTATACAAAGGGGTGATTCCTACCGGTTCAATACTGATGCGCTGGGCAATATCCTCGTAAATTTCCGCACCTTCTTCTACCCGTTCCTTAAACTGGGGCAATGCAAAGCCGACAATCTCCTCAATCGTGTTCATAAGTTCACTATCCTGAATAATTTTTCGGTAGTGGATCTTCAGCTTCTCAAAGTCAGCCTTAGATACTTCTTTGGGAAAATTTTCGTAGATGAGCTGCTTATTCTTCTGAAGTGCGAGCAAATTGTTGTAATGAAAGACCAAATCTGACATGAAGGGGTACAGCTTACGATCCGTAAATTTGCTTTTTACATTCTGCATATACGCTAACAGTACATACTTTTTGTACTCAAAATCCAGTAAATCGCGGGTAAGCCAGTCCCGGTGAAGTGTGTCCATAAGTGAGGGGTTTGTATTTGTGGCAAAATATAAAGATTCAGTGTTAACCGTGCAAGTGTGAAACTTTGTCAGTGACAGCTTTTTCTGACATAGGTAAGAAAGACCGTAAAACTGCAAATTTGGCAGGGAAGCAAGGTGAATTCTACTAATAGAACGCTTGGCATGAGAACTGTATTACTCAAAGTAAGCTGCTACCGCTTTTTTTAGCAGCTAACAACACAACATGGTTAAATTTAATCAAAACTGTTTAGAAACATGTCACAAGTGAACATCAAGCCATTGGCTGACCGCGTTCTGGTAGAACCTGCGGCGGCTGAAGAAAAAACTGCTTCTGGTATCATCATTCCCGACACGGCAAAAGAGAAGCCTCAGAAGGGATCAATTGTAGCGATTGGTACCGGAAAGAAAGACGAACCGCTCACTGTAAAAGTAGGTGATCAAGTACTCTACGGGAAGTACGCTGGTACTGAGATTACCGTAGATGGAAAGGACTACTTAATGATGCGGGAGTCTGACATTTTTGCAATTGTCTAAATCAATCAACGGAACCTAAAAATTTTTAAAAACTAGAATTATGGCTAAAGAAATATTTTTCGACACCAAAGCCCGCGATAAAGTAAAGAAAGGGGTAGATACTCTAGCTAACGCGGTAAAAGTTACCTTAGGACCTAAGGGACGTAATGTAGTAATTGATAAGAAATTCGGTGCACCAACTGTGACCAAAGATGGTGTTTCAGTAGCGAAAGAAATTGAACTGAAAGATGCTATCGAGAATATGGGAGCGCAACTGGTGAAAGAAGTTGCTTCTAAAACTGCTGATAGTGCTGGTGACGGTACTACTACTGCTACCGTATTGGCGCAGGCAATCTTCGCTCACGGCATTAAGAACGTAGCCGCTGGTGCTAACCCAATGGATCTGAAGCGAGGTATTGACAAAGCCGTTGACGTAGTAGTTGAGGCACTTAGCAGCCAATCTAAGACTATCGACAGCTCTAACGAAATTACTCAAGTTGCTTCTATCTCGGCTAACAACGACCAGGAAATTGGACAAATGATTGCCAACGCCATGGAAAAAGTTGGTAAGGACGGAGTGATCACCGTTGAGGAAGCGAAAGGTACTGAAACTGAGGTGAAACTGGTAGAAGGTATGCAGTTTGACCGAGGATATCTCTCTCCTTACTTCGTGACTAACACCGAGCGAATGGAAGCGGAAATGGACAATCCTTACATCCTGATCTACGACAAGAAGATATCAGCGATGAAAGAACTGCTTCCAGTGTTAGAAGGTGTAGCCCAGACTGGCAAGCCTTTATTGATTATTGCGGAAGATGTAGAAGGTGAAGCCCTAGCCACATTGGTAGTGAACAAAATCCGTGGCTCACTGAAAATTGCTGCCGTAAAAGCTCCTGGCTTTGGCGACCGCCGTAAAGCTATGTTGGAAGACATCGCTATCCTGACGGGTGGTACTGTAATCTCCGAAGAGCGCGGCTACAAGCTAGAAAATGCTACTTTAGATTATCTGGGAACTGCTGAGAAAGTAAACATCGATAAGGATAACACTACCGTCGTAAACGGTGCTGGTGAGAAAGAGCAAATTCAGGCTCGCGTAGGTCAGATCAAATCTCAGATCGAGACTACCACCTCTGATTACGACCGTGAGAAACTACAAGAGCGTTTAGCCAAGCTTTCGGGCGGGGTAGCTATCCTGTACATTGGTGCTGCTACCGAAGTAGAAATGAAAGAGAAGAAAGACCGCGTAGACGATGCTTTGCATGCTACTCGCGCTGCGGTTGAAGAAGGTGTAGTTGCTGGTGGTGGAGTGGCGCTAGTACGTACCATCTCAGCTCTAGATGACATCGAGACTGAAAATAACGATCAAGCTACTGGAGTAAATATTGTCCGTCTAGCCCTAGAATCACCACTACGCGTGATTGTAGAGAACGCCGGACAAGAAGGATCAGTAGTGATCCAGAAAGTACGGGATGGTAAGGATGACTACGGTTTCAATGCTCGCACTGAGCAGTATGAAAACTTAGTACAAGCCGGGGTTATTGACCCTACCAAAGTAACCCGTTTAGCGCTGGAGAATGCCTCCTCAATTGCTGGTCTGTTACTGACTACTGAGTGCGTAATTGCCGATGAGCCGGAAGATGAGGCTGCTGCACCTCCAATGGGCGGTGGCGGAATGCCCGGTGGCATGGGCGGCATGATGTAATCAGCCAGTCCACTATACCACAAATTCAAAAGAGCAACTCATACCGGGTTGCTCTTTTTTTTCTCCTGTCCCGTCAAAATAGGTTCACAGAAAACTACTCTTGACTTGCAAAATTAAATTAAGTCAATTATCCCTGTATTATACCAACAAGAATAGCAATGAATGAAGAGCTAAAGAAACTGAGAAAAAGTGTGAAAATGTTGGAGGCTAAGATGGAGTTTCATCACGAAAATGCTAAGGCTATGAAAGATATTGTGGAAGAAATGGGTTCCGACTTGGACGCTTTTATTGATGTTTATAATGATGTTCAACAACGCAATGAGTAATGGCTTGAAAGACTGGAAAAGCATACAGGGTTAGATTAACCTAATCCTATTTACTATCTGGGCGAAGCGATCTACCGACCGTTAGTTGTCGTAAACATAGCGAGCCACTGAAGCGATTTCAAGTCTTCTGGCATTTTCAAAGTTTTTGAGTAACTTAAGCGTCTACTGCTTAGAGAGACTATCTTCCATTTTTTAAATACTGACGCTATGAATCCGACCTTACAAAGATTCACATTACCTACTCGAGTTTCGGTACGGGCAGCGGTACTGCTTTTAGCTGCGGCATTTATCCTTCCATTTCTAGTGCATCTGCTTCCGGCTTACGAAGGCGTGCCAATGGGAGCGAGGCTGCTACCTATGTTCATTGTACCCTTTATTGCGGTAGCATTTTTCAATGTTACCCTAGGACTGGTGATTGGCGGTATATCCCCGCTTATGAACGTTATGCTAACCGGTAGTCCCGATTGGCAATTTGTGGTAGTACTTAGCCTAGAGCTGATGCTCTTTGCTATTATTGTGAGCCGATTTTTAAAAATGCCAGGGGTAAAGTGGGTGGCAGCTCCGGTAGCTTATATGGCAGCGAAGGTAGCATCGTTAGCTTTATTATTTATTGTTCCGCTGGTGGCTAACATTGAACCTGCCCAGTTCTTCATTAACTCAATGGTAAACGCCTGGCTGGGTATTCTCTTGCTGGGAGTCGTCAATATTCTGGTACTACGCTATCAGATGAGCAAGGCGAAATGAGCCAGAAGGTCGCGCTACCTTTTTTGGAAATTAGCCAGACAATCAGGAAGTTTCCCTTTCCACCTACCGATTGGGTAATTGGTATTGGGCGGGGCGGGATTGTTCCGGCAAGCCTCATCGCCCACCAACTGGGTTGCCATCTAACTATTATTCAGGTTAACTATCGCGACGACCATAACCAGCCAGTTCACCGAAGCCCAGTATGGTTCCGGGCAGATTTGCCCAATTTATCCTCCGACGCTCGGGTTTTACTGGTAGACGATGTGTCGGTGACTGGAGAAACATTAAAGACAGTCAAAGAAAAATTGACTGAATACCAGGTTACTACCTTTGTCCTAAAAGGTAAGGCTGATCTGGTAGCTTTTCCAGATATACGAACTTGCGTAGATTGGCCCTGGAAATCAATCAATTATGAAATTTAGCTACCCGTTTTTTGGTCTTTTCCTGTTTGCTTTGCTCTTACCGCTAACTGATAGCTTGGCCCAAGAAGTAGATAGCACTTCAGTAGAGTTAGACCCCGTGGTGATTACTGGTACCCGTATTGAGCAGCAGAAAAGTAAAGTCCCCGGTAGCATTTCGGTGGTTACCCGAGAGGACATTGAGCAAAGTGGCCATACCAATATTTTACCCATCCTATCCAGCCAAGTACCGGGACTGTTTATTAACGATCGTAGCTTACTGGGTTTTGGAGTCGGCCCTAACTCCGGGGGGAATATTAGCATCCGGGGAATCAGTGGTACGCCCAACACCCAGGTGCTGGTGCTTATCGACGGTCAGCCTCAGTTTATGGGTATCTTTGGTCATCCTATTGCCGATGCCTACACCAGTAGCGATATTGAGCGGGTAGAAGTGCTGAAGGGTGCCGCTTCTCTTTTATACGGGTCCAATGCTTTGGGCGGAGCGATTAACATCATTACTCGTCAGCCGGAAAAAGCAGGGCTGCACGGATCTGGACGTTTAGCCTACGGCTCGTTCAATAGTGTACAATACAATGGCTCGCTGAGTTATTCTCAAGGAAAATTTTCATCTTTTGCTTCTTTCAACTCTGAGCAAACCGATGGTTTTCGGGATGCCGGGGAAGATGCTTTTGGCATTACTACCGGATATTTGAAATTTGACTATCAGTTCAGCAAACGCTGGAACGTGACGGTTGATGGTCAACTGGCCGATGCAGAATATAACCAGCCGGGGCCGACCGATGCGCCTACTACTGTAGATCAGCGGGATTATTTGCGGGGGCGGGCTGCGTTTTCGTTAGAAAATAACTTTGGGAAAGTACAAGGAGCACTCAAAGCATTTTATAACGCGGGCGAACACGAGTTTACCGATGGTTTTCGCTCAACCGACCTAAACCGGGGTTTTACCTTCTATCAAAATTTACAATTGCTCCCTCAGAACATAATTACACTGGGTATTGATTACAAAAATTTTGGTGGCACTGCTGAGAATGATAGTCTGCCCCCTCCGGCCAAGATAGGTTTCGATCAGGCGCAGCGAGTAGATGAAACCGATCTGTACGCTTTGGTTGAGCACACTTTTTTCGATAGATTAATCCTGGAAGGGGGCATTCGTCTCATTCAGAATTCGCTCTACGGTTCGGCGACAACTCCGGCTACCGGAATTGTCTGGCGGGTTAACGATCGTACCACATTAAAGGCCTCAGCCGCCAAAGCCTTTCGCAGTCCTGCAGTAGTTGATGCCTTTTTGTTTCCCGTGGCTAATGAAGACCTTCAGCCCGAAGAAGTTTGGAACTACGAAGTCAACTGGCTACAACGCTTGCTAAATAATACCATGAGCCTGGAGGTGAGCGGATTTATCAGTCGAGGTGAAAACCTAATTCAGGTTGTACCTTCGGCAACGGCGGGACCACCCCAACGGCGAAATACTGGCACATTCTCTAACCGGGGTGTTGAACTTCAGGCTAAATACTTTCCTAACCAATGGAATTTCATGCTCAACTACGCTTTTTTGGATGTATCGGAGACCGTTCTGTTTGCTCCTCGGCATACGCTAGGGTTGGTAGCAAATTATCATACGGCTCGCTGGAGTGGACAAGCCGAATTAAGGCAGGTAAGTGGACTTAATGTTTCGTCAGTACCCGAAGTGCCAGATGAGAATTACACCTTACTAAATACTCGCCTTCAGTGGAGGGCGATAGACTGGTTACAACCCTTTATTGAAGGAAATAATCTTTTAAATCAACAATATCAACTAGAAAGTGGCTACCCTATGCCAGGAGCTAACTTTCTGGGAGGTATTCAAGTACATTTTTAAAACAAACGTTATGAAAGAGCCAGATCACAAAAACCGACGTACATTTTTACAGAAGCTAGCCGGATTAACTACTAGTATTATGGTGCCGATTTCTTGCCGTCCCCAAGCGGGTGAGGCTACTATCCGCAAGGCACCAGCGGAACTGGCTAGCTTTAAAGAAGTTACTTCACTAGCACCCGCTCGCGACCGCCTGGGTGAATTACTGCCCCAACGTAAGCTGGGTAAGACCGGAGAAACCGCCACCATGCTTGGCTTAGGTGGGGCACACATTGCCCGAATGAGCGAGTCGGAGGCGCAAAAGACGATTGAAACGGCTCTGGAGGGCGGCGTCCGCTTCTTTGATAATGCCGAACAGTACGGCAATGGTTTGGCTGAAAAGCGGTACGGCATGTTCCTCAGTCCTGACTATCGGGATGTTTCTTACATTATGACCAAAACCCGGGCGACCAACGCCAAAGTTGCCCAGCAGCACTTAGAAGATTCGCTCCGGCGGTTGAATACGGACTATATTGATTTGTGGCAAATTCATTCGGTGAGCAGCCCTAACGATGTAGATCGCCGACTGGAAAATGGGGTACTGGAATATGTACAAAAAGCCCAGTCCGAAGGGAAAATTAGGCACTATGGTTTTACTGGCCACCGCGACTACCAAGCCCACCAGCGAATGCTGGAACAAGCAGCCGACGTAATGCAAACCTGCCAGATGCCTATCAATGTATTTGATCCTAACTACAAAAGCTTTATCAATAATGTGCTGCCTAAGCTGATAGAACAAAATATTGCCCCTCTGGCGATGAAGACTCTGGCGAATGGTGGTTTCTTCGGCGGTACTTCCCACTTCAATTCGGGCGACAAGCCCCGCATTGTACCCAATGCATTGAGCGTACAAGAAGCTATTCACTTCGTGTGGTCGCTACCCGTCAGTGTACTCATTACCGGCCCCGATCACGCCGAAATGATGCAGGAGAAAATTGATTTAGCCCGCTCGTTTACCTCCGTCAGCGAAGACGATCGTCAGGCCTTGGTAGAACGGGTTGCCAACTTTGACGGTGGTCAGGTTGAGTACTACAAAGCCTGATGAACGGATGAGGATTTAAGAGGAAATTTGGTAGGTAGAACAAAAGCTCTGTTTACAAACGACAGTAAACGTTTTCAAATATTTAACAGTAATTAAATGGTTACTAGAGTTTGCAACAGTAATAATACAATTAATACTATTTTAATTATATTTTTGTCAATAAGTCAATCTGAAATTTCGTAGGTATATGGCAAATATACGTAATTACGTATATCCAGATGTTATACCTCATTAGAAGAAAATAAAACTATGTTCAGAAAATTAGGAAATCAATTAAGAAAACCAAGGGGACTCTTTGGTAGATTAGTCTCGGCTGGAATGAAACGAGGGAATAGCAATACTTATGAGATAATGATTGACAAACTTAAAATAAAAGATAAAGAAGCATTGTTTGAAATAGGTTATGGACCTGGAATTGGAATTGAAAGAATTCTATCAAAATATAATTGCACTATAACTGGAATTGACTTTTCTAAGTTAATGCATAAAGAGGCAACAAAACGAAATAAAAAATTCATAGAACTTAATAAAGCTAAATTAAGTTTTGGAGATTTTTTGAGCTTCGAATTAGACGAACAAAGCTTTGATAAAATTTATTGTATTAATGTCATTTATTTTTGGAATGACCTTGAAAAGCCATTCTCCTCAATTCTAAAAGGTTTGAAAAATAATGGTTCATTTTACTTTTATATGGATAACCCAGAAGACTTAAGAAATATGAAGTTTGCAAAAGACGATATCTTCAATAAATATTCAATTGAACACGTAGTGAAAATTTTAAATCTTGTTGGATTCAGTAAAATTACATTTGAAAACAATAAAGGATATTTTGTAGAATGTAAAAAATAACGAGGTATAACAAAGTGTAGCTGTCCATTGCGGGCAAAAGCCCGCAACGTCAGCTACACCGACCGTTCAGTATCATTGCCGGGATGGCAAGGAAAGCGAAAAAGGCAGAAGAGGAATGGCTAAGTGTGCTAGTAGCGCAGCGACCTTAAAGCCAGAGAACCGGCTGACAAGCAACTTTGATTGGAAAAGCAGGTTGACTTGCTTAAGCACTCGTTTGTAACGAGTAGCACGGTTAGCAAACGCCAGATTTCTGATTTTATTGCCTATTTTTTCGCTGGCAGATGGTCCACACCCCGGTCGTTGCGAACATGGAAAAACGCTACGCCGTTTACCATTCGGTAAAGCAGCATAGGTTTTCTGTCTTGATCTTCCCAACTTAACGACACAGAACTTCCGCTATCAGCCATACTACGCTATCGCTTCGTACGGCTCATAGCTTTATCGTTAGCAAACACTTGAAAATGATACGAAATACGAAGTCAATATTGGTTTTCTTTGGGACGCTATTATTATTAGCGTGTGATACTACCGAAGTAGTAAACTGTCCGGCATTTGATTTTTCAATTGCAGAAACAGATTGGCTCTTATTTCCTGAAGAGAGAAACTATGAATTTGAGTGTCGGGGGGAGGTAATGATTTTTGAGCTGTTGATGTTTGAAGCAAGCGAAGCTTATACTTTTGACTATGAACGTGAGCTATCGTTAGTGCCATTCCCTGATTATCAAGAAACTGATTGTAACATCTCTTTTACTACCAGTCACCTTTCACGAGAGTACGATATTAATATATTCAATACGATTGCATATCGAAGTCCTACTGAGAGGGTTGATATGGGATTTGGGTTCAATACGCTGTCTTTAAATCTTGATATGGTAGGTGATACACTGATAGGGAATCGGATCAGATATTCCAGCGATGATTTTGAAGACTATCCGATAGAGCATTTGCCTTCTGTAGTTCTCTCTGGTATAGAATATAGCGAAGTTGTTAGAATCAACAATACACTTGAAAATGTGCTGCCTGAACAAGTCTATATAGCGAAAAATGCTGGTCTAGTTGCTTTTTCAAAAGGAGACAGTACTTGGGTAAGAAAATAATCGGTTTGCTAACAAGAGCTAGCTGTAATCGGGCGGAAATGAGCGCTTGCAGGCTAGTTGCCCTAGTAGGCTTTGCAAATGCTAACTTGGAAGTAATACAGCCAACAAGGCCCGGTATACGGCTAGCCAAACCGCTATGAGCCATCCTACACTATTGCTTCATACAACTTATAGCTTTATCATTAGCAGTTATTGGGGCACATTTGCCTCATCAACTGTTAACTATCCACTAGGGCGTGTTGACATTTGGGCTAATGAGTGATTTTGGAGATAATTTTTGTCTAATTTAGGCGCTTGAGAAGGGCAATGCCGGAGCATTGGCCGCCGAAAGTAACGAAAAGTAGGCGAAAATTTGCCCAAAATCGCTATTCAAGTTTAAATGTCAACACGCCCTAGTTCCTAAATAAATTACTAGACAAAGAGTGAAGCTATCACAAATTATTGTTTGCTAGAAATGGTGGCGGACAAAGGCTTCCATGGCTTCGTACTCGGTCAAGCCTAACTGGTTGTACAAAGTAGCGGTAGCCTAGTTGCGGTCTTCGGCCCATTGCCAGAACTCCTAGCTGTCTTCCCCTTGAAACATTACCCCCTCTTAAAAAATTATTTGCTTGCAACTTCTACCCTACTTTTGCGAGAAAAACTACCAAGCAACCGTTAAAAAATAACCTTATCCTACCTGGATTTTTGGCTACGATTCCTGCTTCAAGCGGTCAATCTCCTTGGCTATTTCTTCGGCCTCGGCCATTTTTTCATCCCCCGCCCGGCGGTCGCGTTGCGAGAGAGTGTGGGCTTCAGCTAACAACTTACGGTACCTATCCTGCAACTTGTCTAACTCACTTTTCTTCTTAAATAATCCGAACATAGCTATTGTTTTTTTCTAAAAGGATTTACAAACTGAATAAATTCTTGAAACTGCTGCCGGGAAGTAAACACCGATCGGATTTCCGACCACTGGGCTTGCCAACCTGATGAATCGAGTGGGGGCGAGGCATTGGGCATTTTTAGCGGCTTCTCTGCTTCTGGGGTTAACTCTTCCGAAGGCTCTACTGATCCGTTGCTCCGCTGATCGAGCTGATCGGCCCGTTGGTAGCTACTCTTTGCCTTTTCCATATGACCTAGCTTCTCCTCAATTAGCCCCCGGTTATTGTAGGCAATCGCATCTTCGGGATCGAGCTCAATCGCTTTGGAGTAATCATCAATAGCTCCTTGGTAGTCTTTTAGGCGATCTTTAATATACGCCCGGCTAGAATATCGGTACGGATTCTCCGGTTCTAGTTCTACCGCCCGGTCAAAATCGTCCAATGCTAACCGATTATTACCTGTCCAATGCAAAGCTACTCCCCGCTCACTTAGGTAAGTAGCATTATTGGGTAACAGGTTAATCAGTCGGTCAAACGTCTGGATAGAGGCTTCGTAGCTTTGTAGCTTAAAGTACGATCGGGCTGCTCCGTACAGACTTTCCGGATGCGTACTTTCCTGAGCCAGAGCTTGCTGAAAGTGCTTCAGGGCTTGCTGATAATCTTCCTTTTGTAGTTCCTGATACCCTTGCTTCGCGTAATCTTCAACATTCATAATTACTGTTCGATGATTCTATTGCTCAATTGCTGATTATTTCTAGTCTCCTCTTTTTGGTTCTAAATTCTAGCTTCTAGCCTCTAATTTCTACTAATCTTCTAACTTCGAGTTTCTTCTCTTTTCCAATATTGGCCGTCCATCCCCAATTTTCTCATCTCAGATTAAACCCGCAAAACCGAAATAAGTTTTACTTTGCAACATGTTACGTATCGGAACTTTCAATGAATTAAGCATTCTTCGCGATAGCCCCCACGGCATATTTCTGGAAGCCAAAACTCTCGAGGGCCCTCAAGATATTTTGCTTCCTAAGAAATACGTTCGCCCCGAGATGAAAATTGGGGAGATTGTCAGTGTCTTTGTTTATACTGATTCAGAGGATCGCTTGGTGGCCACTACCGAAACGCCAATAGCTGAAGTGGATCAGTTTGCTGCTCTTACCGTGGTCGGGAAAGCCGCTTTTGGGGCATTTTTGGATTGGGGCTTAGAAAAGGATTTATTACTACCCAAAAAAGAACAGCTTTATCCAGTAAACGAAGGAGATACCGTGGTAGTGCGGATTGCGCTCGACCAACGCAGCCAGCGGCTAATTGCGGTGTCTAAGCTTCAGGCATTCTTTCGTAAAGACACCACTGATCTGGAAGAGCAGCAAGCAGCTATTGCCCTAGTTTACGATAAAACTGACTTGGGCTATAAAGTAATCTTAGGTCGTCAGTACGATGCCCTACTTTTTTATAGTAATAGCCCCACTGAATTGCAAAGGGGTGAATCACTAACGGTGTACATCAAGAAAATTCGGGAAGATGGTAAAATTGACGTGACGGCCTACCCTGCCGGACGCGATGCCACCGAACAGGCAAAACTGAACTTGCTAAGGGCTTTACAAGCCGCTGACGGCTACCTTCCATTGCATGATAAAAGTGATGCTGAGGATATTCAGGATCAACTAGGTATGAGTAAGAAAGTATTTAAAAAAGCGGTAGGAGGACTGTATAAAGAACGAAAAATTCGGCTGGAGGGTAGAAGTGGTATTCGTTTAGTCAAATAAGACTTGGCGTTGGTGAAATTCCCTAGCAAACTGTACGATACTTCGCCCTAATGTGCGTATAATTGCGAATTGTATTAATCACAGCCTACACTTGTTACTAACTATGGGAGTTAAGCAAATCTTTGGTATTCTATTCACCCTTTTGGGAACGGCTATACTGTTATTTTCCGTCTACGTCGTCTTAAAAGGTACTGCATCAGTCCTGGAAGTGGAGGTTAGCGGATTTCAGACGGCTATTGTTGCTATTTTAGGATTAATTTTTTTCTCTGCCGGGGTAAAATTCCTTCGATAGTTATTGTTTTGCCCGTCCATTTCGTATTTTCAACCCTTCTTAATTACACCTAACCATGATCAAGCACTATTCGTCGCATACCGAAATCAAGCGGTTTGTATTTTTAACCGAGCAGGAATACATTTTGTACTTTGGAAAGAACTACGAAAGTTCGGTTCAGCAGGCCAATGATACCGATCAACTCGTTATCCGCGCCAGAAACGGAAATGGTATCATTTCTTCCATCCCCATTGAGCGGGCTAACTATTTGGTGGAAAAATATCATAGACTGTTAAAGAAAAACCCCTCCTTAGCTACCCCACCGCAGAGCACTGAGGGAGATACACTAGCTGCTAGCTAGTCACCGCTATTTGTAGTAACCCGGCTTAACGGGTTCTCTCCGGTTGATGGTACGGAGTAAGCTTCCGCTGAGGGCAGCAAATCCTCCGGTTAATCCTCCAATTGCCCCGGTAACCGCTACCACTAAACCAGATTGGTTCAGTTGAAAAAGCTGAGCAATCTTTTCAGTGAGAATACTATCGGTACTACTATCGATCATCCAGGCAAATACCAGCCATAGCAGCCCTGCTCCCAGAAACCCACTAATAAACGCGTTGAATCCTTTGGTAGGAATAATAAAGCTGACCAGAAAAGCACAAAGCACCATCGACCACCAGGGAAAAAACTGTTCAGCGATATAGCTGAATCCGGCAATCAATATGACCTTCATGACAAACTTCATAGCGTTACTCGGAAGACTGAGGTTGAATGGTTTGGCGGGCCATGACTGATGTAGGGTTCTCTTCCGGATACTGGTAAAACCGGATTGGAAAATACTCGCCTTGTGCCCAAGTATCTACCATATTGGTGTAAAAGTGACTACCCGGATTCCCCGACTGTCCCCCCGGATATACTCCCCAGGCTTTCACAGGCTTCCCCAGTTCCACTATCATTTTCCAGGAAGCCCCGTGGCGCTCACTATTGGCACTTACAATATTGCGTCCGCCACCTACGGGTATATTTTCTACGCTAAACGGTTCTAATTGCAGCATGTGTTGAATACTAGTGGATTTGTAATCACCCCAGTTTACTGTTTGTCCGTACTCTTCTTCCCATTTTTTGATTGATTGGTGGGCTTCCTGAAATGATTCTTGAATCAAATTATTGAGTGTTTCTGTAGTCGTACTCAGTTTGGAATCAAAAATCGTATCGTTTGGGTTGTGTTTCATTAAATGAATAGTCGTTGCGTCGCTAGGAGGATCGAGGGTGATTTCATCCAATGTAAATTCATCCCAGATTTTTCGACGAAGCCCTCGCCACCATGTTCTAAAAATTGCTGGTGCCGACTGACTGACTGTGTTCCGATAATTCCACTGTCGCAAAACATCATATGTATCCTGCTCTTCAGCCGATAATGTTGATAGCTCCAAGCTATCCAACATCAGCGGAAGAATGTCGGCTGCTTTTTGATTGTAGACATCGTTTTGGAGACCCATCATTTGCCGGGGGGTGGCCCCTCGGGAACGGGATAGCTGGCTGTTAATACGGCGATTTCGAAAATGCTCGTAGGCGTGATCGTAAATGTAGTAGGGATAGGTACTATCAGTAGGAACTTGGTTGGCCGAACTGACAAAACCTCGCTCCGGATTTCTAACATGAGGATTATGTTCCTTAGGAATGAATGCTTTCCACTCCTGTTCCGGACGACTGCCGTCCATTAAAAAGCGCCCTTGACCTTGCCATTTGGTAGGAAAAGCTCCCTGCACCCACATCGCAATGTCCCCCGAAGCCGAGGCAAACGCAAAGTTCTGCGCCGGACTGCGGTAATGTTCCAGTGCTTTTACGTAATCGTCGTAGTTGCGACTTCGGTTAAGCATGTAAAAGGTCACCGCTTCCTTGGATGGATCGTGGGCTACCCACTTCATGGCGTAGTTGAGCGGTACGTCTCCCAAATTTTCCTTCGGGAAGCTCTGGTCATATACCACTGGACCGTAGTGAGTGTAAATAACTGTATCGTAAAATGTCTCTCCTCCCCGTACCTTGATTTCTTCAATTCTTTGTTGAGTCTTTAGTCGGCGGGAACCAAATTTGTACTCATCGCGGGAATTGTTGGTAAAAGTTATTTTGTACCAATCCTTTACGTCCCGACGGGCATTGGTTACTCCCCAAGCAATAGAATCGTTGAAACCGATAACCACTCCGGGTGATCCAGGTAGAGTTGCACCAAAAACATTAACGCCGGGCGCGCTGAGCTGCACCAGATACCAAATGGAAGGAAGGTTTAATCCTAAGTGCGGATCATTAGCCAGAAGGGGTACTCCCGATCTGGTCCGGCTGCCGCTTACTGCCCAGTTATTGCTCCCATTGTCGGGATCAGGCTCATTGATCGTTTCAGTGTAAAGCGTATTATCTGGAAAAGTGATCTGAGGCGTATCGAGAGCCTCGGGGGAAAAATCCCAAGTCCGCTCGGTAGGAATTACCGGATCGCGGTCAGGTAAAAACACCGGGAAGTAGCGATCAATCGCCTCTTTTCCGAATAGTTTCAGGGCGTTGGTGCTCTCTACATCTTCATCGTATCCCGCTAAATCATCGGCCATATACTTAAGCAAAAGAGCCGATTTTAGAGGATTCCAGGGCTCAGGACGATAGTTCAGCAATTTGTACTCAACCGGATAATCTTTGTGAGTTAGCCTCTCAATATAAGCATTAATGCCATCGCTGTAAGCCCTTAGCATCTGACGCACCGTATCATTTTGCTGTAGTGCTTGCCAGGTATTTTCCGCCGCGAAGGCTAATCCCTTCCGACGCTGAGCCCGATCGTATTCTAAAGCTCGTTCACCCACGATTTCTGAAACCCTTCCGGCAGCTACGTGCGTCACAAATTCCATCTGCCACAAGCGATGCGAGGCTTGTACGAACCCTTGTGTCCAGTACAAATCATAATCATTTTCAGCAAAAATATGGGGGATGAGTAAGGAGTCGTATACGACCGATACTGGTTGGCGCACTGCACTCGAGAGAGCTGGGTCAATATATAATTCTTCGGGTTCAGCATTTTGCCAAAAACCGTGGAAAGGATCTAGGAAATAACCCAACGGAGGTACTGACCCGATTTTCACACTCAGCGCGATGGTTAAACCCAACGTAATGATTAGTGAAAGAACGAATCCAAAGATTTTCATATATCTAGTCACCCTTTTGCCAAACCACGTGCCAAATACGGGATATTAAGCAGAGAAGAATACAATTTTGGTTAGCGGACTACCGTAAGCCCGAAAATAGGAAAGTTAGCCCAGATTAAAAACTAAGCGAAAGAATTCGTAGACAACGCATCGTTGCTGTGTTTAATCACTGTTGAAATTACCGCAAAAAACCATAAATTTATCCATTTCAACTCAATAACAGTATATTTATGGAAACCCTCGCCCCGCCTATCAAATCCACGGTCAGTGTAGTTTCAGTAAGAAAACAGGCCTCTATTCCAGTGTATCTCTACGCTACTGTACTAGCTTCCATTAGTATTATGGTAGGCCTGGTATGGGACATTAGCTGGCATACCAGCATTGGTCGCGATGGCCTACTATCCCCACCTCACCTAGCGATCTACTTTGGTGGGATACTGGCTGGAATATTTTCAGGCATTCGCGTTCTTAAGATTAGCTTCTTTGGAACCAGAGAAGAGCAGCAGGAAAGCATCAAGTTTTGGGGAGTATTTCGTGGCTCGCTAGGTGCTTTGTTTTGTATCTGGGGTGCCTTTGCGATGCTAACTTCAGCTCCCTTCGACGACTGGTGGCACAATACCTACGGCTTAGATGTAACCATACTTTCTCCGCCCCATACCGTACTGCTACTGGGAATGATTACCATACAATTTGGGGCAATTGTGACGGTTCTGTCGGTCAAAAATCGAATGGTTAGTCAAGGAGTCTATCACGATCGGTACCGGAAAATACTAGGAACATGCTTCGCCTTGGCTTCGGGATTCGTACTTACTATGCTATTCACCATTGCGTCAGAGTATCTGAGTCGGCATGATATGCACAACACCACGTTTTATATAGTATCCAGTCTGATCTTTCCTCTACTACTGGTTGCTTTCTCCCGGGCGGCTCCCGGCAAGTGGGGGGCTAGTAGTGCCGCACTGGTGTACACGCTCTTCTTACTCCTTATGGTGTGGATATTACCCCTGTTTTCAGCCGAACCTTTACTAGGGCCAGTGCTCAATCCTATCACCCATTTTCAGGCTTTTAAATTTCCGTTGTTGTTACTCATTCCAGCCATTGGTATTGATCTCATTACTCAGAAATATGGCGACAAGAGTCCCTGGTTGCTTTCCTTAGTGTATGCAGGAGTATTTCTCATACTCTTTATCACAGTTCAGTGGCCTTTTGGCGACTTCCTAATGTCCGAATCGGCCCGTAACTGGTTCTTCGGTACTGAGAGCTGGTACTTCGGTTCTAGCCCCGATTGGGAGTATCGTTACGCCTACGCCGACTGGATGGTTTCTGGGGGTATAGACCTCCTAAAAGGGTTGGCGATAGCTCTTTTGATAGGTTTTTTAAGCGCAAGGGTTTCTATTAGATGGAGCCGATGGATGCAAAACGTGATGCGATAACCTACTGAACAACATGAAGAAGCTTTTATTTAACGTATTGCTCGTTAGCCTCACCGGATTACTCCAGAGTCACATCGGCAGTCCTGGCATCACCCTAGAAGGTGAAGCTGGGCCCTATGCACTTACGGTAGTCGTAAATTCTCCCGATGTTATTCCGGGTACTGCTACTGTAGACGTTTACATCACCGACAATGCAGTACAGGAAGTAAAACTCAGTTGTTTATACTGGTTCGCCGGTGCCGAAGGAACCCCCCGGGCCGATGTGGCTTTGCCCGTACCCGGAGAAACTGGTCACTTCACTGGTGAAATCTGGTTGATGAGCCCCGGTAGTGCCAGCCTGAAGATTGAAGTAACGGGCGAGCGGGGAGCCGGAGAAGTTTTGCTCCCGGTGATGGCGGTTTCTACGGCCCAGAAAACCATGGAAGCTTCATTAGGATGGACGTTAGCTGGTCTTGGTCTGTTCCTGACGGTTTTAATGATTACGATCATTGGTCTGAGTAGTGGTGATAGTCTGGTAAAACCAGGTGAGGCAACTTCTCCAAGAACTAAAAGAAGGCGCTGGATAGGGGCCACCGTAGGGTTCGTTTTATTGTCGGTAATTTTATGGGGAGGAAATTCGTGGTGGAATAGCTGGACCAACAATTATCAGCGCTATATGTACAAGCCCTTCACCGCTACATCATCCGTTAGGGTAGAAGATAATAAGCAGATCTTGAAGTTTGAGGTGGATTCTGTTAAGCTCAATCAACTTTACCTTACCCGAAGCCTGAATTACCTCATTCCCGATCACGGGAAGATTATGCATATGTTTTTGGTACGGGCGGGTCAACTCGATGTGTTTGCTCACTTACATCCGCAGCGGCTAGATTCAGCGCATTTTGAAACGATCATTCCCCCGTTGCCTCCCGGTGATTACCACGTATTTACTGATGTTTCCCGGCTCAGCGGATTTTCCGAGACTATTGCCGATACCGTGACGATTCCTGAGCCCACCCCACCCCTGACCAATAACTGGGATGATTCGCTGCTAATGGATACTGACGATACGTATTACATTACCGATCCTGTTATCAGCAGTAATAAAGAGGTACTGATGCCGGGGGGAGATATTGTAGTTTGTGGTAGTCCGGGACAAAGAATTATGCTCGCCGATAGCTCATTCGTCACCTTAGAACAAGCCAAGGAAGGAGAGTTTAAAGTTGGTCAATTGTATCATCTCACGCTGGCGGTACAGGACGAGGTGGGTGATCCCGCGACACTGGATCCCTACTTGGGAATGATGGGCCATGCTGTAGTTTTCAAGGAAGATGGTAGTGTATATATCCACTTGCACCCGGTTGGGTCGTACTCCATGGCATCACAAGAAACGATGCAAGCCCGGCTCACTCAGGGAAGCGGAAGAGTTGATTGGAATAAGCTACCTCGACCAGCAGTCTTTAGGGATAGTATTGACGGGGTTATCGCCGAACTAGATGCCCTTCCTGCCCAGCAGCGCGATAGTGTTTTACTGGTAGGGATGGATCACCCTTCGCTCGATGACCCTGATCATCCCGATCACTCTATCGTCCGCTTTCCCTATACCTTTCCTACGGAAGGAAAGTACCGAATTTATGTACAGATGAAGCGAAACGGCAGAATCCTTAACGGTGCTTTTGATGTAGAGGTAGAAGGCTGATAGTCACTAGTCACCATTTTTGCCCACTTCTTCCAGTTCTAATTTCTGCGAAGCAATTTCCTGATTTCTACTAATTTCTAATTTTCACGTCTCACATCTCACACTTCACATCTCATATTTCACGTTTTAATGCACCTCTGCCATCCATTTATTCAGTAAGGGAGATAATAAGATTACCACTACTGCCCCGCCAAAGCAGACATACGCGATGGACTCAAAACCGGAGGTGTAAATTTGTAGCGTTTCCAGTGGGGAGGCTTCTTCTCCTGAGGCTAGATCATCAATCGCCAGCTTTTGTCCAACAAATCCCACAATCTGAAAGGCGTAGGCCGATGACAAAAACCAAACCCCCATCATAAAGGCTACAATCGTTTGAGGCGAGAGATCCGTGATTTTAGATAGACCTACCGGATAAGTAAACAGTTCGCCTAGCGACATACATAAGTACAGTAGCAGCAGGAAGATAAACGGTACCATCCCTTCGGCATTGGCTGAACCTTCGCTCAAAAATAATATGTAGTAACCCAGCCCCAGCAGAGCAATACCCATCGCAAATTTATAGGGAGTACGGGGATTAATGCGCTTTTTGGTCAACCACACCCACATAGCTGAAACCGGAATAGCGAAGAGTATAATAAACAGAGGGTTGAGGGCATTGGTAGCCGCTGCGTTATTGAACGGCCAAACATTTAGGGTCACGTTACGAGCCGAGAACAAAGTGAGAATATTGCCCGAAAGCTCGTGAAATCCCCAGAATAATGTCATAAAAACGGTTAGAAATATAGCGACAGCTAACTGCTTGCGGGCTTTGGCATCAATACTAGTCATGATGTATGCGATGTAGCCCAGAATGAAAATACTTAATCCGTAAAAAATCAGATTAACAATTGTAATTTTTCCGAGGAAGCTCTCGCCCCCTGCAATATATTGATACGAAGAAAGTAATAGCGCAATCACTGGAACGGCCAGAAATGAGAGTACCCACACCAGTGGCTCCCTTTTCAGACCAAAAGTTTTTCGGTCTAGTTGGGCTGATGCCGGAGGTAGACCGTGGTTCATAAACACCCCTTTCTTTATTCCTTGCTGAAAGACAACCACCCCGACTAACATACCGACTCCCGCTAGACCAAAACCGTAATGCCAGCCGTAGGCTGAACCTAGCCAACCACAGAGAATAGGCGACAGAAATGCTCCAATATTGATACCCATATGGAAAATGGTGAAACCCGAGTCTTTACGGGTATCGCCGGGAGGGTAGAGCGCGCCAACAAAGGTGGAAATGTTTGGCTTGAAAAAGCCGTTACCTACAATGATAAAAGCTAGTGCGGTGTAGAACGCAAGGTTATTTTCGATTGCCAACACAAAGTGCCCAATAGACATGAATATGCCCCCCAGAAAGATCGATTTACGATAACCTAAAACCTGATCGGCAATTTTTCCACCAATCAGCGGCGATGCGTATACCAACGAACCGTAGGAGGAGTAGACAATCGCCGAGATCGTATCCCGATTGGATAGTGCCTCAAATACCTGCTGCACCATGTAGAGGGTTAGTAAGGCCCGCATACCGTAGAAGCTGAACCGCTCCCAGAGCTCAGCAAAAAATAAGTAAAATAGCCCTTTCGGATGCCCGAACATTTCGGGTGGTGCAGCTTCTTGAGAAGTATTGAGGTGGTCAGGTGCCGAGACAGTATCAGCCATATAGTTTATTGTTCAGTGAGAGATTTGTCTAAATGTAATCATTATGCGCTGAAACCTACAAAAATTAATAATTTAAGGGGCCAGACTAAGTGAACGTTGCTATGCTTTGTTTGGGGATTATCTATTTTTACCAAAACCTTTAAAGATGCCCGTATTAAAATATCGAGAAACTAAGCCTGAACAAGTAAACGAAGATGTCCAACGACGACTGGTACACACTAACTCGCTAATGACTGCCGTACTAGATCTCAGCGGTGGCCCTAAGGTTGAACCTGACCCCTATCACAGCCATCCTCACGAGCAAACTTGCTATTTAGCCGAAGGCAAGATACTTTTTCTGATGGAAGGGGAAGAACCCGTAGAGTTGCAAGCAGGCGATTTATTTTACGTCCCGCCTAACCAGCCCCATGCCATACAATTGCTTTCCGAGACTGCCCGCTTAGTAGATAGCTTTAGCCCAATCCGGGAGGACTTTCTTTGACTCTTTATTATGCCCCCTCTTCAGCACTGCTGGCGCGAACTTCGGCGACCTCTTCTACTGAGATGGGTTCAGAATCGTTACCAAATGATTGGCGCACGTAAGTGAGTACTCCCGCTACCTCCTCATCAGACAAGAAGTTATGAGCAGTCATCGCATTGTTATATATCTCGCCATTCACAGTGATCTCGCCCTGCAAACCATTGAGCACTACTGAAATCAAGCGGGTATTGTCGCCACTTACCCACTCGGTTTGTGCCAGCGGCGGAAAAACCCCGGGAACCCCATATCCATCGGCCTGATGGCAGGCAATGCAGTTTTGCCCGTATACCTTCTCGCCCACTGCCATGAGCTTGGTTTCTTCCTCCGACATTTTAACCAGTTCGACTTCTTGTTCTTGGGGAGCTTCTGAAGCTTGTTCCGTTTGGGTTCCACCGGAGCAGGCGGATAACAGCCAGCCGGCCGTCAAGAAAAAAGTTAGGTTTTTCAAAATTGTGTATTTTAGGAATAAAAATCCGCGAGCAGCAAAAATGGAAAAAAGCCGAATGCTCACAAGCTCCGGCTTTTTTGCGTATCTATCATGGTAATGACTGCCCGCGATTAGTCGGCTAATGCCACTTGTTCGGCGGCTGCCTGATAAAATACCCGCCAGATTCTACCCTTTTGATCATCGGTAATGTATAGTGAGCCATCGGGGCCAACGGCTAAACCAGTAGGTCGAAATTCAGCATCATTCGGACTGGCAATTTCATCGCCAGAACCCGAAAATTCATCGGCGAAGCGTTCAAACTCACCACTCGGCATCCCATCCGCCCCCATCGGCACAAACGCAATATTGTATCCTCTCTGAGGCAGGGGCGCCCGGTTCCAGGAGCCATGAAAGGCGATAAATGCCCCCGACTGATATTTTTCAGGGAACATATCGCTGTTATAAAAGATCAGGTCATTGGGGGCCCAATGAGCGGGGAATACCATAATGGGATCTTCCTTGTCGGCACAGCGCCCTACTTCTTCGCCATTTCCACCGTACTCGGGAGCTAGCATTTTCGCATCTTTGCCCGGATCATAGTAGCAGAAAGGCCAGCCAAAATCTGAACCCTCCGATACTTTCAAAAACTCTTCGGAAGGCAACTCAGCACTTTGCAGTGAGTCGTAGTATTCGGGCCAAAGGGTGCTCAGTTGGTCGCGTCCGTGTTGCATGGCGTACAGACTATTCACCTCATTATTCCAGTCCAAAGCTACTGCATTCCGGATTCCGGTAGCGTAGCGTTCGCCGTGCTCTTCTTGGGTTTGATTTAGCTCAGTAGCACTAAATTTCCAAATTCCCGCCTGACGTTCCAGTTGGGGGCAAGGGTCCAGCCCCGGCGATTTGGGTGTCCGCATCTTCTCTTGGCAAGCGTTGGAAGGTGCCCCGATATTGACGTACATATTGCCCGCCCCATCGAAAGTAAAAGGCTTAACCGCATGTTGGCTTTGAATCAAAAAGCCTTCGACTATTACTTCTGGTTCGGCCGTAGGCACTAACTCAGTATCATCCAAAGCTACCCGGTAGACTACTGAATCAGAGGAGTAATACAAGTAATCTTGATAAATATCCATACCAGTGCCACCGTACTCGTCAAAATATTCTTGAATATCGGCCCGACCATCACCAGTAGTGTCGCGAAGGGCCAGAATCCCGCCGCCCGCTTTGGTATCCCGCATTTTTACGTAGATGTCGCCGTTGTCCCGCACCGCAATATGGCGGGCTTTTCCCACGTCATCGGCCACCACATAAGCGGCAAAGCCATTAGATAACGTGATTGATCCGTTATCTGAATCAGCGGATAAGTACGCTGGGGTTTCTTGTCCGGCAGTTTCAGAAGATGGCGCACTACAACCTGATAAAATAATTAGGGTTGCACCCACTATCCACATCATGTTCTGCACTCTTAGCATGTTTGAGCTCATA
This sequence comes from Bacteroidota bacterium, assembly GCA_039198955.1. Taxonomy (GTDB): domain Bacteria; phylum Bacteroidota; class Bacteroidia; order Cytophagales; family Cyclobacteriaceae; genus Tunicatimonas. The sequence goes on along the minus strand of JBCCTI010000070.1, from coordinate 2,234 downwards.
GTTTATTATGGTTTATTTATTATTCGGAAATATATTAAACTTATGTTATAATTTCATGTTTTTGTCTGACTCAGCATCTTCAGCTGTTCTCTCTAGTTCTCTAGACTATTGTATTCCCCTAAACACTCGGATTACAACAAATGCTACGATAGCTAGCACAGCAATTCCAGCAATCCAGAGTAGTAGGCCTCCGAACCCCTCCCGTGGCGTATACAGAATATCTTCATCAGTAGAAGACATTCTTTCTTGAAAAAAGAAGTACATTATACATAAAAAATAGCAATTAATGACAACTACCTAACAAACTATCCAAGCCGTTGAATGTTCTCAGTTTTAACTTCTTGTCTAGAGGGTAAAGCCAATGAAAATAAAGTATTTGGGTAGCAAGCTGCAATATCGTACTTTTGACGAGCCTCTATTTTTACTGACCTAAAGAAGATTTAGAACCGCCACCTAGTTTTTCGTTTTCACTGTTCTCCCTTTTATTTCCTCCATGAGCTACTCAACCTCACCTCTAGAAAAACTACTTCAAGATGCCAAAGATTATGTAGTGGTTCAGCGCCGATTGGTGTCCACGATTGTCTCTAAAAAAGGAGCTGATATTGCTTTTGTCGTGATAGCCGGAGTGGTATTTTTTATGATTGGCCTCTTCATCGTTATATTTTTCAGTTTTACAATCGCCTATGGCTTGGCTATGATACTAGATAATCTGTTTTTAGGCTTCTTAATTGTCACATTATTTTACATTCTCATCTTCGTAATTGTCTGGATTTTTAAAGACTGGTTAATCAAAATCCCGATTTTGAAGCTATTTTTAGGATTCTTTAATAGTGAAAACCCCTCCGATCATGAGCCAACTGCCTAGCCAGGAAGAGTACAACCGGGTAAAAGAACAATATCAACGACAAGCCCGCGAGTTGGAGAAAACACTGGGAAGCGACTTGGTGGCTCTTCGTAATGATCTATTTCCCAAATACTTAAAAGGAAAGTTTCTGACTGCCTGTGCCATTTTTGGCACTACCTACATGGTAGAAGAACTAATTTTTCAGAAAAAAGTACCGGGTCTAGTAAAATTTGTGGGAGCATTATCCGCTACGGTAGTAGCCCCCAAAGTGTACCGTATGGTATATCAAAATTACTTTGAGGCACGACCCGAAATTTCTACTGCTCCACCTCCTCCTTCCGAAGAGCTGATCCCTGAAGAGTAAACAGAATATTATGCTTCGTCGCTAACGTACTCCAGGTACACTTCCCAAGGGTTAGCTTGGTGTACTAATAGTTCTTGTTGGGAATTTCGCCAGGGGAATTGATATTCGGATTGTCCGTATCCCGCCAAGGCCCGACTTTTTTGATCAATCACCTCTTTGATGTCAAGTCGCCATATTCTAGACTGATTGACTGCCTGTCCGGTATTAATGCCTGCCGAGACCCTTGACCATAACCCGTATTCAACCATCCGGATGGGATAGTAGCTCTGACTGGCAGCCTGTCGAGCAATTTGCCAAGTAGCCTGTACATCCTGGCTACCCTGATCTGCAAATGGCAGTAAAATAGTATCCGGCTGAAAGCTTTCTAACTCGTTGAGAAATAGGCGAACCGCTTCATCAAAACCAGGTGTACTTCTTAGCGGAATAAACTCATTGCGAAGGTTGAGCGAGATGATAGCATCGTCGCTAATACCTACCTGCTCTACTCTTTGGTAAATCTCTGGCTTACCTTCTTCGGGCGATACTTGGTTAGAATCGGTCAACTCCAGTTCATCGCCTATAAACAGCAAATGTACCCGAAAACCTATTTGCCGAAGTAAGGCCATTGCCCCACCACACCCTAAGACTTCAGCATTGGGGTGAGGAGAAACTACTAACGTGCTGCCCCAATCGTATACTTGGGAACTGGGGTAAAGCAAGCTTTCGCTGTTTGTATTTTGCACGGTTTTCTGATGGGTAATCATGATAAAAAATTAAGTGAGGACGATTAATAGTATTGATCGAAAAAATCCAGAAGGTTTGCAACCTGGACATCAATGTAGAAAATAATCCTCCAATAGTCTACCCAAAAAGTACTTTAAATATTACATGCGATTAATTATCTAAAACAAGGCTTGTTCATAAAAAAGGGAAAGAATGAAAAGTGCGCGGAGAATGATAATTTTGAAGTGAACTAAACAACATGATTATCATGCACACTTTTCAAAAAATGAAATTACGACCTATTATCAGTACTTACAAACCCAC
>JBCCTI010000069.1:0-38067 GCA_039198955.1 Bacteroidota bacterium | reverse complement strand
TTACCGGGCCACGGTGGCTTTCCATATTTCTCCATTGACTGCCAGTGCGGGTGATCCATAAAATAGCATTGACCATTGTACGTAGATTATGTTTCTTAGGACGGTGCCCCTTTAGAAACTTTTCTATAACTTCCCATTGTAAATCGGATAACTCTGTAAACTGAGTTTGCATAAGATACTTGTAGTTTTGTGACAAAAACCAAAGTAATTATCCGATTCACATTTCTGCAATCTTAGCCAGATTTCTTCCCAAACATGCTCTTAGTGTTAAGATAAGCTGAGGAAGGTGAAACTACGGCCACTGCCTCACCAGCATTCAAATTGTAGGTCACCTCCGACTGGGCGCAACTGGCTATCGCCAACACACAGAGGCCAATAATTAGTAATCCCAGCATAAGCACTATTCCGACCTTGGTTTGAAGACTGGTTGGGATTTGCCCGCTGTTTTTTCCCTGAGTCATCATCATTTTTTCTTTTAAAAAAGTTATCTACTTGATGAGTAGCAGCCCAAGGGTCGCATCAATGACGGGGTATAATACTCCGCTACCTGCACCCGGAGCTACCGCATAACCTAATCCCACATAAAAGCCATTAGTGAGCCGGCCCCAACACCGGTCGGGCCACTGGGCACCCCAGCGAACTTCGCTCAAAATAGCATTATTGAGTGGGTAATCTGACAGAGAGGTGCCCCCATTAGCGTACCCCAACCTTACCGATACATAGTGTCCGGTATTGTTGGCCAGTGACTCGCCTTTTTCAAATAGTTTATTACGGTTGTAAATGTTTTTTATCTCTACCGCTGTGATAAGATTCAGGTCAGTCTCCTCCCAAAATCGGTAGCGGTTTTCCTGATCGGTGGGATCAATTTCAAGAAAGTAATTAAACCCAAGCCCGGTCTCTACCCCGATGGTCCACTGACCATCTAGTGGATGCTCATACTGAAGTCCGAAGCTCCCCATGAGGCAATTCATCTCTAATTGTAACAGTGGACGAAGTGGTTCCGGCTCATACGCAACCTCCTGCCCATAACTGTGATACCCACCCAGTACGATAGACAACAAAATACAGATCGTCGCTTTCATAATCGTTATTCATTAGTTGACGCCGCCTCTCTAGAGCATTCTCGGCAACCGAGACTGTTGTAGAGACTTCATTAATAAGACCAGAGTCAAGAAGGCATCCCTAAACGCAACCCAAATTATTTTTCAACTTTTTTCAATAAGACCACTTCATCTGTCACCGTATGCTGAATATTTAAGGTCAAATCAAGCACGTCCAGAACCTCCTCCAGGGACTGATTATCGAATTCGGCGGTGAGTTTTAGGTTCTGAATAGTTGGTTCTACCTGCACTTCCCGTTGATAGACCTCCTGTAGCAGCAGGCCAACCTCAGCGAGAGGCTGATTTGCCAAGATTATCCGTCGGGTGTGCCAGGCAAACGCATTCTGGCTGACTGTATCTACTTGAATTACTTCTCCGGTACTACTTCGGAACACACCCTGGTCACCGGGGCGAAGTACGACCCGCTTGGCTGAGGCATTTCGTTCCGATAAGGCAACTATCCCGCTGGCGACAGTAACCGTTACTGCGGTATCCCGGGCACTTACTTCAAAGGAGGTTCCCAATACCCGAGTGACCGCCTTATCACTAATGATCTGAAAGGGTTTCGACTCATCCCGGGTTACGTCAAAGAACGCCTCGCCCGTTAGGTAAACCGTTCGGGTGCTGTCGTTAAAATCATCGGGGTAGCGTAGCTCCGTATTTCCGTTTAACCAAACCTGAGTACCGTCGGCCAGCGTGACCTGCGTTCGTTCGTGAACACTGGTGCTTACTTTGGCAAATCCCCAGCCCTTGGGTACAGCTAACCACTGGGTCAGGTAGACTAGACCGAAAAAAACGCCCGCAATGGCAGCGGCACGCAGCCACCAGGTACTCCGCACAGTTCTGTTAGACAATTCGACCACGGGGGTATCGTCTAGTCGCTGCTCAATGGCTTGCCACCCTTGCTCTTTATCAGGGGTGTAAGCTTGGTAAACATCGCCAAATGCCTCCCAGTCTTGTCTGAATTTGGTGAACTCATCACGGTGCGCCTGGTCTTTACTCAGCCAATCTTGTAACTGCTGTTGTTCTTCCGGGCTTAATTGTTCCTGTGCGTACTTTATGAATAAACTTCGATCAGTAGCCATACAATAGTTGATAGTTTGGTATTACATATTTCTATAAAAAAGTCCTTCATCTTCGTTACCGATTAACTTGTCTCCTTGGACAAATCTATAGAAACTCAAGGAGCGCTGTTTCCTCAGAAGGCGATCCCAAACCCCAGGTTGATTAACGGCATTACACCAAAGTAACCCGACGAGTCGTTGTTTACTGTTTCAATCGTTCCATCGGGATGGATAACCGTATAGCTTACTCCGTTAGGAGCACTCATAAAGGCTAAGCCTATTTCAGGGCGGAAATAGAATGTACCTCCCCATCTAGCCCCGATCTTTAGGTTTAGGTTGTTGAATGTCATATCCAGTTTCTCAAGCCTTTCTTCTGGGTTTTGAGATGGATCCTCCCACCCTGAAATGTCAGTAAAGAAATCCAGACGACCATAACTAATATTACCATAAAACCCTCGCCCGGGCTTGGTGAAGTAGTAGTTTAACCCCAGTTCCAGGTAGCTGAAACGCATTTCAAAGCTACCACCCGCAGAAGCAGTGCTTCCTTCGTCTTCGTAATTTATTGGAATAATGATGAAATCGGCAGTAGGGGCTAACCGACCATTTAGCCAAGGAGTGACATACTCGACATTAAGACCCGCAATGTTAGGTAGCCCGAACTTTAGTCCGATGCGAACAGGGTCTTCCGGTTTGACGGGATTCACTACTTCTTTCTGCGCCCAACTGTCTAAATACGCCAGGCTGATGATGCTTACAGTGAGAAGGGTCTTTCGCATGATTGAATAGTTGATGGTTTGAACTATTTTATTCTATGACAAAGGAAAACCATCCATCCCTAAAAGAAATTTTAAAAAATTTATCACAATCCACCCGTAACCATAGCGATGCAAATGTTCCCGGATGAGTTTTAGGGCTTTGTTCATGTAGTACTCTACGGTCTTCACTGATACATTAAGTTGCTCGGCAATCTCTCGGTAGGAGTATTCTTCATAGCGGATAAGACTAAATACCAGCAAGCATTTTTCGGGCAACTTGGGCAGTATCTGCTCAATAATTTGATATAACTCGCTGGCTTGTAAATCTTCATCAGGTGATATTTCGGTAGGGAGTTGGTACTCTCGAACTTCATTCGCCCAGTCGTACTGAGCGGCTTTACTTTTCAGGTGATTCAGGCAGCGGTTTCGCACAGCTCTGCTCAGGTAAGCCGGTAGCGAGGTGGTTATTTGTAGATTTTCGCGTTTCTCCCACAGATAGATAAATACATCCTGAACTATCTCTTCGGCAATTTCGGAACGGTGGACCAGTCGCAGGGCTATCCGGCACAGGTCGGTATAGTAACAGTCAAAAAGCTGCTGAAGGGCTTGTCTATTGCTCTGGGCAAGCTGTAGTAAGCACTGTTGGTCTTCCTTTTGCATGGTCAATTTTCACCTCCAATATGGGAAAAGAGCACTACTTTTTTAGCTCATACAAAGGCTTCCCTTTCAGAAACCCTTTATCGGTTAAAAATTCATCAGTACGAAAAAGCGTCTCTAAAAAGTACTGATGCTGGGGCTGACGCCCAACGTTAAAAAAACCATGCTTTTGTCCAGGATAAGTAAATATTCGGTTCTCTACTCCTAGACTATCCAGCTTCTTCTCCAGTGCCAAAATGTTGGACAAGGGCACCGTGGTATCTTCCTCACCGTGAAAGATTAAGGTTGGTGGCATATCAGCTACTACTTGGTGATAAGGCGAAGCGTTGATAGAATCCTTTCCTAGCGCATTACTGCCAAATCCTGCCAAAGTGGTGTTAACCACCGGATTGTAGAGCACCAAAGCCTCCGGATGATAGTCGGGTCGCTCCTCTTCGTCAAAGGAGTCAATCAGAACAGTGCAAAGGGCTAAATGACCCCCAGCCGAACCACCTCCTACTGCCAGCTTGGCGGTATCAATTCCCCAGCTACTGCTGTGCTCGACAACGTACTGCCACGCATCCCGGGCGTCCTGAATAGCTTCAATGGGCGAAGTTCCGTGCTGCTTCTTCACTCGGTAATCAGCCGTAATGGCAACCATTCCCCGCGACGCTAAGTACTTACTGTGCGGGGCAAAGTGCTGATGATTTCCCCCGACCCATCCCCCACCAAAGAAGAAAAGAATAGCTGGTAGCGACCGGTTTCCGGTTTGTTGTGGATAGTAAATATGAACCACTAGTTCAGCTTGAGAAGTCGCTTTGTAAACCACTTCGCGAAGCTGGTAGTGAGTAGTGTCAAAAGGGAGAGGATTATTATTCTGGGCCATAAGTTGGACGGATAGAAAGAGACCACTTAGCAGAGAAAACAGAAAAACAAGCTTCATGTAGTAACGAGAGAAGATTATGGAAACGTAAATGTAGGACAAGCGTATTATTTTAGTATCAAAATACAGCGTAATCCGTTTTTTTACAGTATAAGCAATTGATCACTTTTTAGCTATTCTTTCCTCATAGCATCCGATCTGGATATGATTATAGTCTGACAACCCAAGATTTGTGAATTCTGACTTGCTCTTTTTCCACCTCACTGCGTTAAAAAGCCTGCGCGGCCCGGCCTCACCATAGCTTCGGCTATGGCTGCGTTTTTCGCCTTGCGAGCCGAAAAAATTCTGTACAACTACCTACATCAAGGTGCACCTACCGAACGAGGCGGGTTACTGAATGTATTTGACAGTATCGGAGGAGTAGTTCTGGCCAACGCTTGCGGTCCCTACATCGGTCAGTGGACCCGACATTGCAAAGATCCGGAAAAGAAAAATACCATCGTCATCTCGTTTAACCGAAACTTTGCCAAGCGGAACGACGGCAATCCCAATACCCACTTGTAACCTCACCGGATTTGACTACTGCCCTGGCCATTGCCGGAACACTGAAGTTCAACCCACTGAAGGATAAGCTAGTGAATGAAAACGGCAAAGAGGTGATGCTGGAAGAACCGCACGGCATAGAGTTGCCCCCCAACGGATTTGGGGTAGAAGATGCTGGCTACCAGCCCCCTGCCGAAGACGGCAGTAATCTAGGCGTAGTAGTAGCTGATGACTCAGATCGCTTACAAATTCTGCCCCCATTCAACGGTTGGGATGGGGGTAACATCATCGGAATGCGGCTTCTACTGAAGGCTTACGGCAAATGTACTACCGATTATATCTCACAGCCGTATCCCCTACAGGCAGGATCATTTATTGCATATTTTATGCAAAAAAAATATATATTGCATAAAATATGCAAAATCAGTATTACATATTGATGGCCGACGTCATTGGAAGTAGCCAGAAAAGAGGGGATGCGCTAATGAATAAGTTCAAGGCGCTGGTAGTCTCAGCCAATCGTCAGCAGTGCTCTAACTTCCTATCGCCTGCTACCATCACCTTAGGCGATGAGTTTCAAGCCATTATGCAAGACCTTGTTGCTGGCTTACAAACGATTATTTATCTGGAAGAGGAAATTATTCGTCAACAAGCTAATTTTCAGCTACGGTACGTACTTTATTACGGCTCAATTGATACAGAGATCAATCCAGACATTGCTTACGAAATGCTGGGCGAAGGTCTAACAAACGCTCGTAAAGCACTTAATTCGCTAAAAGATGAATCCAATCGGTTTTCAATTCAAGGCATTCAAGACTCGCTTTCAGTAGCTCTCAACGAAGCCTTTATTGTCTACGATCATCTAATGAACCGCTGGAAACCCGATGATTATTCGCTAGTAACTGCCTTCTGGAAGCACCAAGATTATAAGAAAGTAGCTGAAGTACTAAACAAAGATACATCACTGATGTGGCGCCGAGAAAGAAGCTTAAACTTACGGGAGTACAAAGCCATAAGATCAGTCATCAACTACTTAGGAACCCAATCAAACTAGCTTGCTATGTTACCGGTTGTAGAAGCCATAATCATCTATGCAGTAGAGGAAATAATAGCGCTACTGATTTTCTATATCGTCCGGAAGTTTTTTCGAGATACATCTGACCCTGATCAAAAATCTCGTTCGGTTGCCGGAACAGCGTATTTTAACGAAGGATAAAATTGGCGAGTTTGAACATAAGTTGCCCGCCTATTTTCTCCGTATTCACCGCTCCTATATTGTCAATATCCGTAAAATTACCGCTTATACCAAGCAGGATGTTGAAATAGGCCAAAACGAGCTTCCTATCGGCGTATCTTACAAACGAGAAGTGATTGCATTTTTACAAAGGGTTTAGGTTTAGGCTATTATATACCTTCTGTTCCCTCTCACTCTATCAGTTTGATGAGCTTGTGCAGAATTTCCTGCGCCGCTTTGGCAATTACGGTTCCCGGACCAAAGATGCCCAGCACTCCAATCTTTTTCAGATAATCGTAGTCGCCCGGCGGAATTACCCCTCCCACAATAATCTCAATATCATCGCGGTCAATCTTTTTAAGCTCTTCCATTAGTTCGGGAACGAGGGCTTTATGCGCTCCTGCCAAGCTAGAAATACCGATAAGATGTACATCGTTTTCAGCCGCTTGCCGGGCTACTTCTTCGGGAGTTTGGAAGAGTGGCCCAATATCTACGTCAAACCCCAGATCAGCAAAGCTGGTGGCAATCACTTTAGCACCCCGGTCGTGACCGTCCTGCCCCATTTTAGCGACCAAAATTCGGGGGCGACGCCCGTCTAATTCAGCAAACCGATCAGATAGTTCCCGGGCCTTTCTAAAATCTTCGTTCATGGCTATTTCTTTGGCATATACACCTCGCACCGCTTGGGTTGTCGCCTGAAAGCGACCAAAAACCCTCTCGAGGGCGTCCGATATTTCCCCTAGAGTAGCCCGCTCCCGTGCGGCCACCACTGACATCTCCAGCAAATTCCCCCGATTATCTGCTACCGCATTTTCCAGTGATGTAAGCGCACTTTCTACCTTCTTCTGATCTCTGATACCTTTTACCTGTTTCAGACGCTCTAGCTGCTTTGAACGCACCTGTTCATTGTCAACCTCCCGCACTTCAAAGCCTACGTTATTTGCTTCTTCCACCTGAAAGCGGTTTACCCCGACGATAATTTCTTCCCCGGTATCAATCCGGGCTTGTTTTTTGGCCGCGGCCTCTTCAATTCTGAGCTTGGGAGTCCCTTGCTCTATCGCTTTAGCCATACCCCCCAAATCCTCAATCTCTTTCAAATGCACTCGGGCCTTTTCTATCAATTCCCTAGTTAAGGATTCTACGTAGTGCGAACCTCCCCAAGGATCAATGACGGGGGTAATCGTCAGTTCTTCCTGAAGAAATAGCTGGGTGTTACGGGCAATCCGTGCCGAAAAATCGGTAGGTAGTGCGATTGCCTCATCCAACGAGTTGGTGTGCAATGACTGGGTTCCCCCGAATACTGCTGCCAGTGCCTCCAGGCACGTTCGCGCTACATTGTTAAACGGGTCTTGCTCAGTCAGGCTGTAGCCCGAAGTCTGACAGTGCGCCCGCAGGGCCATTGACTTATGATTCTGTGGATCAAATGACTTTATCAGCTCGGCCCACAGCACCCGCCCGGCCCGGAGCTTGGCAATTTCGGTAAAAAAATTCATACCAATACCCCAAAAAAATGACAGTCGGGGAGCAAAATCATCAATCGCCAATCCGGCCGATAGTCCGGTTTTTACGTACTCCAAACCATCAGCTAAAGTATACGCCAATTCCAGGTCGGCGGGTGCCCCAGCTTCGTGCATGTGATAACCGCTAATGCTGATAGAGTTAAACTTGGGCATGTACCGGGCGGTGTACGCAAAAATATCCGAGATAATTCTGAGTGAGGGGGCGGGCGGATAGATGTAAGTGTTCCGCACCATAAACTCCTTGAGGATATCGTTCTGGATAGTTCCTTTCAGTAGTTCGGGTTTTACTCCCTGCTCCTCGGCAGCTACGATGTAAAACGCCATGATCGGAATGACGGCCCCATTCATGGTCATAGAGACTGACATTCGGTCGAGAGGAATCTGATCAAATAAAATTTTCATATCCTCTACCGTGTCAATCGCCACCCCAGCTTTCCCTACGTCGCCCTTCACCCGAGGGTGATCAGAGTCGTAGCCCCGGTGGGTGGGTAGATCAAAGGCAACCGACAACCCTCGCTGTCCGGCGGCCAGATTCTGACGATAAAAGGCATTAGACTCTTCTGCCGTAGAGAAACCCGCGTACTGCCGGATGGTCCAGGGCTTCCCAACGTACATAGAGGCATACGGTCCCCGCAGGTAAGGAGGAATCCCCGCTACTGCTCCCCGATGATCCAGCTCGGACGTATCGCCCACTGAGGATCGGGTAGCTCCCTCTTCTTGGGATGATTGGGTTAACTCCGGTTGGACTCGGGCGTTCTCGAAGCGGTAATTCTGGAAATCGGGCCTCACGGTAACATCTTTTTAACGATTCCTAAAAAAGGGGTAAGGTCAGCTTTAGCATTAAGCACCTCGTCAATTATTCCCTGCAGCTGTAGCTCAAATAGCAGTGGTAACTGCCCCACCGCTACTGTAACAATTGAAGCCAGCTCAGGTTGCCCTGCTAAGGATGCCAGGTGAAGTTGATACCAGGCATCATCCGCACAAAAAATTAGTAAACCGGGTTTCCCTTCTGATAGGATTGCTTCTACTGAACCCTGGGGCAAAGGAACTTGTAAGCCCAGAGTTGTTATCAGCCTAGTAACAAAAGTTGCTCTTTCACTAATCTGGAAATTGGTCGACTCAGGCTTTAAGAACGCTACTTTTGGTTGGTTTTCTACCGTCAGACTGTCTACTTTCACCCGAATGGTCTCCCAAAGCCCAGTGTTAGAATGCGCTTCATCGGTTGATTCAACCTGGTCAATTGTTATCTGTTCTACCGGGTTGGCGTAACGAGTGACCCCTACCACTACTCGCTCCTGCTTTAGTAACTGCCGTTCGCGCGCTTCTATGTTTGAGGAAAACTGGTCAGCAACATTTACTAGTTCTGAGTTGCGGTAGCCTCCCCCATCTTCTATCTTCTGGAAAAGCTTCCACGCTTCTTCGGCCAGTTGGCTTGTGGCACTTTCCAGGAAATATGAACCATTTACTGGATTATCGGGGCGATGTAGATTTCCTTCATGCCGAAGCAGATGCTGTACGTTCACGGCCATTCTTTGCCCAAAAGCCGTGGGTTGGGCGTAGCGAAAATCATGGGGACGTAAGGAGATAATGTCCGCCCCGGCCACCGTAGCTGCTAAAGCCTCTACGGTATTCCTCATCAGGTTAGCGTCAGGATCGTAGAGGGTTTTATTCAATATTCCCGAGATAGCCCTGACCTTTATCTGATAGGGATTGGGGTAGTCTAATCCATATGCTTTTAAGATATTGTACAGGAGTGAGCGTATGGCAGCGAACTTAGCTACGTCCAGATAAAATTCCCCACTCAAACTCAAGGCAAGCTCAGTGCTAGAAATTAGCGACTCAATGGATACTCCTTGACAGCTTAGCCGATCCCAATAATCTACCATCAGACTTAGGGATATAGCCAATTCTTGGGTAGCCGTTGCCCCCCAATTTCCTAATGCATCTCCCCGGATTCCCAGCCATCGCACGCTGGTTATGACGTCACTTTTGTTAATCTGTGAAACCAGTTCAGCAAGTTGCTTATCATTAAGTGCACCACAAGGCTCGGTTGGTGAGGAATTATATAGGGTCAAGTACAACTTTGTTTGCTGCCTTAGGTTCTCAACTAATTGAGTAAGGCTGTCCCAATCTTTTTGCCCGTATTCAATGGCTACTGACCGTAACGAATTAGTTTCCCCTAGTTCTTGCAGCAAGTTTATTTTCTCGAGCCTAGAAAAAGGCAGAAAGATATCCTCCACCCCTAATTGCAATATTTTTTCGCTAGATAGTGAGGGGGCATGATTACTAAGTATCAGACTGATTCGTGGAGAGGGTTCGTCCAGATTATTAATAGGCTCAACTATATCCGCATTTTTTACTGGGCTTGCGGTATTGATTGCCGATAGTTTCAAGTCGCCCAGAGTAAAAGAGTATGGAAACGAAACATCAGTTATGCGCTGCGTTTCCCGATTAGCCGCTGCTATCCAATCTTGTTCACTTGCTGGTGGAAATCTCTCGGGCATACAGATACTTTATCATTACCGTTACACGATTTAACTGGCTATCAGGTCATTAGGTTGTTAGCTGCTTTCTTTTCATTTTGATTGCAGGAATCAGCTATTTTGGCTAAGTCTAAGGTTATCAAATTGTTAAGGATTTTTGAGGCTCTTAACTTTAGCTTTTAATTTAATATTCAACTAATAAATTAAAATTTTTTTGGGTCAAATTTTAGAATTTTTTTATATATAAATTTTTCTGGAGATTCTGCTTTTCCGATTTAACCCATCGTTTACCTACCACTCTCTCTGTTCTTTTAGCTGATTCGTAGGCACTTACATTCGGCACATTCATTTTCTTCTTAAAATCACATTTGTAATTTACAGCGATGTAAATGGAATCTATATATTGCATAATTTCAATAATAATTCATGTCAATATCTCCCTCCCTTTTTTCTTTATTTTTTTTTTCCAACCTTTACCATCCCCTGCAAATTAAAACTTGCGCTATCCACGTGAATTTGTAGATCATTTAGAACATAATCATGGCAGACTAATTGCTAATAAAAATCCTTTGTGCTTATGCAATCTAATCTATTACTGATGCAAGAGGATCAGGTAACTGTATGGAACAATTGTCTAAAAACTATCCGCGAACATGTAGGTGAGCAAGCCTTTAATACTTGGTTTGCCCCTATTAAGCCACTTCGTCTAGTAAATAAGACACTTACTATTCAGGTACCTAGTCAATTCTTTTATGAGTGGTTAGAGGAGCACTTCATATACGTACTACGTAAGGCCATTGATGCCGAGATCGGATTAGATGGACAGTTAGAGTACTCGGTGGTAGTAGATAACGGTGACCGTAAGAATAAACCTGTAGCTATCAAGTTACCTACTGCCCCTAAAGGTGACACTAAGTCAAACTCAGGTAATAACCGTTCCCGCCGATACCAAGAACCCGCTTCCGATTATAAAGGCCCCTTTTCTTTTCCAGAGATGGCCGACCTTAAGGTGGAAACTAACCTAAATGATAAGTACAGTTTTGACTCCTATATAGAAGGTGACTGTAACCGCTTAGCTCGGTCAGCCGGATTTGCTGTGGCTCAAAAGCCGGGTAGCACATCATTCAACCCACTCATGATTTACGGCAGGGTCGGACTGGGTAAGACTCATCTAGTACAAGCCATCGGCAACGAGATAAAGCGCAAACAAGGACATCAGTTTGTCGTCTATGTTTCCTCCGAAAAATTTACTAGTCAATTTATCGAGGCCTTAAAAAATAATAACGTTCAGAAGTTTACTAACTTTTACCTTCAGGTGGATGCATTGATTCTGGACGATGTGCAGTTCCTAGCGGGTAAAGAAAAAACTCAGGAGATATTCTTCCATATCTTCAATCACCTTCAGCAATCGGGAAAGCAGATCATCATGACTAGTGACTGTCCACCCCGCGATTTGCACGGACTTACCGAACGTCTGTTGTCGCGCTTCAAGTGGGGGCTGACGGCCGACCTACAAACCCCAGATTTTGAAACCCGGATTGCAATCATTGAGCGTAAACTACAAGCCGAAGGACTAAACTTACCGTTTGAGGTAGTTGAATACTTGGCGTACAACGTAGATACGAATATTCGGGAGCTAGAAGGCATTCTCATTTCGCTGGTAGCTCACTCCTCATTAGATAAGCGGGAAGTTTCGCTGAGCCTAGCTAAAGATATTCTTAAGAATATTGTTCATAACAACGTCCCTGAAATTGATATTGACCTAATTATCAAAACGGTTTCCCGTCACTACAGTGTGGATTTGAAAGACTTGAAGTCCAAGAGCCGTAAGAAAGAAGTGGTGGTACCTCGGCAGATTGCCATGTACTTTGCGAAGGAATACACCCAGCACTCGCTAAAAGCCATTGGTTACCACTTTGGTGGACGCGACCACGCTACCGTCATCCACGCCCATCGGTCGGTCAAAGAGCAGATAAAAGCTAGTCCCGACTTCTCCTCTGAAGTCAAAAGCTTGGAAAACCAGCTTCAGGGGAAAAACCGATGAACTAAGCGTGAGTCAATTCTAATAATGTAATTTCCGGTCGAATACCCAAGCGACCAGGGTAACCAATGTAGCCGAAGCCCCGGTTCACGTAAAGCTGCTGGTCGCCTTCTAGGTAAAGCCCCGCCCACTGCTTGTAGCGGTACTGCACAAAGCTCCAGCGAAAGCTCCCCCATTCTACTCCTACCTGTCCTCCGTGGGTATGCCCCGAAAGAGTCAGTTCAATATCTGGGTGCTGTGGTCGTACCTGAGCGTCCCAATGGCTAGGATCGTGAGATAGCAGAATACGAGTATCAGCATTATCAGCTCCTTGATAAGCCTTATCTAAGTTTCCGTACTGGGCAAAGCCCCCCGTTCCCCAGTTTTCTACCCCAATAATGGCTAATCGATTGTTATCAATAGTGAGAGTCTTATTTTCATCTAGTAGCAAATTCCAGTTCATCAGCTTGTGAGCTTCTTTCACATTTTCCAGATTAGCTCGTTTTACTTCGGAAGAAGGCCAGGAAGTATAGTCACCGTAATCGTGATTTCCTAAAATGGAGTAAATACCCAACGGGGCTTTCAACTTACCAAATACTGGAATATAATCTTCCACTTCAGTGGCTTTATTATTGACTAGATCTCCGGTAAAAAATATCAGATCGGGTTTCTCTGCCATCACCATCTCAATACCGTGCATTACGGCTTTTTTATTGAAGAAGCTACCCGAGTGAATGTCCGAGAGCTGGGCAATCCGCATTCCCTCCAAGCCCCGGGGCAGATTAGCCACTGGTACTTTCACCCGGTGAATGCGATAGTTATGCGCCCCAGATGCAATTCCGTACCCTAAGCCAATAGCAGGAACTACCGTGGCAACAACCGAGGCCTGCGCCAAAAATTCGGAGCGACTAATTCCAGTAGCGTTTCCGTTGGTAGTGTTTTCAGTAGCGGGCGAAAATTGCGCGTAGGCCCATTGCCCCAGCCGAACTACGTCATCAACGACGAGTACTACGCTTCCGAAAAATTTGGAGGCATAGTTCACAAAAATCCAGGCAAAAAGAACGGTGCGCTGCCCATCGGTTAGAACATTTTTTCCACCCAAGTTATAAAATAAAAAGCTACCTACTGCCACTAAACTAATCAGCCAGTATACTGAGTAGATAATTTGACGCGGATACCTCGGCAGATTACTAATGACTACCCGAAAGGCCTGAAAGGTGTAGTAGTCGAGTAGCAAAAAGATTCCGGCAATGATGAGGAAAGAAAACATTCTAGGCATAGCTTAGTAAGGGAAAATTGATAAGGGATAAGGAAAAAGTATCCACTATCAATTTTCAACTATCAATTATCCGCTATTAACTGTTATTCATTAATCATAGCAACTGGCTCTCTAGCTACTGGTTTTTCTTGTTCCACCGGTTTCTTTCTGGCCAACCGCATTTTGATTTTATCCACTAGTAAGTACATCACAGGTACTACAATCAGGGTGAGAAAAGTAGCGAAGATCAATCCGAAGATTACGGTCCAGGCCATAGGGCCCCAAAAATCCGCGTTAAACCCCCCAACATAAACCTGTGGGTCAAAATCCGAAAGCATAGTAGCGAAATTTATATTTAGCCCGATGGCCAGCGGAATTAGACCCAGTACGGTAGTGATTGCCGTCAGCAACACCGGACGCAGACGGGTCTGTCCACCTTCTACAATACTGGCAATAATCTCTTTATAAGGAAGCATCTCACCTTCCTTCAACCCAAACTCTGCCCGGTGCCGTTGCCGAACCAGATTAGTGTAGTCAATCAGCACAATGGCATTGTTTACTACGACTCCCGCCAGCGAGATAATACCGATTCCAGTCATGATCACTACAAAGTTCATATTGAAAACAACCAATCCTAAGAACACTCCGATGGTGCTCAATAGTACTGACATCATAATAATGAAGGGGGCAGACACCGAGTTAAATTGCGCCACAATGATTAAGAAGATCGTCATCACCGCAATAAACAGGGCTTGAAGAAGAAATTGGCTCGATTCTTCCTGCTCCTGTTGTTCTCCAGTAAATTTTACCTCGTAGCCCTCCGGAATTTCCATATCGTCAGCTAACTCCTTGAGTTGGTTCACAATTTCGGTCGCGTTGTAGCCTTCTAACACGTTAGACGATAAAGTAATCACCCGGTCTAAGTCTTTCCGCCGAATAGAGCCGTAAGTAGAAGAATAGTCTAAATCGGCCACTGCCGAAATCGGAATCTGGCGTAAGTTCCCAAATTTGTTCCGGAAGGTAACCTTTTGGTTAATCAGGGCATTCACATCGTAGCGGTACTCGTCCTTGAGCCGGAGCTGGATCGGATAATCGTCTTCCCCATCTTTGAACTTAGAAATTTCGTAGCCAAATAACGCAGTACGGATTTCGGTAGCAATCGTGGAAGTTGATAACTCAAATCGACGGGCTTTGTCCCGATCAATATCCACAATCAATTCGGGTTTTCCAGTTTCCAAATCTGATTTTAGCTCCTCAATACCCTGAATACTTGAGTTTTCTACATCGGCCAAAAACTTTTCGGTAAATGAAATCAAACCGGGATAATCCTCCGCTGAAATTTCAATGCTAATGGGTTTTCCAACCGGGGGGCCAGCCGGGGGAGCTGATACAGTCACTAATACCCCGGGTTGTCCACTTACCGCTTCCCGCACTTCTTCCATTACATGGGTGGTGGAGATTCCACCGCGTAGCTCGAAGTCAATGAAAGATACCGTAATCCGTGCCTTATTAGGGGTTTCACCCGGACTGGCTCCTTCCGCCGGGTCATTGGTATTTTCGCCCACTTGGGAGATTACTGCTTCTACAATATGTTCGTACTGCTCGAGGGATTCAAAAATATTCCCTTCCAGTCGTTTGGCAGTCGCATTGGTGGCTTCTATGTCAGTCCCTACCGGAAGTTCTACAAATACGTTGAAATAATCGGGGTCGATCCCGGGGAAGAACTCAACCTTAGGCTGGCGGGCCCCCACTAACATAATGGAAACAATCAGTAAGCCTACGGTACCAAAGAAGACGAAGTAGGGAGTCGTACCCCGCAGTGCCCAGCGCACCGTGCGCGTATAATTTCGTTCTAGTCGAACCAGAAAAGAATCCTGAAACCAGCCAATTGCCGGAGTTAGCGCGTAGAGGTTGAAGGGAATCAAGAGTGCCCCAATCATTAACAAGTTAGCTATTGTGAAGTTACTGGAGATATAGAATATGATAGCAAATAGTACCATCCCTCCCGCAATCAGTAGCAGTCGCCTTCGCTTCTGAGCGCTGGTTTGTTCTTGCACTTTCATAAACATAGAGGTCAGTACTGGGTTAATGACCAGCGCGACAAAGAGAGAAGATGAAAGTACCACGATAAGGGTGATCGGCAGATAGCGCATGAACTCCCCGATTAATCCCGACCAAAACGCTAGTGGGAGAAAGGCCGCCAGCGTGGTAGCCGTAGAGGTAATAATCGGCCAGGCCACCTCTCCTACCCCTTCCTTCGCCGCTTGCACCGAAGAGTAGCCCTCCTGCATCAAGCGATAAATATTTTCTACTACTACAATCCCATTGTCTACCAGCATACCGAGGGCTAAAATCAGGGCGAAGAGTACCATTAGGTTGATGGTGATCCCAAAGAAGTTGAGCAGCATAAACGAGAGAAACATAGAAAGCGGGATTGCTATCCCTACAAACAAGGCGTTTCTTAGATTGAGGAAAAACATTAGTACCAGAATTACCAAGATAACCCCCATGATAATGCTGTTTTCCAAGTTGCTCAACTGCAAGCGGGTATACTTAGATTGGTCATTTGTGATGATAATGCTAAGATCAGCCGGGAAACGTCCTTGCTGTGCCTCCTCCAGAGTTGCTTTAATCTTGTCGGATGCACTCAGTACATTTTCCCCCTTTCGCTTTACAATGGATAGCGTCACCACTGGGTCGCCGTAATTACGGGAGTAGCTGGTAGCCTCTTCGTACGTATCCCGCACTTCTGCTACATCGCGCAGGTATATAATGTTACCTTCTTCATTTTTTATAATGACATCTTCTAACTGCTCTACTTCTGTAAACTCTCCAACCACCCGGATGGAGCGACGGAAATCTTCCGCCTTAATATTACCGCCCGAAATGGTGACGTTTTCGGCGGCCACCGCATTCTGAATATCTGAAAAGTTTACCTCCCGGGCATCCATCTTATACAGGTCAGCATCGATGCGGATTTCTCGCTCCAGCGTTCCACTGATATTCGCTTCCTGCACCTCCGTCATAGCCTCAATCTCGTCCTGAAGGTACTCAGCATAATTTTTCAACTCATCAATGCTGTAATCACCCGAGATGTTAATGAACATGAATGGCAAATCCTGAATGTTTACTTCGAAAACATTAGGATCCTGATCCAAGTCAGTGGGAAGCTCGCTCTGAGCCTTATCGACCGCATCTTTCACGTCCTGCAAAGCTTTAGAAATATCCACATCGGGGTTGAACTCTACGATCACAGTAGAATAATCCTGAACCGAAGTAGAATTAATCTCGTCGACCCCCGTTACTCCTTTAATTTCCTTCTCAATCGGTCGGGTGATTAGATTCTCGATATCCACCGGGGAGTTACCTGGATAGGGAGTACCCACGTAAATGGTCGGGATGATTACCTCGGGAAAGTTCTCTTTGGGCATAGAGACGTAAGAGGTAACCCCTAGCACCACAATAATAAAGGTCAGGATGAATACGCTGGTACGGTTATTTACCGCTCCCGAACTCAGCCCAAAGTTACGGACGACCCGCTTTGATTTGTCAGTATTTGCCATGAGTGAGAGAAATTACTAGTTAGAAGATAGAGCCGTTGTTCCTTCGTTCACAATACTAATACGAACCCCTTCGTTCACTTCGCGAAAGCCTTTATCAATGATAACTTCACTTCCACTAAGTCCTCCCGAGATTACTGTTTCGTTCTTGTAGGTTTGCCCCCGCTCAATGTGTTGTTTGGCGGCCACTTTTCCGTCACCTTCGTCAGCGTTTTTCGCTACAAATAGGTAATCACCCTTGGCATCTTCCAGAATTAATTTGGTAGGAACGACCAGAGCGTTAGGCTTCTGATAATCTTTGATGCGTAGCACTGCCAGCAGGTTCGGACGTAGCAACTCCATATCGCCCGGTAACTTCACCTCAATTTTGAAGGTGCGGTTATTCTCGTTGATTACTTTTCCTACCGAACTGATACTACTTACGATATTTTCGTTTAATGACGGAAACTCTACCAACACACTATCGCCCTTATTAAATTCTCCCAGAAAAGATTCGGAAATATCAGACTCAATATACATATTGGTTAGGCTGACCAAGCGTAGCATGGGAAAGCCCGGTTGAGCCATTTCCCCTTCCTTCACAAAAACTTCATCAATAGTTCCAGAAAATGGCGCCCGCACAATGTAGTTGTTCAGTTGGGCTTGTAGCGAGGCAATCCGTCTCTCGAGCGATTTTACTCCATTTTCTGCCTCCAGGTACTGTAGCTCCGTGCCGATATTCTGATCCCATAGATTTTTCTGACGGTTATAACGAGTTTGAGCCAACTCCAACGATGTTTGGAGCTCTTGAATATTTCGGCGAAGTGTTTCCCCATTTTGTGTTACTAGCACCTGACCTTTCCGCACAGCGTCACCCTCAGTTACCGGCAATGAAGTAACCATTGCCGGGGCTTCAGCACTGATGGTAATGTTCCTACGGGAAGTTACCGAACCGCGTACTTCAATGTAGTGCTCAAACGTCTTTTTCATCACAGGCATGGTGGTAACTAACGTAGTCTTCCGGGTTCGCTGAGCAAAAGCTGGATCAGCTTCGGCAATTTCATTCTCCAAAGTAGCTATTTGATCTTCTAGCGCTTTTAGCTCCTGTTGGTAGGTTTTTAATTGCTGTTTTTTGGTAGCTAAATCGCTATCGCTGCTTTCACAAGCAACCAACACGCTTATGGCAATTATGCTTACTAATAAAGGTTTCATAAATAAAATATATGGGGCGGTGGTTATTATTCAACTAAGATTCCTAATGATTTCTTTAAGTCTACTTTGGCAATGAGCGCATTGTACAAAGCGTTAAAATAATTTGTTTCAGCAGTTTGTAGAGCGTTTTCGGCTTCAATAACTTCCAGATTAGCTCCAACTCCTTCCTGGTATTTAATGTTGGTTACCCGAAAAACTTCCTGGGCTAGATCCAAGTTTTCTTCTTGTACCTCTAGGGCATCCAGGCTATTCTGTAAATCAACCCGAGCCTGAGCGATCTCCAAATCAATCTGATTGCGGAGGAAACGCGATTGTAGCTCAATCTGCCGAGCCTGTACTTTATTTTTTTGGATAGCATGATACTTACGAAGACCGTCAAAAATTGGAATATCCAAGGTAATGCCCACAAAGCCGTATTCAAACCATTGATCGCTAAAGCTGGCAATTTCGCTAAAATCATCTACCCCGGTATTATATCCAAAAGCAGCATTGGCAGTGAGTTTAGGAATATATTGTACCCGGTTGTTTTTCATGTCTAGCTGTACCAGCTCTTGGTTAACAAGTATCTGAGCGTACTCGGGCCGTTGCTCGTACTGAAACTCCGACTCAGCCGCAATCTCAGGGTCAAAATCGATGTCTTGTATATTACCAGCTAAAGTGATTTCTTGCCCAACGGGAATGCCCATCTGAAACTTCAATAAGTAATAGCTCAACTCCGTCAGGCGACTGGTATTTTCCTGTTCCGCTCTAGAATTGTTGTATTGAACTAACAAACGATCTACATCAATTTTTTCAACAAAACCATTCTCGTACATTAGCCTTGTTTCGCGAAGCAGAGTATCCAAACGGTCAAAGTTACTATTCACCAATTCTTGTCGCTCGCGATTGACCAAAACCGTGTAGTAAGCTTTTGTAACTTGCTCTGCCACTTCTACTTTACTCTGTTGATAACTTTTATCAGATAGTTCAGTATACGTGCGTGCTGCTTCCAATCCCACAAAATACGACCCATCGAATAGCATTTGAGAAAGTGACACTCCTGCGGTCCCGGTATGGTTAACTCCAAATCTTACTGGAACCGGCGGAGCATCAGCGGGCACCTCATTTGGATCTTCAGCAAAAAACACTGCTGGCAAAAATTGGGTCTGAATAGCATAGTTATTATTGTAATTAATTGATCCACTTAATTGGGGTAACCCCTGAGATTTAGTGACACCTACATCAGCTTTAGCAATAGCCCGTTCCAATTCAGCAATCTCGATGGTTTCACTATTCTGTAAAGCATACACTAGGCAAGCGTCCAAACTGAGAGGCCGTGATAGATCTATTTCGCCATCAGGCTGCTGGGAATAGGCAGTATAACTACTAAGCAGCCATAATAATGCACTGAGTATACTAATTTTTTGAAGCATGGGTGGTGAGGGTTTTAGCGTAGTTTTCAAAAAGCTCTACTCCTTTGGGAGTTAGTAAACCATAGCAGAAGTTGTAGAAAATCTGTAGATGAACTTCTGTCCAATCAAATTCATTTTTGGGAAAAACCTGATCATCAAAGGCAACGTGAATTTGTTCAATGCGTAGTTTCGCCAGAATTTTAGGGTCTATTTCATCTCGAAAATACCCTTCTCTCATACCTCTACGAATGGAACTTTCAATGGTTTGTATAAAAACTGAATCTTTAAAGTCCAAATAGGTTTTCCAGGCGTCACGGTGGTATTTTTGAATATCAAATAGGGCCGAAGGGTTAATTTCGGTAATATGCTGACGAATATATTTGGTAATGAGGTGTAACTCGTGAATCGCGTTTTCGGATTGTTTTTGTACCTCTTCCATCAACTGCTTTTCCCGTTCCAAAATCCGTAGCGTGGCCAATTCCACTACTTCATCTTTGTCCGAAAAATATTGATAGATGGTTTTTTTGGAAATGCCTAACTGTCGGGCTATATCGTCCATAGTTACACTTCGGACTCCGTACTTCAAAAAGAGCTGCTCGGCAGTCTGGGCTATCTGTTCTTTACTTTCCAAGGCAATAGGTGAGAACGGGGGAAACTTTCAAAATATCATCAGTTTCCTATGCCAACGAGGCTCCGAAAATTAGGTTGGGATTTTCTGAGAGTTTTTCATTGAAGATTGGCCGGAAATTAGAAGATGAGGGCTAGAACTTAGAAATTTGAGGTTGAAAATCAGGAAATTATGACTCAAAGAACAGCTCAAACTTAGCTGGAGAAAAGTAACGTTTTCTATTTCCCAGGTTCCCTTTCCCAAATAATAATTGACCCTACAACAATCTAGCAATTAGCTATTCCCAATACCTAAAACCAAAAAACCATTACCTAATTCTAACGCTCTTTTTTATTGGTGCGCTTTCCTTTGTGGGTTATCTCGAAAAGGTCGAAACTAAATAAATAAGAAAGTGAGACTTGTACACTGTGGTGCGTATGCTCTAGGTTATCTTCAAAGAAAGCAAAGGAAGTATAGGTAGATTCAGGTTTAGCCATGTTGGTGTGCCCCCACACGTAGCGGAAGTCTACCCCTAGCCACTGTCGCTTCATGGGAATAAGTACTCCAGCATTAAAATCTATCCCCAACTGAAACCGATTGGGTTCGGTAATGAAAAAGACTTCCCGGTTAGATACTTGTCCGTCGCTCATTCGCAAGGTGTACCTCAATGGGTCGTTAGTTTCGTAGATTTCAAATAGTTCTGGTAAGTTGGCCATCCCGTTACTTCTTAACCAGTAGCGCACGTTCGGCCCGACCCCAGCGTAATACTTAAAGCGTTCATCGCCTAGTATCACCCTAAACACTACCGAAGTGCCCAACTGCTGATGATATTCTGTAAACTGGGTCAGTCCGGCATCGCCCGAAATCTTTTTTCCTACTTGGGTATAATACAGATCGTGAGCTAGGGCAAATTTCTCATTTGCCAGCCACACGCTGGACATACCCGCCTGAAAGCCAGGCATCCAGGCTGGCTGATAGCGATCTTCGTAAGATTTATCATCATACATTGGCTGGGATACTTGCCCGCCTAAAAACGGACCCAAAAGTAACTTCTGCCCGGCACTCTCCAAGGCTACACTGAACAGTAGGGTTGTAATCCAGAACTTCATTTTCTTGGAATTATACTATACCAAAAGTAGCTAAAAATTTGATGTATACCCGCTTTTGCTTCAACCCCTACCTCATTCTAAGAATCTATTTCACGTCATTTTTAGGTACAGAAGCAATTATTCTGGGCCGACAGACTGCTATTCATTAAAACATTTAGATTTTCTAACGTCAGCCAAATGATAATTTGCGAAGATAAAATAGCAAAATCGTTATACATCCATTCCATACGCTCTTTTGCCAGATGAAAAGAGATACAAAAATTACATTGTAATTTAGGAATATAAGTTAGTATTTATTTAAGCATACAGATTAACGTACTTTACAACTATTACGGTAAGAATGGTGGTTAACCTTCTGCCCAATCTCGAGCTTATGAAGTACTGGTACCTACTTTACGCATTTCTTTTATCACTTACGCTAATTATATCTCACAAAGCAAGTGCCCAAGATTGCTTTGATCCTAGTGATCCCGCTTATCCAACTCCGCCTTGCGTTTTGCAAAGAATGGAAGGTGATATAATAAGCGGACAACCTATTAACTGTAATGACGGAATTGACAATGATGGAGATGGCTTACCAGACTGTCAAGATCCTGACTGTAGTACTGCTACTAACTGTGGTGACACTGAGATATGTAATGATGGTATTGACAACAATGGAGATGGACTTGTAGACTGTGAAGATGGCGATTGTGCTAGCCAGGCGGCCTTCTGCGAAAGTGACTGTGGCAATGGGATAGATGATGACGGGGATGGCTTCTTCGATTACTACGATGGCGACTGTTCCGATTCCCCTGATAACCCTAACGATTTTATTATTGATGAGCCTAATTGTACGGCCAATCCGGTGGGTAACGCCTTCGCTATTACCGAATCCTGGTCATCCGATGTGGGAACGGCGGCTGCTCGAGGGCTTCCCGCCGTAGGCGATGTCGACAATGACGGTATTGCCGAGGTTATCTCCTTTAACGACCACACTCGTACCATGTACATTCTGGATGGTCTGACGGGTGATATAGAGCACCAGAAAACTTACTCGAAAGGAAACACTACGTGGTCGTTTACTTATCCAGCGATTGGCGACGTAGACGGGGACGGTTTCGGAGAAATCTTCCACATGGACCGCAACGGTAACCTTTGGGCCTGGAACCATGATCTTACCCCTTACTGGGCAACCGAGTCAGTAACAATATCAGCCTTCAGTGGAAGGAACGGACGCGTACCCGGCTTGGCCGACTTCGACCTAGATGGTGTACCGGAAATTTACTACGTCAACGAAATTAGAAATGCCCAAACTGGGGCTTTGATTATTGAGGGAAGCCATGGTAATACTATTGCGGGTTACACCGCCCATAACTGGCAAACCGAACTCAACGCCGTACCCGTAGCCGTTGATATTCTACCCAACAGCGAGTGTGCCGAATGTAACGGTATGGAGCTAGTAGTAGGCCATATTATTTATGCTGTAGACATTCCTGGACAACGGTTGATTGAGGTTAAGAACATGAATGATGAGCCGACTAAAATTGGCTACACTGGAAATTACTACCCTAAAGACCCCAGTTTTTACGGCGGTTTTAACAACCAATCTTTTACTTCTACTGCTGTGGTAGATTACGATAACGATGGTAATCTGGACGTGATTTGCAGCGGAGCTACCATTAATGAAGGTGGACCGGCTACAATTTTTCTCTGGAACTTAATCCAGCAAGAAGTTCGGGCGTTCACCGCTTCAGTACCGGCCAATGATTTGCAAGCCCGGGATGACTTACCGAATGTTAATAATCTAAAGGGAAATTTCCGAGACATTACTACTACCCCCGATAGAAGCAATCTTACTGTTAATAGCTGCGATAATGGCGAAGATTGTACCTGGATTCGAGGAGTGGGATCTCTCAACATTGCTAGTATTGACAATGACCCTGAACTGGAGTGTACCTTTATGTCGGGCTCCAGCCTGTTTGCTATCGATAATGATTGGACTGCCAAGTGGGTAAACAATGAAGACTATTGGGAATCCTCGTCGGGAGTAACTGGTACCTCCGTCTTTGACTTTGATGGCGACGGTGCTTCCGAAATTATCTACCGCGATGAAGTACACCTCTGGCTGGTAGATGGTTTTTCTGGTGAGCCACTCAACCTCTACGATGCTGCTAATTTTTGTAGTTCCCAAACCCACGCTGAGTACCCTATTGTAGCTGACGTAGATAGTGACGGGGAAACCGAACTCGTGGTAGTATGTGCCCAGAACCGAAATGAATACGGCAGAGGCCCCACCACTGGCGGTGATAATAATGCTTTTGGATTCATCCGTACCTATAAAGCCCCAATCGGAACTTACTGGGTTCCGGCGCGTCAGGTCTGGAATCAGTTTTCCTACTTCAATGTCAATATTAATGATAACCTCACAGTACCTACCGTAGCCCAGCCTCACCACTTAAGTTTCTCCCAGCTATGCAATAATGCGGGCGGCTCAATCAGTTTTCCACTCAATAAATTCCTGAACCAGTCGCCCCGTATTAGTTACTGTGGTAATCTGGTCTTTCCGGCAGCTAGATTAGATTTTGCCTCAGATAGTACCCGTATATTTCCCCCCAACTGCCCTGAGCAAGAATTTCAGATACGCTTATTTTTCGAGAATAATGGTGATGAGGAAGTAGAACGACCTATTCCGGTTTCATTTTACAGTGATAATCCCGAACAAGCTTACGCCGATACCGACCAAGACCCGCATTTTGCGGTTATCGAGATTGACCCGCCCTTAGGTGGCCTACAACCTGGTGACTTTATTGATACAACACTCACCATAAGCGGGCCACGAGGAGCATATACGCTGTACGCTTCTTTAAACGATATTGGTCCCTACGATAGCCTGGGTAACAAAATTGCCAACTCGGCATTTTACCCACTGGATGAAATCACTGGCCCAGTTCGGGAATGCGATAGAGACCCGACGATTATTTCAATTGATGTAACGCCCCTACCCTTTCAGCCCATTGCGGTCGTACTGCAGGATAACCGTAACTGTTCGGGCAATGCCGACGATAACACCGGAATGGTTCAGGTATTTTCTGCCGACAGTACTGTATTACAGGAATCAGAGTACAGCATTACGTGGACGAATATTCAAACTGGACTTCCAGTCGGTACATCAGCTTTAGTAACCGAGTTAGACTCCGGTGACTATCGGGTAGAAGTTACTTTTGACAACGGCACCTACACTTGCCCCGGTCTTCCCAGCACCGTTCGGGTAGATTTGCTGGAAGACTGGCCAGACGATGATGTGTTAACAGAAGAAGTGATACAGCCCGTTTCAAGTTGTGAACCCGGCACTGCTGATGGACAAGCCCGAATACTCATCAATGGAACCGCTCCCGACGAAACAATCTACAATATTCTTTGGGAGCCTGAATTGTCCACTTCAAATAGCGGCCCAATATTCGGAGACACAGCTACAAATTTGACTGCTATTCGCTACAATGTGATAGTCACTAACCTTCAAACAGGGTGTCAAGATGTAATTGCGGTCGATATGAGCCTGGAGGTTCCTCAAGTTGATAGTTTAACCACTACCAGCAATACTAACTGTATTACTCCCAATGGAACAATTACTGTGACAGTAGAAGGGGGCAATGAAGCAAGTTATGATTACATGCTCATTCAGCAGAGTCCCGTTCAGGATACCACGTTTAACAGCGACCCCTTGTTTACCGATTTAGAGGCAGGAATCTACGAAGTACGGGCCTACGACCCAGCGAATGACTGCGGGTTGTATTCCACTGGTGCACAAGTGACGGTGGAAGATAGCACCTCAGTTGATGAGATTACCTTTAGTGTGAAACCTCAAACTGCGTGTAGTGCGCCCTATAATGGTCAAATCACAGCAGCTACCACTGATCCTACCAACTTTGACTGGGTTTGGTACCGAGGAACCATTACTTCCGGCCCTTCAGCTTTAGTAGTGGGTAATGACTTCATTACTCCCGATACCCTTAGCACTAATTTTACCAACACTTACACGGTGGTAGCTACCAATAGAACCACTGGTTGTGTGTTTATTGGTGATACTGTTCTAAACGAAATAATCACTCCGCCCACAGTAACGGCTACCAACGTCGACATCATTCGTGAGCAAACGCATTGTAATCCTAACGGCGAGGTACAAATCAGTGTGGGGGCATCTGAAGATATAGCAGGTTATACTTTCTCACTCACTAGGGGAAGCACAGTATTGGCAACGAATACTACCGGACGGTTCACTGGGCTAGCTGCCGGATCGTACTCAGTAGATGTAGTTGCTGATTCTACCGGTTGTTTCGCGGTTAATACCCCAGTTTTCACCATTGACGAAAACCTGGAAATTATTGATCCAATTCAAATTACCGAAACTGCTCAAACCAACTGTGACCCAGTCAACCCTAATGGCTCAATTGCGGTAGCAGTTGGTGGACAAACTGCTGGATACGCCTTTACTTGGTTCGAGGGAAGTGACCAGAGTACACCTCTGGCTACTCAGCCTTCTCCTTCTCATATACTGAATGGAGTAGCGGCTGACGATTACAGTGTACTGATTCAAGACAATATCACTGGTTGTGATACCTTGGTAAATATCACACTAGATGATGATTCGGATAGTTACAAAGATGGGCTAGCAGCTACTCCAACGGCTCTGACCCGCTGTGATAGCCCTGATGGTGAAGTTACTGCTTCACTTACACCACCCGCTATTGGCAGTGTATCAGATGTTAGTGATTACACCTTCACCTGGTACCGAGGAACTAGGCAAGATGTAATTAATGGAGCAGCTACTGTACTGACCGAAACTGGCCCAGTGCTTTCTAACTTAGACTCCGGCGTGTATACCGTAACTGCTATCCGTAACAATGGCTGCGAAGCACTGGATACGGTAGAGGCTCGCGTAGACGATAATCGGGCCTACCCAGCAACAAATCTACAAATCACTGAGGTAGAAAACAGCTCTTGTGACGTTAGTAACCCCAACGGAAGAATATCAGCCGATATTGGTGGTTCTACCGCTGGATTCACATTTAATTGGTACGTAAATGATGGTGGTTCGCGGTTGCTAATTGCCGGCAATACTGCTACTGTTCAGAATTTGCCAGAAAACAACTACTATCTGGAGGTAATCGATAACAGCACTGGCTGTGCTACCGATACATTAATTGAATTGATAGATAATCTAGCTAATCCTGAAGATATTGAATTAGTACTCTCATCTACCGATATTACTGATTGCCAACCAGATAATGGTCAGATTGAGGTAACTGATGTGATTGTAGAAGGAGTAAGCACTTTTGACCCCGACGCCTACACTTACGATTGGTACTTGCTAAATGCTGCGGGTACAGATTCTACCCTTTATGCTTCAGGCACCGGAAGGCTAATTACTGGCTTAAGCATGGGAACGTATTCGGTAATCGCCACCAACGATACCACTTCCTGTAACTCTATCGCCTGGCAGGCTACAGTCGGTCGTGACCCCGCATTAGATATCAACTTTACCTTCACTGAAACTCAGCAGTCGAGTTGTGCACCGCCGGATGGAAGAATTGAAATTCAGTTTCCGGGCGGGGAAAACGTAGCTGACTTTACATATCAATGGTATTTGGGAGCAGATACTACTGGATTGCGATTAGATGGTGAAACCTCTCACATAATTTCCAACGTAATAGCGGAAGAATACACCGTAGCAGTTACCAGCAATGCCACTGGATGTACAACTTTCGGAACCTGGACTATTCCGGCCGATGCTAACTTATTACCCGTACCTGATCCAGTATCCACTATTACTCCTTCTTCTTCTTGTGATCCGTTTAATGGTAGCATAGCAGTTCAGGTAGATCCTAGTCTCTTGGGTGTAGGTAATTACGTTGGTTATACCCAGGCTGACTTTTATTACTATTGGTTTGAAGGAACAACTATTCTTTACGAAAATGTAAACCCTGATCCATTTCATCCCGATAACTATGACCCACTCGTAGAACCAACCGCAGGTAATAACCAGTCTACGATCACTGACTTAGCTCCTGGAGAATACACAGTAATTATTGTAGATGTACAAGGTGGAATAAACAATTATCGGTGTCGTTCTACTTCAACTCATCAGTATATCGTTCCAGCGGAAGCGTTCAGACCTCAGGTAACTGGTGCGCCCACGGTAGTCAATAATACGAGTTGTGATGTAACCGGAAATGGTTCAATCACAGTGGAAGTAAATAAAAATGCTAGCGATGTAACTACCAATAGTGGATTTACTTTCTACTGGTTTAATGGTGATACTGCTGGAAGTCCTGGTTCGGCCGACTTTGACGAAAATATTGCGGTTGCTCCGTTCGAGTCGACCTATACAAATCTGATGCAAGGCGATTATACTGTATTGGTGGTAGACAATGAAACTGGTTGTGATACGACCATTACCTTTATTCAGGAACTAAGAGACCGGGCTATTCCTCCCGCAGTTACTGATTTTACCAGCGATCCTCAGTTAGATTGTAACCTTCCTTCAGCTGGAAGGATTGAGATTACGGGGCTGTCTAACGGTTATGCTTTAGCCGATCATCACTATTACTGGTACGATGACGAGAGTGATATTGACTTTAGTGATCTTACGCTCAACGCTGGCAAAGTAGGTAATACCAATACTGCCGCTGACCGAGAATATACTAATTTGGAAGCTGGCGACTATTGGGTAGTAGTAGTCAACCCAGTAACTACTTGTGCTTCTATTCCACGACAAATTGCGGTAGGTGATGACCGCAGTTATCCTACGGCTAATCTGGTAGCTTTAGAACACTATACTCGCTGCGATGGTGTGGGCGATGGATCGATTACTATTGATGCAGTGGATGATTCTACGCCAGGTGCTGACTTTAATATTGAGTGGACAAGTACCGTACCTGGTTTTACAACAGTAAATGATCTCGCAGTTACCCAAAGTACAATCAGCGGTCTTCTACCCGGTCGCTACGACTTTACGGTAGTCAACAACACTACTGGTTGCGATTACAGTGGTTTCTACATTGTGGAAGATCGACCGATACGTCCGGTGCTACTGGCCAATGGGTTCACCCCTACTCATGTTGATATTTGCCAAAACGTGGGTGCAATTGTGATTGACAGTGTAGAATTTGATGGATCAACCGTTAGCATACCTGATGCTGATTTCACTTTCACTTGGCGATACGGCACTGACGATGCGGCGGGAGCAACTGCATTTAACGATTTAGTGCTCAATGATGGTGTGGCAGAAAACAACCATGAAGTTAGTAATCTTCCGGCGGGTACTTACTATGTTTCTGTAACCCATGCTAACGGCTGCCCTTCAGAACGAAGCTTAATGATTGAAATTGAGGATAATTCCCAAGATCCGCTCATTAGACGAAATATTTCTCCTGACGATACCGATGTGCAGTGTGACGGGGAAGACGATGGGGTTATCTCCGTTCAAGCCTACGAAAATGGCCGACCGCTTCCCGCTGCTGGTTACGACTTTGAGTGGTTTGACCCAAGTAACAACCTCATTCCCGCTACTGACCCTAGTCTTAGCTATCCTGATAATTTTACTAGTGTGTTGTCTGGTAGACCAGCGGGAGACTACACCATCGTAGTAACTAATCCCGAAACGCAATGTGATGATACAGTTACCTATACTATTAGTGAAGCTACTGCCCTACCTACTCTTACAGTAGAGGCAACTGCTGATCAAACCTCTTGCTTCAGTAATGGAGCAGCTGAAGTTACGGCCATTACCCGGCCTCGAACTACTTCCCCACTGTCGCTCAGTGATTTCAATTATACTTGGTATACTGATGCTGCCCTTACCCAAGCGATTGATCCGGCTACCAACAACTTAGGCCTTGCTGCTAATGGGCAAACTGCCGATAGTTTGGTGGCAGGCACTTATTACATAGTAGCCTCTGATCCTGTCGGCGGATGTAGCACATTCCCAGTACAAATTATTATTGAAGATTCTACGCAGCAGAATACTCCGGTGGTACTGCCCGAGGATATATCAGAACCTATCGTTGCCTGTAATCCTTCCGATAATGCCGAGGGTTCTATCGAGATTGCTATTCTCAACAGCGATCACAGTATTATCCGGTGGTACGCCGGGCTTACGATTAGCAATCCTGCCGATAGCCTCGTTGGATTTAGCAATTCGGTTGAGATTGAGAACCTGATACCAGGTTGGTATACCGTCTGGGTGCAGGATACTGTATCGGGCTGTGTTACTACCCGAAGCTATCCTATCGAGAGCTTTGCTACCCCGCTGATTCTGAGTGCATCGGCCTCACCGTTTACCAGTTGTATTAACCCCAATGGGCAGATAGCTGCTAATGTAAGTGGAGGTAGTGGTAACTATGCCTATCGTTGGCTAGATGATGAGGGAAATGTATTATCCCTACCTGAGGATCGTAATTTCGTTACCGGACTGGAGAACGGAACTTATTCCGTAGAGGTAAGCGACCGCGACGAGCCCGACTGCGATCCGGTGCAAACCAACGTGCGGGTGCGTGACCTGCGGGGTAATGATATGGTAGTGGAAGTCACCAATGATTTCAACGTGACCAACTGTGATGAGGGCAACCCCAATGGTCAGCTTTCGGCCTCAATAGCGGGCGACCTTTCCCGCTATGAGTTCTTCTGGTACGAAGGCGAAGACTTAACGACTAATCCTATCGCCCAGGGACCTACTGCCGGAGAGCTTACGCCCAATAGCTATTCAGTAGTTGTGCGGGATAAAGTAACGGGCTGTTTGAGCGACCCATCTACTGGGCAGGTGATAGCCGTAGACATAGACCGACGGTTGCCTACTCCTACTACTCAACTGCTTTCGGCAGTTACCCATTGCCTCAACCCCAATGGATCAGTGATGGCAGTACTCGATAGCACTATGATGGACTCTACTGCAGTGTATGAATATACTTGGTACAATGAAGATGGTGATGAAATTTTCCGTAGCAATAGTACCAATATTGTGACCGGACTAGCTGAAGGAGAATACTCAGTTCAGGTTACTAACCTAGTTTCGGGTTGCTACGCCGAACCAGCCACGGTAGAAATTCCTGAAGATCTTAGTATACCTGATTTTGAGATTATTAGCACGCCTTCTACCTGTTTCGAGTCAAGCGGTACCATTACCGTGCAGTTTAATGAGAGCGTGAGAGTGGCAGATATTGAGTGGCTTACCCCCAATGGTTTCGTGAATGGGTTCTTTCTCACCAATCAGCCCCCGGGAGTGTACGAAGCGACTATCACCGATGACAAAGGCTGCTCGTTTACCCAAACCGGAGAAATTGAAAGTACCATTAGTGCCTTTAATGGCATCTCACCAAACGGTGACGGGAATAATGATACGTTCATCATCAGTTGTATTGAAAATTTTTCAGGTAATATCGTACGGATTTACAATCGGGCAGGCACGCTAGTCTACGAAAACAAAGACTACGATAATGAGAACTCTTACTTTGAGGGGTTCGGCAACCGGGGTCTGTACATCGCTGGAGATAAACTACCCGATGGTACTTACTTCTACATCATTGATAAAAACAATGGCGATGAGCCTGAGTCAGGCTATTTAGAACTGCTCAGGTAAAGCCTCATCCTATTACCTAACCTTTTGAATAAACGATTGCCATAGCAGAGTATTCTGCATTGGAGACATTTTCACATTATGAAGAGATTATATCATAGAATTAAAATATTATTTTTTACTATCGGGTGGGTTGGCCTGCTCTTAGGGATTTTATCTAACGAAAGCCATGCCCAGCAGCGTCCGATTTTTTCTCAGTATATGTTCAACGGCCTGGTACTAAACCCGGCCTACGCGGGTAACCAGCAACAGTGGGTGGTTAGTTTAGTCCACCGCGATCAGTGGGTCAATGTAGAGGGAGCACCTAAAACGCAGAGCTTGGTAACCCATACCGCCTTGGAAAACCGACCAATGGGAGTAGGATTACTAGTATCCCGAGACCAGATCGGTATTCACGATGATTATAGTATCTACGGTAGCTACGCTTATAAAATTAAATTACTGGTTGGTACTTTATCGTTAGGTTTGCAGGGCGGGTTTAATTATACCCAGTCAAATTTTGAGGTACTACGACGGTTTAATTTAAATGATCCAACGCTTACTGGGGTGCAAACCCGGTTTAGCCCTAACTTTGGTACGGGAGCCTTTTACAGCAATAGCACAACTTACGCAGGGATTTCCGTTCCTTATCTGCTAAATAACGAAGTGTATAATACTGCCGATGTGCTCAGCGAAGCCAGAGAACGACGCTACTATTTTCTTACGGGAGGACATGTTTTTACGCTCAATCCATCCATCAAACTCATGCCATCTACCCTAATCCGTTACCAGGAAGGGCAACCGGTTAACATGGACTTAAATGCCAATGTGTTTTTTCAGGATGTTATTAATTTGGGAGCCTCGTACCGAAGTGGAGATTCCATGATTGCCTTATTTGAGATTATACTAAATCGAAACCTTAGCTTCGGTTACACTTACGATCATACCATCTCCCGAATTAGTAGGAATACCGATGGTACCCATGAGTTTATGCTAAGCTATCGGCTAAGTATTGGTAATAGCAAGTGCCACAGTTACTTTTAACTGCTGGCTAGTAAACTATCTTCTCTCAGCAGCGTTTGCTTGCGCTTAGGCCCAAGTGAAACTAGATTGATAGGCACTTTGACAAAATCCTCAATGAAATCGAGATAGCGGTGAAATGAAGTGGGTAGTTCGGTAATAGTTGAGGTGGTATCAACATCAAAGTTCCACCCAGTCAGCGTATGATACACTGGGGTTACCTTTTCCGCTTGCAAATCATACGGGATGTAATCGATCTTATTGCCATCGGGCAACTGATAGTGCGTACAAACCTGGATTTTCTCCATCCCGTTCAGCACGTCGGCTTTCATCATAAAGAGTTGGGTTACCCCATTGATCTTTACAGCATAATTCAGTGCAGGTAAGTCTAGCCAACCGCAACGACGCGGACGCCCGGTGGTCGCCCCAAACTCACTTCCTTTCTTTCTTAACTCCTCCCCCAACTCGCCGTGCAACTCAGTGGGAAACGGACCGGAGCCTACCCGGGTGCAGTACGCCTTAAAAATACCGAAGACTTCACCGATATGACGAGGGGCAATGCCTAGTCCCGTACAGGCTCCCGCTGCAGTAGTGGTGGAACTGGTCACGTAAGGATAGCTACCAAAGTCAATGTCAAGCAGGGCTCCCTGGGCTCCTTCGGCCAAGATTGAAATGCGCTGATCAAGCTTATCGTGTAAGTATATCTCACTGTCAATTAAGTTCAAGGTTCTTAGGAAATCGACAGCCTTCCAAAAATCGGTCTCCAGAGGCTCCAGATCGTAGGTATAGTTACTAGCATCCAGCCTTCTTTTGTGCTCTTCTACCCGGGATTGATAAAGTTCTTTAAAATCACTGCGGAGCACATCGCCCACTCGCATACCTAAACGCCCGATCTTATCTTGATACGTCGGGCCAATCCCCTTGAGGGTAGAGCCAATTTTTTTATCGCCTTTCGCCTGCTCATAAGCCGCGTCGAGTAACCGATGGGTGGGGAGGATCAGTTGGGCTTTTTTCGAGATAAAAAGATTTTGTGTAGCCTCTACTCCTTTCTTTTGTAGCTCTAGTATTTCTTTTTGCAGAATTGTCGGGTCAAGGACTACCCCATTACCAATTACATTTTTTGCTTCCGGACGAAACACTCCCGATGGGATTTGGTGAAGTACGTGCTTCGTTTGGTCAAACTCAAGGGTGTGTCCGGCATTAGGCCCTCCCTGAAAGCGGGCGACCACATTGTATTTAGGTGCCAGGTAGTCCACTACTTTTCCTTTTCCTTCGTCTCCCCACTGGAGTCCTAAAAGCACATCGACGCTCATAATTTATTGCTTTGGTAGTTGGCCCCAGGACTTACCTGAGGCAAGGTTGAAAATGTAAAGTTGCTAGTGAGTAGCGATAAAAGTATTTTTTACTTTGAGAAAGATCTTAAGGTTTAACGCCACAATTCCCCATCAAGCTGCAAAGATATAATTTTCGGGCGTAGTGCCACAGGTGAAATAAAATTAGCATTTATAAAGATGCGTTGCGCGTGACTTTCTCTACGCCGGATACCCGCTCTAGACGTTTTATCAACTTATCCAGATGTCGGCGATCGTGCACGTACAACATGATGTTTCCTTCAAAGATACCCTCATTAGTTTCCATCTGAAACGAGCGCATATTCACCTTTAACTCAGAAGAAATGATATCGCTAATGTCACTAATTAAGCCTACCCGGTCGGTTCCATTGACCCGTAAGCCCGAAAGGAACGCTGACTCTTTTTTCTGGGTCCATTTCGCTTGCACAATACGGTAGCCGTAGTT
Organism: Bacteroidota bacterium; assembly: GCA_039198955.1. Classification (GTDB taxonomy): domain Bacteria; phylum Bacteroidota; class Bacteroidia; order Cytophagales; family Cyclobacteriaceae; genus Tunicatimonas. The sequence continues at coordinate 4,304 of JBCCTI010000069.1, read as the reverse complement.
TGACATTAACTCGGGGGCATTGGGGCAATTGGTTCGGTGGATTTTAATGCCTTCGTTTACCGTTACAAAGCCAAAAACATTATCGCCAGGAATCGGATTGCAGCACTTAGCCAGCTTGTAGTCCACAATATCCTGGTCTTCCCCAATGAGTAACATAGCCTGGGGCTCACCTTTTATCTTAGAAACGGTCTTCTTAAACGTCTTGGCATCGTTAATTTGCCCGTTCGTCTTTGCTTTCTCCCGCTCGGTATCTTCTTTAAATCGCTTTAAGGAAGTGCTCGGAATAATCCCCTCTCCTACCTGATAGTACAACTCTAGCGGAGTTTTCACATTGAAGTAGTCGGTCATCTGCTCAATCACCTGGCTCGTTAGCTCCATTTTCATCTGCCGCAGCTTTCGCTGAATGATTTCCTTACCGTCAGTGGCCGCCAACTTCCGTTCCTCTTTCAGGATTTCCCGAATCTTACCTTTGGCTTTGGAGCTTACCGCAAAGCGAAGCCAGCCTTCGTTAGGCTTTTGCTTGTTAGAAGTAATAATCTCAACCTGGTCACCGTTTTGTAAAATATAGTTAATCGGCACCAGTTTCTGATTCACCTTGGCTCCTAGGCAATGTGCCCCCACTTCGGTATGAATATCAAAGGCAAAATCTAGGGCAGTTGCCCCGCGGGGTAATGTCCGCAATTCGCCCTTGGGAGTGAAGACAAATACTTCTTCGTTAAAGAGATTAGAGCGAAAATCGTCCACGAACTCAATGGCAGAAGCCGCATTCTCATTTTTAGCCTGATCTAGCATGCTGCGGACTTGAGCTATCCATTCCTCCAAGCCAGACTGCCTGCTGGCAGTAGGCTTATCTTTATATTTCCAATGGGCGGCATAACCTTTTTCGGCAATTTCATCCATCCGGCGGGTTCGGATTTGTACCTCCACCCACTGTCCGCTAGGACTCATCACCGTGGTGTGCAGCGATTCGTAGCCGTTAGATTTAGGAGTGCTAATCCAATCCCGCAGTCGCTCGGGGTTAGGGTTGTAGAAATCCGTAATAACCGAATAAGCTTTCCAGCAGGCAGCTTTTTCTTCTTCGTTAGGTACATCTAAAATGATACGGATAGCAAATAAGTCGTACACCTCCTGAAATGGAATTTTCTTAATGTTCATCTTATTCCAGATGGAATAAATGGATTTGGGACGGCCGAAAACAATGAACTGGTCTTTTTCAAAATGCTGCCGCCGAAAGGCGACTTCTATCGGTTCAATAAATTTTTTAATAAAGCGACGGCGGGAGTCCTTACTACTGCTGATCGCCCGGGCAATATCACGGTACACTCCAGGTTGAGTGTACTTCAGGTATAAATCTTCTAGTTCAGACTTAATGGCGTACAATCCCAAACGGTGGGCTAGCGGAGCGTATAGATAGATAGTTTCGGAAGAAATCTTTAGCTGCTTTTCATGAGGCATACTGTCCAACGTCCGCATGTTGTGCAATCGATCCGCTAGTTTGACCAAAATAACCCGCACATCATCCGAGAGGGTCAGTAGCATCTTCCGGAAGTTTTCGGCCTGCTGGGAAGTACCGTAGTCGAAGACACCCGAAATTTTAGTTAGTCCATCAATAATACGGGAAATCTTGGTACCAAATTCCTGCTCAATGTCCTCCAGTTCAATATGCGTGTCTTCTACCACATCATGCAACAAGGCGGCAATAATAGAGGTAGTGCCTAAGCCAATTTCCCGAACGGCTATTTCAGCTACTGAAAGAGGGTGATAAATGTATGGCTCGCCCGATTTCCGCCGCATGTCCTTATGAGCCTCTAGCGAAAGGTTAAATGCCTGTTTAATCTGTTTAGCATCGTCGCCATTCAGATAAGGCTTAGCTAAGCGCAGCAGACGACGGTAGCGCCGAAGAATTTCTTTTTTTTCCTCTTCTTCATTAATAGCCTGCATAATGCTTCACGTTAGAAGGTTTTCCTTCAATAAGATGAATATAGCGAACCCGCTTACAAATAGTAACAAAAAATATGATTTATTCATTCGAGAACGAAGTGCTCTAGTATTCAGGTGTTATTGTGTTAAGGTGACCGCATAGCTAGCAATAAGTGTTTATCAAATTTGCTAAATGCAAAAGAGCTAAGGGCAGAAGTACCATAACACAATAACGCCCAAACACGCTAACATCCCAGATGCTGCAACTTTTTAAATTAATAGCAAACTCTCATTAATATTTTTGTGTTCGGATGTTGAATTGATAGCAAATAGCACTACATTTGCAATCTATTTTCGGAAGGCGGATGTGGCGAAATTGGTAGACGCACTAGACTTAGGATCTAGCGCCGCAAGGCATGGGGGTTCGAGTCCCTCCATCCGCACATCTTTCTGCTGCCCTCTTCTCATCCACCCATTTTTGAGAAGAGGGTTTTTGTTTCATACCTAAACCCAATGGCCTTGGATATTACACTGGATAAAAAAGAAAATAACGAAGCTACTTTAAACATCCGCCTTTTTCCGGGCGACTACGAACCTAAAATTGAGCAAAAGGTAAAGCAGTACCGCAAACAAGTAAACCTCAAAGGCTTTCGCCCGGGTAAGGTTCCGGCTGGGGTAATTAAAAAAATGTACGGTAAGGCAATTAAAGTGGAGGAAATTAACGAGTTACTTTCGCAATCTGTACCTCAGTATATTCAGGAGAATAATCTGAAAGTAGTGGGTGAACCCCTACCCGACCTAAGCGAAGCAGAGGGTATTGACTGGGAAAACCAAAATGAGTTTTCTTTCAGCTACGATCTTGGCCTAGTCAATAATTTTTCTTACGAATTATCGGATCAGGTGAAGGTCACCCAGTATACAATTGCCCTCACCGAAGAAACTGTCGATGAATCTATTGAAAACTTGCGTAAACGAATTAGTACCAACGAAAAAGTCGGTGAAAGTCAGGCAGATGACACCTTGATGGGCACAATACAATTAGATGATGATGCCTCACACGAAACTGAGATCAACACTAGCATGGTGCCCGAAGAGCAACAGGCTCAATTCTCAGGATTGAAGGAAGGTGATTCTGTTACTTTCGATATTCGTGCCGTCTTTCCCGAAGACATAGATGTAGCCTTTCTGTTAGGAAAGAAGCAGGATGAAGTAACCGACGTTACGGGTGAGCACACTTTTACTGTTACTGAGATTAACCGTCCGGTACTTGCCGAGGTAAATCAGGATTTTTTTGACCAAATATTTGGCAAAGATGCCGTCAGCAGCGAAGAAGAATTTAGAGAGAAGGTAAAAGAGAATATCCGGGAGAACTACGAGCGGGAAAGTAATGCCCTGTTGTCTCGCAGTATCCGAAACCACTACATTGAGCAAACGGATATTCAGCTTCCCAAAGACTTTCTGAGACGGTGGATTTTATCGCGTCAAGATGAAGAACTGGACGAAGAGAAAATTGATGAGCAATTTGATGCTTACCTTCAAGACCTGAAATGGAGCTTAATCAGCGAAAAGATTGCCAAGGACGAAGAAATTCAGGCTAAACACGAAGATGTAAAAAGTAAAGCCCGTGAACTCGTGCTCTCTCAGTTTGGCATGTACGGCTCTGACTTCGGAAATGATGAACGGTTTGACCCGATTGTGGACAATTACCTGAAAGGGGAAAATGGAAATAACTATATGCAGGTATTCAGCCAGGTGCAGTCCGAGAAAGTCTTCGATCACATCAAAGAAAAAATCACCATTGAGGACAAGGAGGTGAGCGTAGATGATTTTAATAAAGTTGCGGAAGAAACCGAATAACCTACACCAGCTACCTTCTTACAATAAGATTGCTAACTTGCCGTCTTACTCTAATAGTTAATTATTTACAAACCACTATTTCCAATGAACAAAGAAGAATTTCGTAAATACGCGGTGAAGGGCCAGGGAATTAATGGCTTAACGTTTGACAGCTACGTGCATCGGGTCGAGAGCATGACCCGGGCGGTCATTGAAGAACGCCCTACCAATTTCCGGGAAATCGATGTGTTTTCTCGTCTGATTATGGACCGAATCATCTTTCTGGGAATGCAGGTAGAAGAAGGGATCGCCAACATTATCACTGCCCAGCTTCTATTTTTACAGTCAGTAGATCCCAAAAAAGACATCTCCCTGTACATTAACAGTCCGGGTGGGTCGGTATACGCTGGATTAGGCATGTACGATACTATGCAATTCGTTACTCCTGATGTAGCTACCATCTGCACTGGTTTGGCTGCTTCAATGGGTGCAGTACTTCTAGCGGGGGGTGCTAAGGACAAACGAGCCGCCCTGCCTCACGCCCGCAT
>JBCCTI010000068.1:0-38375 GCA_039198955.1 Bacteroidota bacterium | reverse complement strand
GGTGTAGGGAGGAGAAGAGATAGATCGCTAAGAAAGAAACCAGCAGAATAGCCGCCACAATAGCGGCAAATTGGTACGTCAGCTTTTGCCGGATGTTCATTCAACTTTCTTTTACAGTATATTACTCTTTGCTTATCGTATTAAACATCTCGAGTGGAACTGGTTCGGCACTATCGGCAGGTATCATGTCTTGTATTTGGCTTGAATCTGCCCGGATCATAGAGGCGTGGTGTTGATCACTGCCGGGATCACGCTCTCGCATGGCCTGCTCGGTGGCCGCCCGGGCAATGCGGGTGGCCATCAAGCCATCGTGGGCGAGGGGCATGTTTCTGTCCTCGTGGTGAGTCAGTACGTACGAAAGCTCGTCATACATACCCCGAAAGTTCTTTTCTGGGTGCCAAGCTAGATAGCGCGTCCCATGGGAATTACGCAACTCAAAACTATGCTCTTCCCGGTTAAACCGGATAACTCCATCGGTGCCAATCAGTTCGTACTGAAAGTTACTACGCGGCTCCCGGGAGGTAGCGTTATACGAAAAACTCATCTCGACCATCGTATGCGCCCCGCATTCGTGACCCATGTGCAGATACATATGATCCGGTGCCTCAAAATCTTCTACCCACACCCCGATGCCCCGAAAGGAATCTACTTCGGAGCCCAGCCACCAGCGGGCTAAATCAATTTGGTGAACCCCACAATCAACCATCGGCCCGCCTTCTTTCATTCTACCCACCCGCAACGGGCTTGGAATCTTGTTTCCCTCAGCATCATATTTCCATTTACCGTGCAAATTCCACAGGTAGATCAGTCGCAGAGCGCGCACCTCCCCAATTTCCCCTGCTCGTACTAGGCGATAAATTTCCAATGCTGACGGACTAAAGCGGTAGGTGAACCCGGTGTACAGCTTGACGTTGGCCTGATCGGTGATGCGAATCATTTCCTCTATGTCGCGCTCCGTCATGGCTAAGGGCTTCTCGCATAAGATGTGCTTACCGTGAGCAGCAGCTTTAGTCACATGCTCTAAGTGTAGCGGAGCCGGAGTACAGATAATGACAGCATCAAAATCAGCCTTCCAAAAGTCTTCTTCGGTGGGGTACGCATGGTTAGCTCCAAAGCGTTTTTGCATGGCTAATGTTCGTTCCCAGCGAGGATCAAACAGGGCTTCTATCACGAACCCCGGCGTTTGCTGAATAGCGGGCAGGTGCCCCCGTTCGGCAATCATACCACAACCTAGTAAACCTAATTTAATCATTATAGCTGTTTTACGGTTAATTTTTGATGTATCGGCCTTTCCCGAGCAGGTACAGATTGCTTTTGTCCGGGTTTACTGGTTAACCTCAGTAGACTGTACCCGACCAGAGCCGAAGTGATCGAGCCCAGGATAATGCCTACTTTGGCGGAGTTGACCTGGATTAAATCACCGTGCAACGCCAAATTATTGATAAAAATGGACATGGTGAACCCGACCCCCGCCACAGCGGCAATGCCGACGATCTGTCTAAAAAGAGTACCGCTTGGCAGCTCAGTGATACCCAGTTTGATTCCAAGGTACGAGAAAAGCGAAACGCCCACAAACTTTCCCACAAACAAACTGATAGCGATATTGGTCATCAGCGCAACGTCAAAATCATAATCCAAGCTAATCACCACTCCGGCATTGGCTAGGGCAAACACGGGCAGAATAAAGTAGGCAACGAGCCCGTGTAGTTTATGCTCGAGATGCTGGAGGGGTGAACGAACCTCAAAGGCCAGGTTGTCTAGCGTATCTAGCGATTTCATTTGCTCTTTGGAGAGTAAACACCTCGGGTCATCGTCCGAAGGGCACTCGAGTTGCCCGGACATTGTCTGAAGCTGGGCTGAAAATACTTTTACATTAATCCTTCTTTTTATGGGAATTGTGAACGCTAGTAGTACCCCGGCGATGGTGGGATGAACCCCGGATTTCAGGAAGAGAAACCAAATAATGATTGCTAACACAATGCCGATGGGAAAGGAATATCTTCGGAAATAATAAAGCAATGCTAAGCAGCCAATGAGCAGGACTCCGTAGAGAATATAAAGCCAGCTTACGTTGACACTGTACACCAGGGCAATAACCAGTACGGCGGCAATATCATCAATAATGGCAAACGCAGTCAGAAATACTTTCAGGCTAAGTGGAACCCTTTTTCCTAAGGTACTCAAGAGGGCCAAGGCAAACGCAATATCGGTAGCCATGGGGATTCCCCACGCTTTTTCGGTGGTAGGGTCTTGATTTAATAGTAGGTACAATCCCACTGGTACGATAACCCCACCCAGGGCGGCTATGAACGGAAAAGCTGCTTTTTTCACCGAGTTTATCTCGCCCATCAGCAGCTCCCGTTTTAGTTCTAGGCCGATCAAAAAGAAAAAGATGGCCATCAAACCATCATTGATCCACAGCAGCAGTGGTTTCTTCAATTCAAAACTTTGGAAGGATATGCCAATGGTTTGTTGCCAAAACGTTTCGTAGAATGGGCCGTAGGGAGAGTTTGCCCAGATAAGGGCGATGATCGTCGAGCCAAAGAGGAGCTCTCCGGCTAAACTTTCGGTTTTGATAAACCTTTGGAACGGGGTTCGTAACAGCTTCTTCATCACTATTTCTATATAGTCCGGTCCTGTGTTTTCTGTTGCCGGGTAATCATTCACCTTCTTTTAAAATATACCCTTTGCCGATTTGGGTATGGATTAATTTTACCGGAAAGTCCTTATCCACTTTCTTCCGCAGGTAGTTCACGTAAACTTCAATGACGTTGGTGCCGGTATCGAAATTGATATCCCAAACCTTATCAGAAATTTCTGCTTTAGACAGTACCCGTCCTTTATTCCGGATTAAGTATTCTATAAGGGCAAACTCTTTGGCAGTAAGCTCAATAGTACGACCACCCCGGCTGGCCGTTTGCGTATCCAGATCGAGTTCCAAGTCAGCAAATCGCAACAGGTTACTGGTTTGCATCACCCCGGTAGATCGTTTCACAATAGAGCGGATGCGAGCCAGCAACTCCCGGAACTCAAACGGTTTAGCGAGGTAATCGTCCGCCCCCACGTCAAAACCCGAAAGTTTATCTTCGGTTGTATCCAAGGCGGTAAGCATGAGTACTGGCGTATTGATACCAGCTTGGCGCAACTCACGACAAACGTCAAAGCCGTTCATACCCGGTAAGATCACGTCCAGGATGATAATGTCGTAGAAGTTACGCAGCGCCAGGCGTTTGCCGATCTGACCGTCAAAAGCAATCTCACAGCTCATTTGCTGCTCTTCCAACCCCTGTTGCAAGGCCTGGGCTACCTTTTGTTCATCTTCAACAATCAAAACTTTCATAGAAAATGGATTCGTTTCGCCTAGTTTAAAGTGTTCTACGGAAAAAAGTTGGCAGAAAGATGATTTCTAAGGGTTTTCTAATCTTAGGTTAAGTAAGATTTAAGCTGCCTTACGAATAAATTAATAGACCTAACTGTAGAAAGATGAAAAACGCAAAAATCAAACTAGCCATGTTGGTAGTTGGAACTGTTGCAATGACCGGCTGCGGTATCCAAGAACAGTCCGAAGAAAGATGGAACCAGTTTCAAGACCGGGTAGAAAAATTAGACTCGGTCTTCGAGAAAGAAACCGATAGGATACAACAGCTAGACTCTCTCATTGACCAAGAAATCCAACGAATAGAAAAGCTGGATTCGCTGCTGACCAACTGAAATTCTAAGCCTTTTCTAATCTAGCTCTAAGAAGCTTCTAATCCTTGGCACGAATAATGAGATAAATGATTGAACAACATTAGCACTCAAGAGGCTATCGCGTATGCTTTGAAGCTCAAGAAAAAAGTGTGGAACCAAGCATATCCGGCTTTTTTATCCTAATAATGTATCCATCATTGTCAAACAACAAAACCCAAAATAATATGAAAACGCATCACATAATCTGGTCTTTGTCTTTGTTACTTTTTCTCAGCAGTTGTACCGTCGTCCGCCAAGGCGAGGTAGGTGTGAAAAGAAACCTCGGTAAACTTAATTTTAAAACAATAGAACCCGGTCCGGTAGCCTATAATCCGTTCACCACCCGGGTGATTAAATTACCGGTGCGAACGGTCAACATAGAAATCTCCTCTCAGCTACCCTCTAAGGAAGGACTCAATGTAGGCTCGGTTATTTCCATTCTCTACCGGGTGATACCCGAAAAAGCCCCGGAAGTCATTGCTAATATTGGACCCAACTACGAAGAGGCGGTCATTATTGGAGTGTTTCGCTCAGCCGCCGCGGATGTATGTTCCCAGTTCTTTGCCAAGGATATGCACTCGTCGCAGCGTTCACACATCGAGCAGGAGATTTCCAACCGTATGGAGTCCCTACTGAAACCCCGGGGGTTTGAGGTAGAAGCAGTATTGATGAAAACCATTCAGCTTCCCGAAGGACTAGCTCAGGCAGTAGAGGAAAAACTGGAAGCAGAACAAGACGCTCAGCGTATGGAATTTCTGCTACAACGTGAGCGATTAGAGGCGCAACGTAAAATAGTGGAGGCCGAAGGTATCCGTGATGCCCAAAAAGTTATTTCCGAAGGGCTGAGCCCCGAGATTATTCAGTGGCAATCAATAGAAGCTTTTAAGGAGCTGTCTCAATCGCCCAATGCCAAGGTCATCATTACTAACGGAAAAACCCCTATGCTAATTGAGCCGGAAGCAGAACCAGCAAGCCAGTCGGCAGTCCTAGCGAATGAATAGATAACTGTGTATCCCCTCAGAGTTCTCCCGGCGAGGCTTTGAGGGGGTAAGTGTTTAAAGCGCATATCAAAAGAATAATACAGATGGGTTTAATATTGAAAATAGCTGCCGCCTATAATATTCTGTGGGGAGCTTGGGTAGTTTTGTTCCCCAACCACTTCTTCGAGTTAGTGGGAATGGAACTACCGCGTCACACGATGATCTGGCAGGGGATGGGTATGGTGATTGGGGTATACGGTTTGGGCTATTGGTGGGCTAGTTTTAATCCCGTTCGTCATTGGCCGATTGTAGCGGTCGGTTTTTTGGGTAAAATTTTTGGCCCCGTTGGCTTCGTGTACAACTATTGGCTGAATGAAGTCCCAGCGGCGTTTGCTTACACCCTCATTACTAATGATTTTATCTGGTGGATACCATTCTTCCTGATTTTACGTGAGGCTCATCGAGCCGGATGGCCACTAACCGATTCCTCTCAGCGGGCAGTTAATACGTAAGCGGAATACGCTATGGCTACTGGTTAACAGTAACCTCCATTAACTTTAGTAATACCCCATTCGACCAGCCGAAACCATCCTGGACGGGATATTCACCGCCTCCCGCTTTCAGGGTTACATCCCGGACATTGTATTTTTCTACTAACTTTCCAGTATTTTGATAAACCCGGCGATTGTTATCAATCCAGCGTTGGCTAATATCATCCGCCAGATTGATGTACCCGTAGTTGTTGAGACCGCGCACCGTAATCCACTGAAGAGGTGCCCAACCGTTGGGGGCATCCCACTGCTGTCCCGTTGCTTTCAAAGTGGTTTGGACACCGCCCGGTAGGAGAAACTCTTGTTCCAGCGTCTGGGCTACGTTGCGGGCTTCGCGAATACGGGCAATCTTAAAAAACAGTGGATAAGCTGCGGCTAAGGTGTACTGGTCGGAAGGCTCCCCTTTTACAAAGTCGTAATCGAAGTAGAAGCGTTCGGTGGAGTTCCAGCAGTACTTGCGAATAGCCCGATGGCGTTCTTTTGCCATTTTCTCAAATTTCTTCTGCTGCCCAGGCTGCTGATTACGGGCGTAAGCTTCCGAGAGGGTAGTTTCTAAATGGTACATCAGCGAGTTTAGGTCAACTGGAATTAGTTCGGTAGTGCGAATGGTGTTGAGGTTTTGACTATCGCGAAACCATCGGCTGCTAAAATCCCAGCCCGATTCACAAGCGGCCCGAATATTTTGATACACGATTTCTTCTGGCATATCTACTGAAGCAGCTACGGCAACATCTTCTTTGTAGGCCTCCGGGCGAGGAACCGGGCGATCGTCCCAGTAACGGTTGAGTACGGATTTATCTAAAAGCACTACCCGGCGATGCGCGGAGTCTGCTTCGGTTAAGTTTTCGGCTCCGTCCATCCAAAAGTCATACTCTTTTTGCAACTGAGGTAGATAGCGTACTAGAATGTTATCGCCTTGCGTATCAGCCAGTAACCGAACCATCAGTGAGAAGAAAGGGGGCTGCGACCGACTGGTGTAGTAAGCCCGGTTTCCATTCGGAATAAAACCGACTTCATCGATCAGATACGCAAAGTTATCGACCATATTTTCAATCAGGTCTACCCGTTGGTCAATTGCCAATCCTAACATGGTAAAGTAGCTGTCCCAGTAGTAAATCTCGCGAAATCGTCCGCCGGGTACTACGTAAGGCTCGGGTAGATTAATCAACGAACCTCGGGACTTGCTGTTGGGTTCGCGGGTCAATACCGGCCACAGTTTCTGAATATGCTCAGTAATAGAATTAGAAGTGTCACTCTGAAAGCCTGAGGCCGGATTGACCGGAAGCTCAAAGTATTGCTCTACGAAATTACTAAGCTGAAAGTTCGGTTGATTTTTCTGCTGGGTGTAAGCCCGATTAATTTCCTCTACTGAGGCTTTAGGAATACAGTCGGGAAAGGTTTTAGAGTCTTCAAAGACGGGTTCTAGCTGCACGGCTTGAAATAGTTCCCCAAACTGTTCATCGGGGCTGGGTTGTGACAGCAAGTTGTGGCTAAAAAGTAGTGAGCTAAGTAAAAAAATGGCGCGTAGAGGCTTCATAACTTGCTAGGTTTGGTCAAAAAAGTAATACTAAAGCTACCAAAATGTTTGAATATCGCTAATTTGTTGATTCGTAAAGCAACGCTTATCATCTGCTACATCAACTGCCTAATATGGACACCCGCATCGCTTTTTCCTTTTCTGTTTTCATATTTCTTATTTTGATCGGTTGTGCTTCGCCTTCTCAGCCAGAGACAGAAGAAACTAAGGTTCGTCCTAATGTACTTCTCATTCTCACCGACGATCAGGGCTGGGGCGACTTAGGGGTACACGGCAACCCTATTACCCAGACCCCGGTGCTGGACGACTTTGCCCGAAACGGACTACAGTTCCAGAACTTTTATGTCAGTCCGTTGTGCGCGCCGACCCGCGCCAGCTTGCTTACCGGACGCTATAATTTGCGAACCGGAACCCGTTGGGTATCAGACGGACTGGAGAACATGAATCCCGAAGAAGTGACCCTAGCGGAGATGTTTAAATCAGTGGGCTACGCAACCGGATGTTTTGGCAAATGGCACAATGGGGCACATTTTCCGTTTCATCCCAACCAGCAAGGTTTTGATGAGTTTATCGGCTTCTGCGCTGGGCACTGGAATAACTACTTTAATACCACGCTGCAACGTAATGGCGAACCATTTCCTACCGAGGGCTACATTACTGATGTGCTTACCGATGAAGCTATTAAGTTTATAGAAGCCCAGGAGGAGCCGTTTTTTTGCTACGTACCTTACAATGTTCCGCACGGGCCTTTTCAAGTGCCCGACGAGTATTTTGACAAATACTACAACCAACTGGATACCATGCAAAATGAGACCGAACGCAATAAATTAGCCGCAGTTTACGGGATGTGTGAAAATATGGACGAGAACGTAGGTCGCCTACTGTCTACGTTGGAAAAACTGGGTAAAAGGGAGAATACCATTGTAATTTTCCTGACTGATAATGGCCCCAATGGTAGCCGCTACAACGGGGGAATGCGCGGGGTGAAGGGGTCAACCCACGAAGGTGGAACCCGCGTGCCTTTTCTAGTGCAATGGCCAGCCAACTTCCCAGGTGGGAGCACAGTGGAAGGCTTGGCGGCTCATATCGATGTTCTCCCCACATTAGCGGGGCTTTGTGATATACCTTCGCCGGAGCGAGATTTAGATGGTGTTGATCTTTCAGCAGTGCTGAAGGAAGCAAACTCTTCAGTGGCCGATCGTACGCTATTCTTTCAGCAGTCAGGGCGGGAGTTATTACCCGAGCGGGGTGCGGTGAGAACGAATACCCATCGGCTGGTACTCTATCCCGATTACACTGGGATATACAATGTGATTGCTGACCCAGATGAATCCGAAGATTTGAGTCAGGAGTTTCCTCAGTTGTACGATAGCTTAATGGCTGTCTATAACGAATGGTTTGAGCAAATGAGATTAGAAGCAGTAGACATGACCACCATTCCGGTTGGGTTTGCGGAGCAAACCCAGGCCGTGCTCCCTGCTCACGAAAGCTACTTCTCGGGCAATATCTCCTTTAAGGAAGGTCACGGTTGGGCGCACGACTGGCTAGTAAACTGGACAAGCACTGATGATAAAATTCATTGGGATGTAGAAGTAGAATCACCAGTCACCTATCAGGTGTACCTTTCGTACACCGTTCCCGAACCTGATGCGGGGGCAGCTATCCAGTTGCAAGCGGGGGAAAATACGCTACAAGATACCCTCACTGATGCTTTTGATCCTGAATATATCCCTAGTCCCGACCGAATCCAGCGGATTGAAGTCTACGAAAAAGAGTGGGCACAAACCTATCTGGGCAATATTTCACTTCAAGCGGGAAAACAGACCCTGACACTATCCGCTGAACAAATTCCAGGAAACCAGGTCGCCGAAGTAAAAGGGTTGATGTTAAAGAGAGAGTAGCTAAATTAAAATCACCGAAAGCCACGGCTACACTCATCTTCTACCGCTCATTCGTGTAAGTACCCTGCTGTAAATTACAACCTAAACTATGCCTCAAACCACTTCACCCACTACCCAAAAACGCTACCGGGTACTTTTGATGGTCTTTATCAGTGTGGTGATCAACTATATGGATCGGAGCAATATTTCTATTGCTGCCTTTGCCATTAGTGAAGATCTAGAGTTGAGCAGCGTACAGATGGGGCTAATTTTTTCGGCTTTTGCCTGGACTTACGCTGGGTTACAAATTCCGGGCGGAATGCTGGTAGACAAGATAATCCCTCGGGTTTTATACACCTTTATGCTGGCTTTTTGGTCCATCGCTACGCTGATTCAGGGCTTTGCTAACTCACTGATTAGCTTCATCGGCATTCGGGCGAGCATTGGTATCTTTGAGGCACCCAGCTACCCCGCGAATAACCGTATCGTCACCAGTTGGTTTCCCGAAAAGGAACGAGCTACTGCCATTGCGGTCTATACTTCCGGGCAGTATATCGGGCTGGCTTTTTTGACTCCCACGCTAGTGGCTATTCAGGATGCATTGGGCTGGCGAGGATTATTTATCGTGTCGGGAGTGGTGGGGTTAGTTTGGGCTGCGATCTGGTACACATTCTACCGCGATCCGGTTCGGCACAAAACGGTCAGTCAGTCTGAGTTAGATTACATCGCTGAGGGAGGTGGGTTGGTTGATATGGGAGCTAAAGAAGAATCCGACCGTAAGAAAATTAGCTGGGCTGACTTTGGACAGGCTTTTCGCTACCGAAAACTGTGGGGGCTTTACATTGGGCAATTTTGTATCGGTTCGTTAGTAATTTTCTTTTTAACCTGGTTCCCGACCTATCTGGTAAAATACCGGGGAATGGATTTTCTTGAATCAGGCTTTTTAGCTTCAATTCCCTTTTTAGCAGCATTTGTCGGCGTACTACTTTCGGGTTTTCTTTCCGACTTATTGTTAAGAAAAGGATTTTCTACCGAAATAGCCCGTAAAGCCCCGGTGCTCATCGGTATGCTGCTTTCGGTTTCTATTATCGGTGCGAATTATACCGAAAGCAACTGGCTCGTTATCACGTGCCTGGCGGTAGCCTTCTTCGGTAATGGATTGGCTTCTATAACCTGGGTGTTTGTTTCAACGATTGCACCTAAAAATCTGATTGGACTAATTGGTGGCGTATTTAATCTGATGGGAGGACTATCGGCGGTCGTTATTCCGTTGGTTATTGGGGTACTGGTAGAAGGGGGTGATTTCAGGCCGGCGTTGTTCTTCATTGGGGCCCTAGCTCTGCTGGGCTTCTTCAGTTATGTGTTCTTGGTGGGAAAAGTACAACGACTTCCTGCTAAGTAGGTTTCTAAATTTTAGCCTAAGCAAAATGAAAATCACTGACATCAAATGTTTTCCAGTACTGGTTGGTTCGGGTAACCAACTGATTATCAAAGTAGAAACCGACTCGGAGTTATACGGTTGGGGAGCTTCGGGGCTGACCGGGCGGGAGTTGGCGGTGGTAGGAGCTATCGAACATTTCAAAGAATTTGTCATTGGCAAAGATCCTCGGCAGATCGGCGCACTCTGGCAGGAAATGTACCGCAGTCAGTACTTTGAGGGCGGACGGGTGTTAACCGCCGCTATTTCGGCGATTGACATTGCCCTGCATGATATTAAAGGCAAAGCCCTGAATGTTCCGGTTTATGAGTTGTTGGGTGGAAAGCAGCGTAATTACGTGGAGTGCTTTGCCTCCTTGCGATTTACTACTCAGGATGAACTATTAGAAAAAGCCCGTAAGCTCCTGGAAGCCGGATGGAATACGCTGCGGTTGGCTCCGGCGGAATACGAAAACAGCCCCGGACCGGAAGTGTTTGAACCTCGTGAGTCCATTGCTTTGCTGGCGGAGTGGATTTTCCAACTGCGGAAAGAAGTGGGCACCAAGCCAACTATTGGTATCGATTATCATCACCGCTTAAGTCCGGCCGAAACCGTCTCTTTTTTGCACCGTATGCCTTCCGGAACGCTGGATTTTATAGAAGAGCCCATCCGGGACGAAAATCCTTATGCCTACGAAAGCCTACGAAAAATGGTAAATGTGCCATTTGCTATTGGTGAGGAGTTCGCCAGCAAGTGGCAGTTTTTACCTTATCTAGAGCGAGGAATTTCCCAGTTTGCCCGCGTCGATGTTTGCAATGTAGGTGGATTGACCGAAGCCAAAAAAGTAGCCGCAATGGCCGAAGCCCACTACATTGACCTGATGCCTCACAATCCCCTGGGGCCTATTTGCACCGCAGCTACTCTCCACTTACTCGCAGCTTGCCCCAATGTGGCGTGGCTGGAGGAAATCAACACTCCGGTTGAGCAATACGGCACCAATTCCCCCGATTTTTATCCGGTACAACCCCAGTTGGAGGGAAGCCGCTATCCGGTTCCCACTTTGCCCGGGCTAGGAGTAGAATTTAACGAAGAACTCGCTCAGCAGCAATCTTTTATTCCCAAAGAAGTGCCCCACCTCCATCGTGGCGATGGCTCCTTCACTAACTGGTAAAAAACCTTACAGTGGTAAATAGCGTAGCTTTTTCCACTTTCGCCACAATCAGGGATATTCAATGCTAGCGCAAGAAAGTAGGCAATAAAAAAGAAAATTTAAGGCTTTCAAGTGAAAACAACCAAGCGAATGTTAGGGTAACTGCCCCAGATATTATCAAAGACTTTGCTCAAAAGTTACGTATTCAGCGCTATGCCAAACAGACTATTAAAGCATATGTGAATTGTATCAGGAAGTTTATAAAAGGCTGGATTTTAGCCTACTTGTACCTCAATCGGAAACGAACCACGTTACCTAAGTTTATTAGTCAAAACGAGGTGAAACGTATGCTTGAAGTCACTAAAAACCTCAAGCATCAGTGTATCTTACAGCTACTGTAAGGGGCTGGGCTACGGCTTTCCGAACTATTAGCCCTTCGTACAGAAGGTATAGGTTCTAAGCCAATTCCTTTACTTGCTTTACTAAGTTACGGGTAGAGAATGGTTTGGTTACGTACAGGTCAGCTCCCATATCGTAGCCTCTCTGAACGTCACTTTCTTTACTTTTAGCACTCAAAAAGATGACGTGGGTGTGGGATAGATCGCTCTGCGACTTCAGATACTGGCACACTTCGTAACCATCTACCTTGGGCATCATTATATCCAGAATCACGATAGCGGGTTTTTCCCGTTGGGCAATAGCAATAGCTTCCTCACCATCGCGGGCAATAAATACCTCAAAACCATTCTTCTTCATCAGAAAATCCAGTGAGAGCAGAATATTCGGTTCGTCGTCTACGAGTAAGATTTTTTTCATTAGTATGATAATTTCCTTCCGATAGGTGGTGCTGGCAGCGTAAATGAAAACTTAGATCCCTGCTCTGGTTCGCTCTCCACCCACAGTTTTCCCCGGTGGTGTTCAATAATCTTTCGGCTGATGGTAAGCCCCAGACCGCTACCTACGGGCTTTTTAGTAGTTTGATTGTGGGCTTGGAAAAAACCTTCGAAAATCATCTCCTGGCTCTCCGCCGGTATTCCTTTGCCATTATCCAATACGTTTACTTTCACCACCCCTTCTACTAAATAAGACGAAATACGGATGTATCCGTTGCTAGAATTACAAAATTTAATGGCGTTGGAAAGCAGGTTGAGGATTACCTGGATAAGCCGGTCGGGGTCAGCCGAAACCATCGGAAGAGTGGGTGAGAGGTTCACTTGCAAACTGATGTCCTTCTCTTTCACCAGTTGAGAGACGGTGGTTATAGCCTCTTGAATCACTTGGTTGATGTCTACGAGTTGAAGGTGGAGCTGCTGTGTTCCTGACTCAAATTTTTCCAGATCCAGCACCTGATTAATGAGCCGTTCCATACGGTCAGTTTCCTTGATGATGGTACTAAGAAATTGTTCTTGTTCTTCGGGTGATAATTCGGGTGAGTCCTGCAATATTTCGCAGAAAGCCCGGATAGACGTAATGGGGGTACGCAATTCGTGTGTTACCGTAGAGATAAATTCATCTTTAAGATAATCAAGTTTTTGCAATTCCCGGTTAGCTTGTTTCAATTGCTGACTTAGTTGTTCCAGTTCTCTCGATTTCTGTTTAAGTTTCTGATTGGCATACACTAGCTGCTGAGACTCGTCCAGTACCCGAAATAAATCTTCTAGCAATAAATCATCTTTTCGCACGACTGACATAACCATTACGTTGGCCGACGAGGAGCCGATTACCCCAGCTAACAGCCGTTCGGCGTAGCTCACTAGCCGATAATCTGCCTCCCGTTGGGGTTTGGTTCGGTACTGCTGATAAAAATTCTTCATCAACGTTCGGGTTCCGCTTCGGCCTAAAAATTTGGCTAACAGTTCCTCAATATCAGCGGTAAGTACTACTTTAGCTCCCTCCAGCGGGGAGAGGGTACTCGGCGAATACTGAAACACATCAACAAACAGTTCAGCCTGCTTGCGCTCGCTTACGCTGACCGTTGCGAACAGCGATACACCAATGTAGCTGATAGTGTTCAGAAGCAGGCTCCAAAAAATTGCTTGCGAAAGAGGCGAGAAAACGGTTAAACCAAATAACGACTCTGGGCGCAGAGCTGAAATACCCAATAGTCCTTGTTCCAATAAGTGAGATGGAAGCAATTCCGCCTGTACTATCGTAGGTATTACTAAGGTATAAAACCATACTGTGAACCCAATCAACAGTCCGCTCAAGGCTCCTTGATAAGTACCGCCTTTCCAAAATATACCTCCTAATAAACAAGGGGCAAGCTGAGCTACGGCAACGAAGGAGGTAATGCCAATAGAAACCAAGCTGAATTGTCCACTCACAAATTTGAAGTATAAGTAGGCCAATAGTAATATCCCGATAATCGTCAATCGGCGGCTATTGAATAAGGCCCGGTTAATACGTTCCCGCTTTAGCTCCCGTATGGATTTACCCGAGAGCCAAATTGGGACGAGTAAATTGTTGTTGACCATGGTACTCAGTGCAATCGTAGAAACGATAATCATGCTGGTAGCTGCCGAAAGTCCTCCTAAAAAAGCAACCACAGTTAGTACATCTTTTCCAAAGTACTGCGGAATAGCCAATACGTAGGTATCAGCATCCACTGACTGTTCTGGGAATAACAAATTTCCTCCTAACGCAATAGGTAATACAAACAAATTGATTAGAAGAAGATAAAGTGGAAAGAGCCAGGTGGCTCGCAGCAAATGCCGCTCGTTTACATTTTCTTTCACTGCTACCTGAAACTGCCGGGGCAGCAAGAAAATGGCTAGCAAAGAAACCAGGGTCAACCAAAACCAGTCGGCATACTGACTGGGGCTTAGCGTAAATAGTTCACGCAGGTGGGGCACTGCTTGCGCTTGTGAAAAAATATCACTAAACCCATTAAATCCGATGAAGGTGATGTAAGCCCCAACTGCTAAAAAAGCCAATAATTTAAATAGTGACTCAAACGCTATGGCGGTCACCATACCCTCATGTCGCTTCGTCACGTCTACCTGCCGGGTACCAAACAGGATAGTAAAGCCCGCCAAAGCTATGGTAATAAATAGGGCGGGATCGTTTGTCCAGGTTACTAGTGTGCTCTTTTGTCCAGAATGGGTGAGCAGAATATCAACACTAGCCCCAATAGCTTTGAGCTGTATAGAGATATAAGGCAAAATTCCCAAAATGCATACAAGAGTTACTAAAACCCCTAGGCTAATATTGTTTCCGTAGCGCGCCGAAAGAAAGTCGGCCAGCGTAGTGATCCGTTGTACTTTACAAATTCTGATGATTTTCCGGAGTACAATCCACCAAAGGGGGGCCATTAGGGTGGGACCGAGGTACGTAGTTAAAAAGGGAACACCCTGGCGGGCAGCTTGGCCTACACTGCCGTAGTACGTCCAGGCAGTGCAAAAAACTGCTAGGGAAAGCGAATATACATAAGGGTTATTAACCAGGCTTTTTCCTCGTTGGGTTTGCCGTTCACCCAAGTAAGCTATCCCAAAGAGTAGGCCCAAATATAGCAGTGAGCTTATGAGTATTAACCACTGTAAGCTCATGAATTAAGGTTTAAGTCGCTTAATTTCTACTAGATACACTAACAAACCGATCATCAGGCTCCATACTCCGAAGATATACAAATAGAATTGTGGAATTCCCGCCACCAAAGCGGCTTGGTTGGCAATAGAAAGCAAAGGAAACTGGAGCAATAGTAAGAAAATAGCGAAAATTAATAACAAAGCGGTTTTTAGGTCAGGCTGTCGCATAATCTACTCTCTTATAATCGGAATATAATGGAGGTTATTCTGATTTTTTACTGGTGGCCTCTTTGCGGTTGTCAAACAACTGCGCGACAGCCGCTTCTAAAATTATTGCTTTTTTGATGAGTACGCTTGTCATAGTTTTCAGATAACTTCGGACGCTCAGTACACTGTAAAGCAAATAAGTTGAATATTTGTTATGTTAGTTCATTTGACCCAATATGAAAAAGAAACTTCGCTCAAAAATTATGAAAATGTCCTGTGCCCCAATTCATTCTAAAACTGGGCATTGAACCCTCGTTGGAAAGACATTGGAGGCCTTGCTCGGAGAAAGATGTCCTCAAACTATGTGGATTAATTACCATTGAGTACACCTTAGATCGCAACGGCACTGAGAAGTTCTGGAAAAAGCTAACTTCTCAACCCTAAAATATCAGACATTTGTTGATACTGGTTCCTCTGATGCTATCCAATAAGCCATTGAACGATTACTCATCATTCGTTAGTTAATATAAGCATATGAAGTAGTTACCCAAAAACCACTAATGATACAATTATGACTGATGAAATCAAAACTTCATTGATGGCTGATGGCCACGATATTGGCCTGATAGAGAGAATTCCTCCGATCAATCTCCGCTACCAGCTTTCCCCCACTGAGCTGATTGAAGAGGCTCTGGCGAATCAGGAAGGAAAACTCACTGATACTGGTGCGTTGATGTGCGATACGGGCAAATTTACCGGTCGTTCGCCCAGGGATCGCTATTTAGTAAAAGATAGTACCACGGAGAAACACGTGTGGTGGGGTGACATCAATCAACCTATCGAGCCAGATAAGTTCGACAGTTTGCAGCAGCGTATGACCCGGGAGCTACAGCAAAAGAAAGTGTACGTTCGGGATGCGTACGCCTGTGCTGAAAATGCCTACCAGCTTAACATACGGATATTTACTACTCAAGCTTGGCACAGCCTGTTCTGCCACAATATGTTTCTTCGGCCCACTGAGGATGAACTAACGGGCTTTGTACCGGAATTTACCATTATTCATATTCCAGAATTTAAGGCAATCCCTAAAACCGATGGTATCCATCAAGAAAATTTCTCCATTATCAATCTGAAGAAGAACATGATCCTGATCGGTGGCACCGGATATGCGGGAGAGATAAAGAAGGGCATTTTTTCGGTACTTAACTTTCTTCTTCCTTTACAAGAAGGCGTTCTATCCATGCATTGCTCGGCCAATCAAGGAAAAAAAGGCGACACTGCACTATTTTTTGGGTTATCCGGCACTGGAAAGACAACACTTTCGGCTAACCCCGAACGCAATTTAATTGGCGATGACGAACATGGCTGGGCAGAGGATAGCATATTTAACTTTGAAGGAGGATGCTACGCTAAAGTGATTGACCTCACGC
This sequence comes from Bacteroidota bacterium, assembly GCA_039198955.1. Classification (GTDB taxonomy): domain Bacteria; phylum Bacteroidota; class Bacteroidia; order Cytophagales; family Cyclobacteriaceae; genus Tunicatimonas. The sequence continues at coordinate 21,970 of JBCCTI010000068.1, read as the reverse complement.
ACGAAAAGGAACCCGAAATTTACAACGCTATTCGCTACGGCTCTATCGTAGAAAATACTCGTTACTATCCGGGTACCCGCCAGGTTGACTACACTAATGTGTCAGTTACTCAAAACACTAGGACATCCTACCCGATTCATCATATAGATAATGCCCTCAACCCGTCTATCGGAGGTATTCCCAATAATATTTTCTTCCTAACGTGTGACGCTTTCGGGGTATTGCCGCCTATTTCTAAACTGAATAAAGGGCAGGCGATGTACCACTTTATCTCGGGCTATACGGCTAAAGTAGCAGGCACGGAAGAAGGGGTACGCGAACCTCAGACCACCTTTAGCGCTTGCTTTGGGGCTCCCTTTTTGCCATTGCATCCTACGGTTTATGCTCGTATGTTGGGCAAGAAAATAGACGAAAGCCAGGTAAATATCTGGTTAATCAATACTGGTTGGTCGGGTGGAGCTTACGGAGTAGGGGAGCGTATTAAACTAGCGTATACCCGGGCCATGATCACCGCGGCTCTCAACGGGGATCTTAACCACGTCGGTTTTCGCAAGCATACCATTTTTGGAGTTGATATTCCCAACTCTTGCCCGGGAGTACCTCACAAAGTACTAAGCCCTCGGGCTATGTGGAACGACGATGAAGCCTTTTACCGCACTAGCAACCAGCTAGCTCAGGCTTTCATGGATAATTTTAACCAATTTGCAGAGCATGCCGATGCTGAAATCATGTCGGGTGGACCTCACCTACATAATGACTAATGATTAGTGACGAATGAAGGAATGATTAAAATTAGCGACTTTGTGAAAAGTTATTAGAAATTATCGCTTTGGGTATCTACTTCAGTAACTGTCGGAAGGTGCGAATGCCTCGTCGTTCAGCTTCGGCCAATAGTTTGAGAAGCAATTGCGCCGTAATAAAAGCATCTCCTGCTGCAGTATGTCGGTCAGTAGGCGTAATTTGGAAACGCTGACACAAAACATCCAGGCTGTAATCAGCCGGGTTCTGGGCTTCGGGTAGGGTATTGAACCGATCGAGCCTACGTGCCAAAGCCGCCGTATCTAATAGGGGATTGTGAAGACGTATCTGGTATTCAGGGTAGAGTCTGTTGAGTGCTCGATTGATGATCTCTTTGTCAAAAGCAGCATGATGAGCTACTAACACTGAGTTATCTATGAATTGTAGCCAGTGCCGGAGAACTTCGGTTTCCGGGATACCGCCCCCCAGCTTCGTTTGGGTGATTCCGTGTACGATTACTTGTTCGGAAATATCGATATCACTTCGCTGTACGGTGCACTCCAGGCTCTGATCAACCCGGATGGCCTGCTGTTCTACAACTATTGCCCCCAACGAAAGCCAAGTATCTTTTTTGGGGTTGAGCCCCGTGGTTTCGGTATCGAATACGACAAACCGAATACGACGGATAGAGAGCTTAGGATTGTACTTGGTACGACTAACCTGATGATAACGGGCGATATAATCCGGGGCATCCGTCACAGAGGTACCCGAGCTCCAGAACCACTTCATCGGCGGAAATAGTCTAGCTGAAATCGACTGCGTAGCACCTGCTGTACATCGCGAATCACTCCAAAGATAGAGCGAAGCAGTTCCCGTTCCAGATGCCCCAAGGCTGCCGGGTCCACATATCGTCCAGAGTTATTCTGTCGGGCACCTTCTTGGGCTCGTATTTCTATCAATTTATCGTACGCTTCAGCCGCTTCGTGAAAAAGGGTTGCGTGGACAACATCAGTAGTAGCTACCTGTTCTAGTCGTTGTTGGGTATTTGTGGTACTTCTGACATTGGCTTGGTAGGCCAATATCCGGGCGGCATCAGTAAGCGGCATCATGGCTCGTCGTTTAATATCAAAACTATCTTTATGCTCTCCACTCTTTTCTACCATAAATTTGCGGAAGAAGCTAAGGGGAGGTGGGTTTAGTAGGCTATTGTTAGCCATGTAGTGCATAAATAACGACTGGGCTTCTATCTGATCAAAAATATGATTTCGTAAGGTTTCGGCTAGCTGAGCGTTACCTACTATCGCCCGAAAATCAAAGAAGATAGCTGCGTATAGTAGGGCTTCAGTATCAGGTACCTGAATCCAGGCACTAAACTGATTCTTCCAATCACTTAAAGATAAGCACCAATGGGGGTTACTAGCCATCATGTTGGCCGGACAGCGCTCCCAGCCACACTCTACTAGCATATTAGTTACCCGGTCAGTCAACTGCTGAAAATAAGTAAAGGTCACGTCGATATCTTTCTCCGGTGGGTCTTCAAAAACTAGAGCGTTATCCTGATCGGTACGCCGCAACTGTTCTTCCCGCCCTTCACTACCGAGCGATAGCCAGCAAAAGTCAACCGAGGGCTTGTCAAAACCTTCTTCGGCTAGGGAAGCGACAGCCCAATTAACACATTTAGCGGTCAAAGCGTCGTTCATGACGGCAATGAGTGAGGTGAGCGTTCGTATCGCCATTCCCTGATCAATGTACTGCTCTACCATAACCTCCGCTTGGTTACGAAAGTTAGCCAGCGTTTGTACATCCGGCGCTCTTTGCATTTTTCGTAGAATAACTACTGGATTATTTTCCTGCAACAGTAGTAAATCGTGGTTGGTCACCATGCCGACAGCCGGAGAGTTGCAGCTTCCGTCTTGGGTAAGGCAGATGTGATGCACATCGTGTTGCATCATCTTTACCAAAACATCCGCCACACTCTGCTCTTGTCCCGCCGTAACCACCGGCTGACTCATCACTTTTTCTGCCGGAGCGCTCAAGGGCAACCGTCCAGTAGCCACCCAATCACGTAAATCGGTATCAGTCAGTATGCCAATAGGGTGTTGTTCCGTATTAGTAATAACCAGCGAGCCTACCCGCCAATCGGCCATTTGTTGGGCTGCCTCCTGTAAACTGGTTTCTGGAGTCCCCGTGAGTAACTGCTGAAACTGGGCGGAAGGCAGTGACTGTTGTAGAGGAAGACTGTATGATGACGAGGCTCCCGAAACGGTGAAAGCAGTTTCATCAGCTTTGGGAGTGGCTTGTCCGGTTTGGCGGGCCAGGCGGGCAGCAAAAAAGAGGGCAACTTCGGGATATTCGGTTAATGCAGGCCGAAATACTTCAGCAGGAATGCCGTACAGTAAGGTTTCTTCTTTGGCTTTTGCACGGAGCGCATATTTTTGTTGAGTAATCAATGAACGAACCCCAAATACGTCGCCCTCTCCGCAGCAATCAATTAGTTCGTCCTGCCGTAGCAGGTTGACCGCTCCCTGCTGCACTATAAAAAAATGGGTGCCTGCTGGTTTTCCTTCCTCAAAAATAAGTTCGTCAGGCGAAAAGTACTGAATGATGGTATGTCCGGCTAAGTCTTTTACCAGTTCAACTGGACAGTAGCTAAAGGGAGGGTTAGCTTTCAGAAATTCATAGACCCGCAATTGTATCGTATTTGATGGCATAGGTAGGCTAATCGTAAATGAAATAAAGTACAACAATACCCAACCAATCACAAGTCTTACTACGTCGGGTTTAGTACTATCCACTATATCAGTCGCAGATTGCCAAAAGTGGAATCTTAGTGTGGAAAAGCATGTGGCGGGTCTTACTTGCCCGGAACAACTGCTCAATAAAATTCCGTTGCTGGGGAATCATGGTGAGTATATCTGTCTCGTGCTGAGCTAAATAGTGATGAATACCTTCACTAATATCGTCGTAAGCAACGGTATGCAAGAAATGAGGTGTATCAGACAGATAATTTTCTAAGGCGTTCCGGAACAATTGTTGCTCAGACGATAGCTCTTTCTCATACGGACGGATATGGAGTATGTCTAGTTTGGCATTAAACCAGTGAACAATTTGCTTTATCTGATCCAACGCCGTCAGGGAAGATAGCTTAGTAAGCGTAGTAGTGAGTAGAAACTCACGCGGAGGCTTAAATCTGATACTGACTGGAATGGCTAGTACGGGACGACTTGATTTTTCTACTACATCAGAAGTGACGCTGCCGAGCCACTCGGCTAAGCCCGTCGCCCAACGGGTACCCATCACTATTACGTCTACGGATATTTTCTGAGCTACTTCCTGAATTATTTCGGAGGCTTGGCCTGATCGGATCATACATTCGTAGGTCACCGTGGTTGAGACTAAAGTGCTCTTTTTAAGTTGCTCCATTTCCAGGCTGGCTTCCCGCTTTAGTTCTTCCGTATCTACCGCATCGTAGTAGCCCGCTGGATACGCTGCGGTAGAAGCACTCGAGATACGGCATACGTGCAAAATATAGAGCTTGGCCTCGAGGAATTCAGCCATTTTTAGGGCGTAGGCTAAGGCATTATCGGCGTGATCGGAGAAATCGGTGGCTAGGAGAATAGATTTCATGGGTGTCATGGCGTTAATCTTTGCCATAAATTAGCCCTGCTTTATTTAAAATACTATGACCAAGGTCAGCTTGGAAGATGATTATTATTCACCCATGCCGATGGTATTCCTAAATCCGCACGCGATATAATCGCTCGGTTTACTCTAGCGCGCGATTGCATCGCGTGCCTACCTTGTTTCTTCTTTTTCTTCTCTAATTCACTATTGTATCAAATGAAACTCACTTTTAAAAAGCTGTAATATACTTACCTAGCGCGCGATTGCATCGTGTGTATTACCTACAATATCTCAACTCCCAACAATCCTTTCTGTCCGGTATAATCCCGAGCTGAACTATACCAGTAATATTCAGGTTCATCTACAATTTCAGCTTTGACAGGGTTTTGATGAATATAATGTAGACGTTGTTCCAACAAATGATTGCTATCAAGTAAAATAGGATGGTTGCCATCCTGCCAAACTTTATAATATTTGACTCGCTTAAGTTCCTTGCCTGCTTTCTCAAAGGCACGAATGAGCCAATTCTTGCGGCTTTCGTTGACTTTTGTTAACAATTTTACAATTTGTTTGCTGGTGTATTTCTTTAAATCCCTGAGTGTAACTGGTAGGGGCTGCTGCCGACTACTGATAATAAGATGGGCGTGGCTAGGCATTAGTACCCAAGCGTGAATAATCAACCCTTTTTCTTGCTGGCAGTACCGTAGTGAATCAAGATAGAGATGTTTGTATTCCGCTTGGGTAAACAGATCGATCCAGTATACCACCGTCATGGTAATAAAGTAAATACCTTCCGGATCATGAAATTTATATTTTTCCGACATATGACCGCACGCGATACAATCGCGCGCTAGTTTTATACTTATCGCTCTGGCTCTCGATTGTATCGCGTGCCGACTTTATCTTCTTTCTACTCTAATTCTTGTATACGTATAGAGTCACCTGGCTGAGCAACCATACGAAAAATAAAATATGTACTTAAATCAGACGGTACTTTAAAAACAACAATATCATTGCGCGATACTTCGCCAAAGCCTAAAAATACTTTGGTTCCTATTTTTATAGTTCTTTCCATAGAAGGGGTTGGAACATTAAACACTCTGGGTTCACACGAGAATTGTACGAATACCAAAACTAGCAATCCACAAACTCTTAGCATATTTTGTGCTATTTATGTTCTTCTCAACAAGCATTAGCGCGTGGTTTTATTGCGTGCTTTCCCTATGAATTAGCTGGAACCACAATGCCCATCGACTCTAATAACTGGGGGTCATCCTGGCAGGCAAACTTGGCAGCATTGATAAAACGGCGGAACCAGTTGCGGAGGTCGTTCACGGCCATTTGTTTTTTGTGGGTTGTTTGCTGAGACTGACGTCTGGCGTCATTGCGCAGCACTTGCAGTTCGGCCAGTTGCCCCAGTAGTTTCTTGATTTCGTTCACTTCTTTGGCAGATACCCCAAAAGGTTGCAGGGCTTTTACGTCTACGTAGTCATAAAAAGTTCGTACCTGCTCAAACCAAGCAGCGTAGCGGGTTTGGCGGGGGCCAAGAAGTTGCAAGGTATACTGCATCTCTTCATTGTCCCGATGTAGAAAGCGGGCTGCTTCTAGATGGCGATAGTACAGAGAGTTAATTGTTTCCTTCGCCGATCGGAAGCTTTGTTGGGTTCTGCGGACGTTGTTAGTGCTGGCGGTCTGGCGGTCACGCCAAGTGGTTACTTCTTTTGTGAAATTAAGCCCTACTTTGATTTTTTCAGCATCAATGCCAGCGGCTTGAAAGGCTTGAATCAAATCGGGTATTTTTAAGGCAGCTTGTACAGCAATGTCAACTTGTACGAGTAACTCTTTTTGGTTTAATCTGGCAACATTCATAATGGATTACTTTGTGGTATAATCAACAAAGTAACTGAATTGGGTAGCCACATAAAATCCTGCTTTCTTGAAAACCTTACGCAGGTAAGAAGTATCCGGGAAGCTGGCATCAAACAGGCTCAGTTGTCCTCAACCTAGCAGGGTATAAATAGGATCAGGGTTTTTGGTAAATATTTGAAAAAAAATAGTCGGGCGACCAAAAAAAATTACTCGGAAATGGCTGAAAATGGGTCATTCCCGGCGGGAAATAAGTTATAATTCATCAAAAACTACCTGTTTTTTCCGGTCGAGAGGCTATTTTTCCGTATTTGTCGTGCCAAATCTACATCCTAACTTACATCAGGTCTATTTTAGTCAAAAATGAACCTAATGCCCCTCAGCCTAATTACTTGCTGTACGTTTCTGCTCAATATTACTTAACTGCCTTGGCAGAAAATAATCAAGCCAATTGCGTGCCTCAGCAGCCTTAAACTCATGTCGATAGCTCACAGAAGTGTATTTACCGTATTTTTATTTTCTGTGGCAACTCTTGCCATCGCCAGGTTATAGCCACTCGGTGTCTTGCTCAATAACTTCCCCTACTTATTCATTGCCATCAGTAGTTTGTACCAACCAAAGTTGAACAAAGTCAGTTGGTAGTTATTAGGCTAAGAGAAAAAAGGAAATAAATAGCAGAAGTAGAGTGAGTCGCATAGGTTAGGTATATCCTAAAGGCGACAAACGCTATGCTAGTAAATGACGAAAACGAGCATAAAAAAAACCGGAGACAAAAGAATATCTGTCTCCGGCTTCAGAAAGTATCGATTAGCAACTTTACCTAGCGAGAAAGAGAAAGTAAATTTGCTTGAATATTGTAGCGATCAACCAGCTCCTTGGTGTACTTCTTTTTTCCGTAGGGCACTAGCAGAAAAAACTGACCGTTCTTAATTTGAGCGATATTAGAAAAAAGCTTCCACTTGCTTACTACTGCCTGTTCGTGTTCTTTATCTCCCTCAACTACTTTAAAATAATCTTTGCCCAACAGCGTTTTAGCAGTTAGATCGGGCATAATTTCTTCGTTAGTACCTTGTTGAATAAATTTGCCGGGCTGCTCATAATCAGGATGATTTGCTTTTATTTGATCGTATCCCTTTTTCTCTAGTAAGGTAATTGCCTTTTCAATAAAATGACTTTGTTTTTCTTCGGTGCTCATAAGCATTTAGTAATAAAAAGATAGTTATAAAGCTGCCACAAAGAAGAGTTACGCTTACTCATGATAATAGCAGACTTACTATTAGTTAACAAAGTAACTAATAATATTACGGATAAGTTCTGGTTTTCTAATATTTCTTTTTGGTCGATTATTTAGCTAACCAAATCAAATGCTTTCTTCATAGCCTCAGCAGTGGTCGCTACCGCTTTATCATCGGGCATATCCCGTAGAACTTGGTTGAATGGTTCCGCCCGTACTGGGCCGTCGAAGTTAATCTTTACCAAAGCATCCAGAAAACCTTGGGTATCAATGAGTCCGGTAGCCATGGGAAGCTCTCTTTCACCGTCGATTTGCTCCAGCGAACTGCGCCCGGCGTGGGCATCATTTAGGTCGCCCGCTACTACATCATCGTTAGAAAGCGCCAAAATGTCCTTTACATCTTCTTCAGCCGTAAACCAGTGAAAGCTGTCTAATACTACTCCTACATTACTTTCCCCGATTTCCTCGATAAGGGCTTGGGTTTCTTCTAAGGTATGGACAAAAGCATACTTTTTTGCGTGCCGCAAGGTAGTAGGCCCCACGTATTCCAATCCTAACCGTAATCCTTGATCGCCCAATACTTTAGCTATCTCGCGCAGGCGTTCAGCGTGCTGTTTTAAGTTTTCCAGATAGTTGAGCTCAGCGTGGGTCGGCATAATCCAGGTACTTACTCGGGTAGCATTGGCTTTTTGCATTGCTTCGGCCAATCGGGGCAACTTACTTAAACCATCTCGCAGGGTTTTTTCATCTTCCCGGAATTGAACGGGTAGCCCCGCCACTCCCCATGTTATATTTTTATCCTGCATGTCACTTAGTAATTCGCTGCGTTGCCTGTCGGATAACTCAGCTAAAAAATCAGGGTAGGGGGTAACTGCCTCGAAGCCGTAGTCAGCCGCATAATTAATAAGTTGGGGCTGATCCGCCTTTACCCCGATAGCCCCCGGATCAAGGCTCATAGTAAACTTACGGGCTTGAGACTGGGTTAGAATATTGCTAGAAGTAAGTACAGAAGATGAGGCCACGGCGGCAGTCACTAAGCCAGATTGTTGTATAAAATGTCGTCGGTTCATGAGTGTAAAGAAATAGTAATAAACTAGCAAGATAGGAAAAGTTTTACTTGATTGCTTAAATGATTGAAGTGCTAAATTGCTGATTGTTGAGGCTATCGTTAAATTTCACCTTTCCTTTCTTCCGACTTCGCACAAAAAATCCAGTCACTATGAAAACATTCGGTTAGAGTTTAGTTTATTTGGGTGATGAACATACTAAACTAACACTATGGGACTACTCATATTTTTTTTCGTACTATCCATCGCTTTTTCATTTCTGTGCTCGATTCTAGAAGCAGTCATCTTGAGCGTTACCCCTTCTTTCGTAAACCGCAAAGTACAGGAGGGAACTACTACGGGATTGCTTCTGAAGTCCTATCAGGAAGATATTGATCGCCCGCTTTCGGCTATTCTTACCCTAAATACAATTGCCCACACGGTTGGGGCCATTGGCGTGGGGGCCCAGGCGGGTAAAGTATTTGGAGAAACTGAGCTCAGTCTGGGGTTCACCAGCATTTCAATGGAATCTATCATTGCTGCGGTAATGACCTTAGCCATTCTAATATTATCCGAGATAATTCCTAAAACAATCGGGGCTAACAATTGGCGAACCTTAGCGCCGTTTACCGTGCAGGCGTTAAGGGTCATGATTTTAATCTTGAAACCTTTTGTTTGGCTTAGTCAGAGTATTACGAAAGGTTTGAAGAAAGAAAAGGGCCGTTCCGTACTGAGTCGGGCGGATTTAACCGCGATGACTCAGGCTAGTGAGGATAGTGGGGCAATTGATGCCGGTGAATCGAAGATTATCAAAAATTTACTGCGGCTAAATAAGTTGAGGGTTCGTGATGTAATGACCCCCCGTGGGGTAATGGTGATGGCGGATGCGAATCAAACGTTAGAGGAGTATTACCAACAGTTCAAGCCTCTACAGTTTTCCCGTATTCCGGTTTTTGAAGAAAATCAGGATCAAATTATTGGAATGGTGCTGAAAGATGAGGTACTGCGGGGGTTTGCCGAAGACCAACATCAACTCACACTGAAAAAACTACGGCGTGACGTACAAAGTGTATTAGATACCGAAATGTTGCCTAACCTCTTTGATAAACTACTATCTCAAAGAGAACATATTGCCATTGTACACGATGAATACGGTACTATTGTGGGGTTAGTAACGCTAGAAGATGTGATGGAAACGATACTAGGTATGGAAATCATGGACGAAAGCGATACGGTAGAAGACTTGCAGCGCCACGCTCGCCAGCAGTGGGAAAAACGGGCAAAAGAACAAGGTTTAACTACGTAAAGTTGAAAATGGATAATTGAAAAGGGAAAAGCTAGTTATTGATCTTATGGATAATGCTACGATTCTACTATCAGCTTTTCTTCTATTTTACTTTCATCCCAGGCTAGGCCCAAACCGGGCTTGTCGGGTAAAGTGATTTTCCCATTCACTGGCTGTAGCTCCTCTTGCTCGAAATAATAGTAGCCCTGCATTTTGTCGTAGAGAAATTCACCCATGGGGCAAACGGCGGGAGATTGACTCGCTACCACATGTAGGGCGGCGTGTAAATTATGACCGTGGGGAATGACCTGGGCCCCGTAAGCCGAAGCAATAGTACAAATCTTAATAAGCTCAGATACTCCGCCACACCACTCAGGGTCGGCTTGCACTACGGAGATTGCCCCTGCTTCTAGAAATCGTTTCACTTGCCAGCGATTGTAAAAGTGTTCTCCGGTAGCGATTGGTACAGAAGTTTGCTGACCTAGCTTTACAAAGCTATCGAGCTCTTCCATCAAAAAAGCCTCTTCAATCCAGCGAGGGTGGTGTGGTTCTACGGCCTTTGCCCAACGAACAGCGTAGGACAAATTCCATCCGCTGAAGGCGTCAAACATCAAATCGGTATTTTCCCCAACCGCCTCTCTTAGTTGCCTTACCATTTCGATATTGAATTGCAGTCCCTCGTTTCCGTTTCCGGGGCCATAGGGAATGAACCATTTCTGGGCGGCAAAGCCTTTCTTTTGAAAATCCCGGGCAGTGGCCTGAATATCATTGGGTTGCACTGACCGACCTAGTGTACTGGCGTAAACTGGTACCGACTCTCGGGTAGGACCACCGAGTAGTTGATACACTGGAGCATCAAAGTATTTACCCCGGATATCCCATAAGGCGTTGTCAATCGCACTGATCGCCATCATATAATGCCCTCCGCGAGCGTGACGGTTCAGTCGGTACAATTGATCCCATACTTGTTCTCCAGCCAAGGGGTTTTTTCCAATCAAAAAGCGCTTGAGCTGACGGTTAATTACGGGAACCGTTTCGTTATCAATAGGGCCATATAATCCCTCAATCTTGTCATTCGTCTCAATGGTGAGATAGTTAGCTGAATAGGAATAAGTGGTTTCTTGCGGGTTCTCAATTTTCTGATAAGGGGCTGGCTGCTGACTGGGGTAGATGTGAATAGGGTTAACGGAACCTTGCCAAGTCCGCTCCCTGCCCGAGCGGGTAGCTTTCAAGCGATGGATCTTAATATCGGTGATCTTTACATCACGAGTAGCTTGCTGGGGAAGTCCAAGCTGGTCGAGCCATTGGGTAGGTTGCCAAACCAAAAGACTGGCAGTAGCGAACTGTTGACGAAGGAAGGCACGGCGGCGCATAGCAGTTAGGTTGTTTACAGAAGATACAAAATTGTAGTTTTGCGTCAAAAAACCAATTTTGTAATAAAGAGGGTTTAGCAATAATTATCGTTTTATCACTCGTACTGGCTTTGATGAACTACCGTTTTGGGTAAGCTGGAGCAAGTAAATACCATTGTTTAGCCGATCGCCTTGATAAAATTCGTATTGGTTATGTCCAGTAAATGCACTGATGTTTTCGCTAAAAACCACTGTGCCTCCAAAATCGAGCAATTGAATCAAGACTTCTCCGGATGCTGGGGCATCAAAACTTACCCGAAACGATGATGTAAATGGATTGGGCGAGGCGGAGTGAAAGGTGGGTGCGATTTGAACTTCTGATGGGGTGATGCGGGAAACGGCTATTGCGTTAAACACCTCGAATTTCCCATCAAAGTCAGTTTGTCGCAACCGGTAGTAGGCGACCCCCTCGAGGGGGTAAGGGTCGAGGTAGGAGTAACTTTGGGGTTGGTGACTGTTGCCCAATCCCTTAATTGTAATGACTTTTTCAAATCGGGTACCATCGGAACTACGTTCTATCGTGAAGTAATCATTATTGATTTCCTCAGCAGTTTCCCACGAAAGTTTTACCTGTTTGCCCTCAGGGGCACCCCTAAAGTAGGTGAGAGTCACGGGAAGGGTAGAGATACCAGAAGTGGCAAAAGTGTAAAATTCGGGATCGTTACTCCTCATGCTACTTTCATTTTGTATGTTGGAAGCACTGGTGTTTCTACTTCTATTGAAGCTGGAGCCACCCGAACGGCTGGTAGTACCAAACACATAAAAATCACGATCATTGACAAAATTAGCTCCACCACCGCCCGTCAGGTCTTGCTTGACTACTGATTTCCCTTGATTGTGATTGTCTGCTCCACCATTTGTAGTATACTTGCCTTCTACTACCAGCCTCCCGTTTGGCCCGATTGTTACTGACCCCCCGCCAGTCACCGTGAGGTCACCCGTAACCCAAAGGGTATCAAAAACGGTTAGGTCAGTGCTACTTGCTATTCTTAGATCACCCGTTCGGGTAACGTATCCGTATATGTGGATGTAACCAGTATTTGGGTTGATTCCTGGATTATCCTTCATCCAGGTTTGGGTTTTAGTCCAGGTTGCATTATCCTCCCAGTCGTAAGGACCGTCGTCTTGTGAAGTATACCCTTGGGTATTCATTGTCTTTGCTGAAGAGGAGGTAGAGGTGCCAAAATTTAAGTAGAAGAAAACGCCGATGCCCACGATGGTAAAAACGGCGATTCCCACGGTGGCATATACCAAAACCAGCTTTCTCTTTAGCTTCACTGATGGTCGCTGTTTAAGGGTGCGTCTCTTTCTCATCATCTAATTGAGTTTGATTCGGATGACTGGTTTCTTAGGCAATGGAAGGGGAATAAATAAGATCTTCAACATCAATTTGGTCGCTATCGCTCATTAATGCTGCCCGTTCCACAAATGACCGCAGTTCACGGATATTTCCGGGCCAATCGTGCTCGAGAATAGATTCTAGAGCAGGTCGGGTGAAAGTCTTTGGGGACAGTTTACTCTGCTGACAGATTTCTCTTAGGAAATGCTTCGCTAAAATAATAGTATCGTTTTCCCTGTCGCGCAGGGGCGGAAGGTGAATTAGAAACCCTTGCAAGCGGTAGTATAGGTCTTCCCGGAAAAGCCCATCTTTCACCCGTTGGGCAAGATTCTTATTAGTAGCGGCGAGCACCCTAATGTCCAACTTAATTACTTTATTGCTACCTACCCGGGAAAGCTTTCTTTCTTGTAGAACTCGTAGCAATTTAGTTTGCAGGTTAATGTCCATCTCGCCAATCTCATCCAGCAGAATGGTACCCCCGTTAGCTTCCTCGAACTTACCAATGCGTCGGCTATCTGCTCCGGTAAACGCGCCTTTCTCATGTCCGAAGAGTTCGCTTTCAATCAGATCTTCGGGGATAGCTGCAGCATTTACGGCCACAAAGGGTTTTTTCTTACGGGGCGAATTGTAGTGCATAGCGCGGGCTACCACCTCTTTGCCCGTACCACTTTCACCCGTAATTAGCGCTAGAATATCACTCTTTTCAGCTTTTTGGATCAGTTTTAAGACTTTGAGTATAGCAGCACTTTCACCTAGGATGGTATCGTAGCGGTGCCGATCAATAATTTGCTCCCGCAAAATCTCGACCTCTTTCCGTAGGTTAATAGTGCTTGTGAGATTTTGAATGCAAAGTGATAATTCGGGAAGCACCGTAGTGTCTTTTACTACGTAGTATTTTGCCCCACTTTTGTAAGCTTCTACGGCAACCCGCACATCTTCCTGTCCCGATACTACAACCACTGAGATGTCCTGATTATAATTTCTGATCTGTTGAATGATTTCTAAACCCGACATACCGGGCAGATTATAATCGACCGTAACTATGTCGGGGTTCTGATGCAGGTTTTGGAAGAACTCTTCGCCATTTTTGAAGCAGGTAACATCGTAATCCCCTTCTTTCTCTAAAAAGAGCTTTAGGGCCTGACTAAAAACAGGATCATCTTCAATGCAGAAAATCTTTACTATTTGTCCCATATTAAATAGCTTAATAAAAGTGAGGATTAATTTTTTATACTATTCACCGTCAGTATCCAATAGCAGAACTGAGTAGTGCATAATTAAAGTTATTGGTTTGGGGTAAGAATAAACCAGTGTTTCTTGGGGTGAGGTACCTTTGTAATATTTACTATAGAATGGGTAGATAGTCTAAGAGATGTCTTGTAATAGGAGTGAGAAATAATGGAAAAAACGAACATTTTCCGAGATATTTAGCTACTAACTGATGGTAGTGAAGATGTGTATTTCATGGTGTTGATAATTAGTCAAGCGTAGGGGGGAGGGGAATAAAAAAGCGAGAGCAGTTATGCTCTCGCCACTAAGATTAATAGTCTAAATTATGCTCAGGTCTACGCAGACTCATACTTGAATTCCTGAATCTGACTTAATGAACCGCGAATTAACTTCAGTTGCTGCTGTATAATTTCTTCAATGTACTCGGGAAAGCGACCATCTAATACTTTTGTGTATTCTTCAATGGCATGTTGCTCACCTCGTTCGCACTCAGCAAGTATGGCCTCATCATTGCGGCTAAGTTCAGATCTGAGGTCTATCCAGGCTCGGTGGGCTTTTGCAGCTACTGAATCTTGTACTTCAGCAGCATCACGATAGTCTTTGTGCAGGATTTCTTCCAATTCACCACGGAAAAGGGCTCGCTGCTGCGATAGACGGTATAAAATAGTTTTTAAGTCTTCTGACTGTACATTTTCAGAGGCCTCTTTATATCCTTTCTCGCCCTCGCGAGTGGTTTGGATTAGTTGGTGTATTGATTCAATTATCTTCCTAGTATTCATTGTATTCTTGGTTATAAGTTAAAAAAGTGATGTAATACAAAAGAGAAAATATCAGATTTCACTAATGATCTTACGTATTTCATCCTTAGTCTTACCCAGCTTTTTCTGCACTCGACCAATTAATTCATCCTCTTTTCCCTCTCGGTAAGCAAGATCATCATCAGTAAGCGAAGCATACTTTTGCTTGAGCTGTCCTTTCTTTTCATTCCAATTTCCTTCTATTTTATAATTGTTCATAATGCTTGAATTTAAGTTATGCTATATAGTCTAAAAGAATTACTCCAAACTCAAAAGTTAGAATATAAAATAATAAGTTTCTGATAATCAGTTATTTAGCTAAATAGCTTAATCTAGTTGAATGAAAGCAATTGTAGAGGTCAATCCACAACTTCGCAAAATACTTCACAGTAGGCCAGAAAAGCACTGTAAATTGTTATCGTCAGATAGTCAAAAAACTGCGTAGAATATTCATAAATATTGGGAAAAATTTATAAAAAATAGTAACTTTAAAAAACAATAAAAACTTACATTAGTACTGTTTATTAAAGAATAGAACCATTATGAACGAGGATTTATGGAAAAAACCTAAGCAGGAAGACAAATTTAGAATTCAATTTCGGTGTAGTCGCCGTCCTGATGAACTGTCAGGTTTAGCTGATTTTGAAGTAGATAAATTTTATATAGGCCGAGCTTACAACGGATTATTTGAGATTGCCCCCGATTGGGGAAGAGGAAAGCCATCGGTCTTGCTGCGTAAAGGTCTATTTGAACGTTACTTCGAGATAACAACTGTTTCGGCATAACACCTAGCTGTGAAAATTGAATCGATAAAAGAGGTTTGTCTGTACGTAGACGATCTTGAGACAACCCGGGCATTTTACCACGACTTGCTCGGGTTTTCTATTATAAGTGAAGTAGTTAATCGCCACCTGTTTTTTCGGGTAGGTGATGCGGTATTACTATGCTTCAATCCTAAAGTTACCAAAAACGAAACTATCCTACCCCCTCACTATGCGATTGGCCCTCAGCATATTGCATTTCAAGTAGATTTAGCTGAATACGAAGCCTGGAAAAATAAACTTCAGCAGCATGGGGTAACTATCATCCACGAGCAACAGTGGAGAGAGAATCGCTATTCTTGCTACTTTCACGATCCGGTAGGAAATGTGCTAGAGCTGGTTCCACCGGGCATCTGGGAGTGATATCTCGCCTTACTAGTAATTCTATATCTCGCTAAGTTGCTGGGCAGCTTGTACAATCAAACGGTTGTTCCGGCGGTGGGTAAGGCAGTTTTGGATGTAGTCTACACTGTATCCGGTACTCTTACTGATAAATTCGTAGTCTTCTTTGGCTAAAAGCTTTTTTATCTGACGGATATTTTCCATATTTGTTCTTGTTATAAGTACAAGTTAATGCTTTTTTAAAGTATTATCCAAGCTTTTTGTTCTTTTTGTAAGTATAATAATTCACAAATGGCTGATAATCAATACAAAATTTCGGTGAACGAACGCTTTTTTGAATGTATTCACATGCTTAAAAGCCGTAAAGAAATTAATTCTGATCGGGAATTTGCCTTAGCAATTGGCATTTCCCCCTCCAATTTGGGCGATATAAAGGCCAATCGTCGTTCGGTGACCATTGAAATACTAAACCGGGCACTGGATAAGTTCAAAATCAACAGCGCCTACATAATATCGGGTCTGGGGCAGCCATTTGTGAACCAGAAATCAGGTGAGGCTCCCTCCAAGGTCAGGGAAGTAATTATGGTAGCTACTCAAGACACCGAGGGCAATACTACGGTTCCCCTCATCAATCATAAGGCAGCGGCCAATTTTATGACCGGTTACCAAACTCAAGAATTTTTTGAGGAACGGGAAAGTATTCAGTTGCCTGACTATATGATTAAAAATGGTCAGTGCTACGGGGTGCAGGTAAGTGGCGATAGTATGGAACCCACCCTAATGGAAGACGACTGGGTAGTTTGCCGACTCTTAGACAACAGTGCTTACCGAAATATTACCGACGGTGGGGTGTACGTTATTGTTTCTCAAGACCGGGGCATCCAGATCAAACGTATTCGTAACCGTTTGCACCAATACGGTAACATCCGTTGCTTGTCGGATAACCCTAAGCACGCTCCCTTTGATATTCCTGAGGAGGAATTACTCCAAATCTGGAAGGTGGAGTGGCACTTGCGCTCTTATCTGCCGGAACCCAAACCTGAAATAGATGATATTCAGGAGAAGCTCGATCAAATGACCGAGATGCTTCGCTCACAAAGCCAGGTAGATAATAAACTGTCTCCAAACTAGCAGCAACCGTGCAATTGGGATTTATATGTTGTTTCCTTTGGATTAACCAACCAATCGTTGCAGTTTGGTAGTCCAAAGTATTCCAATGCTGCCCTATGATTCACTATAAATCCCCCGAAGAAATTGAGTTAATCCGGGAAAGTGCCCTGATTGTTTCCAGGACATTAGGTATGCTAGCTGAGGAGATAAAACCGGGAATTACTCCACTGTACTTGGATCAGCGAGCTGAACAGTTTATCCGCGACCACAATGCTATCCCCGGCTTCTTGGGACTATACGATTGCCCCAGCACTTTACTTACTTCAGTGAATGAGCAGGTCGTACACGGGTTGCCTAATAAAAGACCTCTCGAGGAGGGTGATATTGTATCAATTGATTGTGGAGCGAAGAAAAATAGCTACTACGGCGACCACGCTTACACTTTTGCAATTGGCGAGATAGCCCCTGAAACCCAGAAACTGCTTGATGTAACCTTAGAGTGCCTATACTTGGGTATTGAGCAAGCCCAGAAAGGTAAGCGGATTGGCGATATTAGCTACGCGGTTCAGAGTCACGCTGAAAAGCACGGCTACGGAGTGGTGCGGGAACTAGTGGGGCACGGATTAGGCAAACATATGCACGAGTCACCAGAGGTACCTAACTACGGCAAGCGCGGCAAAGGATCTAAGATAAAAGAAGGTCTGGTAATTGCGATTGAGCCGATGATTAACATGGGCACCCGCCGGGTAAAGCAACTTAGCGATGGCTGGACAATTGTAACGGCTGATGGTAAGCCTTCCGCTCACTTTGAGCATGACGTAGCTATTGTTGACGGAAAACCTGAAATTCTCAGTACCTTTAAGTATGTGGAGGAAGCCTTAGCTAAGAAAGTAGTCACGTAGATTATACGATGTGTTTATGTATCCGGGTATTCATGTTCTCGAGTTTAAGGTTTTGAGCGCCCGCGTGCGGTTCCCCGCCGGGACGTCCATCCACCGGGGACGCGGCGTCACCCGGTTTGATAATTTTGGACACCGTGCGATGGTCTCCTGAACACCTTACGCACTCACTCTTTCCCGCCTCCCGGCCATTTCCCGGAACTCTGCCAGTCTTTCAATCAGCTCGGTTAATTCTTCAACCGTGATATGTTGATGAGTATCGCATTTAGCAGTGCCAACCTCAATAAGGATACCATCGTACAGGTAGTTTTCGTCGTTCAGTTTCACCCGCATGGCTTCTACCGTTTTATTTACGATCTGATCCCGCATTTTAGGCCCAAGTGAGTGGCTGGGGTCAAAGTAGAGTTGCACATTTTTATCCAGATGACGTAGCTTAGTGCGTTTAGCCGCGTAATGTATAGGCAAGTTTCGGTATTCACCTTTATCGGGTAAATCACACCCCCGCTGAATTAGAATGGTTTCAGGAGCCAGGGTGGCATAATTTACTAAACCGTCCCAAACGGTCTCAATACTGGTTTTACCCGAAAAATCTTCCGACTCTGAAATAGTATATTCTTCCCCTAGCCATTTCCCATTTTTAAGCCCGACCATCCAGCCGTGTTCTTCGGCAAAGCCCGCCATCTGGCGTACGTGCCAGCCCAGTTGGTCTACTGCCGAGTTCCAGACTAAGAAGGGGGTAGAGGAAAACGATTTTTTGATACAAGCTAACTGTATGGCAGGCAGCATTATTTCCGAGGAGGCAATCATACCTGTATCTTGGTAGAGCTTTTCAGCCATTTGTACCGTAGGTAGGGGCACCAGATCACTAGCATTACCACCGTGACCAAAGATATTAAAGTTCTGCATGATAGCCTCAAAATCGTAGCCCATGAAACCTTGGTCAGTATTATCCCTATCAAAGTTAGTGCGGGATTTTAACCCCACGGTGCGGGCTCCGTACACTGCCGGCTTATCGCCCACTTCAATCTCAGCAATGCGATATACTTCATCTATATTGTAGTCATCAAGCGAATCAGGTCCGGCAAAGATTTTAACTTCAGCATTATGCATAGCTCAGGATAGTATTTAACCTAACAAAATTAGTTTCTTTTTAGGGATTATCAGCAAGTAATGGCTGCAATATTTAATTATTATTAATTTTTGAAATTTCAGTTTTATAATTAGTAGAAATATATTTACTTGAGAACATAAAAACCTGACATTACTGATTTGTCAATGCAATCGGTTAACTTTATCAAGTTTTTTAGTATGTCACTACCTTTTTTCAATCAATAATCTAATAACTATGAGAAATGCTTTACTACTAGCAAGGCAAGCACTCGGAATTTGGCTGCTATGCCTCTTCAGTGCTTACTCGCTTCATGCTCAGAACACCATTTCGGGTACCGTGACCGACGGTGAAAACAACGAGACTTTACCTGGGGTCAATGTCCTGGTGAAGGGAACTACCATTGGAACAATCACTGATGTGGAAGGAAAATACTCGCTCAGTGTTCCAAATGATGCCGAGACTTTAGTATTTTCTTCGGTAGGTTTTACTGCTGAGGAAATTGCCATTAACAATCGCTCTACGATTGATATGACGATGATGCCTGACATCCAGTCGTTATCTGAAGTTGTGGTGGTGGGTTACGGAACGCAAGATTCCCGGGATGTGACTGCGGCAATTGCTTCAGTAAGTGCCGAAGATATTGAAAAAATTCCAGTAGCCAGTGGGGTAGAAGCCATTCAAGGACAGGTGGCCGGAGTGGATATTCTATCGTCGGGTGGTCGTCCCGGACAAGCTCCTTCTATCCGTATTCGGGGTCGGCGCTCCATCACTGCATCCAATGATCCACTCTTTGTAATTGATGGAATTCCCCAGACAAGTGGCACCAGTGCCATTTTCGACATCAATCCCCAGGATATAGCATCCATGGAAATTCTAAAAGATGCCGCTTCTACCGCTGTTTATGGTTCCCGAGGTGCTAATGGAGTTGTCCTGATTACTACCAAGCGCGGCGAGCCTGGAGAAACGAAAGTAACCTATAATGGCTACTACGGTGTCACCGATGCTCTGGTAACGGCTGATATGATGAACGGCGAAGAGTTTGCTGCTATG
The DNA here is from genome assembly GCA_039198955.1 of Bacteroidota bacterium. GTDB lineage: Bacteria > Bacteroidota > Bacteroidia > Cytophagales > Cyclobacteriaceae > Tunicatimonas. Next base: position 2,066 of record JBCCTI010000068.1, on the reverse strand, counting down.
AAGCGGGAATCCCGTCGTTGGGACCCAGATACCCGTCTAGTAGATTACCAAGGGGTTTTTCCGGCTGATGAATTAGTTTTCGAAGATCCAGTAGAACTAGAATCCCTTGCTCAGGGACGCTCCACTGACTTCCAAGATTTAATACTTCAGCAGGGTTTTCAGACGAATCACCAACTAAGCGTTCGCGGTGGTACTGAGAAAACGCAGTATGGTCTATCTCTTGGCTACTTTAATGAAGAGGGTATCATAAGCATACTGGACTTTGAACGAATTAATGGTACTATCACCCTAGATCACCAAATCAATGACGTATTTAAAATAGGGCTGTCTTCTATTATCTCTAGTTCAACCCAAAATTTTGGTAATGGGAACGTGATGCAAGAGGCCTTAGCAAATAACCCACTAGGTGTACCCTTCGATGAAGATGGTAACATACGATTTCTACCTACTAATGATGGAATTCGAACCAATCCGCTTAGTGAGCTAGTGGAAGACGCCTTTATTGATGAACGTAAAGCTACTCGGGTTTTTAGTCCAGTCTACTTAGAAGCAAAAGTAGCCAATGGGTTAACTTTTAAATCTACTTTTGGTCCAGACTTACGATTTACCCGGCGAGGGTTCTTCGCGGCTAGCGAAACTAACGCGAATCGAGGTGGGCCAGCCAGGTCGGCGGTTTTCAATGAACAAAGCATAGGTTATACCCTAGAAAATTTAGTGACTTGGGAGCGAGATTTTGATCGTCATGATATTAAAGTAAACTTGCTACAGAGTATTCAAAGCCGTCGTTTCGAGAGATACAGTACTGAAGCAATCAATTTACCCTTCGAGTCTCAGTTATTTTTTAACCAGGGAACGGCTGAAGTAAAGGGCGATCTATTTAGTCGCTTAGAGACCTGGCAACTAGCTTCCTTCATGGGGCGAGTTACTTATAAGTATAACGACAAGTACAACCTACAACTTACGATGCGGGCGGACGGTTCTTCCCGATTGGCTGATGGTAACCGATGGAGCTACTTCCCTAGTGTTTCGGCTGGGTGGCGTATCAGTGATGAACCATTTCTACAGAATTCAGGCTTTGTACAAGAGCTGAAGTTACGTGGAGGGTACGGTCTAGTGGGTAATACTTCTATTGATCCTTACCAGACCTTCGGTCGTTTAGAAAGAACTACTTACGCTTGGGACGAAAGCCCTGCTTTCGGTTACCGTTTGGCTGAGATTCCTAACGCTGGTCTAGGATGGGAAACCACCTCAGAAGCGAATATTGGTTTAGACTATGGATTCTTCAATGGCCGGGTATTTGGTAGCATAGATGTCTTCCGGGCATTTACCAATGACTTACTCCTTGATCGTAATCTACCGTTTACTTCAGGTTACAATAATATTTTGCAGAATGTAGGTACTACTCGTACCCAGGGTATTGAGCTATTTATGGCAGCAAATATTCTAAATACATCGGGTGGCTTCCGTTGGAACGCTAGCTTTAATGCGGCTCGTATTGGTGAAGAAATTACTGAGCTAGCACTTAGAGATGAAGATGGTAATCCTGTTGATGATTTAGGAAATGCTTGGTTCATTGGGCAACCAATTAAAGTGTTCTTCGACTACGAAAAAGAGGGTATTTACCAACTAGGTGAGGAAGACTTAGCCCGTGATCGTGAACAGAAGCTGCCGGGTGAAATTAAGATTAAAGATCAGAATGGAGATGGAACAATTACCCCGGATGACCGAGTGGTTATAGGTACCGACCTTCCTGACATTATGGGAGGCTTGACGAATAGCTTTGACTACAAAGGATTTAGCTTTAGCTTCTTCTTCTACTATCGCCTAGGGCATACTATTCGTAGTCGGTTCCATGATAGTAATAATAGTCTATTTGCTCGCTATAATAACCTAGATGTCGACTATTGGACTGTTGATAACCCAACTAACGCCTTCCCAAGACCTAATCAGAATCAGGAAAGTGCTAGAAATGCATCTAGTATGAGCTACTTTGATGGTTCCTACGTGAAGTTGCGTAACGTTACCCTGGGGTATACTTTCCCCGAAAGTATGACTAGTAAGTTAGG
>JBCCTI010000067.1:0-39019 GCA_039198955.1 Bacteroidota bacterium | reverse complement strand
TTTGGTAGAATACGAACCCAATTATCTGAAATATGAAGCTAACGTACCCGCCGAAAGCTTTGCCGTCTTTTCCGAGATTTACTACCCCGATGGCTGGGAAGTGAAAATTGATGGTCAAGAAACCGATTACCTTCGGGCAAATTATCTTCTCCGTGCCCTACCCATCCCCGCTGGACAGCACACTATTGAGTTTTCTTTCAATCCAACATCTTACCGAGTGGGTAGTACGGTATCGTTGATTTCATCGGTACTATTGCTATTAATTGTAGTTGCAGCATTAGTTTTTAGCTTTCGTCCTTCAAGCAACCAAGTGGCAGTGGCATGAGCGATTTGCCTGAATTATCTATTATCGTTTGCACCTATAATCGGGATCAGTATATCGACAAAACCCTGAACTACTTATTTCAGCAAGATTTAGATCCGTCGGAATATGAAGTAATTATCGTTGATAATAATAGCACCGACCAAACGGCACAGATTTGCCAAAACTTTCTGGAAAGTAATTCTACAGCTCCGTTTTATTACTTCCTTGAAACTAATCAGGGACATTCTTATTCCCGTAACCGGGGCGTAAAAGAATCTAACGCCAAGCTTATTTCCTTTATTGATGATGATGCGTTTGTTCACCCATCATTCGGAAAAAATATTATCCGATTCTTTCAAGAATATGAGGATTGCTTAGTCATCGGTGGGAAAATTATTCCCGTGTATGAGGAGGAAGAACCTAAGTGGATGTCACGTTTTTTGCTGCCTCTGGTTTCAGCGTTGGATATGGGTAACTCGCCTCGCCCATTCACTGGTCGTAAATTTCCAGTTGGTGCTAACATGGCGTTTCGTCGGACAGTTTTTGATCGATATGGACTCTTTAATGTGGCTCTCGGGAGAAAAGGGAGCGGTTTATTGGGGGGCGACGAAAAAGAACTGATTTACCGAGTCAAAGCAGATAACCTACCAATATATTATGTCCCCGATGTTGTAGTCGATCATATTATTCCACCTAAAAGGCTCATCAAAACGTATATTCAAGGATTAGCGCAAGGAGTTGGGCTTAGCGAAAAGGAAAGGTTGAGCCACGCCTCATTTCCTCAGAAACTTCAGCGTGGCTTGGAAGAACTAATTAAAATAGGAGGTACTCTTATTCTGTTTATTTGGTATCTCTTACGAGGCCAATTGGCAAAAGGTATTATGCTAATCAAATTCAGAATTTGGGTGCTCCAGGGTTTTTTACATTGATTTTTCCTTTAATTACTGATGTTCATCAGTACACTAACCTCTTCTTCAGTCAGAGCTCGGTTATATATTCTTAAATCATCTAGCTTACCACCATAATTAAAGTTACCACAGTTTTCACCACTGCTGTTAATCTGGTTACCCATAGCAAACGGGGCGTTACCATCTTTCATTTCTCCTAGCCCCCTTTGCACTGAGAAAAACTCAGTAGTCACTTTATGGCCATCAATGTAAAAATTAACTCTGGACAAACCATCATTTTCAACGCTAGCCCCATCGTAAGTCACCACTACGTGTACCCAATCAGACTCTGATTGTATAGCATGGGTAGTTGTAACAACTCTGTGACTGTGATGATAACCCAAGTCAAACATAGTAGCAAGTTGCAGCCTATGGTCGCTCGATAGCTTTAGATGAAATTGTCGTTCATCAGCATCACAATTTGAGTCTGAGCTTTTTGCTAGAATGATTTGCTTTTTACCGATAGTGTCAACCTGCATCCAGAAAGCAAAAGAGAAGGCTTGGTCTGCACTCGCAAACACTGAGTCTAATACATCGCCCATGCTAATAAAATCATCTATACCATCAAAATAATAGGCACTGTTGCTATGCCCATCTCGATCGTGGGTTGGAACCGCTCCGCTTACTGTACCATTAAAATGGTTGATGCTATCATTAGCGGTAGCGTCAAGTGGATAGTAGGCTACCAGTCCCTCGTTAATCGTTACATTGCTAAATGTAATGTTGGTTTCATCTACTACATCGTCTACCTCGATTTCAATTGGGTGCACTGAACCATCCAGTTGATACCCATCAATCGTAATGATGTAGTGATGTTTGGTTTTAGGGTTTTCAATTGTTCCCTCAACGTAAACTGGAGCACCTCCACCGTTGGTACTTAACTCGGCTCTTACCCGAATGGCCTCGCCTGAGAAATACCCGACTCTAGTTTCCTGCTCATCAAAGTACAGAGAGTCGTGTCCAGTAATTACCCAAGTGCTATAATCAGAAAAATACTGCTGTACATGATTTGAGTATTTGATAGTAACCATCGTATTGGCCAGCGCACCGTGTACGGTAACTGGGGAAGTCTCTCCCGCCGTTATAGAGATTAGATCACTTTTTCCCCAGTAGTAAGGCGATTCAAATGCCCCAGATCTGGCGTTTCCCGATTGAGCTATCACGTAATACTCGCCTACCGGAAGATTAATGACTTCGGGAACATCAATCGCATAATCAAACCTTGAGACAGTATCACCACTTGAATGAATAATAAAAACAGAGAAGCTATCAGTGCTGATCATTTCTGTGCGAGCGTAGGTTGTCTCAACCTCGAGGTCTAGATCCAGGCTTACAGAAAGTTGCCCGCTCTTCTCATCTACCACATTTACCTCATCAGATTCCTGACAAGCAAAAACTATCAACAATGCTAAAATAAATATATATCCCAGAAATTTTTCCAAACACACCATAATAACATAATTATTTATTAATATAGTGCAAATATACTAATTACTGTTGGCTTTGACTACTGCTAAAGTTGGAGGAGTAAGAAATACACTAAAACACAAAAAACGGGTGTATATTTTAGCTCAATTTAATATTGACTATTTTTGAACTCAGAACCACAGTATTTACTCCATGAAGCCCCGCTCAATCCAGCGTTTTGATCAATGGAAAGAAGCTTTACTTACTATTCCCAAGCTATTATTACTCAGTCGCTTTACCTTAGGCAAACCCATTTCGGCCACTCAACCAGAGGAAGCCATCATTCTAGCCAATGGCCCTTCACTTAAGGAATTTCTACAACATCACGCATCTTTCGCAGCTAATAAAGCAATCTTTGCGGTCAATAATTTTGTCAGGACTGAAGCGTTTCAGCAGATAAAACCTCACTACTACGTACTAGCCGCTACTGATTTCTGGTTGAAGGAAGAAAAAGAGGGGTGGCAGGAAGAGCGAATGCGTATTTTTGATGAATTGGTGAATCGGACGCAGTGGCCGATGGTTCTTATGATTCCCATAATGGCCAAGAAGCATCAGCATTGGCAAGATATAATTAAGAAAAACAGTCAAATCCAGATTATTTACTTTAACAACACCCCGGTCGAGGGTTCACCGAGCTTTATCAATTTCTGCTTAAACCGAGGATGGGGAATGCCCCGTCCGCATAACGTACTGGTGGCAACCCTATCGTTAGCTCTTGCTATGCGCTTCAAGAAAATATATATTACGGGAGCTGATCATTCTTGGCTTAAAGAAGTATTTGTCACTGACGACAACCGGGTATTTCTAAGCCAGAAGCATTTTTACGACGACCAATTGCAAACAGCTACCTACACTTCTAAAGCCCGACCCATGTACGCTGGACCTACCAAACGAGAGCGAAAAATCCACGAGATTTTGCAGAAATGGTATTATTCTTTTCGTTCGTATTGGCAATTACAAGATTACGCCCAAAGCATCGGCTGCCAAATAGTAAATATCACCCCCAATTCCTACATTGATGCCTTTGAGCGAGAATCTATCGACCAACTTACGGTAAATGGGCAATCAACAGCTACGAAAGCACCTTAAACTCACTTGGCGCGACCGACGTCGTATTGCCAGAATCAGCAAACAGCTAGGCTACTGCGGAAAAGGTGTTCACTTTGAAAAAAATGCTGCATTTATGCGCTATCCGGAGCTTATCTCTATTGGAAATCAAGTTGTGGTAAAAGAAGGAGCGAAAATCTGCCCGTGCAACGAACGTTCTTCAATATCAATTGGTGACCGCACTACAGTGGGCTACCATACATTTATATTTGCCTCAGAAAGTATTAAAATTGGTAATGACTGTTTGATTGCCCCTTTTGTATATATTGTGGACAGCGATCACGGTATCGAACGGGAGGCCCCTATCAACCAACAACCCAATCAGACTGCTCCGGTTATGATTGAGAATGATGTTTGGATAGCTACTGGGGCGAAGATATTGAAAGGGGTTACTGTACACCAAGGAGCTGTAGTTGCGGCAGGGGCAATCGTTAACCAAGATGTACCTCCCTACTGTATTGTCGGTGGAATGCCTGCCAAGATGATCGGTGAACGAAAGTAGAGTATTAAAAATCTAATGCTTATGCGAATAGGCTGCATCATATTAGCCCGATACAATTCTAGTCGCCTGCCGGGCAAGGCCCTGATGCAATTGAATAATAAACCACTTCTCCAGTACGTTCACGATTCATTGGCAACGGTTTTTCCCGAAGATAAACTATTGGTAGCCACCTCTTCATTAGTCAGCGATGATCCCATTGCTGAGTATTGTCACCAACAGGGTATAAACTGTTTTCGGGGTGACTTAGATAATGTAGCAGGTCGATTTTTGCAGGCAGCCCAGGAATATTCCTTAGACTACGCTATGCGTATTAACGGTGACAATCTATTTGTTGAGCTATCTACAGTGAAGAATATGATTACTGACAGTAGTTTAAATTTAGACTTTTACAGTAATGTTCCCCAACGGACGTTCCCCTACGGTATGAGTGCCGAAATGGTAAATGCCTATTTTTTTGAGACCATTCTACCTCAAATTAGCCGTTCTACCAAATACCGAGAACACGTTACGCTGTACCTTTACAATCACCCGGAAGTTGGAAAGCGAAAGTATTACATCAATCAAGATTACCCAAAAGCCAAAGGCATTCACCTTTCGATAGACACTCCCGACGATGCCGAATTGGCTCAGAAAATGCTATCTTCGCTGCCACAACCAATCTACCAGCATAACTTACAAACCATAGTAGAAACGTACCATCAAGTAAAGCAGAATGCATAATTTTTGGCAAGGTAAACACGGCCCCCTACTTATTGCCGAAATCGGGGGGAATCATGAGGGCGATTTTGATTATGCCCTGCGTCTGACTGAGTTAGCTTTGGAAGCTGATGTTGATTACGTAAAGTATCAACTGTACCAGGGTGATACGTTGGTAAGCCGGGAAGAAAGTCCCCAGCGAAATGAGCATTTTAAGAAATTTGAATTAAGTCAAGAAAAGTATATTACCTTAGCTAAACTTTGTCAGGAAAATGGTGCAGGCTTTCTCGCTTCTGTTTGGGATACTGAGTATTTCTCGTGGATTGACCCATACTTGGATTTTTACAAAATTGGTTCAGGTGATCTAACGGCTTATCCAATTTTGAAAGCTACGGCGCAGCAAAATAAGCCAATTCTACTTTCTACCGGATTGGCTACTTTAGATGAAGTACTTTCTTCAGTACAATATATTCAGTCGGCAAACGATATGTACCGAGAGCCTCAGAACCTAGCTCTCTTACAGTGTACATCTATGTACCCCATTCCGTTTTCGGATGCCAACTTAGCCGTCATGTCACTTTATCGCCAAGCTACGGGCCTCCCCATCGGGTATTCTGACCACACGGTGGGTTCTACCGCTCTAGAGATTGCGGTAGCGATGGGGGCCGAAATTTTGGAGTTCCATTTCACCGATAGTCGCGAAGGAAAAACGTTTCGCGACCATCAGGTATCCTTAACCAGAGATGAGGTTAGACTGCTGATAAAGAAAATAACCAAAATAAAGGAGCTTCAGGGTAAGTCATTGAAATACCCTTTACCCATTGAAGCCGACCATCGGATAAGCTTTCGGCGGGCAGTCTACCCGCGAACTCACCTAAAAAAGGGTACCCAGATTTCAGAATATGATTTGACCTGTTTGCGACCTAATCACGGTATCGATGCCCGGGATTTTGATAAAGTTCTCGGAAAAACACTTCAAGTAGATGTAAAGGCTCATCAGAAGCTATCGTGGGAATATTTAAAATAACTGATATGAAATGGTATCGTCGGGAAGTACTTTCTCCCACCCAAAGTAACACCTCCGAAGAAACTTGGATACGCCAAGGTGAGTCTGAGCTAGCCTTTCCGGTAAAGACGTTTCTAGGTAAAAAGACCAATCTTTTAAAATTGAAGAAAAATGTAGTAGAAAATATCACAGAACAACTTATTTATTTCAAGCGAACCCGAACCGAAGTATATTCCCAGCCCGATAAAACCCCAGTGACTTCCTGCCCGGTTTGCGGCACAACTTCTGAGGAAGCAAACTATCAGGTAACAATTTACGAAGCGAAGTACGTGACCTGTTATCACTGCACTCACGCTTACGTCATTAACCGTCCCTCTCCTAACGCCTTGCACGAGTTTTATTTGAGTGATGTAAATTACGCAGCCACCTACACTGATAAAGCCAGTGCAGAGTCCCGCTTAAATGCCATAGCAGTACCTTGGCGGGATTGGATGGTTCAACTATATCGAGAGCTATACGGTAAGCTTCCTCAGAAGATTTTGGATGTTGGATCTGGTGCCGGTCATTTTGTTGAAGCCTGTCGCCGGGAAGGCATGCAGGCTGACGGAATAGAGCTGAGTGAATCTAGCCGGGAATTTGCAAAGAGTATCTGGGGTATTGAAATGGATGCCCGCGATTTTACTAAAGTCGATCAGGATTACCAAGGGTACGATGTCGTTACCTTCTGGGGGCTTCTGGAACACACCCCTAACCCCAAGGATTTGTTAGCAGCCGCTCAAAGAGTTTTTGCTGACAATTCAAATGCTATGGTCATCGCTAAACTTCCCCGTTGGCACTCGCTCAGCGGATTTATCCAGAACATTTGTAACAATACTATCGTCCGTCACCTTGATCCAATGGGTCACATTAGTTGCTATACTGATGCCTCAGCGGCTGAACTTTACTATCAATCGGGCTTCTCTCCGGTAGCTGCCTGGTATTACGGTATGGATGTCTACGAGCTTATGATGCAGATAAGTCACCATATTAGTAAGTACGAACCACTTTTAGAAACGGGAACGATTCAGATGGATCTTCAGCAAAAACTGGATGAAGTAAAGCTCTCTGACGGATTAACCTTAGTAGGAATTCCCAGCAACTAGTGCAAGATTATCACCAAGAACATGGAAGAGAAATACCCGGTACTCATATCCGTATATATTACGAACTACAACTACGGAAAATATTTAGAGCAAGCGATAAAAAGCGTACTCCAACAGAGTTTGCAAGATTTTGAGATCATTATTATTGATGATGGCTCTACGGATAGCTCTTCCGAAATTATCGCTCAATACGCTGAACATCCGAAAATAAAAACAATTTTTCAGCAGAATAAAGGTTTAAATGTCACCAATAATATTGCTTTGCGGGTAGCACGGGGAAAATACATCATGCGACTAGATGCTGATGATTTCCTAGATGAGAATGCCCTGCTCGTTATGTCTAACTTATTGGAGAAAGACCCACAACTAGGCTTAGTTTTTCCTAACTACTTTCTAACGGATGCCGATGGCAGGGTAGATTCGGTACACCAGCGGCACGACTTTAATGAGGTTTCACTTATGGATCAAGCTGCTCACGGTGCCTGCACCATGATTCGCACCACTTTTTTGAAAGAGTTGGGTGGCTACAGCGAGAACTACCAGTGCCAGGATGGATACGAACTCTGGGTTAAGTTTACTGTTAAACACCCGGTTAAGAACGTCGCTACTCCTTTGTTTTATTACCGACAGCATGGTAGTAATCTCACTAAAAACGAAGGACGTATTTTATCTACCCGGGCCTCCATCAACCAGGAATATGTACAGAAACATGCCGACCGAAAAGATGGCATTGCCATAATTCCGATACGGGATGTAGGTACAGCTAACCATCGGCTAGCTTTTACCCCGCTAGCCGACAAAACCTTTCTCAATCGTAAAATAGAATCAGCCCAATTGGCAAAAAATATTAAAAAGGTAGTGGTTAGTTCTCCTGATCCAGCTATTGGAGAAATTTTGAGTCAACAGTACGGAAGTTCACCCGATATTTTGTTTGTAATCCGCCCCCGAGAACTCGCCCAACTCAATGTGGGATTGGTTGAGACAGTGAACGATATACTGAAGGATGAACGGCTTCACGCCGAGTCACCCTCAACATTTGCAGTGCTTGCCATTGAATACCCTTTTGTTCACTCCTCGACAATTGATGACGCAATAAATACCTTATTTCTCTTCGAGTCAGATTCGTTAATTAGTGTACGTCCTGACTCGAGTTTGTTCTTTCAGCACCAAGGTCACGGCATGCAACCCATCCTGAACCAGGAAAAATTTACCAAATTGGAACGGGAAGCCCTTTATAAGTATACCGGGGGTATTTCAGTATCCCGCACTGAAGTGTTTGCATCTCATCAGAAAATTATTTCAGGGACTGTCGGTCATATTACTGTAGACCAACAGACTAGCTTGGGGGTTTTTAGCGAATACGATCTACAGTTAGTCCGACTGATTGTTGAAGCCAATATGTAGACCTTATGGCAAATTTATCTGATAAATCCATACTTATCACCGGGGGAACGGGTACGATTGGCAGTTCTTTACTGAGAGCTATTGCAGCATTGCCAGACGATCATCAGCCTCGCAAGGTCATCATTCTTTCGCGGGATGAGTTTAAGCAGTATCGGCTTCGGCAACAGTTTTCCAGCCGTCAGTTTCCTTTTTTAACCTTCGCCCTAGCTGACGTCAGTAATTATTCGTCGTTATCCCCTCACTTTCGGCAAGTCGATGTAGTGATTCATGCCGCTGCCCTCAAACGGGTAGAAACCGGCGAGAACCAGCCAGCCGCTTTTGTCCAGACCAATGTGCAAGGAACTACCCACGTACTGAATGCCGCGCTGGCTCATTCAGTACCCCAACTTATAACTATCTCAACTGATAAGGCCGTTTACCCAACTACTCTCTACGGGGCGACTAAGCTCTGTGCCGAGCGTCTGACACTGCAAAGCAACCAAGATGAGGTACTTAAAGCATCGGTTATCCGATTGGGCAATATCTTTGGTTCGAGAGGCTCTTTTGTTCCCGAACTAATAGATCATCGTGACCCAAGTACAGTTGAGATTACCCACCCCGAAATGACCCGCTTTACGATGACGGCAGCCGAATCAGCCCGTTATATCCTCAAGCAAGTAGCTACTGCGGAGGGAAGTGAAATATTTGTTCCCAAAATGAAGGCTTATCGCTTGCTAGACGTGGTTCAGGAGCTTGCTCCTGCTGCCCAGATCAACTTCTCGACCCCGCGCTTTACTGAAAAGATTCACGAAACACTATTGTCGCAGGAGGAAGCCCGGTTTGCCCATCTGCGAAGCCACGATTTTATCATCAAAATAGCTGCTAACCCTTTGACATCACACCAATTATCTTCTGAGACACAAGAAACTGATTTTCAGTCGTACACATCAGATAAGGCTGAGGCTTTATCCCGCTCAGAGATTGCCGAAATGATTTCAACTCTGCGTGAAAAATAATCCGTAAGCTGTGGGAATTATCCAGCGTCAAACCATAAAATCTACCGTATATATTTACGCTGGGGTGCTAGTGGGTTTCGTGACTACGGCCCTGGTATTTCCCCGGGTGTTGACCTCTGCCCAAATTGGGGTGATTACCCTGATCGCTTCTTGGTCAGCGGTGTTTTCTCAGGGGGCAACCCTGGGGTTCGGTGGAGCTACCGTTAAATTCTTCCCCAAATTCCGAGATAAAGAAAAGAACCACTACGGCTTTCTTTTTCTACTGATACTAGTCATCTCAGTAGGTTTTTTAGTATTTATTGGACTCTACTATCTACTTAAATCCTGGATTATTGACACCCATGCCGACTCCCCTTTGTTTCAGAATCAGGCTTATCTAATTGTCCCGTTCACGTTCTTTATGCTCGTTTTTATTGCGCTCGATATCTACAACCGGGTACTGTATAATGCCACCGCCGGAACCCTGTTGAGGGAGTTGTTTCTCCGACTGTTTATCTTACTAGGAGTTACCTTGACGTTTTTTCATTTTTTGAATTTTGACCAGTTTGTCTGGTGGTACGTAGGGGCGCAGGGGGCGACTGCTATTCTGCTACTCGCTTTTTTGGTCTGGCGCAGGGAGTTTAATCCGCTACCTGATTTCAGCCTTTTGGATAGAACGTTACTCAACAATATGGTTAGCTTGAGCTTGTTTAGCTTTTTGACTGGATTTAGCTCCTTAGCGATTATTCGGATTGATAGTATCATGATTGGCAGCTATCTTTCCGAAAGCGAGGTAGGTATCTATACCCTCAATCTCTATTTTGGCACCTTAGTGTTGTTACCCTCCCGGGCCCTACGGAACATTGCCCCCACCCTGATTGCCGATGCGTTTAACTGTAACGCTCTGGGTACGATTAACACGATTTACCAGAAAAGCACCATCACTCAGCTAGCGGTTGGGCTGCTACTCATGCTGGGATTGTGGGTGAATACTGAGACAATTTACACGATTCTTCCGGCAGAGTACCAAGCGGGGTTGTACGTCATTTTATTCATTGGCCTATCAAATGTGGTTCGGATGGCGGGTGGACTGAGCGATGCGATTGTGGGCTATTCTGACTACTACAAAATGAACACCGTTTTCAATGCCGCCTGGTTACTACTCATTGTAGTTACCAACGTGATTTTTATTCCAACCTTAGGAATCACTGGGGCAGCCTTAGCCTCTTTTCTTTCGGTGGTCGTCATCACAGTTGTTCGGTTTTGGTACGTTTACCGCAAATTTGGGATGCAACCCTATCAGCTTCGTCATCTGTCTTTAATAATTCTGGCTTTAGCTACCTATCTGATTATCAGTATCCTACCAGTATTTTCACCCTTCTGGGCAGATTTTCTGATACGGGGCAGCTTAGTGGTTGCACTTTACGGTTCGTCGGTTTATTTTCTGAAACTCTCTTCTGAAATCAATGGGCTGGTTGATGCGCTATGGCATCGCTTTCGATCACTGATTTAACTGTATGGGCAATGTAGTCTACCTCATAATCGGTAAGCTCTGGATAGACCGGGATTGATAACAAACGCGGTGCCTGCTGCTCGGCATTAGGATAGCCTTCTGGATGGCGATACCGCCGAAAGATGGGCTGCTGACAAACCGGGATAGGATAATGGACTTCGGTTTGAATACCCCATTTTACTAGTTCCTTCTGCACTTGGTCGCGATGGCTGACTTGAATGACGAACAGGTGCCAAACGGCAGCTTCGGTATTCTCGGGTAGCTGAATCGGCAAACTTTTCCAAGCGTTATAGTAGTAATCAGCAATCTGCTTTCGTCGTTGGTTTCCTGAATCTAAGTAGGGTAACTTCAGCGAGAGAATCTTTGCCTGCCAAGCATCCATTCGACTATTTCGCCCTAAAATTGGATACGTATACTTTTTAAACTGACCATAATTCGCAATCGCGCGACAGTGTTCTGCCAGTGAATGATCATTGGTTACAATAGCCCCGGCATCGCCTAAGGCCCCTAGGTTCTTAGTCGGATAAAAACTAAAAATTGCAGCTTGTCCGTAACTCCCCACCTTCATACCTCCAATTTCAGCCCCGTGCGCCTGAGCACAGTCTTCCAGCACTCGAATTTCCCGATAACCGGCAACTATCTTCATTAGCCTAGCCATATCTACTGGGTTGCCGTACAAATGAATTGGTATAATTACTTTCGTTGCGGGGGTTATTTTTTCTTCCAACAAATCTAAATTGAGGTGGTAATTGCTCGCATGATTGTCAACGAAGATGGGCGTAGCCCCGAGTAAAACCACCGTTTCTGCCACTGAAATCCAACCATTGGCCGGAACAATTACTTCATCACCAACTCCAATGCCCCACGCCCGCAGTACTATTTCTAAAGCATCAGTACCATTGGCGCAGCTTACTGTGTACTTCATTGCCAAGCTATCAGCGAAGCTCGACTCAAAACTACTTACGGCTGCACCGCCTACCACCCGATTAGATGCAATTAAATTTGCAAGCCCGCTCTGCAGGTCGGATAATATAGGCTCATACTGCCTTTTTAGATTTACAAATGGAATTTGCATAGGAAAATGAAGGTAAGGCTTTTACTTTGGCAAAAAAACTAACAAATTTACGCAAGTAACAAAGGGGCGTAACCAATCCATTGGCCAAATGGCTAACCTACCCATGATCAAGCTGTGATGAAGTTTTTGGATTATTGGCAAATCACTGAATATTCTTCTTAAATAATTTTCTTTCTCCAGCGTTGATTCGCTTATTTTGCACACTAACTCCTATTTGCTTTTATGAAGAAGATCGCAGTACTGACTTCAGGCGGAGACTCTCCCGGCATGAATGCCTGCCTTCGGGCTGTAATCCGAGGGGCTATTTACCATGGAGTAGAAGCCTACGGTATCAAATACGGGTACAACGGGCTAATTGAAGGCGACATTTACAAAATGAAGTCTTACTCCGTCAGCAATATTATCCAGCGGGGGGGTACCATCCTGAAATCGGCCCGAAGTGATGAGTTCCGTACTCCTGAGGGACGCAAAAAGGCATTCTATCAGCTACAACGGCGGGGTATCGAGGGCCTGATAGTTATTGGGGGCGATGGCACTTTTACCGGAGCCAATATCTTCTGTCAGGAATATGGTGTTCCAGTAGTAGGTGCTCCTGGAACTATCGATAACGATTTATACGGTACTGATTATACAATTGGTTTTGATACTGCGGTGAACACCGCGCTCAATGCGATTGATAATATTCGGGATACGGCAAACTCCCACGACCGGATTTTCTTTATTGAGGTAATGGGGCGCGACTCGGGATATATCGCGATAGAGTCTGGTATTGGCGGTGGTGCCGAATTGATTATGGTCCCCGAGACCAGCACTACTATTGAGGATGTTATTCATACTCTGGGTCAGGGTCGTAATCACGAGAAAACCTCTTCTATCGTAGTGATCGCTGAAGGCGATGAGGAGGGGGGGGCGATTGAAGTAGCCGCCAAAGTGAAAGAACGCTTGGAAGGAAAAGACTTTAAAGTGTCTATTTTGGGGCATATCCAACGAGGAGGTGCCCCCACCGCCATGGATCGTATTCTGGCAAGCCGTTTGGGTTTGGCGGCGGTGGAGGGGCTGCTGAGTGGAAAACGTAGCATGATGGCCGGAGTTATCAATAATAGAGTAGTCTACACTGATTTTAAAGAGTGCATTAATACCTCTAAGCCGCTGGAACAAGATATGCTGCGGATGGTGAAGATTTTGAGTATTTAGGGAATTAGTGTTTTGGTGCTAATGTGTTAGAGTGTTATAGTTTAAAAGCCCAGAGTTCTGATTTTAAATTTATTGACGTCTGACAGCAAAAACTCAGAACCATAAAACCCAAACACAATAAAACTATAACACGATAACCTTATGGGATTTCTGCCCATCATAGTAGCAATTACCGGATTTGCTTTTTTATGGGGGATTGTCAACTACCAGTCGCTCAGAAGCCGCAAGAAAGAAATGGAAGATGCCGCAGAACTGGTATTTCGTTACGCTGCCCTACGCCAGAATATCATCATTCAGCTAGCCAACATTGAAAATAAAGATACCTCGCTTAGCCCCCTACTACAAAGAATTGTACAATCTTTTCATTCAGTAGATAAAAATGCTACTACCGCCACTAAAATTGTGGAAAAAGGGCAGGCACTCTCCCGGCAGATAGATGAGTTGCCCGACCAATTGGGCAAACACAAAATCTACCGAAGCAGCATTGAGCAATTACAAAAAGCTGATTTTTCCTACCGGGTTGCATCTAATCGCTATTCGCTGAAATCGCAACAGTACTTAGCCTTGGTTAAGAAACCACCTTCCAAGTTTGTGGCAGCTCTGTTTGGCTTTTCTTCCGAGGAAATTCAGCTTTCTGAGGAAAAAGAAGTGATGACTTCCTGACCCTGATTGACAAGTTTTTCTTTCTTCAGTTTACCCGATAAATACTTTCGGTTAAAAAGGTTAGAAGTAATCCATTGTACCCCTAACCTTTTTATCTGTTAGCTACGTCAACCGCAATTTTATCAGTAAGTACCTTCCACTTCGGTTTCCTCCTCCTCAATCTGAACAGCATCAAAGCTTTTATCCCTAACTAGTTCATTGAATCGCGGTAAATCATTCCTAACAATCTGATCAAACTGATTCAACTGCTCGTCAATGCGCTGCGTTATTTCTTCCTTAAATGCTACTGCTTGAGCCGTCGGTTTAAAGTTACCGTAACTCATCTGGGAGGCTACATTTGCTAATTTATTATTAAGTTGAATGGGATAATTCAGTGGATCTTGCCGACTACGGTTCTTAGTCTGGTATAGCTTTTCTTCAATCGTGGTGATACGCTGGTCAATCGCTTTGGCCATTTCCACCACGTCTTTCATATTTTCTTCATCTTTTACCCGCTCCACTACCAGGTTCATTTGTTCCCGCACCTCTCGGATATCTTCAATTGTTTGGTGGGTTTCTGACAGCTTATCCCGAGCAGAAATCAGGAAATCGAATTGCGCCTGAATATCCTGGGGACTGGCTTCCCACCGAGGATCAGCCAAAATAGTAAACGGCTGAATCATCTGCTGATCTCCCACCTTCAACGTCACTTGGTATTCACCCGGCACCGCTTTAGGACCTTGCGTACCTCCGCCCCACAGAATCATTCCCTCAAACGTCTTGGCTCCCGGGTAACGCATATCCCACACAAACCGATTAAATCCAGGCTGGACTTCCAGCTTACCTTTTATCGGGTTCTTAGTATCCTCCCCAACTGTTGTGCTAAATTCACGAATGAGGGTTCCATCTTTTTCTTGGATTCGCAATACAACCGTTTGAGTGGTATCAGGCTCTTCGGCTAGTACGTAGTGTACCATTACTCCACCCGGATGATTGGTGCCAGCAGTAAGGGAAGGATCACCCTGAGAACCACCCATACGATAGCTATCTATTGGCTGATAGAGGTGATAGCCATTACGCTGAAAATCTTCCCGCATGGCTTGGTCACTCAGTTGATGCAATGGAGTTAGGTCATCAATAATCCAGAAGCTACGCCCCTGGGTAGCTGCAATCAGATTATTGTTCTTGATGGTAAGGTCAGTGATAGGCACTGTGGGCAAATTCAGTTGGAAGGGTTGCCAGCTACTGCCGTCATCAAACGAAATGTACATGGCCGTTTCGGTCCCAGCGTAAAGTAATCCCTCCTGTTCAGGATCAGCTCGCAGAACGCGGGTAAAATGTTCGTTTTCAATTCCGTTGGTAATTTCTTCCCAACTGGCTCCGTAGTTCGTCGTTTTGTACAAATACGGGGTAAAGTCGCCCAGTTTGTAGCGGGTTCCGGCTACGTAAGCCCCACCGTCTACGAACGGGTGCACATCAATACTGTTAATCATCATCCACTCGGGCATATCGGGTGGTGTAACATTCGTCCAATTCTCGCCATTATCCCGGCTGAGATGAACCAGTCCATCATCGGAACCCGTCCAGATAAGTCCTTCTTCCCGGGGCGATTCTACGGCAGCAAAAATAGTTGCGTAGTATTCCACCCCCGTATTATCCTGGGTAATGGGTCCACCCGAGGATTTCAACTTAGAAGAATCGGCCCGGGTTAAATCCGGACTGATGATCTCCCAACTCTGCCCTTCGTCGGTAGAAACGTGTAAGTGATTAGAGGCTGTGTATAGTTTCTTAGGATTGTGAGGCGAAAAGAAGATGGGAAAATTCCACTGAAAGCGGTATTTCATTCCCTCGGCTCCGTAGCCCATCGGATTGTCCGGCCAAACGTTAACAATTCGCGATTGCTCCTTCTCATGGTTTACCCGGGAGAGAAATCCGCCGTAGCTACCCCCGTATACTACTTCGTCGTTGTTAGGGTCAATGGCCAAGTGGGCACTTTCTCCTCCGGCAGTAGCCTCCCAGTGACTTTCATCAATCTCACTACCATCAGTACGGTGCGAAACTCTTATAGTAGAATTATCCTGCTGCGCCCCGTAAATGCGGTAAGGAAAATGATCATCGGTAGTGACCCGGTAAAACTGAGCGGTAGGCTGATTGTGGTAGGTTGTCCAGTTAGCTCCCTGGTCAAAGCTTACCTGAGCCCCTCCGTCGTCGCCAATTACCATGCGGGAATTATCTTCGGGAGCAATCCACAGATCGTGATGGTCACCGTGCGGAGCTACCGAAGGCTCAAAGGTCTTGCCCCCGTCTTTGGACTGATGGTAGCGAACATTCATTACGTATACGATGTCTTCGTCTTGGGTGTCAGCGTAAATACGAGAGTAGTACCAAGCTCGCTGGCGGAGGCTCCGGTCATCGTTGGTTTTGGTCCAGGTTACCCCAGCATCATCCGAGCGGAAGACCCCGCCGTTTTCAGCCTCTACAATAGCAAACACTCGCTCAGAATTGACTGGTGAGACAGTCACTCCAATAATGCCCAATGGCCCTTCGGGCATTCCTTCATTCAGTGAAATCTCCTTCCAGGTGTCGCCGCCGTCGGTACTTTTCCACAAAGCTGAACCCTCTCCCCCACTCGATAAACTGTATGGAGTACGGCGAATACGCCAGGTGCTTGCGTAGAGTACTCTGGGGTTATTCGGATCCATCGCTAAATCTACGGCTCCGGCATCGGGATTAGCAAATAGTATTTTCTCCCAGGTTTGCCCACCATCTTTGGAGCGGAAAACGCCGCGTTGCTCGTTAGGGGCAAATAAGTTACCCATTGCCGCTACGTATACCAAATCAGGGTTTTTCGGATGAATTCTTATGCGTCCGATATGACGGGACTGGTCTAACCCAATCGATTGCCACGTCTTGCCGGCATCGGTGGTTTTCCATACTCCGTAACCATAAGATACATTACCGCGAACAGTTTTTTCGCCCCCACCTACGTAAATTACATTGTTATCGTACTCACTCACGGCTACTGCCCCAATAGAACCACCGAAGTAGCCATCCGAAATATTTTTCCAGGATTGGCCACCATCTTGGGTTTGCCATACACCGCCCCCTGCGGCGCCAAAGTAGAATAAATTAGGCTGACCGGGCACTCCGGTCACCGCACAAGAACGCCCGCCCCGGTAGGGCCCAATGGAACGCCACTGCATGCCATGGTAGAGCGTAGTATCAATGTTTAAGGACTCTGATGCGCCTTTCTTCTTGCGTTGAGCAAAACTATCGGTGGCCAGGAAACCACATAGGCTTACTAGAAAAATCAGGAGGATAAAACGGTTTTTCATTAGACAAAGTAGTTTGTGTAGAATTAAGTTTTGAAGATAACACAAAAAATTCTCTGCCGAAAACTACAACCGCATTTCTGCCTCACATTGAGGAATTTTCCCCTCATCCGCTTGGGACAAACGCTGATTTCAGCCTACGGCCGCATCTGGCAAGGTATTTACTCAGTGTAAAGCTAAACCAGCTATTGACCGCAGTGCTAAAGGCACATAGGTAATAGCGGAATAAATTGATTGCACGAAGGTTACGATCTTATTTTATACTAGACTATCCAAGCCTTCGGTGGCCGACAGTGCCTTGCGTGCTATCAGTTTTTTTATATTGCATTTCGGTATAACTGATCGCGATTATACCTACAACTAAGGGCTGAATCCAATATCGTCAATCACTACTACACCGTATGGGTTTTGGTCAAATACCAATGAGATTTTACGGAGCTTCTGGATGTTAAATGTTGGATTATTCGCTTGAAAAGTCGCTAGAGGCAGGTGAAAGGTTTGTAGTTGCACTTCCCATTCGTTGCCAATCATATCCTTATCTAAAAATGCCAGTTTGGTAAAGCGGGTTTTTAGGCGGGGGGCGATTGGTTTAATGCTACTCACTGGTATTTGAGCCCGCTGGCCGACCTGGTCAGTCAGCCAAATGCTCATATCCACTTCCGGTTCATCCTGGCTTTCTTGCCCATTAGCTTGCCTGTCAAGCTCCTTAAAGTCAGCTGCCGCAATACTAATCTGCATACTACCCAGAGAGTCTACTGCTGAGCTAACGAATGTAGTATCGTTAAGAGTCAGCTCGTAGCGAGCTAAAGAGTCGGTATTAATGGCAGTTCCGTAATCCCATCCTAACACTACGGCACTATTTTCCTGAGAACCTTGAGTACGCGTACTTAGGCTTTCTTCCCGCCAGATTATAAAGTTTTCAGCCCGAGCAATAGCACTTTTCCCAGCTGTCGCTACATTAATATCGTCCTCGAAATCAACGAGTATTATAGCATTAGCATCCTGATAGTGAGTGAGGTAATACTGCTCGGGTAACCAATCGCGGGCGACCGCAATATTCTTAAAAAGGGGTAGGTATTGGCGATCCTGGTGCAAAGTAGCTTCGGCAAAAGCAGCGATAAAGACTTGAGCGGCTTGCTGCTGTTCCTCGCCTGACATCATCGGTTCAGTATTGAGCAACCAACTCATCGTTCCACCAAAATCACTACGCCCCCAGGTCGTATTAAACTGCCCGTGGTTCGCCCGATGCAAGTACACTCCGGCTTTAAACCTTTGACTGCTATCGCTAAAATTGAGCCGACGGTAGGGGCGCATTCCCCAGAAGCTAGCCTCGTCGGCATCGTACGAGCCTTGCAACGATAGATAGTTAACATCTTCTAGGGTAATCTGGCGATGATACCGATAATCAGTGGGCGCAATGGATACCACTCCCTGAATGCCGAAGTTGAAGTCAAATACTTCTTGAACATCATCGGGAAAATTGGGTAGCATGTTGTAGGCAGCGGCGATTGAGACTGCCTCACCCCCTCGGGAATGCCCGACTAGAATGATTTTATTTAGATCAGCTTTGCCCGCGAGATCATGCCCAGCAGTATTATTCCAGCTTTGCCACTGTTCAATATGCTTCAGCAACAACCAAGCCCGCACCGGCATTTCCTTTCCCCGAAAATCCCCTGACCAATGTCCATTGATAAAATTCTCATCTACCGACACCGTAATAAAACCCCGACTCGCCAGTAACTTCCCCAGGTATCCGTAGCCATCGTCTGAGTAATCAATCATGCTATGGTTGCCGTGTACAATCAAAATCAGAGGGAAGGCCCCTTCACCTTCGGGCATATACACCCGTCCGTTCAGTGGGAAATTTTCTACCCCAAAGTCCCAGTAGCGTTCCCGCCACTTTTTCTTCTTTCCCTTCCAATCTGGCAGCAAACGAGTAGCATCCACGGTAGACGTTGTGTAAGTAACTCCTTCGGCGTACTCAGTACGATGTTGATCATTACCACTGCCGTAGGTAAACGCTTTTACCGAATACTTCCCAGAAGTTGCGGGACTGGTCAATCCCTCATCAGACAAGGTGGGTACAGTAACACTGGTAAAGGGCGGTAAATTTTCCTCAACAAAGGGGTCGGTTCCTTCGCGTTGTAGCCAAAAAGTACTGATGGCTAAAAATATTAGGGTTGCCCCGACTCCTGACCATGCCAAGATACTCTGGGTACGTATCGCTAGTTTACTGATACTGAAGTAAAGGATCAGACAGAATAAGATGGCGATCAGCATAGCCGGATAATACACCTGATCGGGCCAACGAAACGCAGTTTCTTTGATGATGACCAGACCCACTGCACTTCCCAAAACAGCGGCTACTAGCTTCAAAGGAAGTTGACGCCCCAATTTCCCTAACCACAGAAAAAAAATGTATAACGTGAACGTAGCTAATGAGCCAAGTATCGCCCCAATTAGTGCCATCAGCCAGGGTGGTAAGCCTGTTGCAAAGTAGAATCCGGCAATTCCGGCTGTAAGGGCGTTCCAGGCGAGCAAAATGCCCAGTAGGGTAGAGTTAGTGAGCGACTTTAGCATAGTAGGTTATTTGGCGTGTTCTGAGAAGTATTCCCGCAAGGCTTTCCAGGGCAAGGTAATATAGTCCAAGCATCCGTCAAAATACTTCAAAGCCGTATAGTAAAAGTTATTAACTCTGGCAATTACTTGCTGCGGACGCTGGTGGGCGGCTTCGTCCTGCTGTACCACAACTACTTAAATCTAATGACTGATGATTAGTGAATGATGCAATATATAAAATCATCAATCATTACTCATTCTGTATCAGCTTGGTACTGAATGATAAATGTAATCAGTTCGTTCAAATCCACTCCAGCTCGTTCGCTGGCATCGCGAATATCTTCCCGGGAAACCTGAGCAGCGAATGACTTATCTTTCAGCCGTTTCTTTACACCTTTAGGTTGCATTCCCTCGTACCCAGTTGGACGCATTAGCGAGTACGCATGAATCAGCCCTGATAATTCGTCAAAAGCGTAGAGCATTTTATCCATTTTACTTCTCGGTTCCACCCCAAAGTGACTTGGCCCGTGAGAGGCAATGGCTCGGATAATGCTCGGAGCCACCTTGCGACTTTCCAGTTCTTCCACGATTTTTCGACAGTGCTGTTCCGGCCACTGGTCCCAGTCGGCATCGTGCAGTAATCCAGCAATCTCCCATTTGGCTTGTTCTTCGGCAGAGAGTTGTTCTCTTTCTTTAGCCCAAGCTTGCATCAATGCCCCCACCTGTCGCATATGTCGCTTCAGGCTGTCGTTTCTGACCCATTCGCTTAGCAGGTTTTCGGCTTCTTCTATGGTCAGAACGTTGTTTTCGTTGGCCGGATCACCAAATTCGCTACGATTAAGAGCTAGTAAATTCATATAAATAATTAGTGGATAATTGAAAGGTTACAGCGACCGCCGAAGGTTGAAAATGGAAAAGGGCATGAATGACTGATAACTGAAAATCACTCTTCTTCAAAAATTGTTATCGGTATTGCCAAGTAGAGCTTTTTAGTTTTAGAACAGCCTTCATAATATCTTTCTGGCTAACTTGCCCCACTAGCTTACCATTTTTCAGCACGGGAAACCGCCGAATACGCCGACTTAGAAACATATTAGCTGTCTCGAAGATATTCATTTCAGCGTCGACACTAACTACGCTGGTCGACATATGGTCGCGGACTTTTCCCGATAAAATTGGAAGGTTATCGTACTTCCCTTTCACAACCTCCTTTAGACAGTCGCCCTCAGAAATAACTCCGATCAGTTCTTGCTGATCGTTTACCACGGGAGCACCCGAAATACGCCGAGCCAGCAGTTTCCTGACCACTTCTTGGATAGACTGGTCGGGTGAAAATGTTACTAGGTGGGTAGCCATATAGTCGGCCACAATTAGGGAAGGTAACTTTGGCACGGCAGGTGTCTCCTGAGCAATGCCCCGATAACTTTTGACCATAGGTTTTGTAAGGTTGGTAAGAAATATAATGTAATGATTTCTAGGTAATTATACAAGCCTTACCATGATGATTAGTATGTACTGCGTTTGCCTTTCCCCTTCAAATTAAACATTAAACGACAATGCAGCGATACAGTATTGTATACCAGTCTTCTGCGGGATTTCTGCAACGCATTGGGTCTCCTCGAGTCATTTCACTATATTAAGACAACCCTAAAAATCTTAAGTATGCGATTTAAATTATCAGTTTTTGGTCCTGCGCTACTGGCAGTTTCCGTTTTCGTCGCCGGTTTAATCATCATGCTCGGGTTATCGTTATCAGTTGATGATGGTCAGCTTGTAATAAACCTTAGCGTTCCTGCTATCGGGATATATCTCGCTTTATCACTTATTGCAGCCACTTTCGTTTTCCGGCTCTGGCAAAAAAAATAGTTAAAGCTTTGCTCTTATTTCTCTAAGCCGAACCAAATTTTAGCAAACTGGCCCGCAACAGAGGGATACAAGAAAGCTATATTCTCTTACACGTTTGATCCTACCTTTTGAAGCTAAACGAAATCGGGAGAAGTGCGGGAAGAAGGAGTTGAGTGAGATAGTTTTTTTGGAAAAGTAAGAATAAACTCATTGCCTTTTCCTGATTCCCTAATCAATTCAATAGTTGCTTGAAGCCGCACCTAGAATGCTTTGACAACAAAGAGGTCTAAACCATAAACACCGTTACTTTTGGGGGCATAGATGTGCTAGAGTTTAAAACTAGATTACAATAGTAAAACAAGCTGAATAAGTTATTATAGACTTCTGATATTCTGAAAGTTACGGTAACGTCCAACCGTGCTCCCCCAGCAAAGGAACAAAGCTAAATAGATTAAAGGATGACTGCTGAATAGCTTCATCTTCAGCCTTCTCAATCAGTAACATTTCCTGCCGCTCGCGGTCACCTACTGGAATTACCATTCGCCCTCCGATACTTAATTGCGCAACCAGTGCCGGAGGAACTTCCGGGGCTCCGGCGGTAACTAAGATTCGGTCAAAAGGAGCGTGGTCAGCCCAACCGACCGTTCCATCGCCCCATTTCAATTGGGCAGGGTATCCCAGTTTTTGCAGTAGTTTCTTCGCTTGGTCGTGCAACACCTGATTGTACTCAATAGAATATACTACTGCACCCATCACTGAAAGTACCGCACACTGGTAACCCGAACCCGTTCCAATTTCCAGTACTTTCATTCCCGGTTTTATCTGAAGTAACTCCGATTGAAAGGCCACAGTGTAGGGCTGAGAAATAGTCTGCCCCTCCCCAATCTGAAAGGCTTTATCCTGATAGGCGTGATCCACAAAAGCCGAGTCAATAAAAGCATGACGAGGTACTTGCTCCATTGCCCGCAGTACCCGCTCGTCCTTAACTCCTTTACGATACAGCAATTGCACCAACTGGCGGCGCATTCCCCGGTGTTTGTAACTTTCAAAAAAACTACCCATCAAATCTGTTTTATCCTTCAAAATTGAAAGAATATGGAATATTTACCAATCTGATGGCTAAAAACTGAATTCTCCACAATACCATGGATGCAAAAAAATCTACCAACACAAAATTTTACTGAGTATCAACATAATTAAAAAAATTTTTGCCACTGGTAAATTAAAAATTTTATCCAATAAATTATTAATTTTGCAGTAACTCTTATTATTCCCTGAATTGTAACTATGAAAACTACCGTTGCCAACTGGAGTAATTATCCTTCTAAAGAATCTGAGCTAACCTACTGGCGAGGCGAAAGCATTGACGATACTCCGTGGATCGCCCGAGGGATGGGTCGATGCTACGGCGATGCTTCTTTATCAGATCATATCCTTTCTACCATTAAGCATAATCATATTCTGGATTTCAATCCTGAAATTGGAGAAATATGTTGTCAATCTGGAATTACTCTCAATGACCTATTGGAAGTTTTCGTTCACAAGGGCTGGTTTCTTCCAGTGACCCCTGGCACGAAGTTTATTACGGTGGGCGGGGCATTAGCTTCTGATGTTCACGGAAAAAACCATCATGTGGCGGGTTGCTTTGGTGACCATGTAAGTCACTGTTCGTTAATACTACCCAATGGTCAGCGTATCGATTGCTCGCCTACCAAAAACAGCGAGATCTTTCACGCCACCCGGGGTGGCATGGGACTGACGGGTATGATTGATACTGTAACATTTCGGCTAAAAAAGATTGAAAGTAGCTACATTAAGCAGCGACAGATTAAAGCCAAGAACCTAGGGGAAGTGCTGGAATTATTCAATGAGTATCAGTCGCACACCTACTCTATGGCGTGGATTGACTGCCTGAAAGGTGGAAAGAATTTTGGCCGCAGTATCATGATGATGGGGGAACACGCCCCGCTTAACGAACTCACTGACCAACAACGCAAGAATCCACTATGCGGTAAATCAGGCTTAAATATTAATATGCCTATAAATTTACCTAGTTTTGTACTCAGTAACTTTTCGGTTCGGGCATTTAATTTTCTCTACTACAACAAAAACTTCAAAAAGGAGATTGAAAACACTATTCATTACGATCCTTTCTTTTACCCGCTTGACTCTATCTTGCACTGGAACCGTATGTATGGTAAAAAAGGCTTTGTTCAGTACCAGTTTGTGCTACCACTTAACAGTAGCGAGGCGGGATTACGAAAGGTCATGAACCGCATTCAGCAAAAAGGGTGGGGTTCATTCCTGACTGTGCTTAAATTATTCGGAAAACAGGATAGCCTGATCTCTTTTCCGATGGAGGGCTATACCCTGGCTTTGGATTTTCCGATGACAAAAGGGCTATTCACCTTTTTAGATGAGCTAGATCAGCTCGTTCTTGAACTAGGAGGACGGGTATATCTATCTAAAGATGCCCGGATGAAAGCAGAAACTTTCCGAAAAAGCTATCCTAATATTCAAGAATTCCTCTCTATTCTTAAAAAAATTAATCCCAACCCATCTGTTCAATCCGATTTAGCTAAACGACTGTCTATCATTGCTTCATGAACAATAGTATTCTGATTATTGGCGCAACCAGCGATGTTGCCCGCTCGTGTGCCTACATTTACGCCCAAAAGCAGTATAATTTAGTGTTGGCGGGACGAACGCCCGACGAACTTCAGGTATTGGCAAAAGACATAACTATCCGCTACGATGTTTCCTGTTCCTATTTTAAGGTTGACCTGATGGATACCAGCACCCACGCTGAAGCCATAAACTCGCTTTCGGAGATTCCAGATATTACCCTCTGCTTTGCGGGATATTTGGGTAACCACGAATTAGCAATCAACGATTGGCAGGAGGCCGAACGTATCATTCAGACTAATTATAGTGGAGTTGTTTCGTTCATTAATCTCATTGCCAATCACTACGAAGCTCAAGGGCAGGGTAGTATTGCGGTGCTAAGTTCGGTAGCAGGTGAGCGAGGCCGGCAAAGTAACTACTTGTACGGCAGTGCCAAAGCTGGATTAACAGCCTACCTTTCAGGATTACGTAATCGTCTGGCTTCCAGAGGAGTGCACGTGGTGAGTGTGATTCCCGGATTTATCGATACCCGCATGACTGAAGGATTAGACCTTCCTAAGCCTTTAACCGCATCGCCCCAGCAAGTTGCCAATGCGGTATTTAAAGCAGTGAAGAAAAAAAAGAATATTATATACGTACTATGGATGTGGCGTTTCATTATGCTCATCATTAAATTGATTCCGGAAAGCATTTTCAAGCGAATGAAATTATAGGCTGATTTAGTGATAGGGTATTAGGTAATAAAATAGCTTTTGCATTCTCACCAGCTATTTCTATTTTCACCAATACTAATGCATTACTATCAAACCTATCATGTACGTTAGACGAAATATACGGTGGAACCTAATCTGGAAATTTGCCTGGAGAAACCTACTATTGTTTACCATCTGGTCAATCACTGTTGTTGCGGTTTATACCACCTTACTAAAGAAAGGAATTGACATCAGCATTCCTTTTCTTCCTCTCAGTACCATTGGTATCGCGGTAGCCTTTTACGTTGGCTTCAAAAATAGTCAGTCCTACGACCGCTTCTGGGAAGGACGCAAGATATGGGGCGGTATTGTAAACTACAGCCGTACCTGGGCAAATCAGGTGCTTACCTACCTGCCTAACCTACCCACTGACTCTCCTCTTTTATCTTTGCATACTGAGCTAATCTACCGCCATTTGGCCTGGATTAATTTCCTCAGAATTCAATTACGCCGCACTACGATACTCGACCGCAAAAATCTGAGCTATGTACCCGACCTGAGGTTAAAGAACGACCGGGAATGCCAAGATTATATCCGTACATTCTTGTCAGATGAAGAATATATTGGGGTAATGCAACAGGCCAACACGGCTACTCACTTAGTGAAAAATCAGGGAAAGGCCCTGAGAGAACTAGTACAACAAGATCAACTGGATGCCTACCGGCAGGTAAATATGATGCAGACGCTGGAAGAGTTATACAACCTGCAAGGGAAATGTGAGCGGATTAAAAACACTCCATTTCCCCGGCAGTACGCTTTTTTTAGCACCGTTTTCGTCTGGATTTTCGTGATACTGCTCCCGTTTGGGCTGGTAAGCGAGTTCGGCAAGATGAGCAACAGTTCGGTGATATGGTTGACCATTCCGTTCTCGGTACTGATTTCCTGGATTTTCGCCACTATTGAAACCGTAGGCGACAACAGCGAAGATCCGTTTGAGAACTACATCAACGATGTACCCATGACTGCCCTCTGCCGAACTATTGAAATTGATCTAAGACAGCTATTAGACGAAACCAAGATGCCACCCAAGATTCAACCCCTGGATGATATTTTGCTCTGATTCCTAGTCCCCTTCTCCGGGCTTAGCCCAAGATACCCGGGCTACTGTCCAATCGACAGCTACATGGCTTAGTATTGATCCTCGAAAACCATCCTCAACGTAGCGGTACATCGCTCGCCTTCTGTAGCTACTTTGCTTTTCACCATCCTCCCGAACAATAATATCGAACTTATCCAAACCAAGTCCTGATGGTAAAATCAAGTTTTCTCCGGCAAAAAATAAGGGCCGTTCCTCAATGCATCCGATGCCGCAGTTACTAATATCTTGCTCATCAGGAAAATGATAATACAGTGTTCTACCTTCGGGATCTACAATGTACTGAGACAAAGTATCGCCCTCGATCACCTGATGGGCTAACATCACACTGTAGTCGGGCTTAGCCACAAACCAGTGGCCATCTTGCCCATCTCCATTGATTTCCCCTGGCTGGACATCGCCCTGAAAGCGATAGAGTGGCCAACCCTTGAAGGTGGTTTGAACCGCATCGTCTTCCCGGCTAATCGCTCCAAAATCTGCATCCTGCAACCCTGCCCCCAAGCGAGCCGACTCATTTTGAACGATCCTCCATTCTGTAGTACAATCACCATTGCAGGCACTATTCCCACTCACATCCTGAGTAAAGAAATACAGTGTGAAACCGTCTTGGTCAACCAGGTATTGGCCTAAGGTATCGTTATTGGATAGTTGTATCAGTGATTCTTGAGATTGATCACTAATATCGTCTTCCTGGCAAGAGGCTAAGAATCCACCTAATAAGGTAATAGTGAGGAGTAATGTTGGATAATGTCGCGTAATCATAATTAATCTAGTTTGGGTTTAAAACGAAAGTTTGCGTATAAATGATATGCTCAAATATAACGTCAACAGCCCGCCGTAAGCTAATTATGCAGGTATACAAGAAGTGAACAAGGCGATAAAAAATGGATAATTTCTGCTTTTCTAGCCGATTCAGGGCAATTTTGATATTAAGAAACCGCTTTTGCTGAGGGTTCATCAAAGCGTTGCATAAAATCAATTAGATTCTCGTCCCGGTCAAGATCGAGTTTTCTACGAAGGCGGTAGCGGGCCGTCTTTACACTCTCGGGTGAGATACCCAAAATGCTGGCAGCTTCTTTTAAGTTCATTTTGAGCTTTAGCAACGCACAAAGTTTCAATTCACCTTGAGTGAGGTCGGGATAACCTCTCTTGAGTTTGTCAAAGAAGTGCTGGTGTACTTCTTCAAAGTAGCGCCGGAAATCCTCCCAATCGCGATCAATATTGGTGTGCTGATCTATTAGTCGATTAAGACTATTCGTCCTCTTACCAATTTCCTCCGGGCGGGATTTTTTGAGTTGCTTCAGCCCTGACTTCAGCTCCTCGAACAATTCATTTTTTTGGATGAAGTTTACGGTATAGGAAGTGAGTTCTTTACTCTTAAACGATAGCTCCCGCTCCAGTTCTTCTTCCTTCAGTTTGGCATTTTCTAGTTCAGCTCCAACCAACGCTTGTTGGGTAGCATAAAGTTCTTTATTCTTTTTAATGCGTAACCGCTGCCGACTCACGATCAAGTAGGCAATTGCTCCGAGCACAACCAGTCCAAAGATCAATCCATAGCGGAGTAAGCTATCGGTGCGGGCTTTCTGGCGCAGGGTTTGAATCCGCTCATTCTGTAGTGCGATTTCCTGTTCTTTCTGCTGGGTTTCGTAAACAGTTTGCAACTCAGCTATTTGCCGGGCTTTCTCTTCATTAAACAAGCTATCTTTCAGCGTAACATACTGCTCAAAGTAACTAATTGCCTGCTGGTAATTGCCTCGGGCATCTTCTAGCTCTTTCATCTCTAGGTATATGTCCTGAAGTTGTTTTTGGTCATTCACTTGGTTAGCAACCTCCACACTCTGCATCAAATACTCTTCTGCTTGAGTAAATTTCTGCTGTTGCCGATACATTTTACCTATTTGATACAGGGTAATTGCTACACCATCTAAGTCTTCTATCTCACGACTTAACTCTAGGGATTGCTGATAATACGTTAATGCTTGGTTATACTGACCAGTTACTGCGCTTAAATCACCCAAATTACCATAAGATAATGCTATACCGTAAGGCTGTCGTTCTTTTTCGTACAAGCGCAAAGCCTGACGAAAACTAGAATCGGCCCGATCGTATTCGCCCGTATCAAAATAAACACTACCGATATTAACAAGCGCAACCGCAATACTGGCATACTCCTGATATTGCTGATAGTTATTTAAAGCTTCTTGAAAATACTGTAGAGCCAATTCATAATCTGCTTGCTCGTAGTAAATCAAGCCAATATTTGTCATTGTGTTGGCTGCACTCTTCGCTCGACCCATATTTTGATAGGATGTTAGTGCGTCGATTAGATAGTCTAATGCTATAGTGTATTCTCCTTGTGCCCAATGCGCCACTCCGATTACGTCATTAGCTTGGGCAATACCTCTTAAGTAGGACAAACTATCGGCTAACGCCAAGGCTTCCTTACCATACTGCTTAGCTTGGCTTGGATCTAAAATCCAATATTCAGAAGCAAGATCGTTGAGTAGCTTTACTCGCAGTGTATCGGCTTCCGTATGTTGGTCTAAACTCCGGGTCAAACTATCTAAGAGCGGGTAACTCTGACCGAGTATGTTAAGTGGTATAAAAATCAAAGCAATCAGTAATAGCTTGCTATACATAGGTAAAATGGTTGTCCTGAAACATACAAACAAAGGTGCTAAAAGGAGGGCAAATCACCGATAATTAAAGGGCAATTAATATTCGGAACGGGTTTTAGCTCCCTGAATTATCAATTCCAATCTGAATAAATATAAACACTATCGGAATTAATTGAACAGTTTTACTGAACACATACCCTAAAAAGTAGTTCAGTTGCTATATCTATTTTTTTACTCCTAGACCACTTTTTGCCATGGACACCCGACATGTTATTAGAGAACTAAATAACTTGGTTGAAAAGAACAGCGGTGCCGCCGATGGTTTTCGGAGTGCGACTAAGAAGGTGCATAACCACGATCTGAGAAACCACTTGATGGAGCATGTGTACCAACGTATTCAGTTTAGTTCGGAATTACGGCAGGAGATTATCTCCCTGGGCGGCAATCCTGAGGAAAATAAGGAGCGATCCGTTAGCTTACATCAAAGCTGGATGGACATTAAAACCGCATTGAGTAGCGATAAAGAAGAAATCATACTAGAAGAGTGCATTCGGGGCGATAAAAACGCCTTAGACGAATACCGGGACGTACTGGAAGAAAACGGTGTTCCCGAAAGCGTTAAATCTACCGTGAGCAAACAGATGGAGAAAATTGAATATTCACTTCGCGAGCTAGAGCGGTTGGAGAAACGCTACGATTGAAATACACGATATTAAGCACTTTACCCCCTTCATTCTGAGTAGGGGTTTCTTTTTTTCTTCAGAAAGACTACTTTTCGATTTCACTATCGGCTTCCAACTCAATGAAAGTAATCCTGCTATTAGCAATCACTCTTTTTATTTTCTGGGAACAAACTTTTGCCCAGGATGCCCCCCGGGTGTTTGTCTTTACCGACATCAATATTGATGCAGGTGATCCCGACGATCGACAATCGCTTATTCATCTGATGTGGTACGCGGACGAACTCCAGATTGAAGGCATTGTACCCGACCGTTGGGAAGCCGATGGCTATCAGGCCTGCAAATTGGTTATAGATGCTTACGCCCAAGATTTTCAAAAAAATAGCTTTAAACAAAAGGGGTATCCAGCCCCAGAAAGTATCCAAG
The DNA here is from genome assembly GCA_039198955.1 of Bacteroidota bacterium. Lineage (GTDB taxonomy): Bacteria > Bacteroidota > Bacteroidia > Cytophagales > Cyclobacteriaceae > Tunicatimonas. The sequence goes on along the minus strand of JBCCTI010000067.1, from coordinate 9,113 downwards.
AACGAATTGCTACTGATACAGCTCATGCTTTTCAGCTTTTTCGGCAGGCAGCAAGCGAAGAAACATCCCCTCTCTATGTCTTAGTTTGGGGAAATATGAGAATCTTTGGTCAAGCATTAGAGAAGAACCCTGATTTGAGCCAAAACATACGGCTGATAACTATCGGAACCGGACTGATGCTAGAAGATGATATTCCGCACCTTCCTAAGAGTTGGGAAAAATCAGAACCCTGTGTGCAACTAAACTGGAACGGCTTTGGGCGAAACGCTATCTACAATGACCCGCAGTATGACGATATGTGGTGGCTGGAAATTAACTGGACGTACAACGGAATGTTTACGGGGGAAGAACCCAAGCAACTATTTTCTCAATTAGCCGAATACGGAAACCTGGGAAGACACATGCAAGAAGTGGTTAAAAATCAGTCCTGGGCTCGCTACTTCCGAGTAGGCGATACGCCTTCGGTGCTTTACGTAATTGATAAAGCCCATAATTTAGATGACCCTACTGAGGCTAGTTGGGCCGGACAGTTTGCTCAACCGTTTCCAGGGAAAAAGCCCAATTACTTTACCGACCAATCGGGCGATATTGATTGGAATTACGAAAACCCCTGCGAAACCTGGGACAATCATCAGGCAGTGAAGGATTTTGCTAAAGGAACTTTGGAAAAACAACGCGGCGATATGTACGATGCTCTTATAAATAAGCTGAACGGATTATATTAAGCTAAGAGATAGATTCAGATGATATTTAAAACCTTCCACCTTCGCTGCTGAAAAGAGATCTCCTCTCCTGCTTCCCGGTTCGCTAACGCTTGTCCGACGGGCGACTTGAGAGAAACACAATAGATGGTCAGACTATCAACTTTAACTTGCCCCAAACCAATAGCAAAATAGAAATACCCCTGATCGGTTTCTACTAAGCTACCTGGCTGCACTTTAACAAACTTCTGATTTGGCTCTAACGATACTAGTAGATTAAAAAGCCGTTCGGCTTCGGCTAACTGCTTAAATAATCGCTCCTGTTCCAGATGCAGCATCGCCCGCCCGGTTTCGTATTTGTCACCCACCGAACTCTTAGTTTCTTCTGAAACGGCTGATTTATACTGCTGTAACTCCGCTTGTAATCCCGAAATTTGTTTCTCTAATCGACCTTTACAGACTTCAAAAACCTGCTGCTTTAAATCTAAATTCATCGTTTAACAAATGTGTTTGAGCAATTTAGTGGGTATTTCCGTCAGTATTGCAAATTGGCTGGTTTATATAATCAAAAGAGATTTCTATCTTACTGAGGCATACAACCTATATCTATTTTATGAAATCGCTACTTACGCTCTTTTTTCTTCTAGTTTCCCTGCCCGGCTTTTCTCAAAATTCTAATCGGCCTAATGTTCTGCTTATTATCACCGACGATCAGGGCTACGGGGATTTGGGATTCACCGGAAATCCACATGTCAAAACGCCCGTGCTAGATCAATTGGCTGAGGAAAGTATCCGGCTTACCAACTTTTATGTTTCCCCAGTTTGTGCCCCTACTCGCTCTAGTCTGATGACCGGGCGGTATTCCCTACGAACCGGAGTACACGATACCTACAACGGCGGGGCAACGATGGCCACCTCAGAAGTTACCATTGCCGAAATGTTGAAAGATACTGGCTATCGTACCGGAATTTTCGGCAAGTGGCACTTGGGCGATAATTATCCTAGTCGCCCCAATGACCAGGGCTTTGACGAGTCGGTCATTCACTTATCGGGAGGTATGGGACAGGTAGGAGATTTTACGACCTACTTTCAAAAAGATAGTAGCTACTTTGATCCGGTGCTTTGGCACAACGGTAATCAGCAAGCCTACGAAGGCTATTGTTCCGATATTTTCGCTGAGCAAGCTATTAAGTTCATTAGAGAAAATCAGTCTTCCCCATTTTTCTGCTACCTATCGTTCAATGCACCTCATACTCCACTGCAAGTACCCGATAAGTATTATCAGATGTATAAAGATATTGACCCCACCGCCGGATTTGACAGTAAGCAGCCATTCCCCGAAATGAGCGAAAAAGATAAGGAGGATGCCCGCAAGGTGTACGGAATGGTAACTAACATTGACGATAATCTCGGCAAGGTTTTTAGCACACTAGATGAGTTGAATATTGCGGACAATACCATCGTGATTTTTATGACCGACAATGGCCCCCAGCAGCGTCGCTACGTAGCGGGGATGCGCGGACGTAAAGGTTCGGTGTACCGAGGCGGGGTGCGGGTTCCATTTTTCATGCGTTACCCCGCTCAATTTTCCGAAAGTACAGAAATTGAAACTACTGCGGCTCACCTGGATGTGCTACCCACCTTGGCTGACCTTTGCCATGCTCAACTTCCTACCAACCGCAAGATTGACGGAAAAAGCTGGCTTCCTTTATTGCAAGGTAATACTGTTGACTGGGTCAATCGGCCTCTATTCTTTTACTGGACCCGTAAATATCCCGAATTATATCATAACGTGGCCCTTCAGCAGGGCGATTATAAACTGGTAGGACAAACATCGTATAATACTGAACTCGCTGGTTTTGAATTATTTAATTTAAAAAATGATCCTTATGAGCAGCATAGCCTAACCAACGAAGAGACTAAATTGGCAAAAGAGCTAAAACAGCAACTAGACCAACATTTCTACGAACTCATTCAATCACCCAATCTAGTGAACCCACCCGCAGTAGTTATTGGTAGTGACGCTGAAGATCCCACATTTCTTAATCGCAATGATGCCAGTGGTGAGCGAGGTATCTGGGCGCAAGAAGAAGTTTTTGGCAAGTGGTTGGTAGAAGTTGCCCAGGAAGGCTACTACAACCTAAGCTTTCGCTTCCTCAATCCGGTGGAACCGGGTGGGCAAATGATGCTAGAGACCGAAACGCTAGCCCATCGCCTGGAAAACCCCGATTCTTCTGAGGAAACCCTGGTGATGGAAAATGTCTATCTCCCCCAAATGAAGGGCGACCTAATTCCATTTTATGAAGTAAAAGGGCAGCGCATTTTTCCTTTCTGGGTAGAAATTAGGCCAACTGACTAAAAATAGATTGCTAGTTTGTCTGAGAGAATTTTGCTTACTTACTAGTAAGTAGATAGATTTGTCCCATGAGCGATACAAAATCTAAGATCATTAATGTTGCCGAAGAACTCATTAGAACTAGGGGATACAATGGTTTCAGCTACCGCGATATAGCAGCGGTTTTGAGTATTAAAAACGCTGCAATCCACTATCATTTTCCATCGAAAGCCGATCTTGGTGTAGCTGTTATCCAGCGTACTCGTGAGAATTTTAGCCAATTTGTGTCTCAATCCGATAGAAACATGGATGCTTCAGCTAAACTGAAAAAATTCATTGATATATACAGCGAAAGTCAGCAAAAGAACTTAGTGTGTTTCATGGGGGCTCTCGGTCCCACCTTTGGTAGCCTACCCAAAGAAATGCAACAAGAGCTATCTTCTGCTAGTCAAGAGATCAGAAGTTGGATGACCAGCATTTTAGCCGAGGGAAAACAGCGTAACCAGTTTACGTTCCAAGGAGCTATTGTTGACCAAGCTGACTCCATTATAAGTTCACTGCTTGCTTCATTAATACTCAACAAAGTTACTAGCGAAGATATACTTGGTAATGTAATTCGGCAGATCGATAAAACCATTTAAAAAAATTTTGCTTAAAAACTTACTTACTAGTAAGTATAATTATTGTGAATATGAATAGAGTAGTAATAACTGGACTTGGCGCCCTGACCCCCATTGGAAACTCTGTTAACGAGCTGTGGGAAAATGCCAAGAAAAGTATGAGCGGTGCTTCTTTAATTACAAAATTTGACACTGCTAACTTCAAAACGATGTTCGCTTGCGAACTAAAGGGTTACTCCCCTGAAAAGTATCTCAGCCGAAATGAAATCAAACGAAGCGACCTCTTTACCCAGTACGCACTGTATTCAGCTTCGGAAGCGCTAGCGGATAGCGGAGTCGATGTAGGGTCAACATCACCCTTTGAGGTGGGGGTAATATGGGGAACCGGACAAGGGGGAATGAGCACATTTGAGGAGGAAGTTAAGGGATACACCCTAAATGAAATGAAACCACATTTTAGTCCCTTCTTCGTACCTAGATTGATCGCAAATATGGCCTCGGGAATGATTTCCATCAAATTTGGTCTGATGGGCATTAACTACACTACTGTTTCTGCCTGTGCTACATCCAATTCGGCCATTATGGATGCATTCAACTACATCCGATGGAACAAAGCGAAAGTCATTGTTACGGGTGGCTCAGAGGCTCCAATTACTGAGGCCTCAATAGGTGGATTCTCCTCCATGAAAGCGATGTCTACCCGAAATGAAAATCCCAAGATTGCCTCCAGGCCCTTTGATGTAGAAAGAGATGGGTTTGTAATGGGGGAAGGTGCCGGAGCACTTATTCTGGAAGAATACGAACACGCTAGAAAACGAGGCGCTAAGATTTATGCCGAGATAGTAGGTGCTGCTATGACCGCGGATGCTTATCATATCTCGGCAACTCATCCTGAAGGCATAGGTGCGGCTAAGGCGATGGAATTAGCACTTTCTGAGGCAGAGTTGAACCCTCAAGATGTTCACTACTTAAATGCCCACGCTACCTCTACCCCAGTTGGTGATCTTAGCGAAATAAAAGCAATTAGAACGGTGTTTGGTGATCGGCATTCTACCCTAAAAATCAGTGCCACAAAATCTATGACCGGTCATCTGCTCGGGGCAGCCGGAGCAATTGAGGCAATTTTATCGATCAAAGCTATAGAAACAAACACTATTCCTCCTACCATAAATACCACGGTTCTCGACCCCGAAATACCTGAGTCTATATCGATTGTTACTAACGAACCAATAAGCCAAGAAACGGATATAGCCATGAGTAACACATTCGGGTTTGGTGGCCACAATGCAATTACCATCTTTAGAGGCATATGAAAGTACAGGTTGCTAAAAATCGAGCAATCTATATAAACTAGCTTGCCGCGATTTTCCCTTTTCTCATTCGTATTCTTTCCCTATTTTTGGTGCCTTGTTTTACTATATAATCCTATGAGACAAACTTTCTTAGCTTTATTTCTCTCTATTCTCGCCTTTTCACTCTCGGCCCAACAGGTTCCAATGGAATCACTATCGCTAGATGATTTATCAGCCTTTCAGGAGCAAGCGGGCAATTGGATGGTTGTAGGCTCGGTCACGGTAGATCCAAATACCGACATTCATCAGAAAAAACCTGCTTCAGAAAAGACTAAAAAAAAGAAGAAAAGAAAATCAAAAAAATCAGAAGATTCCGTTTCTCAGTCAGGCCCGGTTCGTTACGAGGCAGGCACAGGCATTTTGCTCAACATGAACGATGAGACCACCAAAGATAACCTCCTCACCTCATGGGAACACGGAGATATTCTGCTGGAACTAGAAGTAATGATGCCTAAAGGCTCTAACTCTGGCATTTACCTGCAAGGACGTTACGAGATTCAACTTTTGGATAGCTGGGGAGTAAAAAATCCCCGCTACGGCGATATTGGCGGTATTTACCGCAATTGGGAAACTGAACCCGAAAAAATATACATGGGTAAAGCCCCGCTGACCAATGCTGCCAAAGCCCCGGGTTTGTGGCAAACCATGAAAATTGCTTTTCAAGCTCCTAAATTTGACGAAAGCGGTAACAAAACTGCTAACGCCCGCTTTGTATACGTTGACTTAAACGGCGAACGTATTCACGAAAATGTAGAAGTACCTCTGCCTACGGGGGGTCCGGTTGAAAACAACGAAGTGGCCCAGGGCCCCATTATGATTCAGGGCGACCATGGTCCGGTAGCCTTCCGCAATATCAAGTACCGTCTGATGGAAGAATCAGATGTGCAACTTAGCAATATCAGCTTCAAAGTTTACGAAAATGCTTCTACTAACGTAGATTCGCTGACCAATGCACAGGCTGTTCAAGAAGGAACTATCAATCAGCTTACTACCGATTTACCCGATGTGGACGACGATTTTACAGTAATTTATGAAGGAAACATTACTACTTCCAAAGCAGGTACTTATCAGTTTAAGATGAACTACATGGGGCGGGCACTGCTCGAGGTAGACGGTGAAACCAAAACCGAACTGGATAACTTTGATGGATACAGGGTTCAGAACGATCTTACCCTAGAGCTTTCCGCTGGAAAAACCCCTTTTCGCTTGGTATACCTCAAAGAAACTCCGCAGTGGGATACCCGAATAGGGTTGTTTAGTACCGACTCTTATCCACGACCGTTGCATAACCCCAATTCCTATCAGCCCGATATTCCGGAGACTGGTCCCATCTACGTAAAAGTAGCCGACGAACCCCGGATGCTTCGGGCGTTCCTAGATTACGAGGGCAATCCATCGCAGCGGCTGACCCATACAATCGGGGTAGGTGAACCCAGTGGAGCACACTTTGCTTATAACCTGACTACTGGGACTCCGGTTTGTGTTTGGCGCGGGGAGTTCATTAATGCAACTCCCATGTGGTACAACCGAGGCGATGGCTCTTTTCGTCCGCGCGGAGCCGTACAGTACCTTTTTCCCAGTACCTCCTTTTCTAATCTTTCTGATGTCAATACCCCTTTCCCTATCCAGATTAACGAAGCAGGAGATTGGCAAAGTAACGGCTACCGAATTGATTCTGAAACTAACCTACCAGTATTTCTCTATCAGAATAACGGGAAAACCCTGGAAGACCACATCAGAGCCGATGAAAACGGAAAAATGCTAACCCGAACGCTCACGTTAACGGAAGGAGAACCAACGGGTGAAACCTACGTGAAATTAGCGGAAGGTACTGAGATTCAGTCTATGCCCGACGGCAGTTATTCTATCGATCAACAGTACTATATCCGTCCTGCTTCCAGTGAATCGGTTAGGGTTCGAACGGTTAACCAAAAGCAGGAATTAGTTGCCCCTCTTCAACGTTCTTCATTCGCCTATTCAATTATCTGGTAATATGATATCCCCTATGCCTTTCTATAAACTTTCTATACTACTAACTATTAGTTTATTATTCGTAGCGTTACCAACGCTAAATGCCCAATCTTCGGACACACCTATCGAAGATGATTACTACCAAATCATCACACTACCTACCCCCGAAGATGTATTGTTAGAAGTAGGCGGACTTACTACGCTGCCCGACGGGCGAATTGCACTCTGCACCCGCCGGGGCGATGTGTTCATTGTGGAAAATCCCAATATGTACGAAGGCACGCTACCGCGCTACGTCCGTTTTGCTACCGGATTACATGAACCACTAGGTTTAGCCTATCGAGACAATGCATTGTATACTGCCCAGCGAGGCGAGCTAACTAAGCTTACTGATACCAATGGCGACGATAAAGCTGATCGCTACGAAACTATCTACCAATGGCCGCTATCTGGGCACTACCATGAATACTCCTACGGTCCTAAATTTCTGCCGGATGGTAGTATGATGGTGACCGGAAACGTGGCGTTTGGTAGCGAAGAGTGGTGGCGAGGCGAAAGCCGGGTTCCCTGGCGGGGTTGGACGATGCGGATTAGCCCTGAAGGTGAAATGATTCCCTGGGCTACCGGAATGCGCTCTCCCTGCGGATTGGGCATCGTCGATGGCGAATTTTTCTACACTGAGAATCAGGGCGACTGGATGGGCTCCGGAGGAGTATGGCATATTCCCGAAGGTAGTTTCTCGGGGCATCCGGCCGGACTAGCTTGGGCTGAAAAAGAAAACTCACCCATTGACTTGACCGAAGAAGAATTTTACGCTCAGATTGACATACGCCAGGTAAAACAGAACGGTCGCTACGTAAAACCGGAAAATGTAGAAAATGAAGAAGACCCCGATTTTCTTTACGAGGCTAGCAAAACTTTTCCTGAAGTTAAACTTCCGGCGGTATGGCTCCCGCACGGTATTCTGGGTATCTCTAACTCGGAGATTCTAGTGGATAAAAGTGAGGGTAAATTTGGCCCGTTCAGCGGTCAGTTACTAGTTGGCGACCAAGGACAAAGCAAAATTATGCGGGTCTCACTAGAAAAAGTGAAGGGTGAGTATCAAGGCGTAGCCTTTGATTTTCGGTCGGGCTTTCAATCGGGCGTACTGCGGATGACCTGGGGCGGCGATGGTTCGCTTTACGTAGGAGAAACCAACCGAGGCTGGGGCTCCGCCGGAACGCAAAACGCCGGACTGGAGCGACTGGTCTGGACGGGTAAAACTCCCTTTGAGATGCAGACCGTCCGAGCCGAACCGGATGGCTTTACCATTCACTTCACGCAGCCGGTAGACCGAAAGTCAGCCGAAGATTTGAATGCCTACGGTGGACGTAGCTTCATTTACAAATATCACGCGGTGTACGGCAGTCCGACTGTGAATGATGAACCTCTCGCCGTAGCGGGGGTGAAGGTTTCGGAAGACGGAAAGTCAGTACGGGTAAAAGTAGATAATCTACGGCAGTACTATATTCATGAGATTATAGCTACCGGAATAAAATCTGCCGAAAGCGGTCATTCACTACTCCACCCTACGGCTTACTACACGCTCAACAATATTCCTGACGGTGAAAAGCTTCCCGCCAGCGAATGGGTTACTACTCGCTCCGAGAAGATCAGTCAATCTACGGTAAAAGATAAGCCACGTACTCAGGCAGCAATCACTACTCCCGACGATCCAAATGCTAATGGTGCTCCTCTCTATGCCACTATCGAACCCCTGTTGGTAAAGAATACCTGTACTGCCTGCCACCAAGCCGAACAACGACAGGTTGGCCCAGCGTTTAAGGATGTAGCGAAACGTAAGTACAGTAATGAAAAGATCGTAGAGCTAATTTACAACCCGCAACCCCAAAACTGGCCAGATTACACCCCAATGGCTCCCATGCCCCAGGTTCCCAAAGAAGAAGCTTTGCAGATTGCCCAATGGATTAATTCACTGGATGATTGATTCTTTTGTATCCGTCCGGTGAAGTAGCCTGTTATAAAGAAACTTCTATGGCTACCTTTACTGGTTTCCAGTGAGGGGGCAGTAACTCTTTGAGCCGGTTGACCGGCTGCTCCGGTAGCCTTTCCAGTATATCCTTCAGATACGTGT
>JBCCTI010000066.1:0-40365 GCA_039198955.1 Bacteroidota bacterium | reverse complement strand
GGTGGGTTTGTAAGTACTGATAATAGGTCGTAATTTCATTTTTTGAAAAGTGTGCATGATAATCATGTTGTTTAGTTCACTTCAAAATTATCATTCTCCGCGCACTTTTCATTCTTTCCCTTTTTTATGAACAAGCCTTGTGCCTCCGATATACCCAGTACTACTCCGTAGAAGAATTCGTACCATTGGCTTAAAAAGTAGGTCTAATCGCTGAACCGACTGCCAGGATTGTACTGCTCGGCGGGGTCTTGGGAAATCAGGATTTGGTAGGTATTCTTCTTCACGGTGAGTTTGGGTTTCCGTAGCCAGGGATTGTACCGCTTTAGGATTTTATAGCTCACCCCGTGCGTATGGGCAAAATCTACTAAATCATCGATAGATTCGGTAACCGTAACCGTTTTAAACTCGGGCTGATAATAACGCTCGCGCTCATCAATGTAGAACCCGTAGGCTTCGGGGTTTTCCAGAATCATTTTCATAGAAACTAGCCGAAAGAAGTAACGGGCGGTTTCATCATTAAGCAGCATATCAAAGTAAGAATCAATTTTTTGCTCTTCCAGGCGGCGTTCAAATCCGCGCATCCCGATATTATACGAGGCAGCTACATTGACCCAGTTACCGAACTTAACGTGAGCCTTTTTCAGATACTTGCAAGCAGCTTCAGTAGATTTCACTGGGTCGTAGCGCTCGTCTACTTCCCGGTTCACTTCTAGGCCAAAATCTTTGGCGGTTCCCTTCAGCAATTGCCAGAAACCAATCGCGTCTTTGGGTGAACGGGCGTATTCAACCAAACCACTTTCGATGACGGGTAAGTACTTAAAATCGGTAGGCACATCGTTTTCTTCCAGAATCTTTTCAATGGTCGGTAACCAACGCTGCGCCCGCTTAATCATCAGAATAGTATTGGAGTGCCAGTTGGCGTTCACGTGCATTTCGCGGTCAAGTCGTTCCCGTAAGTCAGGTTCTTCCAGCGAAATAGTTTCGCCCACAAATTCTACCTTCTGCGGAATGGGAATGGTGAATGCTTTGTAGCCAGAGGCTACAATTACCTCAGGCGAACCGTCCAGATTTTTAGGGGCAGTTGTCACTGATGGCTCGTTGTTGATATTAGCGAGTTTGACGCTACTCTTCCCATTATCCGTCAGTTCTTGCCAACCGATGTAAATTAGCAAGCCAACAATCAGTACGGATTGGATAGCGACTTGGGTTCGAATCTTCTTCATTAGAAGTTAGGGGATAGTAGGTACTTAGCGTAGAAATTATCAATTACTTCTACTGCATCTGCTGCCGAATCTACTACATTAAATAACTCCAAGTCCTGCTGATTGATATTTTTTTCTTGTTTCAGCATAATTTCCTTAATCCAATGTAGTAATCCGTCCCAATAGTCACTGCCAACTAGCACGATGGGGAAGCGGCCTACCTTTTTAGTCTGGATTAGCGTGAGGGCTTCAAATAGCTCATCCAGTGTCCCGAATCCGCCGGGCATCACGATAAAGCCCTGGGAATATTTCATGAACATTACCTTGCGGACAAAGAAGTAATCAAAGGTGATGATTTTATCAGGATCGATATAAATGTTGCTGGTCTGTTCAAAAGGTAACACGATATTAACCCCGACTGATTTCCCACCTTCTTTTTTGGCACCTTTGTTTCCCGCTTCCATAATACCAGGGCCACCGCCAGTGATCACTCCGTAGCCGTGCTGCACGATTAAAGCAGCAATTTCTTCCGCCATTTTGTAGTAAGGGTGATTATCTTGGGTGCGGGCTGAACCAAAAATAGTGACGCACGGGCCAATCTCGGCCAGTTTCTCGAAGCCCTCGACAAACTCCGACATAATCTTAAAAACTGCCCAAGAATCGTTGGTTTTAATCTCATTCCAGTCGCGATCCATAAAGGCTTTCTTAATCCGGGATTCTTCTTCGGTCATTGTTTTCTCTGGTAGTTTTTCGGGTGCTCCGTTGTTCTCTATTGTATTCATGTGTTAATGTGTTTGTCCCGGTCTTGAGTCGGGATTCGGTGTTAATGTTAAATGTACGCATGTTACAGCCTCTTCTTGAACGTTGCTTTTAGTATTTTTCTTATTAAGGAAACCAACGGATGAGTGTTAGAGAAAGATGCTATTACTGTTCTTTCATCATCTTTCATTCCATCTTACAATTAGCCAGAGTATTGTGAAAACGAATCCAAGAATCAAGATTACTTTTCCATGCTTTCTATCTGAGTTAACATAGCCATATACTCTATGACCGTTGGGTAGTGTTTTCTTGAATGTCATCAAATGCCAGCCAATAAATATCCCAAGGATACCTCCAAGAAGTGAGAATAGATATCCCGCATAAATCCAAGCTCTTTGACTTTTCTCAGGCTCAGAGAGCTCTTCATTGCGCTTCTTTTTCAAAGTATTAATAAGCTCATCATCAATTACTTTGCCTCGTTCTTTGAGTATTTCTTGAGACAGTTTGTAGTCTGTTGCGCTCCATTTATCGGGTTTCATAAGAACCTCTATCAACTCTTCATTCGTAAAGTTGAGCAGATAATAATCTGGGGGTAATTGATCAATGGTGGCTTGTACATCGGCTAATAGAAGCTTTTCAGCTATTTCAAAGTCTACTGGTTTTATCTTGATATGAACTTCTTTATCAAAAGTACTCCCCGAAAAAGTAACATCAAAAGATGGAGAAGAGTCTTCAACGATATAAGAAATATCATTTGCCTCTAATACCTTAATTAAACCATTAGGGCTTTCCTCTTGATTGAATCTTCTAAATGTTAAAAACTTTTCACTCATATCGCTACGGAAGATTACTTCGCTCGTAATGACATCCCTTGACGTTTTATTAGTAATTGCAAAAAAATGTAATACCCGATCACTATTTCAGTAAGTCAACTAGTGCTGAACGTAACTCAGTATACTCAAACTCAAATCCTGCTTCCACAATCTTCTGGCTACTCACCTGGTTTCCACCCGTTACAACTTGGGACATCTCTCCTAGCATCAATTTTAGGGCAAAGGCGGGTACGTTCGGTAGGAATAGCGGCTTATTTAGTACATTGGCTGTTTTTTTGGTAAGTTCCTGATTGGTAGCCGGATGCGGAGCTACTCCGTTGTACACTCCCTTCATATCGTTTTGCTCTAACGCAAAAATGAATAATCGACATAGATCATCGAGATGAATCCAACTCATGTGCTGACCGCCCCGACCCAATGGTGCGCCTACTCCAAACTTAATTGGCTGCATGATTTTGACCAGTGCTCCGCCCTTTTCACTTAGTACAATACCAACACGAATTTTTACCACGCGTAAGTTCAGTTGGTTAATCTCATCTACTGCCGCCTCCCACTGCCGAGTTACCTCCGCGGCAAAACCATCTCCTGATGGGCTTTCCTCGATCATCCAGGTATCTCCGGTATCTATTCCGTAGTAGCCTACTGCTGATGCCGATACGAAGGCTTTAATGAAGTGACTGTTCAGCTTAGCAATAGAGTTCTTAAGCAGTGCCGTGGATTCGGTGCGGCTTTTAAGAATGAGTTCTTTTCGTCGATCTGTCCAGCGTTTATCGGCGATACCTGCTCCCGCTAGATGAATGATATAATCGACTCCGGCCAGGGCTTCCGGGTCAACCTCTTTTTTTTCAATATTCCACTGGTAGGTCTTTACTTTTTCGTTGCCCGAAACCGAGCGACTAAGGTGAGTAACCGTGTAGCCTTTTTCTTGTAATAGTTGGGTAAGCCGGGTACCAACCAGACCGGTTCCACCCGTGATAAGTACTTTAGCATTCATAGTGATTAGTTCTTTCCGGTAAAAGAACTTGCTATCGCTACTTGTGTTTAGCTACCTTGCAGGCTTTTGGGTAATATTCTGAGATGGTTTTAAATTTTTTACAGCTCCTGTATAAAGTCATAAATAACAAGCAGGCCAAATCCTGCTGAATTTATAAATATCGGTGCGTCGGCTCGAAAGTTCAGCGGGGTGTGCGTAGGATTTGTGTGAGGAAGCTTTGAACTTTCTTGACTTTTTTGGTTCGTTTTTGTGTCAAGACAAAAATGAACGAGAAAAGATGTGCATTTTAGCGTAGCAAGCCTTTTGTCAAAAGATCTGCTTCAGCTTATGTCACTTCATTCATCCATTACTAACCAACATCCTATCTTTCTCAGCTTCTACGGCGACGACTTTACTGGCTCCACTGATGTGATGGAAGCGTTAGCGCTGAACGGCATTCCCACCGCATTATTTCTTGCTCCACCTAGCCCCGAAGAAATCAAGGAATTTCGTCTGAAAAATACGGTAAGTGGCCCTGAAAGAAAACTAGCAGCCGTAGGTGTAGCGGGCATCAGTCGTAGTCTTTCACCGAAAGAAATGGATGATTACCTCCCGCCCATTTTCAAGCAGTTGAGCCAGATCGATAGCGCGTTTTTCCACTACAAAATCTGTTCTACTTTCGACTCATCGCCTCAGGTGGGTAGCATCGGGCACGCCACTAATTTGGCGTATCCTTTCTTTCCTTCCGACTATATTCCCCTACTCGTCGGTGCGCCGTCGCTTAATCGCTTCTGTGTCTTTGGAAACCTATTTGCCCGAGTAGACGGGGTAACCTATCGACTAGATCGTCACCCCACGATGGCCCGTCATCCGGTAACCCCTATGCACGAAAGCGACTTACGTCAGCACCTGGCTGAGCAAACTGATCGGCCGGTACAATTAATGGACTTATTTGCCCTAGAAACTGATAAGACTACACAGCAAGCTAAGTTGAAGGAGTTAATAGAACGTTCGGGGGATTATCTGCTTTTTGATACTTATAACGAAGAGCATTTACTAGCCGTAGGGCGAATTTTATGGAATAACCGAGCTAAACGTCGGCAGTTACTAGTGGGTGCCTCGGGTACCGAGTATGCCATCTGCAATTATTTACAACAGCAAAAACTATTGGAAAAACCTTCGTCACCCAGTTCACCCGGTAAAGCTGAGCCCATTATTATCATGGCGGGTAGTTGTTCGCCTACTACCGGACAGCAACTCAAATGGATTATTCAGCAGGGATTTGCTGACATTCGTATTCAGGGAGAAAAGTTAGTTCACCCCGATGAACGAAGTGATGAAATGCAGCGAGTAGAGAAGTTGACTCTGGAAGCATTGAGTAAAAAACAACCCGTTGCTATGTACACGGCTTTGGGGCCAGATGACCCTAGCATCGCTGCTACTAATCAGCGTAAACAAACGCTTGGTTTGAACCAAACTCCTACCAGTGCCCTGCTTGCCGGGGCGCAGGGAAAAATATTAAAATCATTATTGAAGCAGATTTCAGTAAAACGAGTCGTAAGCGCGGGAGGCGATACTTCGGGCTATATTGCCCAGGAATTGGGAATCTACGCCCTGGAAACGCTCATGCCCATTGCCCCCGGAGTGCCACTTTGCACGGCTCACGCCCACGATAATCACTTTGATGGGTTACAAATTGCTATGAAGGGAGGACAAAACGGGAAAATCGATTACTTTGCTTCTATTGTAAATGGAGCATCCTAGTGTTACAGTGTTATGGTATTAGAGTGTTAAAGAGATCAACTTGTATTCCACTTGTGAAGTCTATAACACATTACCCTAGTTAATGTAATACTAAAACACTATCGCACTATAATACTATAACACCCTAACACTATTTATTATGAAAAATATCGTTTTAGTCGGAGCAGGCGGAAAAATGGGGATGCGAACTACCGCTAATCTTCGAGGAAATACAAATTATGAAGTTTCTTACCTGGAGGTAAGCGAGGAGGGTATTGCCCGATTACAAGAAAAAGGCGTAAGTATTGCTCAGCCCGAAGCCGTACTACCTTCCGCCGATATTGTGATTCTGGCTGTGCCCGACGTGGCAATCCAGCGTGTGGCGGCAAACGTGGTTCCCCGGATGAAATCGGGAGCGATGGCGGTTACGCTAGACCCGGCGGCACCCTGTGCCGGACATCTGCCCGAACGAGAGGATGTAACTTATTTCGCCGCTCACCCTTCCCATCCTTCGGTATTTAACTGGGAGCCCAACAAAGAAGCCCACTACGATTACTTCGGAGGCATTGCTGCCAAACAATCTATTGTGTGTGCCCTCATTCAAGGGCCAGAAGAAGATTATGCAGTGGGCGAAACATTAGCGAAAGAAATGTATAAGCCCGTGACTAAGGCTCACCGCATCACCATCGAGCAGATGGGTATTCTAGAACCCGCTTTGTCTGAAACTTTCGGGGCTGCCGTGGTTACCGTGATGAAAGAAGCAGTAGATACGGTAGTAGCCAAAGGTGTACCCAAAGAAGCCGCCTACGATTTCTTTCTGGGCCACATCAATATTGAACTGGCGTTGCTATTCAATCAATTACCAGGAGGGGTATTTTCCGATGCGGCTCAGAAAGCTATTGTTTACGGAATTCCGCGCATTTTTAAAGACGACTGGAAGGATGTGTTTGAGTGGGAAAACGTGATGGATCAGATTAAGGCTATTACTTAGATAAACCTCGAGAGCCTACAAATTCAGTTGACTGAGAATATCCAATGAGTTAGTTAGCAAGCTAAACTGCTGCCGGAAAATAATTGCTAAGATACGGTTGAAGCTAACTGTTTTTTGGAAGCTTTTCGGACTAACTCTCGGATTTTCCTTAAAAAATCACCGCAAAGGGCGGGTAACTCAATACCGTTTTTTAGCTCGCTGACTGACTCGCCTGGTATTCAGATTCGGTCTTGAAAGTTCGCAGGATAGTTTCTAACTCCCGAATCTGAGTGCGTTTATTCTTGCCCGGATAGTACACGTATCCCTCAATATAGTAGAGGCGGTTAAGGTTTTCATCTACGAAAGTGTAGCTCAGGAAAGGGCCGCCCATGGTAATATTGCTCATTTTCCAGAGGCCCCGGGCTTCAATGGCAAACTTACCGTCAAAGTTAATCGTATCGTAGACGATAGGCTCAATTTCCTGAATGGTCATAAAGCCCGGCGGGTCATCAGCAATGATATAATTACCTAGTGTTCCTGCCCTGAACTGGGTAATTTCCTCAGACTGAAAAGATTCTTCAGAAGTGTATTCTCGATAAGTAACTATAATACTTTTGTCAGGCTCACCTGGTTGACCCAGTTGCCGTAGCCACACAAACTGATCTATGCTGTCCTCTATCGGTACCAAATCATAATCTTGCGGAATACGAAGATAAAAGCTATGATCTTTTAGTAACTCCTGCTCCATCGCTCGTCGTTCTCCAGACTTATATAATGCCTCCATCGTTCGGTTGCGCTCTACGTCTGAGAAATGTCTTCGTATTTGCTTACGATTAGCCTCCAGGTTTTTCAGTAAAACGCTTTCGCTCACTCCAAATAGATATAGGTTCTTTTGCCCTCGGGCAAATACATTGTTAATGGGATAACTAAAAAACGTAGAGTCACTCTCAATGCGGGATAATGAGTTGTCCGTGAAAAACCGCTTCATTCGTTCTCCCGAAGCAGTCCTGTTGTCTAGCGTGGTGACGAAGATCATATTCTTAGCACTTCGCAGCACGTCATTTAACTTGAATGGGTTAATGTAACGTAGGTCAAAATACGGCTCACTCTGGGGCAAACCTGGTACTTCTTTCATGAAGATTTGTCTCAGCTCATTGCCTAGCTCACTTTGCCAGGCAGTTGAATCCATCACCAAAATGATTTCTCCGGCTGCCCCCCGCGCCAATGGTAAGGTGTTTATGTTCGATTGACCGCTTCCACCGCAGGCAGTTAGCAGGCTAGTAATTACTGATATAAATACAAGGGATCGTAAGTAAATAGGTAAGGCCAAGAATACGTTCAGTTAGGTTTTACTTCGTTCAATTATACGAAGTAATCCGGATTTTGGTACTCAGAATTTATCGAAACTAAGACTAACGGCCAATAATCAGCTTTTGCCCCGGCTTAATGCTGTTACCACGAAGGTTATTCAATTGCTTTATTTTGGCAACCGTCAACCCTTGGTATTTACGGGATATTTCCCATAGCGAGTCGCCAGGCTGTACTAAGTGGACTTTCCCGGAAGCTGAAGAAATTGGAGTACGAGCGGAGGCTACTGCCCGGCTGGATGATTTTACGTAAAGCGTTAACCGCTGTCCTGCGTAGATTCGGCTACCTCGGATATTATTCCAGCGGCGAACATCAGACAGGCGAACCCCGTGGCGCTCGGCGATCTTTCCTAAAACGTCACCCCGGCGCACTCGGTAGGTCATTTTGGTTCTTCCGTAGGTACTTCCACTACTCTTCCTCGCTTGGGCAACAAACTGCTTCTTAATCGTCTCGCTTCCGGCCGAGTCTAGTAAAGAAGATGTATTGGCCGCTACAAAGTCAGCCAAATCTGCCGGAATGCGTAATGGATAGCTTTTAGCTGTCGCTGGCACAGCAGCCCTACGCAATTCAGGATTCAGTCTCTGCAAATCTTCTTCGCAAACGTTCAGTTGTTCAGCCAGCACTTTGAGGCTAGCAAACTGACTAACCATGAGCGTATCGGCCTCTACCATATAATCCAGAATTTCCTCTTGTAAGTTATGTTCATCGATGTGGCTAAGTGTATAGGCAATAGCTACAAACTGAGGTACATACGACCGGGTTTCGCGAGGTAGATAGCGGTAGATATCCCAAAAGCTCTTTTTGTAGCCAGAACGTCGGATCGCTTTACGGACATTGCCCGGACCAGTGTTATAAGCGGCTAAGGCGAGTTCCCAGTCGCCAAACATGCGGTAGAGCTGTTTGAGGTACTTACAAGCGGCCTCAGTGGATTTTTCAGGATGCTGACGTTCGTCAATATACCAGTCGCGATTTAGCCCAAACATTCGTCCGGTACTGGGCATAAATTGCCACAGACCAACTGCACCCACCCGGGAACGGGCTTCTGGTTTTAATCCTGACTCAACAATAGCAAGATACTTTAGCTCTTCAGGTAGATTATGTTTTTTTAAGTACTTTTCAAAAATAGGGAAGTAGATATCCTTACGACGGATCACCATCCGGGTGTATTCACGGTCACGAACCGTAAAGTAATCAATGAACGACTTCACCCGCTCATTGTAGGTGAGTGGAATATCGGCCTGGATACAGGCAATCCGATCGGCTACCAAATCGTAGGAAGCGTCAGGCACATATTCGTAATCATACGTTGGTTGATACAGTATTACGGAGTCTTTGGCTCCAGCTATGGCTACTGTCTCGCCACAAGAGGAAACGTTTGCAGCAACAAATAATATTACCGAAAAAAGTCCTGTCATCTTCATTGTTAACTAATCCTTATTTTGCTGAGCAATAGCTATACGTAGACACAAAATCTGTACAATTTAATGAAAAAAAATGATTATATAAAGCGATATTATTACAAGTTACTCTGCCTCGCTCTTACGCATTAAATAATCAGCGAATGCTAATAATGCCCCCTCTTTAAAGGCTCCGCCAATGATCTGCAACCCAATTGGCAGCCCATTCTGACTGTTTCCAACCGGAATGGAAATTGCCGAAACGCCCGCAATAGATGCTTGTACAGTGAACAAATCGGCTAAATACATCTCAATCGGGGTGGCTCTTTCCTCCAACTTAAATGCTGGGGTAGGAGTGGTAGGTAACACAATAAAATCGTAATCATCCAATAGGTCACGTGTGGCATTTTGCAGCAAACGACGTACTTTTTGGGCTTTAGTGTAGTAAGCATCATAGTAACTTGCACTTAGCACGAAGGTGCCAAGCATAATGCGCCGCTGGACCTCTTCTCCAAATGCCTCAGTTCGGGTTTTCTTGTACATAGCCTCCATGGTGTTGCTCTGCGGACTACGATAGCCGTAGCGCACCCCGTCGAAACGGGAGAGGTTGGAGCTAGCCTCAGCCATAGTCAAAATATAGTAAGTAGGCAACACGTACTCTAGCAATGGGAAATCTACCGCTTCTACCGTATGCCCGTTTTGTCGCAGTAGCTCTAGTGATTCCTCGGTTTTCTGTTTTACATCGGGGTGCAAACCTTCGTGATCGAGCGTGTTTTGTAGATAAGCAACTTTAACTGATTTAGGAGTATCAGAGATTTGTTGACTGTAGGCTGAAACTGGAAGTTGGGAAGCAGTGCTGTCGTATTTGTCAGGCCCCGCCATAATTTCGGTAAGCAAAGCCGAGTCTTCTACCGTATGGGTCAGTGTTCCGATCACGTCAAAGGAAGAGGCGTAAGCGATCAGTCCGTAGCGGGAGATTCGGGAATAGGTAGGTTTCAATCCAACCAAACCACAGAACGCAGCCGGCTGACGAATAGACCCTCCGGTATCGGAACCCAACGAAGCAGTACACATTCGGGCTTGTACGGCTACCGCTGAGCCTCCTGACGAACCACCCGGTACATGATCAGGGTTAGCAGCATTTCGGGTGGGAAAAAAGGAAGAGTTTTCAGTAGACGAACCCATCGCAAACTCATCACAGTTTTGCCGCCCGATGATAATTACATCTTCGTCTAGTACTCGTTGTATGGCGGTAGCCGTGAATTGTGATCGGAACCCATCTAAAATCTGACTACCTCCCTGAACGGGACGATCTTTATAGCAGAGTACATCTTTCAATCCAATGACCATACCCGCTAAGCGTCCAGCAGTTCCTTCCGTAAGCTTTTGATCTATTTCCGCTGCTTGGACTAGGGTTTCCTCTTCGTAGACTTCCAGAAAAGCCCCCAGATGAGATTTTTCCCGAATATTGGAAAGATAATATTCTACAATCTCTCGACAAGTAATAGCTTTCTGGGCGAGTAACTGCTGAATATCACGAAATGAGGTAAACGATGGTAGGTTACGACTTGGTAGTAGTGGTGTTGCGGCTTCCTTCTTCAATTTCGTCCTTGATTTCTTTGGTAGCATCTTTAAACTCACGGATACCACGACCTAAACCTTTGGCCAGTTCGGGAATGCGCTTAGCCCCAAAGAAAATAAGTAATACTAGGACTATCAAGAGAATCTCCCAACCACCTAGACCGCCTATGAATGCAAAATTAGTTATCATATCTAATTATGTTGTGATAAACTACACTGTTAGCTGAAAGCTAAATATAACGAATAAATATGTACGCTTCTCGCTTTAGCTCAACTATTGTTCCCTTGTCTAAAAGAAAATCGACCTAAAAAGTTCAAAGTATTACATTGTATGGGATTGGTGTATCAAGCAGAATTGCGCTAATTCGCTGGGCCTATTGTTTAATCAGTTTATTTTATTCTAGTACCTTCCCTTAGAAGCTTTTTAATCAAAGTGATAATAGCTGTGCTCAATCATGCCTTCAATAGATATAGGAATACACAAACACTATCGTCTTTGCAACCAAGGTTCAGGGTTAAGCTTCTGTTGATTGTGCCAAATCTGGAATTGCAGGGCTGAAATTCCGTCCGAGTCGGTATAGACTAAGCCTACGGGTTCTTCCGCTCGCACGGCTTGCCCTTTTTGAACATTTACATCTTTTAGGCGGGAATAGACAGTAAAATATTCGCCGTGTTGCATGATAATGGCTTTACTATTTCCCGGGCCAGGAATGGGGGTGATCGCGATCACTACTCCGTCAAAGACGGCTTTTACTTGGGCATCTTGGTTGGTTTGAATGTCTACCCCATCGTTAGGGACCAAAATATTTTTCATCACCGGATGCGGGTTATTGCCGAATCGCTGCGAAATAAACCCACTGTTCACAGGCCACTGTAGTCTTGCTTTATTGCTAGCAAAGGAGGTGGAAAGGGATTCCTTAGAAGTGTTAAGGGCTACTGCATTTTCGGTCTTTTTCTCGGCACTTTCTTCTATCTCCTTCTTAATCAGCTTAGCAATCAACCGCTCTAAACGTTGTACATCGTTGCGGCGGGAGGCTACTTCTCGTTTCAGCTTTTCTTCCTTTTGGCTTAGGTCCCGAATCACCGCCCGCTGCTTGGTTTTAAGGGCAATTAAATCTTGGTTGGCGATCACCTGCTGATCGAGTAGCACTTGCTGTTCCAGACGTTTACCTTCAATCGTTTCCCGCTGGTTAATTAAGGTTTCCCGCACCTTCTGAATTTGATTGACTTGGTTTTTTCGGGCATCGGAATACTGTTGCATATATTTGATGCGCCGAAAGAGCTGATTGAATGTTTTGGCTGAAAATAGAAAAGTGAGCCGATTGTAACTATTGTTGGTCTTACTAGCGGCGTACACCATGTAGGCGTACTCTTGCTTCAAATTCACTAAATCTTCTTCCAGGGCCACAATTACGCTACCTAGCTCGGTGATTTGTACTTTTAATAGACCTAGCTCTTGGCTAATAGATTGAATGAGTGATTCGCGGGCTTTAATTTGCTCATTGATGGCGTTGAGCTGCCCGATGCTACTTTCCCGACGGGAAGAGGTTTCAGAAAGAATGCGTTGGGCTTCTTTAATACGTTGAAGATTTTCTTTCTTCTCTTTTTCCAGTTGCTGGCGCGTGACAGGCGACTTTTGCCCCCATCCAGTAGTAACTGAAGAACCGATGAGCAGAACGATCAGCAGACAACGGCTACCGATGGACATACTTCTTAGGAACGGAGAACGGAAAACGCAGGGCTTTATCAACGATTGATACCTTTTTATGCTCAATATCAATTTTTGTGTTGCGTTTTTGACCTCGCTGCCGATAATCCAAAGAAACCAAATTACTAAATGGTAATATCTCTTCATCTAGCTGCTTAAAATCACTGTATTGCAGATTAAGCGTGTTTTTTCCTTTCCTGACCGACTCGTTCTTTTTCTGCTCCACCATGGCTACCCGCTCTACTTTCATCAGTTGGCGATCAATGAAGTTCTCAATAGTGATTGAACCTTCCTTCTGACGAACGATAAAATGATTGGTAACCTGCCTTACTTGATCGTTATTATCAATTGAACGGGGCATATCCCCTAATAATACCGCTTGTAACAGATCATAGTTGATTGTAAAATTATATTTTTTGCTTAACTCCTGGAAATCATAGCTACGATACTCTTTATCTAACCGATTAATTAATGACAAGGAATCCTGGCTGATGATTGCCCGAGCTGCTTCAATACCAAAGCCCGGTGTCACTGAGATCCAGATTAAGCTGTCTTTTCTGACCCGAATGTTGGCGGTTGCACTTACGTTTTGCCCCTCTCCCCGAAATTTGATTTTACTACTCGCGGTCAGATACTCAAAATCTACGTTTTCTATCTCGAGTTCGGTTGCTTTCATTCCAGTTCTGTCTGGCGAGACCCGGTCTGGCGAGACCCGATCCACCCCCGCAATTTTCTTACTACAGCCCGGGAGTGCCAGCAGAATGGCAAATCCAACCAGCAGTTGGGTTAGTCTATTCGTATAGTTTTCGGTCAGCAATTTTTTTATCGATAAGTTCGGAAGCATCGTCCAGCCCTTTGGCTTTCATCCATTGTTGCACGGCCTGATCAACCTCACCCAGTTTAAAAAGTATATCGCCGTAATGCTCTACTACCTCTCCGCTACTGGCGCCCTGCTTTATTGCCTGCTCAATGTATTTTTTGGCTTGTTTGTATTCGCCCAGCATATACAATACCCAACCATGCGTATCTAAGTAATTAGCATTATTCGGATTTAGTTCGAGTAGGCGGGTAGAGAGTTGCTTGGCGTAAGGTAGCTTTTCTTGTCGTAATGCTAAAAAGTAACTGTAGTTATTTAATACGTAATCATTACTAGGGTCTACCTCCAGCACTGCTTCGTAGGCTTCCGACGATTTATCATATTGCTCCAGGCCGTTGTATACGTCACCTAGATAGAGATTGCAGTAAAGCGTGAGTTCTTGATTATTGGACAGTCGCCGAGCCTGGTCGAGCGAGTAGGCTGCCTCATCGTAATTTTGCAGGGCCGCGTGGGCCGCCCCATTATAAAAATAAATAATCGCCTGATTGGGAAAAAGCTCCAGGGCATGTTCCGAGTGCTTGACTACACTATCGGTCTCCTGCAAGGTCTGAAATTCAATGGTAAGCAGGTTCTGCCAAACATCAAAGTTAGTGTCATCGTACTGGATGGATTGCAGATAGTAGTCACGAGCCCGCGAGGCACTATCAATAGCGTTCAGAAAATCCCCCTTGAGAATATAGGCTTCAGCTTCATCGGGGTGCGATTCCAGGATTTTATCAGTAAGCGTATTCACCAACTGCTTAGTGCTGGCATCGGGTAGTTCCTGAATATATTTGGCAACTAATTCTAGCTTCAATTTTAGGATTAAACGGGGATTAGCAAAGGCTGAGCTCATATGTTTTTCGGCTTCAGCATCATTACCCTGATTTTGATAAATTTTTGCCAGCAACAGTTCAGCTTCTGGGTTATCCGACGATATTTCTAATAGTCCCTGTAGATAAGGAATAGCCTGTTCATCTTTTCCATTAGAAATGAAAATCTCAGCTAGTCCAATTACGTATTCGCCCTCTCCGGGGAAGTTATCAATGAGTTTTTCCCCTTCCTCGATGGCTTTGTCTAACTTATTTTGCTGTAAATATATGCGCTGCTTGGCAGTAATTACTTCGGGTAATATCCCGTATTTCTGCTCTACCCGATTGTAAGTATCGATAGACTCATCAAACTTTTGCTGATACAAATAGAGAGCAGCGAGATCGAAAAGATAGTCATCGGTTTTATCTAACCGATCAATCATCGTTTCGTAAACTAGGGCAGCCTCTTCAAAATTAGACTGTTGGGTAAGGATTTCTGCTTTAGTGAGATAGTAATATTTGTTATCAGGATCAAGTTCTAGGGCCTGATTGGCGTGAACCAGGGCATCGTCTAGCACATCTTGGCGCGATAGAATTGACGCTATTTTAAAGTGAGCAGCCCCATTATTTGGGTCACTCTCCAGCGACTTCTCAAACAAAGCCAGCGATTTCTCAAACTCTTCCAGTATGTAGTACTTTACCCCTTCGGTAAAGTAGTAAGTAGCCTCCCGGATTTTTCGCTCTTCCTTCTCTTCTTTTTTATTTTTTTGACCAAAGCTACTGACCAGCGCCAACAAAACTAACAGCCAGCTTAACCCAATACTTCGGTGTAAATAATATTTTCTTCTCATGCTAATAACTAAACTTCTCTGCCCAATTCATGTACGCTATGTACCGCTTTTCCACGTATTACCAACGAATATGTTCCCAGCAGTAGTATACACAAAATTAGTGCATCTTCTCTACTGCTTGAAGGTACTACCCGATATTCAACTAAAAAAACTGAAATACAGGGTTTTAGTACACTTTACTATGATGAACAATGAGCGATGATTAATGAATAATGCAACGTCAATTACCATTTATTACTCATCATTCGTTCTCAATTGCTTTCCCGTGCTACCGTAACCACCTGCGCCCCGAGTGGTTTCACTTAGCGTATCTACCTCTTGCCAGGTTACCTGTTCGTGGCGGGCTACTATTACCTGGGCAATTCGTTCACCAGGCTGCACAGTATACGGATTGTTAGATAAGTTCACTAGTAATACTTTTACTTCGCCCCGGTAGTCAGCATCAATAGTACCGGGACTGTTCAGAACCGTGAGGCCGTGCTTGTAGGCTAATCCGCTTCGGGGGCGCACCTGAGCTTCGTAACCTATGGGTAGCTCTATGAAAAATTTAGTGCTGATCAGGGCCCGATCTAAGGTTTTTAGGGTGATAGGCTCATCTATGGCTGCGTGAACATCCATACCCGCGGCATGCTCAGTCTGGTAAGCCGGTAATGGATGCCCCGATTTATTGACGATTTTTACTTGAATCATAAACAGCAATTAGGCTTTAGAGTAGCTTCGTAAGTTTTTCTTTTCTCGCAGAAAAATGCCCAAGGTAAACAACAGCGTTAGGCCAATATTTAAACTATTTTCCAGCAAGACTGAGGGTAAATCTACGGCAAAAGCCAGATAAATCAAGCCAATACCAATAATTAGATACACCAATGATGGACCAAAGAAGTAAGGAATTGGATAGTACTTGCGTCCGTAGTAGTAACACACTGAGCACATGACAAAGTAGCAAGAGATACTGGCAACAGCACAACCTAAATATCCAAGCACCGGAATTAGCAAAATATTAACCACTAAGGTAACTACTGCCCCCACGCTAGCAATGATAGTTCCGAAAATGGTCCGGTCCGTAAGCTTAAACCATACCGAGAGATTAACATAAATCCCGTATAATAACTTACCAAATAACAGAAACGGCACGATGTACAGGGCATCCCGAAAGCCTTCATTTCGGAGAAAAATAGCCCCAATAAGCTCTACATTGATACTTACCGCTACCAAAATCAGGATACTGAATATGATAAAGTAGTGCATCACTTGAGCGAAGAGAGAGGGAGCACTTTTATCTTCGGCCTCTGAAAAAAAGAAAGGCTCACCAGCGTAACGGAAGGCTTGTACGGCAAGGAGCATGAAAATACTGAGCTTTACACTAGCTGCGTAGACTCCTAGCGCATCTACGTTGGTTTTGCCGGGATAAAAATTATCGGGTAATAGCCGCTTAAAAAGAATGATATCAATCCGCTCGTTAACCATACCTGCCAAGCCCATTAGTAGAATAGGAAAGGCATAAATAAGCATTGGTCTAATAAAGCGGTGATCCCAGGAAGGACGAAATTTGGCTAACCGTTTCCATAAAAAAAAGGGGGTAACTAAACTAGCAATTAGGTTGGCAAGAAATACAAAGCTCACGCTAATTACCCCTCCTTCACTGGCAAACCAAACCGAAGGGTTCATAAACTGGGGCAGCAATAGGAGAAAAAACAACTGAAGCCCTACCTGTAAGCCTAAGTTAGATAGCTTAGTAACAACAAACCATTGAGCCTTATTTTCTAAACGCAATTGAGCAAACGGAATAGCAACAAAGGCATCTAGTAACATAATGATAGCCAACCACCGAACGATATGAGCATCTTCAGCATAACCCAGCCATTGGGCAATAGCCGGAGCTTGCCAGAATAATAAAGCGGAAACTGAGAAGCTAATAAGTAATACCCAAGTAAGAGCCGAGCGGTAGATAATGGTTTGGTCGGATCGATACTTTTTCTGGGAGGCAAAGCGAAAGTAGGCCGTCTCCATACCGAAGGTGTACAGTATATTGAAGAAGGCCACGTAAGCGTATAAATCACTAATCTTTCCGTACTGTGACTCCAGAAATATGCTAGTGTGAACCGGAACGAGGGCATAGTTCAGAACTCTCCCTAGAATTGTGCTAATGCCATAAAGGGCAGTCTGCCCCGCTAACTTTTTAAGTGGATTCATACTGTGGTATTGCAGATAAGCCACAAGTATCGTACCCGCTTCAAGGTAAAGTCCGAGCGACTCCTACTCGCCAGTGAACTGGGGGGCGCGTTTCTCTAGGAAGGCTTGAGTGCCTTCCACAAAGTCGCGCGATTTGCAGCAGGCCGCAAAGCTATTGGCTTCGGTTTGGTAGCCATTTTCTTCGGCTTCATAGGCCGCATTTACACAATCTACTACCATACTAATTGCAAGTGGGGCTTTAGAAGTGATTTTTCTCAGTAAACGCTCGCAGTAACCAACCAGGGCATCTTTGTCTTCCACCAATTGATTGACCAGCCCAATTTCATACGCCCGCTCGGCCGAAATAGTATCCCCGGTCATCATTAACTCCAAAGCTCGTCCCCGCCCAATTAGATTGGGTAGCCGCTGGGTACCTCCAAAGCCAGGGATCAGGCCCAGATTTACTTCGGGTTGACCGAAGACAGCACTCTTAGAGGCGATTCGTATATGACAGGCCATTGCCAACTCACAGCCCCCACCCAGTGCAAATCCGTGAACAGCCGCTACTACTGGCTTATCACACTTCTCGATCGAGGCGAATACTTCTTGCCCTACTTCAGCAAACTTCCGTCCGTTTACTTCATTGAGTTCTGAGACTTCGGCGATATCAGCTCCGGCTACAAATGCCCGCTCTCCTGCTCCTGTGATAATGACTGCCTTCACTGCACTATCATCATATATCTCCTGAAAAGCCTCACCGATCTCCTCTAGGGTCGCTTTGTCTAACGCGTTTAGTTTATCAGCCCGATCAATAGTAAGGGTTAGTATCCCCTCCTTTACGTCAATGCTGATATATTTGTAGTTTGCCATACTGCCTTATTTAGAACAAGAATGTACGTCCACAACCGCAAAACCAGCCGTAAATGTACTCGAGGGTTCACTGTTTATGCGGACTTTTGCAACGCAAATATAATAGGTGGGGTAGTATTCTCAAAAACCTAAAATAGATGATGTTTTTCTATCCTAAAATACGGTCTTAGCTAAACTTAATATTTAGTATAACATCTTGATTGCAAACTGCGTTAAGCTTCTTTGATCAAGTATTCTGCCTATATTTTAGTGTCCGCAAATACCCATAATTTTTACTTATAAACCTATATTATGTCAGAGAAACGAAAGATTACAGTAGCCTACGGCGATGGAATTGGTCCTGAAATTATGGAAGCTAGCTTGAAGATTCTGGAAGCTGCCGGAGCCGCTATCGACCCGGAGGTCATTGAGATTGGGGAAAAGGTATACCAGCGGGGAGTAAGTTCCGGCATCGAGTCTGCCTCCTGGGATTCGCTGCGTAGTACTAGAGTTTTTCTGAAAGCCCCCATCACTACTCCGCAGGGCGGCGGATTTAAATCGCTGAATGTAACTACCCGTAAGACCCTGGGATTATACGCTAATGTGCGTCCCTGTCGGTCTTACAGTCCATTTGTAGCTACTCGCCACGATACTATTGATATGGTAATTGTACGGGAAAACGAGGAAGACCTATACGCAGGCATCGAGCACCAGCAGACCGAAGAAGTAGTGCAGTGCCTGAAGTTGGTCAGCCGCCCCGGTTGCGAAAAAATCATTCGCTACGCCTTTGAGTACGCCGAGGCTTATAACCGTAAGAAAGTAACTTGCTTCTCCAAGGACAATATTATGAAGCTGACTGACGGTATTTTTCACCGTATTTTCGATGAAATTGGTCAGGAATATCCAAACATCGAAAAAGAACACATGATTATTGATATCGGCTCGGCTATCCTGGCTGATAAACCTGAAACGCTGGATGTGGTAGTTACTTTGAATTTATATGGCGATATTATTTCGGATATTGCCGCACAAATTGCTGGATCGGTAGGCTTGGGTGGTTCCGCGAATATTGGAGAAAGTTGCGCCATGTTTGAAGCTATCCACGGTTCAGCCCCAACGATTGCTGGGAAAGACGTAGCCAACCCATCGGGACTCATCAATGCTGCAATCATGATGCTGGTACACATTGGACAACCTGAGGTGGCTACCCGCATCAACAATGCTTGGTTGTATACTCTAGAATCTGGAGTGCACACTGCCGATATTTATCGGATTGGGTTAAGCAAATCGCTGGTAGGAACCCAGGCTTTTGCTGAAGCAATTGTAGGTAATCTTGATAAACAGCCCAAGCGACTTACTCCTGCCGACTACCATCAGGTAACCGGAAAGAAGCTGCATTATAGCACCCCACCTAACCCCAACCATCGGAAAGATTTGGTGGGGGTAGATGTTTTTATTGATTGGAACGAAAGCAACCGCAACCCTGATGTAATCGGTGATGGGCTATCGGCTATTAGCGGGCCTGACTTTACACTGCGGGTAATAACCAACCGAGGAGTGAAAGTGTATCCGGATGGCTTACCCGAAACCTTTTGCACCGACCACTGGCGCTGTCGCTTTGTGGCTGAGGAAGGGAAAACGGTTACGCACCAGCAGATCATCAGCCTGTTAAACCGACTGGATGAAAATAACTTTGATTTTATTAAGACCGAACAATTGTACAATATCGATGGTGAGCGGGCGTACTCGTTAGCGCAAGGGCAATAAACCTAATAATGATTAATGAATAATGACTGCGCCACGCGGTGGGCGCGGCGGCCGCTGATGAATAATACCTACTGTTCGCTTATTAGTCATCACTCATTAATCATTCCCTTCGGTTGGCTCAGATTCTTCTTGTTTTTTCTCTTCTTTTTCTTCCTCTTTGGCTGGTTGAATCGCTTCTGGGGCATGGGTTAGCAGTATACCGTACCAGTTGACCAACTTCTTCATGTCTGATACATATACCCGGCTCTCGTCATACTCAGGTACTATATGCTTGAGAAAAGCTTTTAGTTCTTCCGCATCGGAGGTATCTACCCCTGGGTCGTCGCCAAACTCCTGATATATTTTTTGGAAGACATCTGCCAAGGGAACAGAGCCTTCGGCGTCGGTAGTGTAGATCGACACTTCCTTGAGTACGGAGACCCGCTGGTTCATATTGACCATCATTTTCTTCTTCTGATCGTCCAGAGTTTCTACAATCATTCCACTGCGGGAAGGTTTTAGTACATGAAATAACCCTCCTTTACCAGCAATCGATGCAATTTCGCTTAAATCCATAAAATAAATAGATGTTAAAGTGTTTTTGTGTTTAAGTGTTCAAGCCCCTGTGGAACGGCCCCCGTGGAACGGTGTTCAAGCGGTTGCCATACAATGTTCAAACTTACACATCTTTCATAAACACGTGAACGCCTGAATACAAAAACACAATCTATAATACCAATAACTCACCTAAGTACTGCAAAATTTCTTCCCGCCCAGTTTTAGTGACGGATGAACTTACTAGCATAGGGGGTAGTTCCTCCCAGGTCTCTCGCATAGCCTCCTGAAAAGCTCGGATGGATTTCCGGGTCTTTTTTTCGTTTTGTTTATCCGCTTTGGTAAAGATGATAGCGAACGGAATGCCGTGCTGTCCCAGCCAGTCAATGAAAGTCAAGTCAATTTTTTGGGGTGGAATACGGGAGTCGATCAGTACGAATAAATTAACTAGCTGAGGTCGGTTAAGCAAATAGTTTTCGATCATCCGTCCCCAATCATCGCGGAGGGTTTTGCTCACTTTGGCGTAGCCGTAGCCCGGTAAATCGACCAGATGCCACTGCCCATTGATTAGAAAATGATTGATCGTTTGGGTTTTACCAGGGGTATTGGAGATTTTAGCTAACTTTTTTCGCCCCGTGAGCATATTAATCAGCGAGGACTTTCCTACGTTAGATCGTCCGATAAACGCAAATTCGGGGAGGTTACCCGCGGGGCACTGATTAAGCTCTGCGCTGCTCTTCACAAACTCCGATTGCTTAATCTCCATAGTTACTCAGGCTTTCCCTGATTAGGCGGATCGCTCACTAGCTTGAACATAGGACGCTTAAACACCGGACGCCCGGTACTATCCAGCGATGACATAAGCTCTTTGTGTTGTTCAATGAACTGGTTAAAGTTCTGACTTATATTATCGTAATGCAGTCGGTAGAGCGTCGTACTACTATTTTCACTAATAATTTTATCGGTTAGATAAAGCAGTTTGGGAGAAAGTTCGGCCCTAGTAACTCGATTGGTGATGATTAGTAGTGAGTCGCTAACCTGCAACGTAAGACTATCGTATTGGAAAACCTGACGGGTATTGGCAATCGTCACTGAATCAAAACCAATTTCACGAAGCTGCTGCACCATTTGCTGGAGCAATATTAAAGTATCGCCGTCTATGAGGTTCTGATCGTCAAATTCTCCCAGAAGCTGGTCTAAGTACTCTAGTTTTTGTGTGTCACTTTCTTTTAAAGAACCCCAGGCTCGGTTTAGACTATCATTGAGCTGATAGTATACGCTACGCAGTGAATCAAATTGCTCAACCGATACATGCTCGCCCTGACCAGTGATAGTGGTGCTACAACCACTTATCCAACATATGAGCCATACTATCAGCCAAAGTGCTGGACGCACATACCGCATAATAAAGTGAGGTTTATCTTAGAATAGCAACTGTCAGGATAAATGCAAATGATGCACACGAATATACGTCATTTGAAAGAGGAATGCGTACTTTCGTACAAATTATTGCCCAATTCTTATGTCAGTTTCCGATAAGAAATACCTTCAAAGTGCCTACGAGTATTTTCATAAATTGAACATCACTTTTTATCTACTAATTGCGGTACCATTGGTAGGCTTTTGTTATGCCTATCTTCACTACGAAGCTAAGGGAGGCCTACTTCCTACCGTGCAGTTTTCTTGGATACATATCACTTTCATTTTGGGCACAGTACTCTGCGTCGCTTACGCATTATACTGGTACCGTCAGGCATTGCAGCAGTTAGATACGGATTGGCCGTTCCAGAAAAAGCTACGCTTTTTTTACCAAAGAAGCCGGAGCTTACACACTATATTAATGGTGAGCAATGGGCTGGCCGCACTTGGCTTGTACCTCACGGGCGAGCAGTTATTTGCCGGAGTATACGCGATTGTGCTAGTTGTATTTTCTTTGTATCGCCCTACGTACCGCCGAGTAGTCCGCGACTTACGACTAAGTAAAGCTGAGGAAGAGAAGTTAGTTAGAGCAGAACCATACAGTGAGAATAATCAAGAAAAAGAAGAGAGTCAGTAGTATACTTAAGTCAGTAGATTTCATAAGTAGATACTGAGTGAATCACCTCCCAGGTATGCTTAGCTACTGTGCTAGATGAAGTTTCCGTGGGAAGAAACCGCTCTAGTTCAGATTCAGATTTTCCTGAGCGGGGAAACACATCCTCACCCCGGTGCGGCTCTTTAAAATTAGGCAACAGGTTGATAAATCCGGCAGCAAAAGCAGTAGGCAACAACATATTAGAACCGTGTACACCAACTACCACATGACTTCTGGCGTATAGTTGGCACCACTGACGCTCTATCTCCTCAGATGTAATCTTCTCTACTCGTTGGTCTTTTATCAGCTCTCCTAGAGATCCCCAAGTGCCTAAACCAACTGCCGTACAGGTGATAGAAGCATCTCGCTTAGTTAGCCAGTGAGCTACTCGATCGAACTTATGATTTTGTTTTCGTACAAAGTATGATTTAAAAAATCGCTCCCAACGAAATTTTCTTGAGAGCAGATAGAGTAGCTGGTCTAGTTTGGTAGACAACCAGAAACGGTCCTCGCGGCAGATAAAGGTAACCTGTTTAGGAGTCTTCTTTCCGTTGTTTAGCTGGAGAGGTTCTATTTCAACAAACCGCCTAATATCGATAGTAGATAAATCGAGCTCCATAATAGCCAGACTAAGGTAAGCTTGCTGAAAGCGGGATAGCTCTTTTTTGATAACATCATCTAAGGATTTAACCCAACTACTTAGCTGGTTCAAGGGGGCATCGACACTCCATATTTCGGCAACCCCCGAGGGTACTAACCATTTCAATAGACGGGGAACAATTATCACCAAGCCAAAATCAGAATTATTGTCTAAGTGCTGCTGGGCATTGAATAGTTTATACAAACAATGACCGTAGCAATCATCCAAACAATTGAGAATTATCACCTTTGAACAGGAGTGTAGCTGGGTTTTTTCTATAGGAGGGTAGATTGTCAATTCGTGGAGTACACTATTGATAAGGGGAGCTGCCATCCATACTTCGGCGGCGACTGAATGGTACTTTTCCTCACCGTCAGATGAGAAAGTCACCGGAAACTGGGCGGCATGACCAGTAGGCAAAGTATGGTAGTATGTGGTTTGAGTTACGTAATCCTGTAAGCGAACAAGGGTATGTACCCCAGTAAACTCAATCCCTTCTACTGCAGCATTATGCAAGGCCTCAGGAAGACCAGCAAGTTGGGGTAGATCGGGTTTAATTTGAATCATTGCTCGGAAGCCGGGTAGTGACTAGATCAAGATAATACGCTCCCAGCGTTTTCCAACGACTTAGTGCATGTTTTCTAGTCTCGAGCAATAAGTAGGGCGCAGTAGGATTAAGTATGCGAGCAGCGTAAGACAGGTTAGAATGAACCAAAATTAGCTTGCTACAAAACGAAAGGGAATACGCATCGGTAAGTGCTTCCAAACCCAACTGAAAGCCCTCGCTAGAAGGAAAAGCATGGACTGCCTCATAATTATGAGAACGATGAACTTCGTTAAATAATACTCGCTCACCAAACTCTTCCCGAATTTCATCTAATGTGAGTTGGTCATCCGTGGCGATAAATACTTTGCTACAGTATCGAAGGTTTCTCCGAATAGCTTGCTTAAACGCATTCAGGGAAATGGGCTCAATTTCTTCCCAGTGATCCGTACGCCGAATGTGTACTCCCAGAACCTGTTCCTGTGCGAATTCCCCTTGTCGGCTCATGACTTCTTTTTCTACTTCGGGGCGAAAGAAGAGGTGCTGTTGAGCTAACTGGTTCATTTCCATTATAAAACCATGTTTCCATATCCGTACCGGATGGGTCTCATACGCTCGGCTGATTATCTCTTTTACCGGACTAGATGACACAACACCTGATGGCTGAAAATAATAGTTCCAAAAATTAGGTTCCTGAGGAAAAGTTTCAGTATCGCTGTATACATGGGGAACATGACCATAATCAACGGAGTACGGAACACGATACCTAACCGCCAGACGAATACCGAACAATGCCCGAAGATAATGAGAGAAAAAACCAGTGTCACAAATCCGATGACCTTCTACCGATCTATTTCTTCCTGGACAACGTATCACGTACTGCGCTCCGGGCTGTTTTAGCTCAGTTAATCGCCGGGCAGTAAGAAGCATCTTTTTCTTCAAAGCAATTTTCTCAACGTAACTGAAAGTATAGGAAAACTTGCTTTCCCCAACGAAAAGGAAAACCGAACTTAGCCAATAACAATAATCCCAGATAAACTCCAGTAGCAGATTTTAGCTGACGTAGTAATTGTATCATCTGTTTCGCTTCCGTCAGATTACCCGATACTAGGGCTTGCCTGGTTTCATATTTTAGTCGGGTAATTAGTGCTTGTTCTTCTCGTTTAGTCTGATTTAGTTTAGCCGCTTTTTGGCAAACCAAATAAGTCGAGTGCAACTGTCGGTCGCCAGGACGATACTGAAGGGTCGATAGTGAGCTATCGTGTTTACGTATCTGGGTGGTACATTCGTTTAGGTAAGCGTACTTCCAGTTGCGGGCAGAGCGCACCCAAAAGTCAAAGTCTTCGTAGGCGAGTTGTTCGTCGTAGCCTCTGAGTTCGTCCAGCACTTTCTTCTTAATCATCATCGTAGGCGGAGAAATATAATAGCGCGCCAGCACTTCAGCGTATACATCTCCAGTAGGGATAGGATGAATATGTTTGAGATTCTCGCGATGGTGAAACCACAGATGCTTTCCGTGTTCATCTACGTACTCAGCCTCGGAGAATACCACTCCGTATTCATTGGGCAGGCTCTCGAAGTAGGCTACTTGCTGGGCAATACGCTGGGGTAGCATGATATCGTCAGTAGCGAAATCAATCACATACTTACCCGTTGCTAAGGCTAGCCCCTGATTAAAGGCAGCGCAATTACCCCGATTTTCGGTCAGAAAGCAGGTTTTTACCGGAAACGCAACCCGATATTCTTGTAAGAATGACTGGGCTAGGGCAACGCTAGTATCGGTACTGGCGTCATCAATTAGAATTAATTCAATAGCCGGGTAGGTCTGGATAAATACCGAACGGAGGGCTTTCTCCAGAAACCGAGCGTGATTGTAACACAGAGCAATGACCGATACCAGGGGCTGGTTTACCATTGCAGAAGATACGTTTTTTTGTAAGAAAGCACTCCGCCCATCCGGCTTTTAAAGTTTTTTAAAGATTCGGTGGTGGAAATACCCAAGTCAATATATCGGAACTGCCGATGAGAGGCAAAATCATATAATTGATAAATTAAATAAACCAGCGGACTGAACGAACTGTAACGAATGGGTGAAGCCGGGTAAAAATTATAAAGAATATTTTTATTAACTTGCACCACAACGGTAGCTGCCGCCATACGTTGATTTTGATCGACCACCGAAAATAAGTGATATCGCTCAGGAAATTTTTCTACCAAGCCAGCCAACTGCTCAAGAGATAAAGAAAGACTCCACCCCCGCTCCGCCCGACATTGCTGAATAAATTTATATACAGAAACAAGTTTGGTAAGTGGTTCAGCTCGGAAGGTAAAGCCCGCCCGAACGCACTTTCTCAATCGTCGTTTCTGCATTGCGTGAATCTTTTCTAAAAACGGCTTAGCGTCAACCGGAATATGATGATTCACCTTCTGCTCCTTCACCGTAAACCCTTGGCTTTGTAGTAGCTGCGGAAGTAAGTCCGCTGTATCACATCGGTAAACCGGGGCACAATCCCGAATTTCCAGAGAAGTCACCTTGTCTTTTGTTAAGTTCTCATATACAAAATTCAGAAGGTCAGATAGCTGCTCAGATGTGATGTGCGCACCGTACTCTAATGAACCAAAGGGTAGTTCGGGTAAGCTAATCGCGCGAATTACGCTGTCTACTTGCTTTCTTGTTGTAAAGTGAACGCGGGCTTCAGCGCGTTTCTGCTGGCGATTAATTGCGTAGAACGACTGTAACGAATAGTCTTTCAGCCGTAAAAAGGCTTCCTGATTGTACAAGCAGGGTTCAAACGCAAGATCGTAGTGGGACGAGGGACATCCGAAAATATATTCAACAGAGGTGTTAGCCATACGGCGCAGTTTCTCAGTACACACCAAAGTTAGTGCAATTTTGCTACGAATGGAAAGCTGATAGTGAGCATGAACCTATTCACGTCTTTCACTCACCTCGTAGTGCATCTACCGGATTGCTGATAGCAGCTTTTACCATCGTGTGAGGTAATCAGCAGACCAACCAGTGCGGTAATACCGAAATCCACCAAGCGAGGTCAATTTTGTAGGTAAAACTGGCCAGCTACTGCTGCATAAAGTAATAACCCAGCGGGGCGGCTACCACAAAGGCAATCCCCACCAACAACACTGAATCCTTAGTAAACAGGCAGACGACGTGAGAGACCGTAGCCCCCATTACTTTGCGAATGCCCATTTCCTTAGTTCGTTGCACGGTGATAAAGCTAATCAGTCCGTACAACTCCAGACAACTGATAAAGATGGCGATACCGATAAATAACGTAAGTAGCTGGAAAGCCTGCTGCTCTTTTTCATACCGGGTAGCCAGATCATCATCCAGAAACTGGTAAGCAAAGTAGTACTCAGGATAGTTAAAGAAACAAATCTGCTATCCTAGTTGCGTAAATTTCCCCTGTGTAGCAAAATTTTAGTATCTTTTTTGGAATGAATGGCGGGCAATTAGCATTTATTACTGTATAGACTATTGGCGTTCTCTTGATAATTTGGGGAAGGCCGAGAATCCAGCTTTTACGTAACCTTGACAGGTGATTGTTTTTCGTAAAATTAGTACTATTATTTTTTCTAACTAAATTACCAATGAAGCTCTTTTCTAATAAGTCGCTGTTCAAAATTCATGGTTGGCTGGGCTTAAACATCGGTCTGTTACTATTCGTGATTTGTTTTTCGGGTACTTTTGCTACCCTTTCCAATGAGATTGATTGGCTACTTGATCCGGCGGTACGGGTTGAGGCTCAGGACCAACCTATTGCCTGGGAAGCCATGTACCAAAATCTGCGGAAGGAATTTCCGGATGCCAAGAGTTTTGGTTTGATGGAACAAAAAAACTCTTTCACCGAGGTGGGAGATTACTTTGCCGCGGCGGCGATGGTGACTACTTCCAACGGTGAAACGCTCAAGGTGCATTTCAACCCCTACACTGGCGTGATCCAGGGATACAATCCTTTTCTGGATGTACAGCGGTTTTTCCGTAGTTACCACAATAACTTTTTCGATGGATCACGCGGAGTGTATGTGGTAACTACCTTTGCCTTTTTCCTGCTCTTCTCGGTGCTTACGGGATTTCTATTCTATAAGAAGTGGTTGAAAAACCTCTTTAGGCTTCGGCGTGATAAGGGACTTCGTGTCCTATTCGCTGACGCTCATCGGATGGCGGGTATTTGGTCCCTGCTTTTTGCTTTGCTTATCGCCCTAACGGGAGTTTGGTACTTTACAGAGAAAATGATTTATGAATCGGGTAATGCTGAAATCCTCAGATTTGAGAAACCGAAAAGTATTTCCGAATCTGAAGTTTGCCAACTAGGCGACACCCCTACGTTTTTGTCGTTGGATACCTACGTTCGCAATGCAGAGCTAGCCTTTCCTGGTTTTCGGGTAGAGGGAATCTGGATGCCCAGACAGCCTAATGGCTACGTGGAAATGGATGGGCAGGATAGTAACCCTCTTACCCGCGACCGTACGAATAAGGTATACGCTCATCCGTTTACCGGCGAGGTGGTTCATATCCAACGGGCGGGTGACTTACCCCTATTACAGTTGATTAACAATGTGGTCGACCCACTGCACTTCGGTACCTTCGGGGGGCTGGCAGTGAAGATACTGTGGTTCGTTTTCGGGCTGGTACTTAGCATCAGTATTCTCGCCGGAACTTACTTATGGTACTTACGCCATACCAAAAAGCTAGAAGGTCAGATCAAACGGCAACAGTCTAGCAAGAAACGCTCTCAACCTACACGCAAGGTTAAGGTTCCAGCCGCCTTGGCGGGCTTCTCTACCCAGAGTTGGGGAGTAGGCCGAGGAGCACTGATCTCGGCGGGCATTATCCTGTTCTACCTGATTAGCACGGGGGTGGCTACCGTTACCGACGGCTTTCGTATATGGAGTGGGCACCCTGAAGGGCACTCTGCTCCAGTTGACTCAACCCAACTGGGTGCATGGCCGATAGAATTGGAGTGTACTTACCCTTGTACAT
This sequence comes from Bacteroidota bacterium, assembly GCA_039198955.1. Taxonomy (GTDB): domain Bacteria; phylum Bacteroidota; class Bacteroidia; order Cytophagales; family Cyclobacteriaceae; genus Tunicatimonas. The sequence goes on along the minus strand of JBCCTI010000066.1, from coordinate 11,733 downwards.
TGGAGGAAGAAACCACCAAGCTGATAGCTCGTTTTGGAACAGAAGGAATCGCTAACTACGACTCACTCTATTTACATTTTTATGCTTCGGTCGGTGATACACTCGGTATTCCCTTTGGTGGGGCAGCGAACCTAGCTTCACTCACGGTTAGTGAGGAAGTAGCTAATGCTAACATTACTGGGATACAGCTACTGATAACCTCACACGATGGTCAAACCTGGAGTCGAGCGATTGATCTCTCTCGCATAGCAACCGCAGCCGACGAGATGCAACTACTTTTTCCTAATCCACCCGAACCCATGTACCCTCCTGTACCTATTCGAGTCTACGTTGTAGCAGGTTTATTCAGTCTGCTCACGGCAGGAATCATCACAGGCTGGACAATTCTCATTATTCGCGCTATGCGAAAGGAACAACAGTTATTGGCACTAACTGGCAATTAGTAAAACCAAAAGATCATAATAACTGACGTTGATCCTGGATACCTATCTCTATTGAGCTAAAATGAATTGAGTATATAACAGATAGGTTTGCCCTGACAGTTCTTTTGCGTGCAAATGGGTAGTATACTTAAGCGTGCGCCTTTCGTTGTTCTTCGATAGTGTCTAACAACTGGGCAAAGGGCTTTTCAAATTTGGCAACACCTTCCTTTTCCAGGTCGTCGGTAACTTTATCCATATCAATGCCCAACTCTTCCAGAGTCGCCATTACTTTATCAGCCTGATCCATATCCTCGCCTATCTGGTTGGTAGGTTCTTCTCCTTTTTCCAGCAGTATGTCTAGTGTGTCTCCGGGCATGGTATTTACGGTATCAGGACCAATCAGAGGATGCACGTAACGTAGCTCTTCGTAGTCAGGATTTTTATTACCCGTACTGGCCCACAATACGCGCTGTTTTCGGCCACCCTGGGCAGCTAGTTTCTGGAAACGTTCGCTAGAAAAGGCATCTTCAAAAACCTTATAGGCCTGCTTGGCATTAGCTACCGCTGTTTCACCCAGTACCGATTTCGCTTGTTCGGCATGGTCGGGTTTATTTTCCATAATATCCTTTAGCATGGGGTCAACCATCACGTCAATACGGCTCAGGAAGAAACTAGCCACTGAAACTACATTGCGGATAGACTCCCCCTGGGCTACGCGCTGTTCCAGGCCTTCTAGGTAGGCTTCGGTTACGGCTCGATAACGATCTACGCTAAAGAGCAAGGTGACATTGATATTGATTCCTTCGCTTAACAGTTGAGTGATGGCAGGTAGGCCTTCCTTAGTGCCTGGCACCTTAATCATTACGTTGGGTCGGTTCACCGCTTTCCATAGGTAACGGGCTTCGTCAATGGTTCCCTGAGTGTCGTATACTAATGAGGGTTGAACCTCTAGACTTACGCAGCCGTCTTCGCCATTGGAAGCATCGTAGACCGGGCGGAATAGGTCAGCAGCGCGTTGAATATCTTCAATCGCCATGCTTTCGTAAATCTTGATGCGTTCTAGTCCTTCGTTGGCGAGTTTTTCAATGGCTTCGTCGTAAGCATCACTACCGCTGATGGCTTTCTGAAAAATAGCAGGGTTGGAAGTCAGCCCGCGTACCCCCTTCTCGGTAATGAGCTTTTCTAACTCGCCATTGTTTAGTATCTGACGGCTTAGGTTGTCAAGCCAGACACTTTGGCCTAGCATGTACACTTTGTCAAGCATTCGGTTCTCCATAATTCTGTGTTTTTAGGGTATCAGTTTAGAATTGAAAATTGATCCCAGATAAGTTCTGGGGTTGGTAAATAATAAAAGAAATCAAATTGATGGTGTAAGCGTACACGATGCACAATCTGGAATTAGAAAAAATATCTGCGCTTATCCTACTACCTTAACTTGATAAAAACACCAAGGTTGCCAAAAATAACGAATAAGTCACGTATCTGGCAAAACTGAGAAGGTGAAGCTAATCAAAAAGCACGGCTTTCGCTAGGTTGTGGTGAAAACCAAACAGCATCTCGGCTTGCTCGACCGTGAGTCGCTCTACGGAAAGCGGTGGTAATTCACCTTTTCCGAAAAAGCCAACGTTCATGGTTTCCATACCCGCCGTTATTTCCCCCGCCAGGTGTCGGCATAAAATAAAGATTTTGTAGGTGTAAAACGGCGTGGGTGGATGGTTATAACATTTTTTATCTAGCACGGCTAGTAATCGTTCGGGAGCTACGGTAATTCCAGCTTCTTCTTGTACTTCTTTTACCACAATTTCGGAAGGAGAGTAACCTACGTCAGCCCATCCTCCGGGTACAGTCCAACCTTGGTCAATCTTCTCCTGCACCATCAACAGCTTATCATCCCGAAAAACCACTCCCCGAATATCGACTTTAGGAGTGAGATAGCCCTCTTCTTTTCTATATAAATTCAGAACTTTCTCAAAGGGGGCGTCGGAGTAGTCTGCCACAATCTGGGCACTGATCCGCATTAGTTCTTCGTAGCGTTCGCGGTCGTAGTCGTTCTGGCAGTAGGTGAGTCCTGCCTGGGCAATTGACTGAAGACGTTGAGCCGTGGTAAGCCAGGGATGGTGCATGGAGCTTTGGTGTTAGAGTGTTATGGTGCGTTAGTGTTTGTGTGTTCAGGTGTTTAGGCCGTCATGGAATGATGTTCAGGTGTTCAAATTATTCATGAACACTTGAACACCGAGCGCACAAATGCCTGTATACAATTACTTAGCAACTAAAACACTATAACACCGCAGCACCATAATACTATCAGTTCTATCGATAGCATTCAATAAAATGCTGAATATCTTGCTGGAGTCCCATAATCAGTAATATATCATGCTCTTTGATTTCGGTATCGGAACTGGGTACACCTACTAAGTGAATAGACTTATCGGACTGTACATTGCGCTTGATAGTGATGAGGTTAAGGTTAAACTTTCTTCGGAGGTTGATTTGCACCAGGGTCTTGCCAATTAATTGGGGGGGAGCTTCGATCTCCGTGATCTCGTATTCTTCCGACAGGGATAAAAACGCTTTGATGCTAGGTTGCAACAGCATTTTGGCAACGGACTCGCCCACTTTCTTTTCCGGGGAAAGAATCTCATCAATACCCAGCATATTCAAAATAGCGTGCTGTTGGTCACTAGAAGCCCGGGCGATAATCCGCTTCACACCCAACTCCTGGAGCGCAACCGTAGTCATTAGCAGTGCCTCAAAATCTTCGCCAATGGCGACTACGGCAGCGTCTATCCGGTCAATTTCCTGAGCTTTTAGGGCTTCAGCATCCCGTGAGTCTAGAGCAACAGCGTGGGCTACCTGGTCTTTTATTCGCTCAACATACGTTATATCCTGGTCAATGGCAATGACCTGGGCCCCTTGCTCGGCTAAAGTAAGCGCAATGGAATTGCCGAGTTGCCCCAGACCAATTACGGCAAATCGCTGGCTCACAATAACTTGGTTTTAAGGTAAGCGACTAGAACATTAGCTGCTTCGGGGCATTCATCAGGATCATATTCCCGATTGTTGGGAAAAATCAGGTCAGCTTCGTGCTTGTGGGGTTCAATGTACTGTTCGTAGGCCGGAGCAACGTGATGGCGGTACATGTAAAGAATATCTTCCAGGGGGTAACCACGTTCCTGTGTATCGCGAACAATACGACGCTGAAGTTTAAGATGCTCTTTGGTTTCTATAAAGACTTTTAGGTCAAGTTGGTTAGCTACCGATGGAAAATGAAAAACGAAGATGCCTTCTACCAGAATGATATTGGTTGGTTTAAATTCCAGCATTCGGGGGGTGATAGCCGGATTGTTAAACGTATACTCTCTTCGCTGAATTTTTTTACCTTGTTTGAGCTGGCTTAAATCTTGGGCAAACGCTTCGTCTTCTATTACCGAAGGCTCGTCAAAGTTGATAACCCGGTTTTCGGCTAGGCCGTGGGGCGGAAAATCCCGGTAATAGTTATCTTGGGAAATCAGACAGCAGTGTTCTTCGCCTAAGAGCTGGTACACCCACTTTACAAACTGGGTTTTGCCCGAACCGCTACCCCCAGTAATTCCTATCACGTAAGGATCAGTCGTCATAGTTGGTTAGTGCTTCTTAAGAAAATCTACCAGCTTTTGCACCGCTCGGCTGCGGTGACTTATCTGGTTCTTTGCTTCTAAAGACATTTCGGCAAAGCTTTGTTTGTAACCTTTGGGAATAAAAATAGGGTCGTAGCCAAACCCCTGCTGCCCAGCGGGCTGCTCAGTAATAGCACCCAGAGCAATTCCTTCAAAATTATAGTGCTTCCCATCTAGAATAAGTGTGATTACTGTGCGAAATTGAGCTTGACGATGTTCAGAACCCTGAAGCTGGTTGAGCACTTTTCGCATATTATCCTGACTGTTGCGCTGGGGTCCGGCGTAGTGAGCCGAATGAACGCCAGGTTCGCCAAGCAGGGCTTCAATCTCTAGCCCGGTATCATCCGCAAAGCAATTAACTTGATAATGCCGATGTACAAATTCGGCCTTTTGCTGGGCGTTTCCTTCTAGTGTGTCTCGGGTTTCGGGTAACTCCTCGGTGCAGCCAATGTCCTCTAAACTGATGATCTCAAATGCTTCGCCCAACAGGTGTTGTACCTCGGTAATTTTATGAGCATTGTTAGTAGCGAAGCAGAGTTTCATGCTTAGTTTACCGCTTCTACCTCAACATCAAACCGGAGGATAGAGAAAGGTGGGATTTCGCTACCGATGGGGGAGTCAATTAGCCGTTGACTGAACAAGTCTGCAATGATTTCTGCTGGAAAGGCCAATTGGCTTTCCCGATACGCTTGCGCCGAAGGAATGATGATAGTGCCTTTCTCGCCTTCCTTCATTTGAGCGATACCCGCCTCAAAGCCCGGTATTACCTGATTAGCCCCGATAGTGACAGGAAGCGCATTACCTGAACCTACGTTGCTGTCGAACTGGGTGCCATCTAGCAAAGTACCTGTGTAGCGAACTTGTGCTGTATTTCCATTGACTATTTCAGCAGCATCAGCAACTCCTTCCTGGCTACGGAAGTAGTAAACTCCTTGTGGTAGACTATCAGCATCAGAAAAGCCATTTTCTTCCAGGTACGATTTGATGCGCTCATCTTCTTCAGCCCGTAGTTCAGCCTCGGTAATAATATCTACCAATTGAACCTTCGCCCGGACAATTACATTCTCGGGAATGGTATTGGCTAAAGAATACCCCAAATATGAGGCAGCCGTGGGTAAGTAGAATTCGTACTCCTCGCCAGCCCGCATATTGACGATAGAAAAGTCTAACGCAGGAAGAATAAGGTTATTCGTTCCGAAAACGTAAGTGACCGGAAGGTTAGTAGAACTGGCCGCGTGCTCATCAATTAATGAACCGTCTAACTGGGCAATTCGGTAATAAATACGAATAATATTTCCCGCTGACGGAGCTTGACCTGAGGCATTCTCGGTAAGCACTTCGTAGTAAATATCGCCCTCGCGGGTAGCGTTGATGCTGTTATCAGCCAGATAACTTTCAATCGTTTGTTGCTGCTCCCGCAGTAGTTGTTCAGCCTGACTATTGCCTTCATCAGCATCGTCAGCGCAGCTCCAGAACCCAACTGTTACCCCAATCAGGCACCATATCAGTAGCTTCTTCATACTCTTGAAACCGCTTATGTTCGCTAATTATTGCTTTACATCCACCAATTCTACGTCAAAGAGGAGAACAGTATTGGGGGGAATCGGGGGATTACCTCGTGGGCCGTAAGCCAGAGGCGATGGTACGAAAAGAGTTGCTTTGGCTCCTTTATTGAGTAAAGCAATTCCTTCATCCCAGCCTTGGATTACCGCTCTTTGTCCCAGAGGAAAGCCGTATGGGCTGCCTCGGTCGTAGGAGGAATCAAATGGAGTGCCATCCAACAGTGTTCCCCGATAATGTACAAATACCGAGTCCCCCGCTGAAGGCTGTACTCCGCTACCTTCTTCGGTAATTACGTAGCGTAAACCAGAGTCAGTAGTTTCAGCCTCAATATTATTTTCGGTTAAATATTCGTTGATAACTACGCTATCGGTTTTAAACTGCTCGGCTTGCTGGGCGAGCATTTCTTCCTGCTGCTTCCGCATCTGTTCCATCTGGTAGGCCTGAAAATCCTCAGGCGACATTACATCTTCTACTCCAACCTCAAAGGTGATAGGATCTTCCGGGGCAATACCAGGCGGCACCGGAGATTGAGATGTATTGACAAATAATTCTTCCGCAGAAACCTCGAAGTGGACGCTATCCCCCTTTTTCAGCATTCCAAAAGCCTCGTAGATTTGACTAGGGGTATTGCTTACAAACTGTACTGGAATAGGAGCATCTAAAGCTCGGGGTGGGGACATCACCGAGTCTTCCTTGGAGTACTTCATGTACATTAGTATAAAATCACCACTATCGGCTTCAGTGCCTTCCCCTTCGGTGAGGTACTTAAATTTTAGCCCGGAAGCGGTTTTAGTGTAGCCGTCTTCTCCAGTCTGGGTACAGGCTGAGCAGCCTAATACAAGGCCTAAGAAGATATATATGGTATTGATAAAGGAAATTTTCATGTTACATTTAGTGCTTTTTGCGGTAATTGATTATGATATAACTGGTCTTTATACTGCGGAAGCAGCTTTAAAAACTTTTGTAATGTCTCTTCTAGCGATAGTTTGGATGCTCCGCCTGCTGCGTTTTTATGTCCACCTCCGCCAAAATGCTCAGCCGCCAGATCGTTTACGGCAAAATCACCTACCGACCGAAACGATAGTTTGACGATCTCATTGCGATCAATGATGATAGCCGCCATGGTAATGCCTTTAATGGATAAAGCGTAGTTTACCAACCCTTCGGTATCGCCCTGCCGGGACTTGAAGTTTCGGAGGTCTTCGGCGGTAATGGCAAAGTAGGCCGTTTTATATTCGTCTAACACTACTAACTTTTGGTTGAGGGCATACCCAATAAAGCGCAATCGGTCTACCGAATTATTATCGTATACCAATTTGCTAACCTTGGAAGCGTTGGCGCCCAGGCCAATAAGATCAGCTACTACTTGGTGTACATTTTGGGTAGTATTAGGATGACGGAACGAACCTGTGTCAGTCATAATACCGGCGTAGAGGCACTCAGCCATATCGGGATCAATCTTGTTGCGCTCACCTAATTCGTCAATGATTTGATAAATAATTTCGCAGGTTGCCGCTGCCTCCGTATCCCAGAACTCAATGCTAGCAAACTCTTCCCGCCCGTGGTGGTGGTCAATTAATACCTTAGTCGCTGTTGAGTGCCGAACTGATTCTTCCATTTTATCAATCCGGTTGAGCGAGCAGAAGTCTACACAAATAATGATATCAGCTTCAGCTAGACAGTGATCAACTCTGGGACGATGCGCTTTATCACAAAATAATAGAACATCGGGGTGCCCTTTCATCCAGTGCAGAAACTCAGGATAATCGGTAGGTGAGATCACCTGTACCTGATGTTGTTGCTTGTTCAGGTACAGAGCCAATCCCAATGCTGAACCTAATGCATCAGCATCAGGGTTTTGATGGGGAATGATAACTACCTTCTGAGGTGAACGTAGTAATTCTTTAAGCGCGTTAATATCTTGCATTCTATCAATTCAGGTAGTTCACTAGATCAGAAATCTGATGAACAGTACCTCCGAAGACGAAACCACAAAGGTGGGTTTTTTACATCAAAAACCAAAACGGTGCTTCTGTATGGTTTACAGGAAGGTTTACCCGCTAAGTTTCAGAATAGAAATAATATAAATATCTAATAATCAATTTGTTACATTATATTCATTATGTAACAAATGAGCCTATTATACAATCGGTGGAGGTATTTAGTTCACTATCGTTACCCACTACGTTTAGAAGCGTACCGAACTGCCCTATGGAGTGAACTTAACTGAAATCTTTACGTTACTAAATAAGTTTCTGTTACCTAAATACCTTTGTCATGAATACTGTGCAGGCACAATCTCGTAATGTGCATATTTACCTAGAGTCAAACCCCAACCCTAATTCCCTTAAGTTTGTCACTAACTTTATGCTAGTGCCTGAGGGAGAAAGCTACGATTTTCCCGATGCAGAAAGTGCTCAGCACGCTCCCCTGGCAAAAGAGCTGTTTGAGATAGAGCACGTAGCCCGAGTATTTTACATGAGTAACTTCATTACTGTAACCAAAGATGAAGCAGTAGAATGGGCGGAGATACAAGTGCCCATTAAGCAGCACATTAAGCAGTACTTAGAAGCTGGCAAACCGCTTCTGGCTCCCGAAGCCTTTATTGAGGACGATGGCGCAGAGGATGATGAAACTGTGATCAAAATTAAAAGTATTCTGGATGAATATATTCGCCCGGCGGTAGAACAAGATGGTGGAGCGATTAGCTTTCACTCATTCAGAGAAGGTACGGTGAAGGTCTTGCTACAAGGTTCATGCAGTGGTTGTCCGTCTTCTACCATTACGCTTAAAGCAGGTATCGAGAATTTACTGAAGACTATGCTTCCCGAAGTACAAGCAGTAGAGGCAGAGGGAATTTAAAATCTTTGGATCAGAAGGTATATCACTACTAATAAAATTAGTAGTGTACCGTACACTTGCAGTACTTTTTTACGATTGGCTACAGGTGACCACCAAACGGCGTACCACGGACGGTATAAACCGAAAAATGTTAGTAAGGCAGTAATGATGATACAGTAAAACAGAACTTTCATAAAGCAAAAAAGCTCCATAACAGGAGCTTTTTTATTTTCTAGAAACAGAATCTTTATAGTGAGCGTTTCACTTCTTTCTCCTCAAAGCCTTCAATTACGTCGCCTACCTTGATATCGTTGAAGTTCTTGATGCTGATACCGCACTCAAAACCAGCCCGTACTTCGGCAACATCATCTTTTTCGCGCTTCAATTGATTGATTTCTCCGGTGTAGGCTACAATACCATCGCGAACGAGGCGAATCTGATTGTTACGCTTCACTACGCCGTCGGTGACGTAGCAACCCGCTACCGTACCCACTCGGGATATTTTGAAGATTTGCCGTACTTCTATATTACCGGTGATTACCTCCTCGACGGTAGGAGCTAGCATACCTTCCATTGCATCTTTTATCTCGTTGATAGCATCGTAGATGATGGAATACAGCCGAATCTCAATTTCTTCTTTTTCCGCCAAGTTTCGGGCACTATTGGAAGGCCGTACCTGGAAACCGACAATGATGGCATCGGAAGCTGAAGCTAACAATACATCTGATTCGGAAATTTGCCCTACTGCCTTATGAATAATATTGACCTGAACTTCTTCCGTAGAGAGTTTCAGTAATGAGTCGGATAAGGCCTCCACCGACCCATCTACGTCACCTTTCACGATTACGTTCAGTTCGCGGAATGAGCCAATTGCCAAACGACGACCGATTTCATCCAGTGTAATATGCTTTTTGGTACGGAGTGACTGTTCACGCTGAATCTGCTCTCGCTTAGTGGCGATTTCCCGGGCTTCCCGGTCAGTTTCCATCACGTTGAACTTATCACCTGATTGAGGTGCGCCATCTAAGCCGAGCATTTGTACAGGGGTAGCAGGAGGGATTTCCTTCATGCGCTTGCCCCGGTGGTCGAACATGGCCTTTACTTTGCCAAACTGGGAACCCGCTAAAATCACGTCACCGATTTTAAGTGTTCCTGATTCAACTAGTAGGGTCGTTACGTAACCTCGTCCTCGGTCGAGAGTTGCCTCGATGACGGTTCCAGCGGCCGATCGGTCGGGATTAGCCCTTAGTTCTAAGAGTTCGGATTCTAGCAGTACTTTCTCTAATAACTCTTCTACACCCTGACCAGTCTTGGCCGAGATTTCTTGGCTTTGATACTTACCTCCCCATTCTTCCACTAGAATGTTGATACCCGACAGTTCCTCCCGAATTTTATCAGCGTTAGCGTTCGGGCGGTCAATCTTATTGATGGCAATAACGATGGGTACACCCGCTACCTGGGCGTGATTAATCGCTTCCTTCGTTTGGGGCATCACGGCATCATCGGCCGCTACCACAATAATTACTACGTCGGTTACCTGAGCACCTCGAGCCCGCATCGCGGTAAAAGCTTCGTGACCGGGAGTATCCAGAAAGGCAATGCGCTTACCGCTTTCGGTAGTTACATCATACGCTCCAATGTGCTGGGTAATTCCCCCCGCTTCACCCTCAGTTACTTTAGAACTTCGGATGTAGTCGAGCAAAGATGTTTTACCATGGTCGACATGCCCCATGATGGTAACGATAGGTGCCCGGTCTTCTAGATCTTCTTCACTATCTTCCTCCACCTCAACAGCTATTTCCTCTTTGGCATCCACAAACTCTACCTCGAAACCAAATTCATCAGAGATAACAGTAATAGTTTCCGCGTCTAGCCGCTGGTTGATAGACACAAACATGCCGAGCGACATACAAGTAGAAATTACCTCGTTGACGCTCACGTTCATTAGCGATGCTAAATCGTTGGCTGAGATAAATTCGGTTACTTTTAAAACCTGTTGCTCTTGGGCTTCCTGCATTGCCTGTTCTTCCCGCTCTTTCCGGGCATCACGACGACGCTCCTGACGGGCTTTACCCCGTTTCTTATTGCCACCACTCAGGCGGGCTAAGGTTTCCTTAATTTGCTCCTGTACTTCCTTATCGGAGATCTCCTCTTTCTTCTTGCCACCGCCTCGCTTGTTGCCACCTCTACGATTATCCTGACGACCGCCACCGCCTTGCTGAGAACTTCCCTCATCCCGGATACGCCGTCGACGTTTACGCTTTTTCTTGCGCTCATCCGACGAAGCTACTGGAGTGGCTTTATCTTTTTTCTTGGGCTCAGTCGGGAGCTCAATTTTACCTAATACATTTAGCCCTTGCAGCTTATCTGCCTTGGCCTTGATTAGCTCGGGTTTCTTTTCTTCGTCTTCGGCAGCAGTACTTTTCTCTTCCCCAGCTTGCGGGGTCTCTTCTTTTGATTTAGCGGCTTCCTGCGGGGCTTCTGTTTTCACTTCTCCCTCTTCTTTCGAAGATTCTTCCTCAGCTTTAGTTTCTGGGGTATCAGATTCAGGAGTGTCAGTAACCGATGCTTCTTCCACTGGATCAGGGTCCTCTTTTCTGGTCTCTACCTTAGGAGGTGCTTCCTTCTTCTTTTCTTTTTTCGGGGTCGGTTTTGGCTTTTTCTTTTTAACTTCGTCAAGATCAATTTTTCCAACTACGTTTAACCCCTGAAGTTTAGGGGCACCCACCGCTTCGCTGGTCGCTTCTTTTTCCTTTACCCCTTCTGAGGGCGGGTTTTCGGAAGTTGGGGTCTCCTCAGTTGTTTGCTTTTCTTCCCGGGAGGCTTTCTCCGCCGCTAACTTTCTAATGAACAGTTCTTCCTCGTCTTGCTTTTCAGCAGGTACGTGTTTTCCGGTAGCATCAATGATCTGATTCTCTTCCCGGCTACCAATGGTGATACCCGATGCTTCTTCTTTATCCATAGCCGATGAGGCAAACTCCTTGGCCAGCATATCATACTGCTCTTTCGGAATTTTAGCATTCGGACTACGATCTACGTCGAAGCCTTTTTTGCGCAGAAAGTCGACAATGGTATTTCGACCCACGTTGAATTTCCGGGCAACTTGGCTAAGCCTCATCGTTTTTTCTTCTACCATACTCAAATATGAGTTATTTTTCGCGTTTTATAAAATTTTATTCAAATTCCTGGCGCAGGATAGAAAGTACATCCTCCACCGTTTCTTCTTCCAAATCGGTACGTCTCACTAAGTC